>DIHL01000018.1 GCA_002420145.1 Bacteroidetes bacterium UBA5697
CTGATAATCAATTATTTATAAAATAATTGATTATTTTATTATTTTTTTGGGTTACTAATTTAAAATTTCGGTATAAATGTTCAAATAACAACAAAACAACTTAAAAAATTAAAAAAATGACAAAATTATTTTCAATTATCGCAGTAGCTATCATGGCTACAACTGTAGTATCTTGTGGACAATCAGCTGAAGAAAAAGCTAAAATCGAAGAGCAAGCAAAACACACTGCTGATTCAATTTCTGCTGCATTAGAAGCTAGCTTAGCTGGTGCTATGGAAGCTGCAACTGATACAACTGCTGCTGCTGCAACTACTGAGACTGCTGCTGCAACTACTGAAGCTGGTCACGAAGCTCACTAAGAATTTGTGTTTAGTTAGTTAGGAAAAGTCCACGTGTCTATGATACGTGGGCTTTTTATTTTATAAAAAAGTATAATTTCTTTATTCAACAAAAAATTATCTTTACATTCGAAATATTAAATTTTAAATCAAATTCATGAAAAAGGCATATATCATTCTATCAGTTACAATTTTAACTTTAGCATTTGTTAAATGCAAACCTGCAGCAGAAGACAGATTTAAAATGCATGAAAATGCAAAACGTATTTCGGATTCGATTGGAAGAGTAATTGATGCTGCAATGGCAGAAGTTGCAATTCAGCCTAAAGATGGCGCTGTAGTTGTGGATACAACTAAAAAATAATTTCTAAAATTTTATTGATAACCCATTTCTAAAGGAGTATACCAAATCTGGTATTCCTACTGGTTGTTTTGTGTCGTATAACATATTAAATGACGACTTAAAATTTAAGTGTTTATTGATATGTATTTCTAATCCACTATCATTAGCGATACGATAGTCGGATGTGTTTTCTATATTAGGTTGATAAAAGGTGGTACTTGTTAAATCAATCGTTTTGAAAATCAAAAAACTACACGTTACATAAGAACTCAAACGATGTTCGTATAAGTTTACTTCATCATTCATAATATCATCGTATTCATACATATACAAGGCTGCTATATAAATACGAGCATTTTCTTTTTTCAATAATTTCAATCGCGGACCCGCTCCCAACAAATACCTAAAATCTAATTTCAAAACTGGATTATATTGTGTTTGAGTAAAGGCTTCTAGCGTAACCCATTTGCTGACTTTATAATTATATCTAAAATGCTGGTACCCTGCATTGGCAAAATCTGTATTACCAGCTTTAATAAAATTTAAATCATTTAGTAAAATAAAACGACTTCTATTTTTTTGATACTGCACACGAATGACATTTGAAAACTGCAACACCTGTTGTGTATTATTAAATACATTAAAATTAAAATCTACATTTCCCACCCAACCATTAGTGTCGTTTAAAAAGCGCTTATTTTCAATATTAATCACTTGTGCGTTTAAAGAAAATGCAAAGCAAACAATAAGAATAATGAATCCTTTAGAAATCAACCTTAACATAAAATAAAGGCAAAAAGCCTAACTGATAATTTTTAATTAATGGATCGGCATTAATGTTTGCAGGATCTGGCGCATAGCTTAACGCTAATACATTTTTAGCATTCATAATGTTTACTAAATCTAAAGCTATTTCGTATGTTGCTTTTTTCTTATTGATTTTATATGCAATTCTTAAATCTAAGCGATTATAAGGATTAAACTGCAACGTGTTTACTTTATCATTATCAGCCACCACATCCATCACGGCATTACTAGCTGCTACATCTACTGGCGAATAACGCTTGCCGCCACCATAAGTAAATTTAGAAGACACATTAATGGAATTCTTTTTTGATTTACCAATCTCATACTCTAAGCCAGCCAATAAATTCATCATGTATTGTCCGTTAAAATCAGTATCAAATGTTTTTCCATTACTTCCAGTGTATTTACTATCAAATAAACTAGCTGAGTATAAAAAGAAATAATGTTTGCTAAATGATTTTTCTAAAGTAAACTCTAATCCATAATTATAACCAGTTCCTTTATTTTCCATCGTATAAATTGGAAAGAAACGATTGAAACTAGCACCTCTATTAAGCAACGATACACTTGATGGAACTGCATATACAGGTATATCCCATAAATATTGATAGTAGGCCTCTAACTTTGTTCGGAAGTATTTAGAAATCTGCAAATCGTAACCCAACACAGCATGTTGACTTTTGCTAAATCCTAAATTTTTATTATCCTGTATTTTTCCGGGATTAGTATACGTTTTACCATCTCTTACTAAACTATCAGGCGCTGCATAATATAAATAAGTTGGTTGCATTTGACTATGCATACCATAAGCTAAACTTAAAGATTGATTTGATTTAAATTGATAACGTAAACTTGCTCTTGGCTCTACTACCCAACTATTACTTAGTGTTAAGTATTGTGCAAACACTCCTAAATTAGTGCTCCATTTTTCGTTGAATTTATGTACAAAAGCAAGATAAGGTTGCAATAAATAAAAATCTGCTTTAGCGTTAATTCGCGTTTTAAAAGATTTATCATTAATTGCTTGGGCAATGGTATCGTATCTTGAATTAATTTTTGCTTGATCATAAAAATCAACATGAAATAAATTCGCAAAAAAACCTACTTTGAAACTATTCTTAGCATTCATTTTATGTTTGATATACCAAGCTAAAGTTGTTTTTGTTTCTAAAAAATCGTAGCCTAAAATTTGAGGCAAGGTATCATTTGGTTTAAAGTTTTTATCTCTTAATACTAAATAATGATCCACGTTTAAACCTTGTCCACTATAAGCAATAGAGGTTTTCATTAAAGTTCTGCTATTAAACGAATAAGCATGATTTAAAATAGCAACACCCATACTTGACGCAAAATATTGATCACGATTTAAATCACCATACAATTCTTTTGGTCTTTCGGTTTGAGTACTTAAAATAATTTTAATACTACTTAATCCTCCTATTGCACTTAAAGAAAATATTCCGGCTTTTTTAGTTGGAAAATTAAAACGAAAAGCGCCATCTTGATATTGAGGAACGGCACTTGTGCCCAATTTAATATTTAAACCAGATAATAGTTTAAGAGTAGAATATCTATAATTGATAAAATAACTACTTCCTCTTTCTTTATTAATTGGGCCTTCAACTGATAATTCAGTTCCTAATAAACCAAACTGAAACGTACGTTCGTGCTTTTGATTATTTCCATTACGCATTTTCAAATCAAACACACCACCTAATGCATTACCATAATTTGCGGGGAAAGCACCCGTATAAAATTCGGAATTAGCTAAATATTTATTATTAATAATGGCAGTTGGACCACCAGCCGAACCAGCTACGGCAAAGTGATTCGGATTAGGGATATCGATTTCTTCTAATCGCCATAACAAACCCGAGGGAGAATTACCACGTACGACAATGTCGTTACGACTATCGTTAGTTCCTTGTACGCCCGCAAAATTAGAAGCCATTCGAGCGGGATCTTGACGAGAGCCTGGATAACGCTCTGTTTCTTCAATACTAAATGTTTTCACATTCACGGCTTGCATATCAGTTACCACATCTTTTTGCTCATCCGCATTCACCACCACTTCATCCATTTGAACTAAAGACTCTTCTAACTCAATCGTTAAAAACGTTTCTTTGCCAGAAGACACGATGATATCATTTAACGGAACCGTGTTATAACCAAACATGGATACTATAAACGAACGACGTCCAACGGCAATGCCTTCCAATTTAAAATTTCCATTGGCATCTGTTGTTGCCACATGCTTTTTTGTAGAATCATTTTTTAAACGAACCACAACTCCTGGTAAACCAACCGAGGAAACCTTATCAACTATCTGGCCTCTTACTGTTTGAGTGTATGTAGTTTGAGCTAAAGATGTAAAAGAAAATAATATAGCGAATACAAAAAGTAATAAAAATCTAATCATAAGCTAAAAATACAAATTTTTAGAAAACTGAGATAATTTACTCAACCACTAACGAATCTTGATAAACCTTATAAAAACGCTCGTTTTGCCAATACACCGTTTTAATTATAGTATCGGTAAACTGTTTTTCGATAGTATTAAAGGTTTGAGTTTGATATTGTTTTAGTGTGTGATTTTCAAAATAAAACACATCCCCATTAACCACATTAAACTCTTTTAAATTTTTCAGCGGAATGGTTTTGTAAAATGTACCATAAATATCAAATACCAAAATACCTTCATCGGGACAATTCAAATAAATGAAATTATTATTTTCTTGCAAAAAATTTGGCTTTATGTCAACATCTAGTATACGCTTTAAGTTTCCTGTCTTTACTAACGATTTTAATTCAGCATCAAATCTGCATAATTCATTATTTTGTTTATCATACAACCAAAAGCTATTATTAGATGATGAACACACTAAGCTACTTTGTTCATGACCAAGCGACTCTAGCGAAATCATATTGCTAGATTCCGTCATTTGATTGTCTAAAAAAATAAGTTGCTGAAAATCTTTATAGTAAACCAAAACCTTTAATGGATTCGTTGCATCTACAAACTCTATTTTACCGTAACGTTTGGTACTGTATTTTTTTTGTAAAATGCCCATAGCATTATACTTTACAATTTCATTATCAGTAATAATATAAATATTTCCAAAACCATCAATTTCTACGTGAGATTTATGTTCAGGAAATTTAATATGTATTTCAGGCTCGGATGTTTGAAATACAAAAGAGCAGCCTAATACAACACAAATAACTATGATAATGAGAAATCTCAAGTTTATTTATTTAACGCTAAGATAATTTATAAATTGTGATTTATCTAAAATAAAAAGCCCCCCATTTTGCAATAGAGGGCTTTTGAAATAATAAGATAATCATACTAAAGAGATATCAAATTGAACTAAATCAACAAACTCTTGAACTCTATTAGATACATCTTCTTGAGATAAGCCAATTAAGCGCTCTGTTCCAAATTTTTCAACTGTAAAACTAGCCATTGCCGAACCAAAAATAATAGCACGTTTCATGTTTTCGAAACTGATATCTTTTGTTTTAGCTAAATAACCAATAAAGCCTCCCGCAAAACTATCGCCTGCTCCTGTTGGATCAAATACATCTTCTAAAGGTAATGCTGGTGCAAAAAACACTTCTTCTTTATTAAATAATAAAGCACCGTGCTCACCTTTTTTAATTACTAATACTTTTGGACCCATTGCTAAGATTTTTTGAGCCGCTTTTACTAAAGAATACTCTCCAGATAACTGACGAGCCTCAGAATCATTGATAGTTAAAACATCAATACCTTTTAATGTTTCCAATAATTCAGGCATGGCGATATCCATCCAAAAATTCATAGTATCTAATACAATTAATTTTGGACGTTTAGATAATTGGGACAATACCTTTTGTTGTACAGCTGGCATTAAGTTCCCTAACATTAAAAATTCGCAATTTTTGTATGATTCAGGTACAATTGGGTCAAAATCACCCAAAACATTTAACTGAGTATCTAAAGTATCACGAGAATTCATGTCGTTATGGTAACGACCGCTCCAAAAAAATGATTTTTCGCCTTGTTTGATTTGCAAACCATCTAAATTAACTCCTTGACCCTTAAGTGTATTCATAAATTCTTGAGGAAAATCGTCCCCAACAACCGACACAAGGTTTATTTCTTTTGTAAAGTAAGAAGATGCTAAAGCTATGTAACTAGCTGCTCCACCAACGATTTTATCGGTTTTCCCGAAAGGTGTTTCGATAGCATCAAACGCTACTGTACCTACTACTAATAGACTCATAAAAAAAAGATTAAAAATTTTTACAAATATATTGTTTATTTACAAAATAGATATTAAATTTGCCCTCCCTTACAAGGAAAAGCATTAAAAGACTGTTCTTTAACATTTATATAACCAGAATAATGATTCCCTCTTAGCTCAGCTGGTTAGAGCACATGACTGTTAATCATGGGGTCCCTGGTTCGAGCCCAGGAGAGGGAGCAAAAAGCCATCCACTAATTAGTAGGGTGGCTTTTTTTATGATATAAAGTGTAATTTTACAAGTAGTAACTGGCACCGTAGTTCAATGGATAGAATAAGCGTTTCCTAAACGTTTGATGTAGGTTCGATTCCTACCGGAGCCACTGTTAAAGCAATTCAAAATCCGCAGTATGCGGGTTTTTTATTTTCGAAAGAATGAAAGCTTGCTTTAAAATTCTGAAGAAATAAAAATAATGCGAAGCATGATTTTGAATTATTTTCAGTACTGACTTCAAAGGAACTAGCGAAGCTGATTCCTACCGGAGTCACAATTGAATTTGGAATATGTTTTATGCTTATGTTATTCAAAGTGAAATTGACAAGTCTTTTTACAAAGGACATTGTGAGAATTTAGAACTTAGACTCGAACAACATAATGCGGGACAAACAAAATGTCTTTTAAAGTTGATTGTGCTAAGTTTATAAGAACACAGCATTACAAATGCTGCGGAGCGGATGCAAGCTAAATTCCCATTTGGGTCTTGTAACATTATCTACCAAAATGTTTGTTTAAAGATAATATGCCGCAAGACATCTACAAAGAAAAACAACAAATCATCCATTATTTCAATAATTTTAGCTGTGGCCAAATAACATTAGCCTCATAAAATCATCTGATTATTTAATTCTCCATTTAGCATATACGAACCAACAATTTGGCTCAGCTGCCATATATGCATATTCAATAATTTCAATATTATTTGGATCGTCGTCCCCCATACCTGTTTTAAAAGGCGTTTGTTGTTCTGCTATTTTTTTAGGGATTTCTGATTCAATATTTTCTATGGATACACTTTTCTGCATGATGCCAATAAAAAAGAATGTTTGTTTCATATTTATTAATTTATTAATGGTCTAAAATTCAATTACTTCTCTAGCCAACACTATAACATAAACATGTCGATCGCTTTTGTAAAAGCTTTGATGTATACCAAACTGTTTGATTAGCGTGTGTTAGCAGTGCCATTTTTCTATCTACCTAATATTAATCTAGTTAATCTATTTTGTTCTTGTTCATTTGATTTAAAGAATTCAGAAGTTAACTTTTGATTATTTTCTTCTAAACGATTTTTAAACTCTTCAAAAATATTTCTAAAATATTCATATGTTAGATCTTTATTTTCTCGACCTTCTTTAACTAAAATTTTTAAAGCACCTATCAAAGCACCATATCCTGTTGTTTTTGATAATATATATTTATCAGGATTGTTCCATTCATTTGGGAATGTATCTTTTAGTGCCTTAAACACATTTAATAGAATTTTATAGATAACTCCATCTTCTTTATTTATGAAATAATATCTTAAAGGAATAGATGGGTCATCATTTAAAGCTTTCTTCAATTTTATGTCAACATAATCCTCATCTGGTTTCTTCGAAATTAAAGGCATTAAATATCTTATAAAACTACCTTGAGACAATGAAGCTTCTTGATAATTTTTAGCACCTAACATTTTAAGTCTTCTATAGAATGGACTTTCTTCATCTGTATTTAATAATCTAGCTATCTCGTGACATGTTTTTTGCGGACTTCTACTATCTGATACTGAAAACAAATCATAAATTAATGATTTTGTTACCTGAGTTTGTTTACTATTTATTATAGAAAAAACATATGCTTTATCTTCTTCTTGTAGGTTAAACATTAAAATAATAGGTAAAGTAAATTCACCTCTTTTATCAGATTTTTTTAATCCTTCAACTCTATGTTGCCCATCAATTATTTCGCCAACAATATTGTTTTCATCAAACTCAAAAAAGTCTTCTCCAAGATTATTTGATTCTATATCATTTACTGATATAATTATTGGAGTAGGAAATGTTGCATCTGGGTCATTTGTATATTTCGCAATCTCATTTACCTTTTTTACAGATATTGCTCTTTGTATACCCATACTTATATTGTTGTCATTGTCGTATTCTCTTCTTTCAACTGTTGTTATACGACAAACTACTTCAGCATTTAATGCAGAAATGTAAAAAGTGCCAATTGGTTGTACTATTTTTATAATTGCTATTTTCATACTTTTGCTCCTTGACTGTCAGTTTCAACTTTTGTTGTTGATTTTTTTAACTTTAATAAATTTTGGTCATCTATTTCTATATAGCTTTCAGGATCTAATTTTAGAAAATTAACACAGAACATATAAGTTGATAAAATTATACATATAATATAAAATACTATTTGTAGACAATCTAAACGCAATGATGTTGGGATTGCACTTTCTGCTTTAATTAGACTGTTTTCTAATGAGTGTAGTTGATGTACAGAATAAAATAAAGTCATAAAAATTATTAACGCGATTGAAATAACTGCTAATATTATTTTGTATTTTTTGAATAAAACCTCTTCTTCAATTAAAAAATCAATAAAATACTGATTAAATGATGTAGCAATAAGTGCTATTGAAAATGTATATAAATTTCCTGCATCAAGATTAATTATTAATAATTCTCTCATCGACAAACTTGTTTCAGTTGCTCCTAATGTTATTGAGCCAATAATTCCAATTTGCCCAATTATTATGCTCATTATGATGAATAATAAGAAAACAGGTTTTATCTGTTTAATAATTTTAAAGGGTTTTATTATTTCCATATTTGTTTTTTATTCATTTTTTGTCATTTCTGCGTTATGGTTGCTGCTAACTAGCAGATATGTCTTTAACAAATACTTACAAACGAAAACAATCGGTTGCAACTATTAATAACTCATATCAGCCTTTTTTATTCACCTACTCTTTATCGGATTTTCGGCAACTCCGTTTATTAAAAATTTTATGCTTTATACTACTTACCAACTTTATTCATAAACTCTGTGAGTTCTTTTGTGAAGTCATCTAAAACTGTGGCAGATTTTTTTACATATCCCACTATTTTTTTTAACTCATCGGGCGTATAGTTTGCTGATGCATCCAAAAGACTAGATACGCCTAAAATATGTGCAATAGGTTGCCTCACTTGGTGAGAGGTCATAAAAATCATTTCCTCCAATCCTTCAATATGATTTCTTAAATATTCTTCCGTTTTTTTTAGCTCATTATAGGCAATGGTGAGTTCAGTTGTTAATTTTCTATTTGCTTTGTATTGTAAATCCAATTCTTTATTGGCTGTTAATAATTCCTCGGCGCGTTTATGCTTCTCTTCGTTTTGAAAAACGAGTTCTTTATTGGCAATGATTAATTCTTCAGCACGTTTATGCTTCTCTTCATTTTGAAAAGCAAGTTCTTTATTGGCAATAATTAATTCCTCGGCACGTTTTTGTTTCTCAATATTTTGAATAATATATTCGCTTTTAGTTAAGTTGAGTTCCGTTGTTAGTGTTTTTATTTCTACTTTATGAAATTCAATTTCTCTCTTCAGTTGCGTTAATTCATCTGGTTCTATCATACTTTTCATTTCCATCTTTTTTTTAGTTGCTTCTTTTGTTTAGTTCCTTCTATCAACTTATTAAAAATTAGTTTAATCATTATCAACACCCAACAGTTTCACAACACACTCCACAAATTTGTCTCTCGGATGCGGTGATCTTATCATTTGACAGCAAAGTCCTATAGTAGATAGTATTTCCGAGTCGCTTAATAAAGGGCAGTGCTTTTTTATTTTTTTCTTCAAAAACAATACTTCCCACTCTTCAGTACATGCAAAAAAAGCAGCATCTCTTTGGTCTCTTACTTTCGCATCGTCATATTCTGACCAATCATCCTCTAGTATTTTTCTTAAAGTCATTTTTGATTTAAATTGCAGGTTCTAATTATCTATTGGATGGAAGATCTGTATTAGCAATATTATGCTTAGTGCTATTGATGTGTTTAATTTGCCATTCTTCGATTAGAGCCCAAACGCACACTATAGTCACAAACATGGCGGTTATGGCTATAATGGCTTTGCAGCTACTCGAAAAATGTTTCATGTTCAGAATCATAATTTTATTATCCTTTTACTTTATGGCGTGCTGCTGTTTTTATTTTATAATAAAAGCCATTTGATTCTGCTGGCGGAAAATGCTCTCCTCTTACACAGGTAACATCTATAACCCAATTACCTAATACATCTATTTCTTCATAAATACCACTTTGTGGCACAATTTCACCTGGTCTAAATTTGATAAGAGTCTTCATGATTATTTTACAAATTCATCGTTGGAGCTAGCGGGCATTTTTATTTCGTAATAATTATCTTTGTGAGCTGTAGGAGGAAATGTTTCATTTTTCATACATATCACTTCCGCAATAACAAGTCCTTCTGAAGTTACTTCCCTATATACTCCACTTATCAAAACTCTTTCTCCAGCTTTACCTTTCATTTTGTTACAATTTTGGTACTAACTCAGATGTCTGTTTTTTAATGCTTAAGTTTCTGTAAAACTAAAGCATCTTCCATGGAAATGGAATACGTACAAATACCGATTTTTTCTACGTATAAATACGCACTCATTTTGCGTAGTACTGACCGATGTAAATTGTATGGTATTTTTTATTTTTTTAAATTAAATAACTTATTTACAGATAGATAAGATAAAACAAACCAAAAAATGGTTTTAAACGGCATCCGTATTTATACGTATTTTACTACGTATAAATACGGATATCAGCTAACTTTTTTAGGTAAATGATAATTCTTCAGTATTTTAGAAAAAAAACTGTTCGTATGGCTAAAATTTCGCACCCAAATTTTGTTGATACCATAAATGATATTTTGGTTGAAGCTAAAAAAAGAGAGGTCATTCTTCTTGAATCTAAAAACAAAACATGGTTAGGAAATTCTCTTACTATTAACGATAAGGATTTAGTAAATTTTGGAACCTGCGGATATTTAGGATTGGAAACACACCCAAAAGTTATTGAAAAATCAATGGAGTATGCTCAAAAATTTGGGACACAGTTTTCTATTTCGAGAAGTTATGTGATAAGCCAACAAAATAAATTATTAGAACACTTACTGTCACAAATATTTAATCATAAACCTGTTATTGTATACACATCAACTACCTTAACACATATTAGTATTTTACCCATTGTAGTTGGGCAAAATGACGCCATCATTCTCGATCAGCAATCGCATATCAGTATTCAAAACGCTGCTCAATTAATGGCTCCTAAAGGCATTCCTATCGAAATTATCAGACATAGTAGTATGGAAATGCTAGAACACAAACTAAAATCTTTGTATGATAAACATGATAAAATTTGGTACATGATTGATGGTGTTTATTCCATGTATGGAGACATCGCTCCTATTGAAGAGATCAATGCCTTGATGCAAAAATATCCAAAGCTGTATTTATATGTGGACGATGCGCATGGTATGAGTTGGTATGGGAAAAACGGTTGTGGGAGAATATTTGAACAATGCGAATTAAATGAAAGAACCATTTACGTAAGTACCTTGGCAAAAGGTTTTGGAACCATGGGTGGATTAGTGGTATTCCCTAATAATGAATGGTATAGTAAAGTAAGTATGCACGGTGGACCATTAGCATACTCGCATCCTATTCCTCCGCCAATGATGGGGGCATCTATTGCCTCTGCCGAAATACACTTAAGTTCAGAAATTTATGATTTACAAAATAGTTTAAAAGAAAAATTAGAGTACGCCAAATCATTATTTGAACACAACAAACTACCTTTAATTTCAAATCCTGAAACACCTATCTTTTTTGTAGGAACAGGGCAGCCAACAGTAGGTTATAATTTAAATAATAAAATCATCAATGATGGATATTATGTTAACATAGGTTTATTTCCAGCTGTACCAATTAAAAATACAGGCTTAAGATTTACTATTAATAACCACTTAACTAAACAAGAAATTAAAAACTTTGTCGATTCCTTACACTATCATTACCCTAAGGCCCTATCTGAAGAAGGTAAAACAATGAACGATGTGTTACGTGCATTTAAATTACCGCTAATTGAAGAAGCTAAACAACAGATAGAAGAATCACATATTTATTTGACAGAATACAAAAGTATTAGTGAAATTGATAAAGAGTTATGGAACAGTTATTTTTTGAATAAAAGTAATTTTGATTGGGATGCTTTATTATTACTTGAAAACGCTTTTAGCGAAAATGAAAAGCCTGAGGATAATTGGGAGTTTTATTATATTATTATTAAGGATGAAAAAAATGAAGTGGTTTTAGCTACTTTCTTTACAAAAGCAATTTATAAAGATGATATGCTTTCTCCTGCCAATGTTTCGGTTCAAATAGAATCAGAACGTATTTTAAACCCATACTACTTGTGTAGTGAAACCTTAAGCATGGGCTCACTATTTACTGAGGGAGAGCATTTATTTTATGACAAAACGCATATAAAAGCAACTGATGCCTTTAAAAAAATGATGGATTGGGTTTTGAAAAAACAAGAGCAAGTAAATGCAAATACGTTAATCATGAGGGATTTTGATAAAACAGATACCTTTTTTTCAGGAGCATTTCACGAAGAGGGATTTTTTAAATTAGATATGCCTAATAGTAATGTTATAGACATTAGTAATTATAATACCATTGAAGAACTAATTTCGAATTTGTCTGCAAAAAACAAAAAAAATTATAAGCAAGAAGTTCACAGATATATAGATACTTTTGAAATAGAATTTAATAATAACATTCAGAATTTAAATATAGATTATTTTTATGACCTGTATTTAAATGTTACTATGAGAAATCAATCTTTAAATATTTTTCCCTATCCGAAAAAACTAATTGAATTAATCTGCACAAATCCTAATTGGGAAATTATGTATTTATACATTAAAACAGATAGCAATACTAAAGAATTAGTAGCTATATGTTTTTCTCATATATCAAATACAAGTTATAATCCTACTTTTTTAGGCATTAATTACAACATAGGTACAGAACTAAAAGTGTATAAACAATTGTTATATCAAACTACTAAACGCGCTATAATGTTAGGTAAAAAAATGATGCATTTGGGATTATCTGCCGATACTGATAAGAAAAAAATTGGCGCCAAACAATTAGAGAAAAGCGCATACATCTCTGTAAAAGATAATTTTAATATGGAAATATTAAACAATATATTTACTTTACAAAGTAAACATTTATGACACTAGATAATGAATATGTAAAAATAAACTTAGTAAATGGCATTTTAGAGGCTGAATACAAACCAATATATATTGACATTAATGTAGCTAAAGAAGTGCTTGTTGCAAGAAATAAATTTACATCAAATAACGCCTTACCCATGCTATTAAATGGCATAGGTATTAAAGGGATAAATAAAGAAGCTAGAGATTTTTTTTCTGAACCTCAAGGCAGTGAAGGCTTGACTGCCACTGCGATTTTAGTAAATTCTAGATTAGACACTTTTTTTGCAAACTTTTTAATTAAAGTAAATATTAGTAAATCAAATATTCCGCTTAAATTATTTACCAATAAAGCAGAAGCACTTAAATGGCTTGAAAACTATAAATGAAAGTTGAATTAGTAGATATTGATGCCATAGAAGAAATTATCATTGCTTATGCCAATGGTGAACTGCATAAGCGTTTAGAAATTTCTGATAAACGAGATGATAGAGATACGATTATTGCTGGTATTAATATGCTTGGAGAGGAGCTAGAAAAAACAACTATCTCTCGCGACTATTTTATGAATATTTATAATTCGGTGTCTGAAATTTTAATTTACATTGATGCCGAAGGTAAAATACTTGATCTTAACCTTGCCACAGAAAAAGTGCTTGGCAAAAACATAAAAGATTTAAAAGGTCAAAATATTAAAAGCATCGTTAGTGGACAATACCCCACATTAGAAAACAAAATACGAGCATCCTTAGATACTGAAGAACAATTTGTCGCCTTTGAATCTTCCTTAGCCATTAATCAAAATTCTGAAATTCCTATCGCTTGCACCTTAGCCAAAGTTACCGACAGATTAAATAATCACAAAGGTTTCTTATTTATTGCTAACGATATTACAGAGCAAAAAAATAAAGAAATAAATGAACTACGAATTACCATAGCAGCTCAAGAAACAGAAAGAAAACGGCTAGCCTACGATTTACATGATTCTCTTGGGCAAGAGCTAAATGCCATCAAAATGTATTTAAACGCCTTAGCAGTCATGGACTCAAAATCTGAGGCCTACATCAGTGCTTTTGAAACTTGCAAAATAATTTTAGACAGCTCATTAGAAACTATACGTAACATCTCTTTTGATTTGATGCCTAAGGCATTAGAAAACGGAGGACTCATTCAAGCTATTGATGAGCTCGTTAAAAAACTAAATATGGTTACTAATATTGAATATAATTTCCCCGATATTAGCGTTCAACTTCATAAAGATTATCAAATAAATATTTTTAGAATCATACAAGAATTTATAAATAATAGTTTAAAACATTCTCAACTCACAAAACTAGAATTACATATTTCTAAAAAAGAAAATGAGATTGTTGTATTCATAAAAGATAACGGAAAAGGATTTAAATTAGAATCCGTCACACAGGGAAATGGCATTTTTAATATAAAAACTAGATTATTAGCACTCAACACAACTTACAAATTTGAGAGTGAACTTGGAAAAGGCACCTTCTTAGAATTTACAATTAGCGAAAATTATGCGTAGAATAAAAATATTATTAGCCGACGATCACTCTGTGGTAAGAAATGGCATCAAGTTAATGCTTTCGCAACAAAAGGCATTTATTCCCGAAATTGAAGAAGCTGGCGAGGGAAATGAAGTAATTGAATTGGCTACTAAAACAAAGTATGACGTCATATTATTGGATATTAGTTTGCCAGGACAAAATGGGATTAGTATTACAAAGTTTTTGGTAAAAAAAAGCCCCTCGTACAAAATACTAGCGCTTACCATGCATAAGGAAGAATATATGATTAAGCAAATGATTTCGGCTGGCGCAGTTGGTTACTTGTTAAAAAATACGGGGCTTGATGAATTAACAAAAGCAATCGTTACAATTGCCAACGGAAATAAATACTTTTGTAACGAAGCCTCCCAAGTTATCATCAATGATTCTACAAATAATTTAACATCTGGAGAAAATTATAATTTCACCATCGACTACAGAAATGTACTATCAACCAGAGAGAAAGAAATTATGATACTTATTGTAAAAGAATTTAGCAGTACTCAAATTGCAGAAAAACTATTTATTGGCAAACGCACGGTTGATACTCATCGAAGAAATATTATTGCCAAACTCAATCTCAAAAACACAGCAGGAATTGTAAAATATGCTGTTGAGCATGGTGTTTTAAATCCGTAACAGCTTATTAATTATTTTCCATATTAGTCGTAAACCTTATTTAGGTAATGTAATAGTGAATGTTGTGCCTTGGTTTGGTTGACTTTGTATTTCAATTTTACCACCCAAAGTCTCAATTTGAGTTTTTACCATGTGTAATCCTAAGCCTTTGCCTTCGGTTTCAAAATTAAAGCGTTTGTATAAACCAAATATATTTTCGCTATGTAGATTTAAATCTATTCCTATTCCAGTATCCGATACTGTAATCAAAAATTCAGTACCTGTATCCTGTATGTGTATCGTAATATTTTGCTTTCTATGTGAAGCCCTAAATTTAATGGCATTACTAATTAAATTACAAAATATACTTTCTAAATAACTCTTTATGGTATATATCTCTTTGACAGTGTCTTGAATTTGAATTTCAATAATAGCGCCAGAGGTATTAATTTCATTCTCAAATGTATCCGAAATACTTTTAATGATAGATGAAAAAGAAACAAGTTCCTTTTTTTCATTTAAGCCTGAGCGAGTAGAAAGCACCAAATTTAAATGTTTAATATGTTCGTCCATATTAGTAATAGTTGTTCGGATATAATCCATAATTTTCTGCTGTTCTTCTTTACTAATATTCTCTTGATTGATTAAACCAGATAAACCCATAATGGTAGCCACAGGTGCTCTTAAATTATGGGAAACTATATAATTAAATTGCGTCAATTCATTACATCTATTATTAAGATCATCAATGGTTTTTTTTAATTTTTCTTGAACTTCTCGAAGATGAGTAATATCCTGAGCTGTACCAACTGCTATAATAGGCTTTCCTATATCATCAAAAATAATTTCGCTATCTCCTAATATGTATTTTATGCTTTTATCGGGATTAATTACACGAAATACCAAAGCTGGATTTTTTTTACCTATATATAAATCCTCAATCCATTTTTTTAATACTGGTTTATCATCATGATGAATAAGACTAACTAATGAATACACATTTGGAGAAAATTCATCGGGATCACAATTATATATATTATACATTTCACTCGACCATATTAACTCTCCAGACACAATATCAAACCGCCAATCACCAATTTTTGCCATTTTTTGCGCCACATGCAATCTGGCTTCGCTAGCTATTATTTTTTCCTCTGCTTCCTTTTTTTCTGTAATATCAGACACAGAAACTTGAATGTGAGTTTCTCCATCAATCAAGGTTTGTGTTATTATAGCTTCTCCATAAAAATCTTGTCCATTTTTTTTCTTAAATTTAAATTCAATGCGTTTAGGTTCATTTGACTGGTTATTAAACAAGTCTAACCCATTGGCATCATTGGATATGAGTTGTAAATACTTTAAACCCGAATAATGTTGTCCAGACGTTGCTACAAGTTCAAAATTTTTTTCTTCAAGCAATTGGCGCTTCTCCCTATGTTCATGGTTGGCAGATATCAACTCTTCTTGTTGCACTCTTAACTCTTCTTCTGAAGCGAGAAGATTTTTAGTTTGAGCTTGTAATTCTGTATTAACCTCCTCTAGTTCTTCTTGTTGAACTATCAATTCCTCAGCTTGGCTTTTCAGTTGATACTCTAATTCTTTTTGCTTAGTAATGTCAAGTCTAACGGCTACATATTGATATGGTTTTCCATCATCATCCAAAAAAGGAACAATTCTAGTATCAACCCAATAAGGCGTACCATCTTTAGCCAAATTTTTGATTTCTCCCTTCCACACTTTGCCACTTGAAATAGTAGCCCAGAGATTCCTCATAAATTCTTTACTATGATATCCAGAATTTACTATTCGGTGATCTTGTCCAATTAACTCTTCTCTAGAGTACTTTGAAATTTGGCAGAATTTTTCGTTGACATATTTTATAATCCCCTTCTTATCTGTAAATGCTACAATACCCGCTTCATCAAGCGCAAACTTATAGTCAGAGACATCTTTAATTCTTTCAGCAATTTCCTTCTCATGATTTATTCGTAAAGTAATATCCTCAACACTATGTATTAAAAACACAACCTCCTTTTTATCATTTAATACAGGTTTATTTAATGGACTCCAATAACGAACTTCAAAAACTCCATCTGGTTTACGAATATCATATTTTTGAGCTGACATTCTATGAGCTTCCTTGGTTTTTAAAACCGTATTAAGCGATGAGCGAAGATTAGCTGTACCATCTGCTGAAATATCATCTGGATTATCAGGAAATACTTCAAATAAATTTTTACCAATAATACTCTCACGAGTAGTCATTGTGGCTTTAAGATACTCATCACTCACTGCATAAATTGTAAAATCTGGCAAGAGGATTAAGTATAAGCCTGGACTTGATTCAAAAAGAATTTTAAAACTATAGATTTCATCTGAACCTATCTCAGGCTTATTATTAATTTTATTATTAAAAGCCATAGAACATTTTATTGATTAAAAAATAATGCAATTCAATACTATCAATTACATCTTATGTGAAGTGGTATATAATAACATATAATAGCAAGCTAACTTAAATAAATAAAATTAGAAGCGCATCCGTATAAATACGTATTTTTTGATTTTTTTTCATCCGTATAAATACGGATGTTTTATTGACTAAAATGCTACTAAGAGGTGATATAATGGAATAATAACACAATTTAACACCAAAAATAATTTTGGCGTTAAATGCTTTAAAAGAGGTTTTTAAACTATTAAATAAGTTAATAATCTCTATTGGGGGGGGTGATAAAACTTCTGTTATAAATAGTATACGTACCCTCCAAATTAAATCGGCATCTGCTAAAACCTAAAGCTACATTAAATGTAGCTTTAGAGAATTTCTCTCGTTTTAAATTCTGAATAAATACAAGTTCTATCATGTCTAAAAGAAATAATAATAATTTCTTTAGAATATAAGCACATGTAAAGCCTTACTATTTTATATAAACTTTTGATGTCAATAATTCGTTTTCATTTGACTTGAATTGCATAAGATATAAGCCAACTTTTAAATAATTTAAATCAATTAAGACATTATTATCATTTACACTGTAATCTTTTTTAAAGAATTCTCTACCGTCTAGAGAAATTACATTTGTGGATATTATATTAAGAGAATATTGTGATAATTTTAGCATAAACTTGTTATCACCCAAATCTGCTAGCAAAACTTTTCCATTTAATTTAGAAATAATATTAGTCGAAAAATCAACGACTTGTAAAGGTTTTAGAACACTGTCTTTACATCCTGTACTACTAATACCCACTAGTTTTGTTAAATAAGTTCCAGGGGTTGAATAATTATAACTTGGTTCAAAATCTGTTGAATTACCAAACCCATCACCAAAATCCCAAAAATAACTCGAGCAATTTGAAGACAGATTGTTAGGTAAAAAACTGTTCGAACTACTAAAAATAATACTATCTGGTGATGTAAAACAAATTAGCGGAGAAACTGTCTTATTTATATTAAAACTAATTTCATTTCGTAAACAGGCATTACTAGTTGAAGTAATCTCGACATTATACTTCCCATTACTTAAATTATCTAACGAATCATACGTGTTTAATCCAAGATTCGTTTTTATAACAGTTCCCAATGTATCTCTCCAGATATAATTCCATGGTGCAGCAGTGTTACCCATAACAACAGCCTTTCCTCCATTTGTTATTTGGCAAGATGGCTGAATTAAATTAGATGTAATTGGTAAAGTATTATAAGTAATAGTTAATGTAAATCGTGAAGAGGTGGTCGTGTTTAATAAGGTAAATACATAAGGACTTATTAATAAGTTGGTTATCGTATTCGTGTGAAGATCTTTCAGAAACAAACAAGTGCCAGATGGAAGTCCTTGAACATCAGCTGCTGTTATAGTGAAACTTCCTGAAATATGAGTTGTTGTTAAAATGTTTGTTGAATATGTCTGAGATACTGGAGGAATCCCATTGATTGACATTAGCAAGCTATCATTGTCTATTGAAATACGTGGGGCTGGATTGGGACCAAAAAGTTTGTATGCATCATAGTTGCTGTCAAATCCATTAGTAGAGCCTTCTTGATAATAAAACACACATTCATCCAAATAATTAGGAAGCCCTTGCATTTTAAGTCTAAATAGAGATTGTGTCGTAGTCTTTTCCACATCATTTATTTTATCAAGTCCATAAAATGTTTGAGAAAAAAACATAATAATAAATAACATAATAGCACTAATTAAAAACTTCCAATCTTTGCTTTTATAAAATGCTATTAATTTTTGTTGTACTTTTTTCATAACAATTATTTTAATGTTTACTTAGAATCAAAATTACCCTGGTTTGTTGTGAAGAAATAGCCTACAAATAAGCTTCAATTGCACATGTAAGATTTTTTATGTTTTTGTAAACAAAAAAACATTTATTGAACTGAGGTTTTTTTAGGGATATTATGACTTACAATCGTCAAACAACGGGCTGTTGCTAATTAATACAAGAGTAGTAAGGGTTTAGTCCAATCACAATTTTACACCCAATAACGTAATATCATCTACTTGAAAATTATTCCCCTTCCATTTCTCAAAATGGTATTCAAAAATTTCCCCTTGAAGTTCCATATTTTCGTGCTTGTTTTGGTTTATTAATTCTAAAAGTTTTTTTCTCATTAGCTTTTTTCCTTTAGGCCCACCAAATTGGTCTGTTAATCCATCAGTAAACATGTATATCAAATCTCCACTGGCAAAGTTTTTAATTCTCTTAGTGAATTTCTTTCCGCCAACAACTTCATTTCCTCCAATAAACTGTCTATCTGCATCTAAAATAGACAAACCATCATTTGTAAATATGTACGCATTATTGAAAGCTCCTGAAAAAGAAATTTTGTTGTTTTTTGTATCTACGACGCATAAAGACATGGCCATTCCATCTCTTAAATGATCTGATAGTTGACTTTTTTTAAATAATTTGATGATTGACATATCCATTTCTTCTAAAATAAGTTCAGGATCTGTGATTTTTCTATCTGTAATAATATGGTCTAATAACTGGTGGCCAACCATTGACATTAAAGCCCCGGGAACGCCATGTCCAGTGCAATCTGCACAGGCATAAAATATTTTATCTTTTGTTTTATGTAACCAATAAAAATCACCACTAATTATATCTTTTGGTTTATAAAAAACAAAAGCTTCACGAAATACGTCATTGATTATTTTATATGTTGGTAAAATCGCTCTTTGTATTCTATTAGCATAATTGATACTATCATTAATATCTTTGTTCATTTCAATTAGCTTTTCATTCGCTTTTTTTAATTGCTCTGTTCTATGTTCTATTTTCATTTCAAGTTGAAGTAACATTTTCTCCAACTCCCTTTCTGTTTCAAATCTGTTTAACCAACTAATCAACATTTTTGAAATACCTTCAATTAACATATGTGATTCGATAAATGATGGCCCCATATGTTTAGTTAAAGGATCTGTTTTATAGAAAATCTCTAATTCACCTTTTTTTTCACTAAAAGTCTTAAAAGAGACGCTTAATGAATAAGGCGATTTATTAAAATTAGAAGTACGATATTCAAAGTTATTAAACGATATTCTAGCACTTATCTCTTCTGGAAAAGCTGATCCAGAGGGCAATGCATCAACTATTTTTTGAAGAACGAAATTAACATCATTATTCGTGTTAAATAAATCAAACAAAAAGTAGAGTAATCGTTGTTCACTTAATCGTTCATTATTTGTATCTGTTTTATTAATATAAGTTACAGTTCTTTTAGTTGCTTTGTTTTTTAAGAGACTAGTTTCTTCATTTTTTCTATAAATAATAAAATTGGTCGCTATACTATTGAGATTTGCTTTCATTGTAATATTTTATTTCTTAAGGCAAATGTATTGCAAAAGCATTAGTAGGGCTTGTACATAAAAAACGTAAATCTTACATCAATAGAAAGAGTAATCAATTTGTGATAAAAACATTTAATAAAACAAAATCATAGAAAATCTTACAGTCATTAAGCTTTGGGGTTATATTGAATTTATTACTCACCTCATTTGCTTTTCCTTTGTCTTAAATAATTAAAAAAAATATATTATGAAAAATCAAAATTCAAAATTCGAACAAAACATTCAACAATCATTAAAAGGCATCTGTATAGTAGCTTTATCATTCTTAGTAAGTACTAATGCAGTATCACAAACTAAAAAAACACATTTCGGAGTTTCAGCATCAAGTTCATTAAGTGGTGCTGGGTTTGGAACAATGTATACACCAGGCGTGTATTATAAAACTGATAAAACAAAAATTGAGTTAGGATTAAATATTCAAAAACGAAAATTTAACATGTCTGGCATGCAAGTTAATTTTGAGTATATATTATTTGATGATCAAAAAGGATGTTATAATGATGGTTTAATGGGTAATCTAGAATTATATTCTTTTGCTACAATTAGATATAATTCTTCTGCCTATTTAAGTGAAGGACAAATAAAGAGAGAAAAAAAGATTAATCCTGATCATAATAGGTCTTTTGGTAATTTGAAATTTAGTGCAATTGAAGGTTATGTTGGCTTAGGCCTAAAAATAAGAGTTGTTGACAATCTTAAATGGAGTAATTCAATAGGTTTTGGCGGGTGGAAAACATTATCTGGTGATAAATCATTATATAGAGAATATAATTCCATTTCAATAGCTTTAAATACTGGATTATCTTTTGACTTCTAGTTAGCTTTTTAAAAGTAAGTAAATAAATAAATAATTTTGATGTTTTAATAATGATAATTATAATTATATTAGCTAGGTAAAAGTGGCACTTATTAGTGACCGAATTTTTATAATGTCACTTTTATCTTTCAATTATATTTTATATTATCATATGAGAAAAACATTTAAAGTTAAAAAGCCAAAGTTTAAGTATAATACAGTTATGCTGATTGATGATAATGAAATGGATAATTTTATTAATCAAAAAATCATAGAGGCGAATTCTTTTGCTGATAAAATTTATACTAATACAAATGGCTTAAGTGCCCTTGAATTTTTAAATAATTTAAATGTTAAAAAAGAAACTCTTGAAGAAATGCTACCAGAGGTAATTTTTGTAGATTTAAATATGCCACTTATAAATGGTTTTCAGTTTATTGAAAAATTTTATGAAATGCCTGAAGAATTTGTTAAAACTAGCAAAATAGTTATTTTAACATCTTCATTAAATGCTGAGGATAGAGAAATTGCTAAAAGATTAAGACCTAATATTATCTTTTTAAATAAACCTTTAACACAAGAATCACTTTCTTCTATTTCCTGAAGCTAGTAACTCCAGTTCTGGCATTAAATAACTTAGCACTTTCTTTTCCTTTAGATTATAAAACTCAAACTGATCTAAAGAATCCTTATATTTTTTTAGTGAAGCGGCTTTACTAATATCATTCATTAATATATTAAATAACTTAATAGCTTCTTTAATATTTTTATGTTCTTTAGTTTTAATTGTTGCTAATTTTCTACCCAATCCTTTTAGGATATTTTCAGCTAATTCAATTTCATTTTGTGAAATATAGAAAAATGCTAAAGATAATTTTACTTCACTTTCAATATAAAAGAAGTTTTTAAAGCTAATTTCATTTAATAGGTCATTAAGGGTAATAATGCATTTTTTGGTTTTCCCTTCATAAAACAATGAAATTCCTTTGTAAAATTTATAAATAACGTCTGTATACAAATCTTTACTATCAAAATACATATCCTCAATATGATTACCAATATCTCCTTTTTGGTCTTGAATTAATAAATACTCTATTTTGGATAATAAGAATTTAAACGCTAAACAAGAGTTATTTTGAAGAAGCCATTTTTGAGAATACGTTTCGAGTTCAATGAAATATGTACTTGCCTTTTTTAATTGATTAAGCGAAAAGTAGTATTCGAAATACAGAAATTTTATTACTAGTTTATAGTAATTAATTTTTGAGTCATTTTCGTACTGAATTAATATATTTTCACTTGCACTCAAAAGATCTTCTATAGCAGGTTCATCTTTATGATCAATTTTTGCAAATAATGTCGACTGTAAGATAATAATATTTAATATTATTTCTATTCGAGACGATTTATATAGAGAGTGGATGTTTTTAATCTCTTTAATTAAGAGTTTCATTAAGTCAATATCATCAGGAGAATCCGAAAAATAATAACTAGAAAGTGTTCTGTTAAAATTATATAGCGTTTCTTCTGCTTTTTCTATTGCCAATGCATAAGCTACCTGATTATTATATAACTGTGAATAGGCGTAATATTTATCAGAATAAAAATGTGCTTTTTTTAATGCACTGTAAACATTCATAAGATCATTAGGAGAGTCTATTGCAATATATTTATTTTCAAGTTCCTGAAGCATTGCAACGGTAGTTTCATTAGGAAATTCATACAAATAATGTGTCAAATCAGAATTGCTATTTGCAGACGTTTGATTTTCAGATAAATTGTTATTGCTTAAAATAAATTTCTGAATCTTATCATATAATCTTGATTTTAGTACATAATAAGAATTATCGGTGCAGTTTAATTGATCTTTAATATCCTCATCCGATAGGATATTTTTCTTGTATTCGGTAAACAAAAAATGAAACTTAACAGAATTAGTACCCTTTAAGCTCTCTTCAATCTCAAGAAAATGATCTTGATGTATTTGAGTAATAATTTTTTTTAGTTTATTCATTTTAAAGTTTTAAATAAAAATAAGTTTAGAACATACTCATAAGTCAATAAAAAGCATATATAAATCTATAAAAAATATTTAACAGATTCATATATCGTTTTAATCAAAGTTAAAAAATAATTGTGAAACTTGTTCCTTTATCTACTTCACTTTCTACACAAATCTGTCCACCCATCGAATCAACCTGTGCCTTTGTGATAAATAAGCCAACTCCTTTAGCTTCAGGATGTTTATGAAACACTTTATTAAATCCAAACATTTCGGCGCCGTGCTGTTGTAAATTTATACCTAAGCCGTTATCTGTAATCGTTAACCGTGTTTTGCCCTCTACAAGACTTGTTTTAATTTTAATTATTGGTTTTCTTTTAGGAGAACAATACTTTAAGGCATTGCTTAATAAATTTTGAATGATGCTTTCCAAATAAATTTTAGAATATTCTATAGTTGGGGCTTCGGAAAAATCAACGATAATATCGGCTTTACTTTCCACAATATAAAATTCTAAAGTATCGACAGCTTTTTTATAAATTGAATCGAAATTAATATTAGATTTTACCGTGTTTGACCCTTGTTGTATTATTAATACATCCATTAAATTATTTAATGTCTCTCCTAGTTTCTCTACTGTTTGTTCGAATTTATTAAATAATATTTCTTTACCTGCTTCAGTTTCTTCTGCTTTATGAAAACTGATTAGTGATGTTAAGTTGGAAACTGTAGAACGTAAATTATGAGATGTGATATATGCAAAATCTTCTAATCGTTTTGCTTTATTAATCAAATAATTATTTAAATATTTTTCGGTAATATCTCTAATAGAGGCCGCTATTAATCCCTCTTTTTCAATTGGACTTAAACTTATTTCAATTGGAAATTCGGAACCATCGCTCCTTTTTCCAAACAATTTAATTCCAGTACCCATTTGACGAACATGTGTTGAGCTATAATATGAGTCCATAAGTTTTTTATGATTTTTTATAAATCTTTCAGGTACTAAGATTTCTATCTGTTTTCCAATTAAATGTTCTCGATTGTATGCAAATATTTTTTCGGCTTGCAAATTTACATACTCTATCACTCCGAGTGAATTAACAATCACCATGGCATCTGGAGCAAATTCTATGACTTTTTCAAAATCTTTAATTTTTTTCATTGAGATAAAATCAATAGCGCACTATTTGTGCCTGAAAATTGCGCCATATAATTACTTATTTTCTAAGATAGAATAAATTTATTTATTACTGCAAACTATGAAAAACAAATAACATCAAACTTAGTTAATGTAGTAGAATTTTCCTTCTTCAATAATCTTTACCTTAGTATTTATTGTATAAATGCATTTTTATATTTTGGGAATATTCTTGATTGTAATTAAACCCTTTTTTTACTGAATCAAATTGAACAATTGCTATAGGGAAATCTTTAGTATCAGAATCTAAGTTTACTTCTTCACTAATATTTACTAATTCTGTTTTGAAATCAAATATAAAATAATCATCTATGTATTTATCATCTGGTATATATGTATCAACCATGATTAATTTTGGTAGATATCCTGTTTTATATACTTTTAAAGCATAATATTTATTTTTTAATAACCCGAAAACAAATGGCCTATTATCAGTTGAGAAAACAGAATCAATCACTTTGTTATTTTCTATTAATTCTACTTTGTAAATATTATTTTCACTTTTTTCTTTTATAATTATTTTCCCTCTAATCTCTAGGTAAACTAAACTATCTTCATTTTGTTTAATATTAAAAGTTTTTGCACAAACTTTTTGTAGTTGAGTTACCAATGTAAATAATACGATGTATTTAATTAAACCTTTCATTCGTGTAGTGTTTATTTTTTATAAAAGTAATTTGGATTAGCAAAAACTTCTATTTAGAAACAAAAGAGCTATTACGCATGTAAGATTTAATTTAAATTTGTTTAAATCAGTGTATGATTAGAGGGTTGGAATTAGTTCATTTCACGGTTTACTGAGGGGAATTATAGTTGACTAGAAAATGTTTTTAGGCAAAAAACATTGAACTGTTTTTAAAAAAAATAACACATTTCATTCATATCTTACATTTGAAATGAATGTGAGTTTTAAGAATTTTAATTAAAGTAGAGTAGAAGTAATTTTACATCAAAAATAAATTACTATTTCATCTTTAAAAAAATTTACGTTATGAAAAATTCAACTTATAATCACATTTCAGCTCTAGTAGTGTGTGTTTTAATTTGCGTGTGTCAATTAAGTGCTTCTGTTAAAGAGGTATATTTTCAAAATTCTATTGAGAATTATATATTAAATACAGAGCGCCCTAAAAAATCTAAAGAAAAGAAAGCCTCTAAAAATTTATCTTTAGAACTATTAAATTTTGAAGCAGTAAAAGCAGGAAATAAAGTAGAAGTTTTCTGGTCTATAAAATCTGAATCTAGCAATAAACGCTTCACGCTAGAGCGGTCTAAAAATGGAATTGACTTTGATGCTGTTATTGTTATTGATGCTGCTAACACAGCTACTGATGTTATACAATACGTAGAAACAGATTTTCAGCCATTATCAGGCATATCTTATTATAGATTAAAATTAACTAGTTTAACCAATGAAAATAGCTATTCTCATGTTGTAATGGTAAATAATTTAATAAGTAAAAGCAGTGTGAGTGTTTTTCCTAATCCAAGCAATGGTAATTTTAAACTTAGTTTAAAAGGATTGGAAAATAAAGAAATTTTAGTTGTATTAAGAGATTTAAGTGGTAGAGAGTATTATTCAAAAGTAGTAGTTACTCTTGAAAATTCAGATATTATTGGAATTGATACTGAAAATAAATTAAGTTCAGGAACATATATAGTTACAGCAACGTCAAATGACTTATTGTATAGTCAGAAATTGATTATTAGATAATATTAGTACAATAAAATTTATTTACAATAACCTGCTAATTCTATATTAGCGGGTTGTTTTTATTTAAAACACACAAGTATTTTATTACTTAAGGATTACTTACTTATTAAATAACATTAAAAACTATTATAAATACCTTGCCGACCATGTCTTAATTACTAATGATAATAAGCATCAATTAGAAGCATTAAATATTTGTCATTTATTATAGATAA
>DIHL01000046.1 GCA_002420145.1 Bacteroidetes bacterium UBA5697
AAAATTATTTTTGCTTTTTCAAATAGTTTTTGGTCAAATTTTAGTTTGTTGGTATTTCTACCTTCGTTTTTTAATTAACTTAACTGCTTAAACAACTTAACAATTCAAAGTGATATTTCACACTTTAATTTTAGTAATATTTTAAATTATAAATTTATGTTGCAGTCCCCTATTGGGAAGAGCTAAGCGGATTTCTAAATTTGTTTTATCTCAAAACCATATTAATTTTAAATATTATCAACATATCAACTATTTTTTTTAAAAAATATTTATATTTATATATTGAAAGAATATACACAAATGCCCGATAAACAATTAGCAAATATATTACTTGAACAGTCGAATGACCTTATTTGGATCATCGATTCCAGTTTTTGTTTAAAATACGCCAATCAAGCGTATCAAAACGTGATGAAACAAGTTACGGGCGAAGAAAAAAATTGGGTGCACCAATCTTTACAGAAGGCTTTGGCGAGGGTTATATAGAAAAATGGAAAGTATATTATGAGCGGGGGCTTAATGGCGAACATTTTAACATTGAGGAAAACTTTTATAACCCTCATACAAATCAAGTTGAGTATAGTGAAATTTCGTTTAAGCCATTAACCAATGAAAACCAAGTTGTAGTCAGCGTAGCTTGCCAATCAAGAGATATTACTTCATTAATAAAATCAAATATAGAAGCAGAAAAACTATTGGATGCGTCTTTAGATGTAATTTGTTCGATTGATGAGCAGGGTAAATTCACTAAAGTGAGTGCTGCGTGCAAAGAACTTTGGGGATATGAAAAGCATGAATTAATTGGTAAAGCCTACATTAGTTTTGTTATTGAAGAGTGTAAGCTTCCCCAAAAATAGTACGCTTTAAAAGTAGACAAAAGTTTAACTTTAAACCGTAAAAAAGATTTACCCAAAAAAGGTTTATTAAGCCAACTTAAAATACTTCTTAGCTTGCTCCGCTATCTCATTACCGTATGCCAACGAAGCCGTAGCTGCTGGTGATGGAGAATTAATCACATGCATAGAGTTACCCGAGAATTCAATTTTAAAATCATCTAACATTTCGCCCTCTGGCCCCAAAGCCATCGCTCTAATACCACAACGTTCGGCTGGTACAATATCATCCATTTGCAAATCTGGTATTAACTTACGCAAACGATTCAAAAAGTATGCTTTGCTAAAGGCTCCACGGTATTCATCTAAACCAAAGCGCCAGTGTTTCCAAAAAAACTTCCAAGTGCCTTTAAAGCCAAAAGCTTCCAAGGTATCTTTTAAACTAAAAGCCGTTTTGCTGTAGCCTTCACGGTCAAACACAAACACCGCATTTGGTCCACACTCTACTCCACCTTTTATCATGCGTGTAAAGTGCACACCCAAAAATGGAAACTTAGGATTAGGTACCGGGTAAATTAAATTCTTCACCTTGCTTCTACCCTTCTCCGTTAAATCATAATAATCTCCTCTAAAGCCTACTATCGCCGAATCGGTTTTAACATGATCCTTTTTTGTAATTCTATCGGCTTGCAAGCCTGCACACGAAATAATATAAGTCGCATTAAAGGTTCCTTTTTCAGTAACAACATCAGTCGTATTTTCCTTTTTTATAAAATCAATGACTTTATGGTCGGTTAATACTTTGCAACCATTATTTTTGGCGTGAATCAATTCTACATATTTACGAGCTACATCAGCATAATCTATAATCCCTGTACATGGTACCCAAATACCAGCAATGCCTTTGCAATGTGGTTCAATTTCGCTAATGCGTTTGGCATCTATAAGTTCAATGCCCTCTACTCCATTTGCTACTCCATTATTAAATACTTTGTTCATGTGAGCCAACTCACTTTCTTCGGTAGCTACAATAATTTTTCCGCAAAGGTCGTGTGGGATGTTATGCTCTTTCACAAAACTCATCAACTCTCTTCTTCCTTCTACGCACTTTACTGCTTTATATGAACCTGGTTTGTAGTAAATACCTGAGTGAATAACACCTGAGTTGTGACCAGTTTGGTGTGCTGCTACTTCTTTTTCTTTTTCTAAAACTAAAATGGTTTTTGTAGGATTTTGTGCTTGTAGTTTATAAGCCGTTGCTAAACCAACTATCCCTCCTCCAACAATTATTATATCGTAATGTGTAGTGCTCATTTTAAAAATTCTAAATTTGTCAAAAATACTAATTTTATAGTTGAAAGTTATGAAAGTTATAAAGTTACAAGTTGTAAAAACAGTAACTTTCTAAACTTTTTAACTTTAAAACTTTCTAAACTAATTAATATGAAAATTATTTGCATAGGCCGTAATTACGCCGAACACGCTAAGGAAATGAAAAGTGAAGTACCAACTGAACCCGTATTTTTTATGAAGCCCGATACGGCATTATTAAAAGATAGCGAGCCCTTTTATTATCCTGAGTTCACTAAAGATTTACATCACGAAATTGAAATCGTGATTAAAATAAACAAAGTTGGTAAACACATCGAAGAACAATTTGCACATAAATATTATGATGAAATAGGTTTGGGTATAGACTTTACTGCCAGAGATTTACAAGCGCAATGTAAAGCAAAAGGTTTGCCTTGGGAAAAAGCAAAAGCTTTTGATGCCTCTGCTCCTTTAGGCAAATTTATTTCTAAATCTTCTTTAGGAAATTTAGATGACATTGCTTTTGAATTAAAAATTAATGGCGAATCTCGTCAGGTAGGTAACACCAAAGATTTGTTGTTTAGCTTTGATAAAGTGATTTCTTATGTCTCAAAATTTGTAACCCTAAAAGTGGGCGATTTAATTTATACGGGTACGCCTGAGGGCGTTGGTCCAGTGGCTATTGGCGATAAATTGCAAGGGTATATTAAAGGCGATTTGTTTTTGGAATTTGAGGTGAAGTAGTTCTTCGTCATTGCGAGGAGGAACGACGAAGGAGAATTGTATCGAGAAGTGAGTGTAAAAAACAGTTCTCGATACACCTTCCGCTAAAGCTTCAGGCACTCGAACTGACAATTAATATTGCTGTCACTTCGAGTAAAATTTGCTTGTTCTTTGCAAATTTGTATCGAGAAGTAGTTGCTCAAAATCTTTTTTATTATTTTTAGATATGTATAAACGGATTTATTTATATATCCTTAAATGTAATGATGGGACATACTATACCGGTGTTTCTAATAATTTAGATAAACGAGTTTTGCAACATAATTTAGGTACAAATAGAGATGCATATACATTTAATCGTAGACCTGTTGTATTAGTTTGGCATGAGGCTTTTAATAATTACAATTTAGCTTTTGACTGGGAAACAAGAATCAAAAAATGGAGTGTCAAAAAAAAAGAAGCATTAATAAATGGTGAGTTTGATTTATTAAAACCTTTATCAAAAAAAGATTTTTCAAAGAATAAGAATAGTTGAAAATTTGTCACTTCGAGTGATTCGACGGAGGAGAATTGTATCGAGAAGTGAATGTAAACAACAGTTCTCGATACAGCTTTCGTTCCTCAAGCCACTCGAACTGACAAGAATGTTACTTCGAGTGATTCGACGGAGGAGAATTGTATCGAGAAGTGAGTGTAAAAAACAGTTCGAGAAGTGAATATGAAAAACAGTTCTCGATACACCTTCCGCTAAAGCTTCAGGCACTCGAACTGACAAAACCTCCTACCTAATCTGCGACTTCAATCGTTCCACCATTTGGCTTAACTCATTGATTTTTTGCTTTTGTTCTTCTTCTAATAAATTACGTTCGTTGAGAGAGAAACATAAAGAGATGAGTTCAGCTACCTGAAATAAGAAATTGATTTCGAGTTTTTGCCATGCTCTTTGTTTATGAATTTGTTCTTGACTCAGCACTCCAATAATTTGTTGGTTGTGGATAATAGGAACAAATAGCAAGGATTGAATATTGTTTTTGCTTAAATAAGCATTGTTAAGACTTTTTGTGAAAATGTGATTTTGCGCATCGTTAGCCATCACAAAGGGCTCTTTTCTTAATAAGGTAAAAAAGTCAGGGAAATCTTTATCGTTTAAAGTTTCTACTACAGTATATTGTTGAGATGACTTTGTAAACAAAGTATCACAGCTAATATTGGTGGTATTGTATAACCAAAAGCCTGCTCTTGAAATGTCTAAAGTATCAGCAATAATTTGAGTACATAATTTACCTATGTTTTTTACATCGCCTTTATAAATTACCTGATGACGAGCTAATATAATTAAAGAGTCTTTTAATTTATCTTCTTTTAATTCTCTGTTTTTTTCTTCAGTAATATCAATATAAACACCTTGTAAAATATAATGTGTAGTGTTATCAATAATATTAGCATTAAATTTTAACCACTTAATTTCATTGTCTTTGGTTTTAAATCTTCCAACCGATGAGATGCGTTTAGTAGTTTTTAATGCCGCTTTTAAATCATTTTTAAAATAATCTTTATCCTGCCCGTTTATATTATTTAAAAACGAATCCCAATTTTCAATCAATTCATCAGCCGTGTAGCCAAAATAGGTTTCGCAATTGTCTGATATAAACAAACACTCCTCTGTATAATCCAAATTTACCTTAATGCTGGTAATAACTCCAGGAAACGATTTATAAAGTTCGTTTAATTCAAAGTCTTGAATTTTTATAATAGTTGATGACATGATTTTAAATTATGTAATGACAAAAAGAGGCCTATCAAATATATTAAAACATAGCTTATATGAAATCACTTTTTATACACAATTATTGAAATGCTAAATC
>DIHL01000063.1 GCA_002420145.1 Bacteroidetes bacterium UBA5697
GAGCGCCTGCCTTGTCGGCAGACAGGTAGTCGAGAACTTTAACTTGCGCTTCGACTCCGCTCAGCGTGACAATGTTATAGTTAAAACCACAAAACAAACATACATAGCTTATGCCGTTATTTGCAGTATTGGAGGCCATCATCAAATAAAAAATTATCAGTTTTTGAAAAATTGTGGGCACACCATTGACGATTTAATTCCGAGTTTATTTACTCTAAACTTACCGCAAAGTAATATTAAAGAATTGATGGGTTTAAGTGTGAAAAATGGAACAGTTAAAGTTAATGGAACCAAACATCAATATACTGGTCCCGTTTTAATTACTCATTGGGGTTTAAGCGGACCAGCTGTTTTAAAATTATCAGCTTTTGCCGCCTATGATTTTTATAAATTAAATTATGAAGCAGGTATTTCTGTAAACTGGACAGGTACTTTAAATGAAGAACAATTAAAAGAAGAATTGAGTTTACAATTAGGATCGAAAGCCTTAATCGTTAATACACCTTTGTTTGAAATCCCGAAGCGCTTATGGGAATATTTAATACTTAGAGCAGAGATAAATTTATCAAAACCGTGGATTGAATTAGGAAAAAAGCAATTGAATAAATTAGCTCAGGTTTTAACCAATGATGCGTATGACATGAAAGGAAAAACTACATTTAAAGAAGAGTTTGTAACAGCTGGTGGGATTAATTTAAAAGAAGTAAATTTTAAAACGATGGAAAGCAAATTAGTACCTCATTTGTTTTTTTGTGGAGAGGTATTAAATATTGATGGGATTACAGGTGGATTTAATTTTCAAAACGCTTGGAGTACAGCTTGGATAGCGGCAAAGAATTCTCTTAGCTAAATCTAATAGCCTTTATCGGAGTAATTTTATTAAGAATTAATGTAGGCAAAAACATCATTAGTAAACAAGTCACAATAGTCCCTGCATTAATTAATAAAATATGAATGATAGAGAGATTAATAGGAACAGAATCTAAATAATATGTTTCGGGATTTAGGGTTAGAAAGTGAAATTGCCCTTGCAATAAACAAAATCCAATACCGATTAGGTTTCCAATCAATAAGCCCTTTATGAGTAATTGAATCGACACATAAAAAAAGATTTTTCTTACATTCACATTAGCTAAACCCAATGCTTTTAAAATTCCTACTAAATTGGTTCGTTCTAATATTAAAATAAGTAGGGCAGAAATCATATTGATTGCCGCTACTAATACCATTAGTGTAATAATAATAACAGCATTTACATCAATCATATCCAACCAACTAAAAATGGAGCTTTGTAATTGTTTTACAGATTCAACCGTGTAATCATAACCTATGATGTCATTTAGGTTCTCTATAGAGGGTTCTAGTAAATTAAAATCTTTTAAATAAACTTCATAACCAGCTACTTCATTTTCATTCCAGTAATTTAATTTTTGAATTTGCTTTAAATCAACAAATACTAAGTTTTTATCAAAGTCAGAAAAGCCAGTATTAAAAATACCTTTCACGTAAAAATCCTTCACGCGAGGTTCGTATTCTATGTAGTTTTGTCCATTAAATGTAGTGTCTGTTAATTTCTTTTTTGTCATAAAATACACTAAAAGCTTCTGATTCAATTTTAGATGTAGTTTATTAGCAAGTGTTTGAGAAATGAAAATATCTTTACTGATAGTATCATTATTAATTGATAATGTAGTTCCTTCAATTGTATATGGCTTTAAATAACTCCAGTCGTAATCAACAGATACGCCTTTTAAAATAATGCCTTCATTTTCTGTTTTAGTTTTTAAAATTCCATTTTTAGTAGCAAACGCTTGAATGTGTTTGACGTTATCTGCTTTTTTTAATCCAATTAATAAGTCTTTTTCAAATGTAATAGGGTTAGGCTCTAACGATTGATTGGGGTCGTAGTCATTTATTTGAAGATGCGAAGTGAAAGTGGTGATTTTTTCAATAATCTGTTTTTGAAATCCTGTAACTACAGCCATAGTAATAATCATCACGGCAACACCTAATGCAATACCCGTAATACCTATTTTTACAATTGGACTAGAAATATTGTTTTTTTCTTGACCAGAATTGAGAATACGGTTGGCTATGTATCTAGAAAAATTCATTCGATATAAAGATAATCAATTTTAAATAGCTTAGTATTTTTTGTGTTTTGTAATCACACCATTTAGTGATGTATTTGTTATATTTACATTATCAATTTAAATTACTTTATGCGTTTTATTTTCTTTTTAATCATATTATTCTTCAATACAGTTTCTTTACTTTCTCAAGTCGGAATTCAGTTTTACTCATCAATCACAACAGGTGCTCAACAAACAGAGGTGTATTTGCCTTTACTTAAAAATAAAAAGGTTGCTATTGTTACTAATGCATCGGGTATTATAGGTAAAAGACATTTAGTTGATACTTTATTAAAACATAAAGTTAAGATTGTGAAAATATTTGGACCTGAACATGGTTTTAGAGGAACCGCTGATGCTGGCGAAAAAGTAAAGAGTGGCAAGGATGCATTGACTAAAATTACAGTGGTGTCGCTATATGGTTCGCACAAAAAACCAACAAAGGAAGATTTAAAAGGAGTGGATGTCGTTGTTTATGATATACAAGACGTTGGAGTTAGATTTTATACTTATATCTCTACTATGACTTATGTAATGGAAGCCTGTGCCGAGAATAATAAAGAGTTGATTATTTTAGATAGGCCAAACCCGAATGGTTTTTATATTGATGGACCTGTGATAACAGATAAGTATAAATCATTTTTAGGTTTACATCATATCCCAATTGTTTACGGGATGACTTGTGGAGAGTATGCACAAATGGTTAATGGCGAAAGTTGGTTAAAGGATTCAGTTAAATGTAAATTAACCGTTATTCCGTTAAAAAATTATGATAGAACAAAATTTGTATCAGGTTTGCCAATTAAACCATCTCCTAATTTGCCAAATGATACAGCTGTTTTATTGTACCCAAGTTTAGGATTATTTGAAGGAACAGTAGTAAGTTTAGCAAGAGGAACAAATGCACCTTTTCAGTTAATTGGAAGTCCGTTTACTCAAGCAATGAATTTTACATTTAAACCAGTTTCTAATTTGATTTCTAAGAAACCTAAATACCAAGATACTTTGTGTTATGGTTTAGATTTAAGGCTGTTATTTAATGAGCAATTACAACGTAAGTCAATTGACATCAGTTGGTTATCTTTATTTTATTCTCAAACACCTCAAAAACAGCCTGTTTTTTTTGATAAAAATTTTAATTATCATTCAGGTAATGAAGAATTGCAAAATCAGATTAAGCAAGGGCTTGGTATTGCAGAAATTCGTGAAACATGGCAAAAAGATATTGCTACTTTCAAAAAAATACGATTAAAGTATTTAATTTATAAGGATTTTTAATTTTTTAGATTAATTATTTCATACTAATAACTTAAAAATCATGATGTTTTTTTATAGATTTCTTGGCGTTTTATTTATCACATTTTATTTTTTTGGTTGCGGAACTAATTCCGAAAACAAATCAGATAATGAGATGCCAAAAGCAATTGTTCATTCAAACTCAGATTCCTTAGATTTAAGCGATACACTAAATGAACAACTTTATGAAGAAGCTGATAATTTAGCTTATGAAGAGGCTTATGATAAAGCGTTGACGCTATTTAACATACCTTTTATCGAACAAGACGTTAAAACTAAATTTGGAAATGCACATGTGATTATATGTGGACCTAAAAATGGTGAACCTCTTGTTTTACTGCATGGCATGAATGCTAGTTCTACGATGTGGTATCCTAATATTAAATCATATTCTAAATACTACAGAGTATATGCTATAGATTATTTTCTAGAACCTGGTAAATCACAATATATAGGTAAAACATCTAATACCAATGAAATTATTGATTGGTATTTTGAAATCTTTGATCAACTTCAACTTAAAAAGTTTAATTTATTAGGCGCTTCTCGTGGAGGGTGGTTATCAGTTAATATTGCACTTCGAGCAGGCTCAAGAATCAATAAGTTGATTCTTTTAAGTCCAGCACAAACTTTTGGTATTATTAAACCTGGTTTTGATATATTTTCTAATATAGGTTATTCGGTTATACCTAAAAGAAAAAAACTGAGAGGTATTTTGGAAACGATGAGTTCAAATGTGGATGGTATGAGTCAGATTTTTATAAATCAGTATTTTATGGCTACTAAAAAGGCATCGATAGATGCTAATGTTATAAAAATGCAACCTTTTTTTGGCAAAGAACTGAAATCATTAAAAATGCCCATTTTGGTTTTAATTGGAGATAGAGATATTATTAATGGAGGATTAAATCTTACGAGAGCAAAAAGATTATGTGCTAATGTAGATACAGGAACGATAAGTAATGCAGGACACTTTTTATCCATGGATCAATCAGATATTGTAGATAAAAGAGTCATTGAGTTTTTAAGGAAATAAGAAAGTACCTTATTTTGTTTTTATTGTATTATTGAATCAAAGAACTTACATTTGCCACACAAATTTAGGAGAGGTGTCAGAGTGCCTGCCTGTCGGCAGACAGGGTCGAAAGAGCAAGCCAGAAAGTTTTTTTTAAATAAATTCAAATTTCATATGTGTTTTTATGTGTATGCAATATCAAGCATAAATTTAAATTATATTTATGTTGGATTGACATCTAATATTGAAGAAAGATTAAAAAGGCATAATTTAGGATATGAACAAACAACAAAACCATACAAACCATTCATGCTTTTATATACTGAAGCATGTGAGGATAGAATTATAGCTCGTAATAGAGAAAAGTATTGGAAAAGTGGTATAGGCAAAGAAAAACTTAGAAAGTTAAAAAATACAATATTATCCACTGAATAATTTTTCTAAAAACTTTAATTTTAATCTTACATTTGCCACACAAATTTAGGAGAGGTGTCAGAGTGGTCGAACGAGCAAGCCTGGAAAGTTTGTATACGGGAAACTGTATCGTGGGTTCGAATCCCACCCTCTCCGCAAAAATGAATTAAAAGCTCCGCGATAGTGGGGCTTTTAATTTTAAGTGAAGCTGCTTTTTTATATTAATAGCTTTCACTAAAATCAAAAATAACTTAGTCATTCATTTTACTGACTAGAATGCAAAAAGAGGCCAAAGCTGTTTTCTTTATAAAACTCAAACTAATAATATCTGGTTTTGGCTATTTAAAATTGGCTCTTACCGAATAGTCTAATTCTAAAACTTCTTTAAAATTAATTTTACATCATAAAACAACATCTTAAACTTAAATATTATGAAAAATTACATTCTTATAGCCTCAGCATCATTAGTAATGATGGTAAGCTGCAAAAACCCATTAACAGACGAAAAAGTTATTCAACAAAGAGATTCCCTTTTGGCAGTAATTGATGAAAGAGAAAATACAGTTGACGATTTTATAAATTCATTTAATGAAGTTGAAAGTAACTTAAATGCTGTAAGTAGTAAGCAAAACATTATAATGAATAACTCGGAAAATGGAGATTTAAAATCGAGTCAAAAAGAACGAATTAATAACGAAATCAATGCTATTAATGAATTAATGGAGCAGAATACACAAAAGCTCAAAGATTTAACTCGTAAATTAAATCGTTCAAATACAAAAAATGCAAAGTTAGAAAAAACAATAGCACTTTTAAATGAACAATTAACTCAAAAGTACGCTGAGTTAGCGCAATTAAACGATCGCTTAAATGCACTTAATAGTCAGGTAGTTCAGTTGCAAACTTCGGTTGATACATTATCTAGTAAAAATTTAGCCCAATCAAAAGTGATTAATGATAAAATTATGGAATCTCACACGGCTTACTTTGTAGTAGGAGAATCAAAAGAGTTACAAAAATCAAAATTAATTAATAAAGAAGGCGGATTGTTAGGCATGGGTAGAACTATAAAATTAAGTGATAATTTAGACAATAATAAATTCACTAAAATAGATTATACGGCTACTAAAGTTATACCAGTTAATAGTAAAGATATGAAATTGGTTACAACCCATCCAACCGATTCATATACTATTGAAAAAACAGGAAAAGTGATTACAAGTTTAGTGATTATAAATCCAGAAAAATTTTGGAGCACTTCTAAGTATTTGGTTGTCACTATATAAATGTAATGTCTAAAAGCAACAAACAAAAAAAGTTGAGCAGATTATCTGTTCAACTTTTTTTGTTTTATATATAAATTGGATGTTTAATTAAACTCTCACACCCATAATTAAAATATCATCTACTTGTTCTAAATTCCCTTTCCAATTAGAAAATGTCTCTTCTAAAATTGTTTTTTGTTCATTCATGTCTTTATCATGAATTGAGATTAGTAATTGTTGCAAAGATTTGTACTTAAATTTTTTTCCTTTTGGTCCTCCAAATTGATCGGCGTACCCATCTGTAAACACATAAATTGTATCACCTTTTAGTAAATCAAATTCGTGATGGGTGTACTCATCTGTTTTTTCATGATTATAATTACCAATTGCTTTTTTGTCTGAACTGATTTGAATAAGTTCTCCATTTCTAATAATATATAAAGGGTTATAGGCGCCTGCGTATTCTAATTTTTTTGTATTAAAATTAATAGAGCAAAGTGCAATATCCATCCCATCTTTTAAACCAGTTTCATTTTCTGATTGATGTAGTGTTTTTACTATGCCTTGGCTTAATGAATTTAATATAAGAGCAGGTTGAGAAAGTTTAAATTCATTAATTGATTTTTCTAACAAATTGTGCCCTACAATACTCATAAAAGCTCCTGGCACTCCATGTCCAGTGCAATCAACGGCTCCAAATAAAACTTTGTTATCTATTTGATCAACCCAATAAAAATCACCACTAACAATATCTTTTGGTGCATAGTAAACAAATGAATTGGGTAGATTTTCTTTAATAAATTTGTCAGGAGGTAAAATAGCTTCCTGAATTTTTTTTGCGTAGTTAATACTATCTTTGATGTCTTTATGTTGAAGTCCAATGGTATTGTATGCAATTTCTATTTTAGAATTTTTTAAGTCAAGAATTTGATTGGCTTTTCTTTTTTGAATAAATGCCCAAATTAAAACAATGGTTAATAGAAGTAATAAAATTCCAACAATAACAATAGCCCTATTAATTAAAGACTGTTCGTAAAGTGCATCTTCTTTTATTTTTTTGTCTTTTTTTAGTAAATCAATTTCTCTTTCCTTTTTTTCCGTATCAAACTTTTCTTGCATTTCTGAAATCTGTTTGATGCTTTCAATACTGTAGATAGAATCATTTAATTGCTGAAAGAGTTCGTGTACTTCCAAGGCACTTTTGTAATCCCCTAATTTTTTATAGGCTTTTGCCATGCCTTTATAGGACGCTAACATATGCTCATTAGCTTCAATTAATTTGCCTTTTTCTAAACCTTGTTTGAAATATTCAATTGCTTTTGCCTGATTGCCAACAGAATAATAATAATCGCCAATGTTATTTAAGGCTAATGATTGCCCGTAAATATTACCAGTTTGTTCGTACAGTTCAGCTGCTTTTGTAATGTATTGTAAAGACTTATTGTATTCTTTAAGATTTAAATAACTATCAGCAATGTTATTATAATTGGTTGCAATAGCATCTTTGTTTTTTACTTCCTGAAATAATTTTAATGATTGGAAATAATAATCTAATGATTTAGGGTAATCTTTTTTGTCGCTATAAATGGTTCCTATTGAAATTAAACAGGAGGCTATGGCATTTTTATTATCCAATTCGTAAGCTATTTTTAAAGCTCTTTCAAAATATTGAATGGCGTTGTCTAGTTTTCCTAAAGAAATATAAACGTTGCCAATTGCTCCAGACGATGATAAAATTCCTCTTTTTCTGCCAAGTGCTTCTTGAATATTAAGCGCCTTTAAATAATAGGTTAAACTTACTTTAAAGTTTGCTAAGTTATAATACCCATTTCCTATATTATTAGCAGCTGTTGCTTGATAGTAGGGAAGGCCCTTTTTTTCTGCAATACGAAAGGCTTCTTTGCAATATTCAATGGTTTCTTCAGGATCTATATCAACATAAATATTAGCTAATTCATTAATAGCTTGTATTTTTAGAGTATCATCAGGAAGAGTAGAAATGAGTGTTTTTAGAGAATCAATTTGTTTTTTATTTTGACTAAATATGTTTGTACAGTAAAAAACTATAAAAACTATCAATAAAATATAATGCTTGTTTCTCATCAAAATAAAATCTGGAAACAAGATAATAGTTTTTTTGAATACTATCTATTAGTATCTAAGATTAAATGTAATGTTGTATTAAAACTTCACTAATTCCTCATACAATTCTTTTACAGGAAGTCCCATCACATTGTAAAAACTACCTTCTATTTTATCAATACCAATATAACCCAACCAATCTTGCACACCATAGCCACCTGCTTTATCATAAGGACTATAGTTTGTGAGGTAATATTCTATTTCTTCTGGCTTTAATTTTTTAAAATACACTTTACTGACGTCGTAAAATGTAGTTTGTTTATTCCCACTTTTCAAGCAAATGCCTGTAAATACTTCGTGCATTTTGCCGCTTAGTGTTTCTAGCATTTTTTTGCCTTCTACAAAATTGGCTGGTTTATTAAATACTTTGCCCTCGCACCAAACAATTGTATCTGCTGTGATTAAGATTTCATCATCTTTTAAATCTTCTGCATAACCATCTGCTTTTTTTTCAGCTAGATATAAGCAAATCTCTTCTGCTTGCAAATCTGCAGGAAATGATTCGTCGGCATTAATAGGTTTGTTTAAAAAAGCAAAGCCTAAACTTTTTAATAATTCCTGACGACGAGGAGAGTTTGAACCTAAGATAATTTGGTAAGGAAATTCTTTAATATGTTGTTCTACACTATTCATAATAGATTTTTGTTTGTTGTTTATAATACTATTGTTGTATTAAGAAACAGTTTATTCGTATAAATATTTTATAATTATTGTAAAGGCAATGCCAAACAACATGGTAAATTTAAGCAATAAGCTTGCCATCTTAAAATCTTTACTTGTTTTGGCTCTGATAGTTTGAACTAATAAAATCATTAAAGGTAAAATAACCACACCTAAAATATAGTACACGGCCATGAACTGTTTTTCTTTGTAAAATTTTAAACTTGCTAAAAGCAATAATCCAATTGTAATCACAATTACAAAAAACGTCACCACTTTACTTGTAATGATGCCCCAAACAATCGGCATCGTTTTACATCCTGTTTGAATATCTCCTTTATAATCTTCCATATCTTTAATGACTTCTCTGGCAAAAGAAGTTAAAAATGCAAAAGCAGAATATCCTAAAACTATAATTACTAAAATCTTTAAAAAATCACCAATTAAAAACGAACTCAACGAATCAATGCCTCCTGCTAAATAATATTCATATACCATTGGCATTAATGGAATAGTAGCTGTTAAAAGCGAAACAACAATATTGCCAACTAGTAATTGTTTTTTGAAATGAGTAGAATAAAACCATAACAGTAAAATACTCAATAATTGAAACATCAATAATTTTAAAGTATGGCATTTTATAGCTAGGTATAAACCTAAAATCAATCCAATACCGTTAAATATAATATGTAATATCACTGCCCATCTCCGTTTGATGACCACATCAATAACCACTGTTTCGGGACGATTAATTTTATCTGTTTTTACATCAAAATAATCATTAATAATGTAGCCAGCTGCCGCTATTAATAAAGTACTTAATAACGAGATGGTAAATAATGCAGGAGTGAATTTTGAAATTTCGTTTATTGGAGCAAAAACCAAGTATTTTATGCACCATTGGGTGATAATGATAATAAGCAGATTCTCAACACGAATCAACTTAAAAAAGGCTATGATTGGATTTTTAAGCACGTTCATTAAATATGATAGAAAGTTAGCGAATTATATTCTAATTTTATAAAAAATAAATATGGAAAATTTAAGTGATGAATTTTGGAACAATAGATACAAAACCAATGATTTTGGTTGGGATATTGGAGATGTGTCTGAGCCATTAAAGAAGTATATTGAACAATTAGATAATAAGGAACTTAAGATTTTAATTCCAGGCGCTGGTAATGCCTATGAAGCAGAGTTTTTGTTTAAAGTAGGGTTTAAAAACGTTCATGTTCTGGATTTTGCGGAAGCTCCTTTACACAACATAAAAAAGAGATTGCCTGAATTTCCAAATCATCAATTGATACAACAAGATTTTTTTGAGCACAAAGGCCAGTATGATTTAATTATTGAACAAACCTTTTTTTGCGCCATTAATCCAACGCTTCGATCTAAATATGTACAACATATGCACGAATTATTAGCTCTTAATGGTAAGTTAGTAGGTTTAATGTTTAATGATCTTTTAAACACAGATAAACCACCATTTGGTGGAAACAAAGAAGAGTATCAAAAATTATTTGCCGATACTTTTGATATAAAAAAGATGGAGCCTTGTTATAATTCAATTAAACCAAGAGAAGGGCGAGAATTATTTGTAATGATGCAGCACAAACCCTTGTAAAAGCTTAGAATATTTTAGTAACTTTGAGATAACTACATTTAATTGAGTACTGATAAACGCATATTTGACGAAAAACAATACATGGGACATAACCGTCTCAGTATTATTTGGCGAACTGTTATTGCCTTATTTTGTTTTGTAGGTTATTATTGGAGCGAAAACCCAAAGCCTGTTCAAGTTGCTATTTTCAAAATAGGACATTACCCTGCATTAGATATTCCTAATTCGGGTAAAATTTTCTTCTTATTAGGTTTGCTAATTTTGATGTTTTCGGCTATGCTTACTTATATTTTACATACGCATACTCAAGTGTATTTTAATTATATTATCATTGATGGCTTTTGGACAGCTAGAAGAGTGAAAATAAATTTAGACACCATCACTCATATTAGAAAGAGTCGCTATAAAAAACATATTTTTAGAAGAGCAGTGTATAATCTTCATAGCAGAGGTGTTATTCGATTTTTTACTAGCGGAAACGAGTTCATTGAGTTAAAAGATAGCAGCGGTTTCACCTATCGAATAGGAACTCAAAAAGCACCCGAATTATACCAAGTGCTTAAAAAGCAATTGAGAGAAATTCATAAAGTAAATCTTAATTAAAAATTATCATACCACTGTCTTTGGCGTGGTATTTTTATGTCGCTTAACATACTTGTTTTTAAATTAATGGTTAAGCTATAACTCTTTCTAAAACCAAAAGGCACCCAATCAATTCTTGCTTCCCAACAACGTAAATCTCTTTTAACGTTTATACTTGTATAACTCAAATTTTTATTGGTAAAATCATAACCACTGGTTAAACCCAATTTCCAAAATTTAGTTACGCTCACATCTCCACTAAAGTTTAATGTTTGAATATCTTTTAATTTCTCTAAAACCTTTGTGTAAGTAATGTTGTAGTAGATGTTTAAATTCCACGGTAACCTTTCTTGAGCTTGGGCTGTATTTGTGTTCACAGCTCCTTGTTCCGCTCCATTAGTTAAATCAGGTTTTTTGGCTCTAGATGTGATTGAATTAGAACTAAAAGAAGCATTAATGGCGATATTTCCAGTCTTAAAATCGGCAATCCTTCCATTTTCATTTAATAAAAATTCTTTTGTTCTATAGCTGCTTTGAATATTGGTTAACGTATTAGTAATAACAGTTGAGTAGTATGGGTCGAATGTAGAACCAAACACCAAATCAAAATATTTCCAAATTTTGGTTCTTCCTGTCATGGAAACTAAACTCATATTAAAACTATCGGCTGCAAAATTATAGGAACCAGCAAAACTTAAGTTTTGTAATAAGGTTACTTTATTGTACACAAATCCAGTATCTGTCTTTTTTCTTATTTTAGCTTCAAGGTTATTGTTTAAGTTAACGCTTAAACTGTTTTGAGTTCCTTGCGCAGGCCCACTAAATAAAGTGTTTTCAAAAACCGAGTATTTTGTTTTCAATCGGTTAGTGGTGTCGCTAATCACATCTTTCCAAAAGCCATATTGTTCTTCTCCAAAATCTGGTCGGTAGGTATAAGCTATACTAGGAATTAATAAATGCCTCACTTGTTTTAAGCGTTTGCCTTTAAACATATAATCCATAAAAACTTTAGTGGTTAATGCCGTATTAAAGTTTGCATCATAACCCGTTTTAAAATTTCTATCAGTTGTTTTTACAATTCTGTTAGTGGATTCGTCTAATGCTTTTCGAGTAGTTTTAGTGTACATCACCGCGCTTAAATTTAAAGCAGGCGTTAGTGTAAAGTATTTAAAAACTGTAATGTTGGTTGAAATAGGTAATGTATGTCTGAATCCATATTTTAAACTATCGCCAATATTTCCTTTAAAAATAGAAGTATCAGCACCTGATAATGTATTTCGAGCTTCTAATAAATAACTAATTCCGATTTTATCAATAGGGTTTTGTTTGATGCGATTTTCGTTTTTAAATGGATAAAAACGATTGACGTTAAAAGTTACTTCAGGGAAAGAGATGTTCATTAATTTGGTTTGGGTATTTTGGTCGTGTCGGGCATTAATACCTAAAGTTCCTATTTTGAATGTTTTAGAAAAATTGATATTAGATTGAAATGTATTGGTTAAATATTGACCCGTATTTAATGCATTGTATTTATTGTATTTAGATGTTCTAATGTTAACATCACTGCTAAAACGAATTGTTGGGTTATTTTTTTGATCTTGAATATGTCTCCAGTTAATTGAAATATCTTTTTGTTTTGAATATGAACTTGGGATTTCTTTTTCACCATTTCTAAATTCAGAATAACCTAAGGATAAAGCTCCGCTGTATTTGTAATTAACTTTATAATTATTTAAAGTTCTTAAGCCCCAACTTCCATTACTGTAAATATCACCGCGAATAGTCATATCCGTTTGTTCGTTAATTCCCCAATAAAAACCGCCATCTTTTAGATAAAATCCTAAAGCTTCACTATTGCCATAAAAAGGAATCAAAATACCCGAATGGCGTTTTTTAGTGTTTGGAAAAAAACCGAAAGGTAAACCCAGTGGAGTAGGAACACCTCCAATTTCCAAGTACATCGGCCCAGTTACAATTTTATCATCAGGTATTATTTTCGCTTTTTTAGCTTTAAAAATGGTTCTTGAATCTTCATATTCGCAGGGGATACATTTCAAATTTTTCATGTAAACCACATTATTACTATCCTTTTTCACTTCACTGCCTAGTAATAATAAGTCGCCCTCCTTGGTTAAAATATCATATATCTTACCTTTTTTGGTTTTAAGATTATAAATCATTTTACGGCAAGTAATTTCTTGAGTGCCGTCTTTAAACACAGGAGTACCACTATTTTTACCTAAACTATCTGTTTTTCCATAAGCCGTAATGGTGTTTTTCTCATTATCAATCTCAATAAATTCAGATTTTAGGTTCATATCCTCATATTGCACAAAGCCATCTCCAAATAAATAGATTTTATTACCCTTTGTTTCGTATCTTATTGAGTCTCTGGCGTTATAAACGATACGGTGCTCAAGTGGTTCAGAGTCTTCTTCGGTATCCAAAGAGTCAACCTTAGCTTGAGGGCTTGTTGGAGTAGTGGGAGTGTTAACGGGAATGGTTTTTTGGTTTAGGTCGGTTTGAGCCAAAAATGGAGTCGTACTTATTAACAATAATAAGAGTAAAAAAAAGATATGTTTAACAGTATTAATAACGACTCGGGACTAAATTTCCCTAAACTTACAAAG
>DIHL01000009.1 GCA_002420145.1 Bacteroidetes bacterium UBA5697
TTAAAACACTTCGCAAGGCACACCTTGCGAGTGTTTACTCAAAATTTGTTGTATTAGATATTGATAAGTTGACTGTTTCAGAATTAGAACGAGTTTGCAAGTTAGCAATGTTTGCACCATACACCTATTGCAGTTTTATTAGTCCGAGTGGCAATGGTCTTAAAATACTAATACAAGTTGATTCAGATTTAGAGCATCATTTATTAGCTTACAATCAAGTAGCAGAGTATTACGAACAAGCTTTAGAAATTGATTTAGATCGTTCAGGCAAAGACGTTTCACGCCTTTGTTTTTACTCCTACGACCCTCAATTATTTCATAATACCGAAAGTTCGATTTTCAATGTAAATAAAGAATATGTTTTAAATGTAGAACCAATCATTGAAACAAAAGAAGTTATTTCAAACGATGCTTTATTTCAAAATGCAGTTGATTTTACAAGTAAAAAATCCACGTATTCCGAAGGCAACCGCAATAACTTCATTCATTTGTTAGCTTGTAATTGCAACCGTTTAGGCATAAAGGAAACTGATGCAGAAAGCTTAATTAAAAATCAATACGATTTAGACGTAAAAGAAATAGAAGCTTCACTTCGTAGTGCATATCAAAACAATATACACGAGTTTGCAAAGTATGCAAACCTTACAAATCATACAACGAAAAAAGAAATCGATGAAGAAGAATTTCTAAAATCAACGCCTACAATACCGCAATCGGTTTATGATACACTACCAGAAGTTTTAAAAGAAGGATCAAATGCTTTTGAAACATCTCGCGAAAGAGACACCTTCCTTACAGGAGCATTAGCAATCCTTTCAGGTTGCTTGCCAAAAGTAACTGGCGTGTATGGTCAACGTACCGTTTACCCTCACTTATTCGTGTTTATTTTAGCTCCAGCAGCTAGTGGTAAGGGTGCTTTGCAATCTTCAAAAGCATTAGCTGATAAATACCACGAAAGAACAAAAGAGGAAAGTTTAAAGGCTAAAAAAGAATACGATGCCGAAATGCGTGAATACAAAAAACGTCATTCAGGCAAAAATGCTTCGCTAATGGCTGACGAAGAACCACCCGAAGAGCCACCGTTTCAAGTTGTATTTATTCCTGCAAATACAAGTAATGCTAAGATATACGGACACCTTGGTTGTAATAATGGAGGTGGTATTATTTGTGAAACAGAAGCAGATACTTTAGGTGATGTATTTAAGCAAGATTGGGGTTCGTATTCCGATATGCTTCGTAAAGCATTTCATCACGAGCGTTTATCAGTAAGTCGTAAAACAAATAATGAATACATTGAAGTAAACAACCCACGTTTAGCAGTGGCTTTATCTGGCACACCAAAGCAAGTGTTTAATATTATTTCTTCTGCCGAAGATGGCTTATTTAGTCGCTTTGTATTCTATACTTTCAAAACAGAATCTAAATGGCGCAGTCCTTCGCCTTATGATTCATCAATAAATTTAACAGAGCATTTTAGTAAGCTTAGTGTAAAAGTTTTAGAATTGGTTGATTTCTTAAATAAAACACCCACCGAAATAAATTTAACTAAAGAACAATGGGATAGGTTTAATCCTATTTTTGAAAAACACCTATTTGGCATTAATGCTTTTGTGAGCGAGGATGCTGAAAGTGTTGTTAAAAGATTGGGATTAATAGTGTTTAGATTTTGTATGATTTTTACTACGCTTCGTAAGTTCGAAAATGGAGAAGATACCTTAAAAATGAATTGCTTGGATATTGATTTTAATAATGCAATAACTTTGGCAGAAGTATTTTTAAAGCATAGTGTTTTAATGTTTAATAATTTACCAAAGCAAGAAAGTACAGTTGCTCCAGTAATTAAAAACACTAATAAAAAACTGTTACTTGATGCTCTACCTAATGAATTTAAAAGAGCTGAAGCAATTGAGTTATCTAAAAAGTTTAGATTTAAAACAAGAACCTGTGATTTATTTTTAGCCGATTTGGTTGCAAATAATCTTCTGAATCAACCAATGTCAGGGGTTTACCAAAAAGTAGCATAGTTTGTATAGTTTGCAATCTTTGCAATTATCTTAAAAATGTGTATTATATTTAGCCTACAAAAAAATTCTATAGTAAGTATGTCCATATTTCAAAAATCGATAGTTAAAAAGCATATAAGTTCCATAAATCAGGATTTACTTAAAGAAAAATGGAATCTATTTACTTCATATTTCCATAATGCTACTATTCAAGAAAATATACATAATTCAAAAGAAGAGCAGTTTCAAGAAGGTTTTTTAAGAGAATTGTTTGTTAAGGTTTTAGGCTATACTTTAAATCCTGAACCCAATTTTAATTTAACTACCGAATACAAGAATATTAAGGATAGCAAAAAGGCAGATGGTGCAATTATCATTAATAACATTGTAACGGCTGTAATTGAATTAAAAGGCACAGGTACAACAGATTTAGGAAAGGTAGAAAGTCAGGCATTTAATTACAAAAACAATCAACATCAATGCGTTTATGTAATTACATCTAATTTCGAAAAGCTTCGCTTTTACATCGATAATGCAATAGAGCATATTGAGTTTAATTTATTCAAATTAACCGAAGAAGAATTTCAGTTACTCTATTTATGTTTGGCATTTAAGAACATCGAAAACAATGTTCCCAAAAACATAAAAGACGAATCTGTAAGCCAAGAAGATGTAATTACCAAAAAACTGTATAACGATTACTCTTTATTTAAAAGAGAATTGCATCACAATTTAGTGGCTTTAAATCCAAGCAACGATCCGTTGGAGTTGTTTCAAAAATCACAAAAATTATTAGACCGTTTTTTATTTATATTTTTTTCCGAAGACCGAGGTTTATTACCTACCAATTTAATTTTCAGAATTAATAAAGAGTGGCAACAGTTAAGAGAAATGAGAATTGACGTTTCTTTATACGACCGTTACAAAATATATTTTAGTGATTTAAATGTAGGCGCAAAAGTTTCCTTACCTGCTTTTAGTCAAACGGCATCTAATAAAAAAGATGAATTTCAAATTTACGCATACAATGGTGGTTTATTTAAAGAAGATGATGAATTAAATACACTAAAAATTGATGATGCGTTATTGTTTAAGCATACCGAAAAATTAAGTAATTACGATTTTGCCAGTGAAGTCGATGTAAACATATTAGGGCATATATTCGAAAACTCTTTAAATGAGTTAGATGAAATAAAGGCGCAAATTGAAGGGCAAGAAATTGATAAAACAAAAACGAAGCGTAAAAAAGATGGCGTTTTTTACACACCTAAATATATTACAAAATATATTGTAGATAATACAGTAGGTAAATTGTGTAATGATAAAAAAGTTGAGCTTAAAATTATAGAAGAAGATTACATTAC
>DIHL01000087.1 GCA_002420145.1 Bacteroidetes bacterium UBA5697
GCGATTTAGTAATCAGCAAAAACAGCATTACGTGTTATAAAGATGTATAATTAAAAGTAGTAGTACTAATTGTTTTTGTTGATTAATTATTAGAATCACATCTATAACGAGTTAATGACCCATAAAACTGATTAAAAAATGATTATTGAACTATTTATTATGATTAAATTGCATCTATCAATTAACAGTTTAGTTGATAAAATACATTAATCTTTTATGAATTTTTTTAAAGTCCTTTTTGTAATACTTCAGTTTGGGGTTTTTAGTTCAGCTTTTGCTCAATCAACATGTGCTAACTCAGCTCCATTTTGTGCTAATCAAGGAGCCGTGTCTTTTCCTGCTGGTGTAAATAATGGTAGTGCCGCAGCAGGTCCAGATTATGGTTGTTTGGGTTCGCAACCTAATCCAGCTTGGTATTATTTTCAGGTATCTCAAAGCGGGAGTATTATTATTGATATTGCTGGTTCGGGAGGTAGTGATGTAGATTTTATTTGTTGGGGACCATTTTCATCTCCTACAGGAAATTGTAATAATTTAGTTGCTGGAAATACTGTTGATTGCAGCTTTTCTGCAAGTGCTACAGAAACATGTACAATAAATGGAGCCGTAGTTGGCGAATATTATACTCTACTATTGACAAATTTTTCTAACCAACCTCAAAATATTAATTTTAGTCAATCTACTGGTTCAGGAGCAACTAATTGTGGTTTATTATCTTCTGGAGTTACTAGTCAAACCGTTTGTCCTGGAGTTTCGGCTACTCTCACTGCAAATTCAAATATCATTAACCCGACGTATGTTTGGACACCAGGAGGTGCCACAACACCATCCATTGTGGTTAGTCCAGGAGCAACAACGGTTTATTCGGTTTCTATTTCAGGAACAAATCCAGCTACAAGCACAGCAACTACAATAGTTAATTCTGGTACTGTTACGATCAATAGTTCTCCAACTCCTACACCAACTTCAAATTCTCCATTATGTCCTGGAGCAACATTAAGTTTATCTGTAAATTCTAGCTCATCTTACGCTTGGTCAGGTCCTGCTGGTTTTTCTTCTACCTTACAATCACCAACTGTTACAAATGTATCATCAGCTTCTGCTGGTGTATATTCTGTAACCGTAACTAATTCTTTAGGCTGCACAGGAATGGGAACCGTAAATGTTTCTTTAGGTTCAGCAGCATCTCCAACCCTTGGATCAAACAGTCCTATATGTTCAGGATCAACTTTAAGTTTAACAGCTACTAATGGTGCTACTTCATATACATGGACAGGTCCTGGCGGTTTTAATTCTACGCAACAAAATCCTGTAATACCATCTGTTACAAGCTCAGGTGTGTATACATTAACAACGGCGGGTGTTCCATGTTTATCTATTAATACAATAAGTGTTACAGTTGTTCCAGTATCATCAAGCACTTTAAGCTCTAATAGTCCTGTTTGTTCAGGTTCAACGCTAAGTTTAACTGCTACTGGAAGCGCAACAACATACACATGGACGGGACCAGGAGGCTTTACTTCAAACCTTCAAAACCCTACAGTTTCTAACTTCACAGCTTCTGGAGTATATACCCTAACAACAGGCGCTGCTTTGTGTTTAACAACTAATACAATTTCGGTTACAGCAATTCCTTTAACTACGGCTACTTTATCTTCAAATAGCCCTATTTGTTCAGGAGGGACATTAAGTTTAACAGCTACTGGAAGCGCAACGACATTTACATGGACCGGTCCTGGTGGATTTACATCTAATTTTCAAAGTCCAACTATAAATTCTATTTCAACTTCTGGTATTTATACATTAACAACTGGTTCAGGGGCATGTTTAACCATTAATTCGATTAGTATTACTGTTATTCCTTCAGTTCCTGTTTCATTATCTCCAATTCCAGTTGTATGTAATAATGGAAATATCAATTTAACAGGACCTTCAGGTGGCACAACATATTCTTGGACTGGTCCTAGTTCATTTACATCTTCTGTTCAAAATCCAGTAATTAATAATGCAAGTGTAGTAAACCAAGGGGTTTATTCTTTATCAGTTACAACAGGTGCTTGTTTAAATACTGGAACTGTAAGTGTGAGTGTATATAATATTTTAAGTTTCGCTCCAGCACCATCACCTATTGTTTTGTGTGAAGGGAAAACGGGTACTTTATCAGCAAATGGTTTAGGAGGCAGTGGCTCTTATAATTTTGCTTGGACTCCTACTTTTAATTTAACGTCCCCAAACTCAGCAACAACAGCCGTTACAGGAAGTGTTACTACGGATTACACGTTAACCGTATCAGATGCTAATTGTCCTGTAACAAATGTAGCTTCGGCATCTGTTTTGGTAACTGTTAATCCTAAGCCTCAAATTACAATGTCTACTTCAGATGCAAGAGGATGTGAACCTTTCTGTACAGATTTAATTAGTTCAAGCGTTCCAGCATCGGCTAGTTGCATTTGGAAGTTTTCTAACAATACGGGTTCATCTAGTTGTAATACTAGTATATTTTGTTTTCCAATTCATGGAACATATAGTGCTTCTTTGACAGTAACGGATATTAATGGATGTGTTGATTCGGTTAATCAAAATGCTTTTGTAATAGTTGACCCTAAACCTTTTGCAGATTTTGAATGGGTGCCTACGAATCCAACGATTTTAGTAAATGAAGTTAATTTTACTGACCTTTCAACAGTGGGAGCTCCAATGCAGAGCTGGGATTGGAGTTTTGGAGATTATTATTTACCATACGCTCAAGATACGTCTTCGTTTCAAAACCCGACGCATTTGTATAATAATGTGGGAAATTATACGGTTACTTTGGCGGTTACCAATTCTTTTGGGTGTGTGGATAGCGTTAGTAAAATTGTAGTTGTTGAAGATGAATTCGCATTATATATTCCAAATGCTTTTTCACCATCTAGAGAAGATACTAGAAATGATGTGTTTAATGTTCAGGGAATGGGCTTTTTAGCTGATAGCTTTGAGATGGCTATTTATGACAGATGGGGACACTTAGTGTTTAAAACGGATGATGTATATAAAGGTTGGGATGGAAGTGTAAAAGGTGGAGCAAAGGCTCAACAAGGTGTTTATGTATACAAGATAAAGTTGAAAGATTTTAAACTCAGAGATAGATCGTTTATAGGTCATATAACCTTGTTGTAAATTAATATGTTTAATAAAGATTGATAAATCCTTTCTGTTTTTGCAGAAAGGATTTTTACTTTCGTGTCATGAAATCGATAATTGTTTATTTTATTGTTTGCTTTAATGTTTATTGTTTTGGACAAACATCCTACGTATCGTATTTTACAGGAGATGTAGCTGATGTTACTACATCTACTCAATATGGAGTTTGTTTAATGGGAGGAGCTAGTGAAGATGATAATGCTATGCGTTGGTTTTTAAGCAAAAGTGGTGGTGGTGATATTATAGTTTTAAGGGCTATTGGGTCAAATGGATATAACTCTTACTTATATTCTGGTCTCGGTGTTTCGGTTAATTCTGTTGAAACCATAGTTATAAGCAGTTTAGCTGCTGCAAACGATCCTTATGTAAGACAACAAATTAGAAATGCAGAAGCCGTTTTTATTGCTGGCGGTAATCAATTTGATTATATGTCTTATTGGAAAAACACAGCAGTTGATAGTTCTTTAAATTATCTAATTAATATAAAGCATTGTCCTATTGGCGGAACAAGTGCAGGTATGGCAATTCAAGGTCAAGCATACTTTTCGGCAGCAGTTTCTTCTATTTCTAGTTCACAAGCACTTTTAAATCCATTTGATGCAAGCGTTACTATTGGCAACAATGATTTCTTGCACAATCCTGTTTTAAATAGAGTGATTACTGATACTCACTTTGATAATCCTGACAGAAGAGGAAGGTTATCAGCTTTTTTAGCTAGATTATTTCAAGATAGCACCCAAGCTTTTTATGGAATAGCTTGTGATGAATATACTGCAGTTTGTATTGATGATGCGGGAATAGCAAAAGTTTATGGCGGGTATCCAACGTATGATGATAATGCATATTTTATACAAGCTAATTGTACTTTACCTAATAGTCCCGAAAATTGTTCTACGGGTCAACCTTTGACTTGGGACAGAAATAGCGCAGCGTTAAAAGTATATCATGTTAAAGGAGACATTAACGCCAATAATTTATTTGACTTAAATAATTGGATAACTTGTTCTGGGGGGTCTTGGCAAAATTGGTATGTGAATAATGGAGTTATTAGTTATAGTTTAAATGCTTCAGCGCCAAGTTGTATTCCAACGATTATTAACAGTTTTAAAAACCTAACAGATATTTTATTGTATCCAAATCCTGTAAATACTGAATTGCGTATTTCATCAAGTAAAACTCCAAAAAAAATTACAGTTTACAATGCCACAGGTTTTGTTGTTGTTGAGGAAAATGGAATACAAGAGCTTGATTTGAGTAATTATGAAGATGGAATGTATTTTGTGAAATTGGAAATTGATGACAATTCTGAAGTGAAAATCCAAAAAATTATTGTAAAACACTAGTATAAGTTAATATGAAACAATATCATGATTTAATGCGCCATGTTTTAGAACATGGAGTGAAAAAAGAAGACAGAACGGGAACAGGAACAATAAGTGTATTTGGCTATCAAATGCGCTATAATTTAGCTGATGGTTTCCCGTTACTAACCACTAAAAAACTACATACAAAATCAATTATTCATGAACTCTTATGGTTTTTGAAAGGAGATACAAATATTAAATATTTGAAAGATAACGGTGTTAGAATTTGGGATGAATGGGCAGATGCTGATGGGAATTTAGGCCCTGTTTATGGATATCAATGGCGAAATTGGCCAACACCAGATGGAAAACATATTGATCAAATTACTCAGGTGGTGGATATGATTAAAAACAATCCAGATTCAAGAAGATTAATTGTGAGCGCATGGAATGTTGCTGATATTAATAACATGAAGTTGCCTCCTTGTCATGCATTTTTTCAGTTTTATGTAGCTAATGGGAAATTAAGCTGCCAGTTATATCAACGTAGTGCTGATATATTTTTAGGTGTTCCATTTAATATTGCCTCTTATGCTGTTTTAACAATGATGATAGCTCAAGTATGTAATTTACAATTAGGAGATTTTGTTCATACACTTGGAGATGCACATTTATATTCAAATCATATAGAGCAAGCAAAATTGCAATTGACAAGAGATTTTAGAGCATTACCAACTATGAAAATTAATCCAGAAGTAAAATCAATTTTTGATTTTAAAATAGAAGATTTTACTTTAGAAAATTATGATCCTCATCCACACATTAAGGCTGAGGTTGCCGTTTAAAAAAGTATTTAAAAATTTCATTGTATTTAGAATACAATTAACTTTACACAAAATTTAATTATGAGCGATATAAAAACAATATTAGAAAGTGCTAAAACTCAAATGGAGAAAACAATTTCTCATTTAGAGTCTGAATTGGCAAAAATTCGTGCTGGAAAAGCAAATCCAGCTATGTTAGATAACATATTTGTAGATTACTATGGCGCCAAAACAACCTTAGGAAATGTAGCAAGTGTAAATACTCAGGATTCTAGAACGATTTTAGTTCAACCTTGGGAAAAATCAATGTTAACACCCATTGAAAAAGCAATTCAAGCTGCTAACTTAGGATTTAATCCTCAAAATGACGGCGTATTAATACGTATTATTGTTCCACCATTAACGGAAGAGCGTCGTAAAGATTTAGTAAAAACGTCTAAATCTTGTGGCGAAGATGCTAAAGTAAGTTTAAGAACTATTCGTAAAGAATCGATTGATAAAATTAAAGCATTACAAAAAGCTGGTTTGCCTGAAGATGAAGCAAAAGGAGGAGAAGCGAAAATGCAAACTATTATTGATGAATTCGTATCTAAATGTGAGAAACACCTAGAGCAAAAGGAAAAAGAAATTTTAACTGTTTAATTAGAATAAGGTTTTAAAATAAAAATCCATCGTGCCTATGCGCGATGGATTTTTTTGTTGAATTAAGTTTTAGTGGGTTATAATTTATTCAACTCTTTTAATAGTACAGCCAATAGACTTAGTTTCTTGTAGTTTAGGAGTTTCATTTTTAGCCAAGGCGTCAATAGCATCTTGTAAATAATGAACTTTAACCAATGAAGGATCTTTAACGTTATCGTCGATAGCTCCTTTGTAGACTAAACCTTTGTTGTTAAATAGAAAACATTGGGGGGTACGTGTAGCTCCAAAAGCATCCGCTAATTTAGAATTTGCATCTACTACATAAGAACATGTGAATTTTTGAGAAGAGGCATATTTAACCATTTCATCAAAACTATCTTCTTCTGCTCGCTGAGCTTCATTACTGTTAACAATGATGCAGCCAATTCCTTGTTTTAGGCAATTATCAGATAATTCTTTAATACGGCTTTCGCTTAATTTTACATAAGGACAAGTGTTACAAGAAAAAATAACTAATAAACCTTTAGCTGTTTTTGATGTATTTAAAGAAACCTCTTTTCCGCTAACATCTTTCATTTTTTCGTCTGCCATAGGCAAAGGAGAGTTTAATCCAAGTTCAGCACCTGAGTTTGTATTAATAAAAGATAATAAAAAACCACAAGCTACAAGAAGTACAAAAAATATAAAACCTTTCTTCATTTTATTTAAAATTAATATAGAGCTAAGTTAGCAAAACGATTTAGATGAAATATTTAATTCCTCGAAAAATTAATAACATTCGTCTAAAGGTTAATAATTACAGAAATCCTACATAATCAATGTTTTTTAACAATTTGTTAATCAAAAAAACATATTACTTGCCTCTAAATAGTTTAATTTTGTATAACAAGTGAACACCCTAGAGGATTTTTTATCATTTAATGAATCGATAAAAAAAATACCGAAACCGCTTCGAAATAATTTTTTAAAAAGCGAACACCCTACAGGAGTTTCTTATTTTTTAATAACGAAACTAATCCGAAACCGCTTTGATTAATTTTTTTAATTAATTTTTAAATGTTAAGGAGTCGTAAAATAATATCTGGTAAAAATTTTCAATTGAAAATTTTAGTGATGTTTTTTTTATTTTCTTTTTTAAAAAGTTGGGGGCAGGCTTCACTTCCTGTTTCAAGAACTGCTTGGGATATAACACCAGCAGATTGGATTGATTCAGGAACAGGATCATATCTAACAACTTTTGCTTGTTCAGGAAGTAATGGAGGCCAATTAAATTCTACTGGAGATTTTTATCAAGTCTTTTATAATGGTCCAGCGTCTAATTTAAGTTTTGTAACAAAAAGTACAGCTGCATTTACAGGAACGTTTGATGTTCAAGAATCAACTAATGGAACTGTTTGGACGACGGTTCAATCATTTACAAATATGTCAACTTCATGTGTTACCAATAATTTGACACTTAATTGCTCTAGTAGATACGTTAGATTTTTTTATACACTTAGAAATCAGAATATTACTATTGATGATGTGTCAATAACTCAAGGTACATGTCCTTCCTGTATCGCTCCAACAATAAGTATATCTCCAACAACACAAACTATCTGTGCAGGTGCTGTTGCATCAATTTCCGTCACTAGTTCTGCTACTTCTCCATCTTATACTTGGCAAGCAAGTGCGAATGGAACAAGCGGATGGGCTACTGTAGTGAATGGAACGCCATCTGGAGCATCTTATTCTGGAACTAATACAGCGGTTTTAACTTTAACGGCTGGTTCAATTTATTATTATAGATGTTCAGTAGCAGAGGGAGGAACTTGTACAGCAACTTCGTCAACTTCTACTTTGGTTGTTAATACAATATCAATTACATCACAGCCAATAAGCGTTACAACAACATCAACAGGTACGGCGTCTTATTCTGTTACAGTGTCAGGTTCAGGATTATCATATCAATGGCAGCAAAGTACAGGCGGCGCATTTACAAATATTTCTAATGGCGGCACAAATCCTACATATGCTGGGGCAACAAGTTCGGTTTTAGCAATTTCAAATCCACCATTAAGTATGAGTGGCTATTCCTATCAATGTGTTGTTTCAAATGCATGTGGTACAGTTACAACAAATGGAACTTCAACACTCACTGTTAATTCTTTTGTTTGCCCATTTTTGGTTTCTGCTGTTGTAAATGCATGTGATGGTTGCGCTAATGAGGGGAATAACGAAATGGTTGTGATGAATTCTGGTTCTTATAATATACCTGTAAGTAGTGGTAGTCTTAGTGTTATTTATAATAACGGTTCAGATAATAACTTCTCATCATCATTTGCGGCTACAGCAACATCAACAAATATTGCAGTTGGTGATGCGGTGTCACAATTAAATACTTTAGCGGGTTGTAGTAATACATTTTCTTTTGTGCCAAGTGGTGGAACTATTCCAGCTAATAGCAATTTTATTATATTGAATAAAAATTCCTGTTTCACAGGCGATTTTTCGCCCTATTGCGGACAAGGACCTATTTATGTTGTAATTTCAACTGCTGCAGTTTGGTCACCCACTGGCTTTTTTGGAAATAATAATAGTACCCGTTGGTTTAAAACTGATTTTAGCTACTTAAATGCCAGTTGTGGAGTTACAACGTATAGTTATAATACTACTAATTCATTTAGTTTTTCGAGTGATGGTGCTTCAGTTACCTTTAACGGGACAACCCCTAGTTATATTACAGGTGATGGTACTTGTGTGCCTCCACTTGCTATCTTACCAATCGAGTTAATCGATTTTTACGCAACTCAAAATGGAGAAAAAAATGATTTAGTGTGGAAGGTTGCATCCGAAAATAATATATTACAATATATAATTGAGAAAAGTGAAGATGGTATCAATTTCTCGGAATTCACTCGAGTAAATGCAAATAATATAGAAGGATTATCTCAGTTTTATTCTTGCGAAGACAATTCTCCTTATTCTGGTTTAACGTATTATAAGCTAAGTACAATTGAAAACAATTATCAGATATATGGTCATAAAGTAATAGCAATTGATAGGGCTGACAAAGATTGGAAATCGTTATTGTATCAAAATGATGAAGAGTTGATTTTAGAGTTTAAAAATGCGATACCTAAAAATGCTCAATTGCTTTTATTTGATTTGTCTGGAAAACTTTTGTCTGAAACACTTGTCGAACAATCAAGTACAAGAGTTAATACTGTTAAAATAGCAGATGGAATTTATTTTGCAAAGATAGAAACTCCCTATAAAACAGAGAATTTCAAAATCATTATTCGAAATAATAGATAAAATCCGTTTAATTATTTAATTAGAATCCTATGAAAAAAACTGGTTTATTTATTTGTTTTGTTATTTCTTTTTTTCAAATCAAAGCTCAATGTTTTCAAATACAAAGTATTTTGGTAGATGCTTGCGCAGGGTCACAAGAAGGACAAAATGAAATGGTAACTTTTCAGGTTGGAGGCACAGCATTAAATACAGCTAATCTTTCTGTTAATTGGCCAAATAATAATTGGTTGGGTTTAACTAAAAATGCAGGCACAGCTTCGGATGTTGCTACGGTTAATGCCACTATAAACGGTTGTGGACTTTTAAAAGAACCTGTGTCTGGTATATTACCTGCAAATTCAAAAGTATTATTGGTTACTAGTACAGCTTGGTCGCCCTTAGCTCAAAGCTTTGTTAATTTAAATGATACACTATACATTATTTTTCAAACGGCTGGTAATACGGCTGGGCATTTTGCAAACTACCAAGCCGGAGGAGGATTAAGAACATTAACTATGACTTTTTCATCACCAGCGAGTTGTTCTGATGCTGTAACGTACGATAGAGCTTTATTAATAAATCAAGCTGGTAATATTGGAGCACAGGATGGCGGAGCTGTTGAGTTTTCTGCTGCTGGAGTTTCCACTTATGTAAATTATGGTTGTCAGGCCCCATTCATTCCTCTTTCTGTTGATGCGGGAACTAATAAAACAGTATGTATTAATTCTTCTCAAAGTTTCACGGCTACAGCTTCTGGAACATACAATTCCGTTAATTGGAGTTTAGGAATAGGAGCTACAGGAACATTCTCTCCAACTAATTCTTTAACGACAACTTATACTCCTGGAGCTAGTGAGTCAGGAACAGTGAAGTTATACTGCAGTATTATTAAAACTTGTGGAACACAAACAACAACTGTTAGAGATAGTGTTAATTTGACAATAACACCTTTACCAACTGTATCTATTAATCCAAATAATGTTTCTATCTGTCCTGGACAATCTACAATAGTACAAGCAAATGCAAATACAGCGGTTACTTATTCTTGGAGTACAGGAGCAACAACTAGTTCTGTTTCTTTAAATTCAGCAGGTGTTTATACAGTTAATGCGACAAATTCATGTGGTAATTCTTCTACTACAGTAAGCGTTACCATTTCTTCTGCACCTACATTATCTATAGCATCTTCAGCTGTCACTATGTGTCCTAGCGGACAAACAGCAACTCTTTCGCTTGCAGGTAGTACAGGAACTTATACTTGGAGCACAGGTGTTAATACATCAACTACTCTTATTAATTCACCGGGTTTATATTCTGCAACAGTTTCAACTTCGGGTTGTGGTATTGCGGTAGCTAATATTTCTCTAGGTTCGGCACCTTTACCAAGTGTTTCTATCAGTGCTCCATCCACAACTACATTATGTGCAGGAGGAAGTGTTATTTTGACTGCTACCTCAAACGAAGGAAATTATTTATGGTCAAATGGTGCAACTACAAATACAGTAAGTGTTAGTTCGGCATCTATTTCTGTTACCAGTACTAATGCTTGTGGAAGCGCACAAGCAACGCAAACACTCAATATCATTCCATCTCCAACTGTTTCGGTTTCGTCATCATCAAATGTTCTTTGTCCAGGAAGTTCTGCTACACTCACCGCTAATAGTAATGCAAGTAATTACTTGTGGAGTACAGGAGATGTAGCAAGTATAATTTTAGTAAACACAACTGGTGTAAAAACTGTTACCGTTACAAATGCTTGCGGAACTGCTACTGCCTCCGTTAATATTAGTAGCATTAGTTTCCCACCCTTAGTTCTAACTTCATCAAGTAATACAATATGTCCTAATGAAACAGCCACTTTAACGGTTACGGGAGGTGTTCCTTTAACTACTGGAAGTCCTATTTTATATTCTTGGTCTAATAGTACATCAACAGGTTCTGTTGTTACAACGAATGGTGGTTTAGTTACAGTTTCCAATACAAATGTTTGCGGAGTAAATACTCAAACAATAAATGTAACGGTTGTAAATTTAAATGCTAGTATTAATGCCTCTCCTTCTAGCGGTGTAGCGCCATTAATCGTTAGTATTACAAATAATAGTGTTGGAGCAAATACATATACTTGGAATTTAGGGAATGGAAATACAGCTAGTACACAAACTGTATCTTCTCAAATGTATGTAAACGAAGGAACGTATATGGTTTATTTAACGGTTTCTAACGGTTCTTGTGTTGATACAGATTCTTTAGTTATTACGGTATTAGAGCAACAACCATATTTAATTATTCCAAATGTATTTACTCCAAATAATGATAGTGTGAATGATATCTTTAAAATAAAAGGGTTTAATATTATTGATTTTAATTGCACTATTTTTAATAGATGGGGATTACAATTATTTTCGTGGAGTGATATTAATAAAGGTTGGGATGGAAAGTCTGATGGAAAAGAATCAACAGATGGAACTTATTTTTACATGATTAATGCCAAAGATATTGATAATAAGGAAATAAGAAAACAAGGTGCTTTTCAATTATTTAAATAAAGGCAATTTTATTTCATTACCACATCTAAAATTATTTTTCGGACAAGTTTTATAACCATGTAAACCACAAGGTTTGCAATCTAAGTTTTTAACCTCAATAACCTGTGAATTATAAGAAAGTGGATAAAAACCATATTCTGGAATTGTAGAGCAAAAGAAGGCTGTTGTTGGAGAGTTTCCAGCAGATGCTAAATGCAAAGGACCACTATCATTTACATAATTCATTTTAGCATGTTTCATTAATTCACAAGATTCAAGTAATGATAATTCACCTGCTAATATTTGAATGGATACATGTGAGCTTTTACTTTTAATTTCTTCGCATAGTTCTTTGTCAGAAGGGCCCCCTAAAAGATAAATAATGACTTCTTTAGGGATAGAATTAGATAATTCAATCCACTTATCTTTTGGTAATTGTTTAGTAAACCAAACGGAAGAAGGAGCCATGCAAACAAATGCTTGCGAAACGTAAGGTTCAATTTTAGAGAACTGTTTGAATGTTGGATACAGTTTTGGCTTAGCAACAGTTTTATCTGTAATAGATTCTATTAAATCATTGTATCTATCTATCTCGTGTCTTCCATCGCCAATTTTATGTTTTGATTTATTGTCGAATAAAAATGAGAAAGGATTTTTATCATACCCTGAGGTATATTTTGCTTTTGAGAATGCTGTTAAAAAGCCAGAACTAGCAAAGCGATGTAAATTAATAACAGTATCAAATTTTTGTTGTCGGATGACTTTCAGTAATCGAAATAAACTTTTGTATTTACCTTCTTTTTTATTCCAAACTAATGTTTGCAATAAAAAAGGATGTTCTTTATAAAGTGATTCATTTCCTTTACGAACTAGAATAGAAATTTTTGCTTCTGGAAAAAAAGCGTGCATTTTTTCTAATACAGATGATGCTAAAATAGCATCACCAATAAAAGCAGTTTGAATAACGAGTATGTTTTTATGAGTCAAATTATACAGCTACGTTATGTTCTCTTAATGCATCATTTAATGATGTTTTTAAATCAGTACTTGCTTTGCGTTTCCCAATAATTAAAGCACAAGGTACTTGGTATTCTCCAGCTGGAAATTGTTTGGTATATGAACCAGGAATTACCACGCTTCTTTCAGGAACATAACCTTTAGTTTCAATTGGAGTAGTTCCAGTCACATCAATAATTTTAGTGGACATAGTTAAGCATACGTTAGCACCTAACACAGCTTCTTTTCCTACATGAACACCTTCAACCACAATGCAACGAGATCCAATAAAGCAATTGTCTTCAATAATCACTGGAGCTGCTTGAACTGGCTCTAAAACACCGCCAATCCCAACACCTCCACTTAAATGAACGTGTTTCCCAATTTGCGCACAACTTCCAACAGTGGCCCAAGTATCAACCATTGTTCCTTCATCCACATAAGCGCCAATATTTACAAAACTAGGCATCATAATCACGCCTTTAGAAATATAACTACCATATCGTGCAATAGAGCCAGGAACTGTTCTTACACCAGCTTCTGCAAAATTGTTTTTTAATTTCATTTTGTCGTGAAATTCAAATGGACCAACTTCCATCGTTTCCATTTGTTGAATAGGAAAATAAAGAATTACCGCTTTTTTAATCCAATCATTTACCTGCCAAGTTCCATTAGCTTTTGGCTCTGCCACCCTGATTTTACCCTTATCTAAATCTTCTATAATTTGGCGTATAGCCTTTTGATTTGAAGCTTCTTTTAATAATTCTCGGTTGTCCCAAATGGACTCAATAATAGATTGCATAAAAAATCGTTTAAAATTGTTTGCAATTTAACTAAAATAAGTATATTTGCACTCCAATTTTTTGGATTGGTTGTGTAGCTCAACTGGATAGAGCATCTCACTACGGATGAGAAGGTTTGGGGTTCGAATCCCTACACGATCACAAATAAAACCCTTTGAAAAGCAGAGGGTTTTATTTTTAGTATTTGGTGAGAGTATCCGC
>DIHL01000094.1 GCA_002420145.1 Bacteroidetes bacterium UBA5697
TGATTATACAATAACCACCTATAAGCATTAAAATATATATTAATTGACTTAGTATTTTTCTTTTGTTTTAATGACAAATAAGTTGCACGAGGATCGCGGGTTAAAAACACAAACTTTGCCTCAGGAAAAACTTCAATTATTTGTTTTAAATACAAACTATTTATTGGATTTTTATCAAAATAAAAATCACAAGTTTTTTTATTACCACCATATAAAAAACTTTCATAAAACTTTTTATACAATTCACTAAAACTAGAACTTGAGCCTTGAGAAAAAGAATCAAAATCAAAATCAAATCCAGAGAAATTATTTGCTCTATACGAATTAAGGTAACTTGTAACTAAATTTATATCATCTTTAGAAAACTCAGTTTTATCTTTCCAAGAACTATAAAAAAAATTAAAAAAATTAACTTCTGGAGTTGCTTGAATAGAAGGATGAGCATTCAACATCGACATTAATAAAGTAGTGCCCGATCTTCCAATACCAACAATAAAATTAAAATTTTGGGCACTCATTATATCTGTTTTTTTTACTAAATTTATGGTATAATACTTAAAGTTCCAAATATTCTACAGAATCAAATACATACTCATTTTTTATTATGTACAGAACGAACTGGCAGTTCTCTTTTATCGCTAATGATGAATTTACATTCAAATGTAATTTGCCCTTCTGAAGAACCTTTTGCTATATTTTTTTACCAAAAATATGCTAATAAAACAAAGTGGAATGATACTGAAATTTTAAACTTTATAGATGAATTTTGGCTAATCGCTGAAAAGAATTTGGACTTATTTTTTACCTCAAAACAAAATTTATACAACCAGTTAATTACACATAAAGATAATTTAAACTATCAATTACTTTGTACAATCATTTACTTGCAATTTTTTGAGCCCAAGCCTAAGCATGAGATTAGTGTCATTCTTGACAAACAAATAAAATACTTTTTTTATCTAAAAACTTTAATCAAATTATACCCTGAATCTAAATTTATAATTCTTGTAAGAGATCCAAGAGTAAATGCTATAAGAAAGAAAAGTAGAAAATTAAATGCTGGACAAAGCCCATTGTACTTATCTGCATTATGGAATAACACTTTTAAAAACATAGATTATTTAACTTCCAAAAACAAAGAAGTTTTAATTGTAAAATATGAAGATTTAGTTTCCTCTCCTGAAACTATTTTACAAAATATTTGTCAGTTTTTGAACATACAATATAATAGTAAAATGCTTGAAACAGAAGGAGTTTATGCGTCTTTTTTAAATATTCAAAAAGATAAAATAGACCCCAAGCATATAAATTATTTAAAAGATTTTCAAAGCAGTTTATTTCAAAAAGTAAACAAGGAAAAAATTCATTTACAAGAAAATGAATTGGATACAGTTTTAAATGATAAAATAGTAAAACTAACCAAACCTTTATTAATTAAATTTGGATATGATACAGCACTACAAAGTAAATCTGCTGTTTACTTCAATTTAAGTGATTATTGGCAAATAATTAAATCCTATTTGTATAGACCTCTATTAATACAATTTTATTTGGCTATCCCTTTATCGATAAAGCTAATTATTAAAAAACTAAGGAAATAATTACATTTTTAATTTATTTCGAATAGGAATTAAAATTCTAATTAAAAAAGATAAAGGATAAGTGATTGGATACAACCATTTTGGATTCAAACTATAAAGTCTAGGGAAAACATTACCTAATTGTTGCATATAAAAACTAGCCAATACAACTCCACAGATTTTATGTTTTTGAGATTTAAACTCTGGCTGTAATATATCGAATAACATTATTATCCTCTGCTTATCTGTTCTATTCCAGGCTTCGTGATCATACGCATCAATAAAACCAATAACCCTTCCTTGTTGCCAATTTTTAATCTCATGATTTACTTTGATAGCACAAGTTTCATTCTCGGCGGGAATTACTAATCCTAAATGACATCTAATAATAGCATTTGTATCGCCACAATGTGATTTTATAGCCGATTGAGGTTCTAACAAATTAAAACCAACATTAACTACACCTTCAATATTTGATAAGAGCTTCAGTGTTTGAGGAAAGTGCTTTTGTATTTCATACATTTCAACTCCCCAAACTCTCAGTGATCTAACTTTCCATGATTTAGGTTTTTCAACCATCATTGTATTAAACTGGCTTTCTAAAACATATTGTTTTAAATAATCTTGAAGTTCATTTAATACAACGGAGTAGTTTTTTTCTAATTCTTCAATTCCATTTAGTTTGGATACAGAAGGAAAATGAGGTTCAACACCCTTGTATTTTCTGTCATGCAAAAGACTAAACCAAAGTTTATTTGAATTATTAACCACCTACTTATATTTAATAAAATGTAAAAAATTTCTTACGCGTATTGCTAAAAAAGCAAATGGCACTAGTAATGTTCCTATGATATGCTGAAGTTTAAGAGGTAACTTATATAAAAACCCTAGGCTTTCAGCTCTATTTTGCAAAAACAAAGAAGTCATAACTACCGCACAAATATATTTGCTTTTATTTTTAAACTCGGGACGAATTACATCAAAGGAAAATATAAATCTATTTCTATCGCTCAAATTTATTGCTTCATGATTCACTGCATCAACAAAAACAAAAACTTTTCCTTCTTCCCAACTGCGCCACTCTTCTCTCACTCTAAAACCACATACTGGTATTTTATCTGGAACCTCTATTCCAAGATGACATCTATATATTGCATTTGTGTCTCCACAATGAGGTTTTATTTTTCCATTAGGTTCAAGTTTATTAAAAGAAGCCGAAACTAAACCATCTATTGAATTAATTATACGAATGGTCTCGGGAAAAAACTTATAATTCTCATTAAAATTAATACCCCACCATTTTAAGGAAATTGTTTTCCATGTACCAAACGATTCGACCATAGAAGCATTAAAATAAGTTTGCAATTGGTGGTGTTTTAGGTATGCTTCCAACTCACTTTTAATTATTGTATAATTATCTTCAATAAGCTTAGTAAATTTGATATCCTTTGTGTCATAAAAAGAAGGTTCATCTCCTTTATAAGTTCCTCTATCATATAAACTAAACCACAATTTCGACATGATTTTAATCACTAATTATATTTAGTTTAAAAGCAACAAAAGCTTTTTACAAACTAAAATTAAATGTAAATTTACTATATAAAAGTACGTATTATTAATGAATCTAAAACATGTTTTTAATCATGGAAAAATTTACAGATAAAAATCCAAAATGGTTTTATGATATTTCAGAAACACCAGAATTAAAAATTTTAGAAGAAAATTATTCAAGTATTTTAGAAGAATTAAATCAACTTAGAAAAAATGCAAAAAACGGTTTTTGGTTAGACACATTTCCAGAATATCTGCATCCTGAAAGTAAAAACATATGGAAAGTATTTACTTTTCAGTTTTTTGGCATTAAACATCCTCTTAACTGTAGCTTATGTCCTAAAACTTATTTGGTTTTAAAACAAATACCAAATTTAGTTTCAGCCGACTTTTCTTATTTACCTGCCAACACACAAATTAAACCGCATAAAGGATTTACAAAAATGGTGTTAAGAGCTCATTTGGGTTTAATTATACCAAAAGATTGTGGGATACGTGTTGGAGAAATAACTAAAACATGGGAACCTGGTAAAATGCTAGTATTTGATGATTCTTTTGAACATGAAGCATGGAACAATAGCAACGAAGACAGATTTGTATTAATGCTAGATATCGCTAATCCAAAATGGGGCTATACTGCAGATGAAATCAATAAATATAAGATAGAAACATTACAAGATGAATTTATGCTTGGAATGTTCCCTAAAGAAAAATGGCTATACTTTTTAGAAAAAGGAGAACTGGATATTTTTCCTGCTGTCTAATTTTTTTTATTTGCTCTTAAATATTGATTGATTTGCTCTGCTTGAGTATCAATAGGTTCTCCAAATATTTTAAAATCCGCATCATCTTTATGTAAAATACCAGCTGCTTTAATTAATCTATGACAATGGGTTTTATACCTTTCTTTGGTTAAATAAAGTTTATACCATTTTCCATCTTCTGATGTTTCTTTGATCTCGTAACCTAACTTTAAATTAAAATCTAATGCTTTTTTGTTATCAATAGCTACAGTTGCCACCGAAGCATCTCCCGATTTAAAAATTTCAAATACTGCTTGCAACATGGTAAGCGAAGCAAATACAGGGATAGATGTTCCCCAAAAACTTTTTTCCCATATAAAAATACCACCCTCAGCTAATCGAGTATCTAACTCAGTATCTTTGCAATTAATTAATCCAATTTTTTTACCTTGATATTCGATAATAAAATAATAATTAAATGGATTATTGATTTTTTCAAACCACTGCTGTTGCATTAAAGGAGTAATATAATCCTTAAATTGCATATTATCTCTAATGAAAGACTGATTACGCCAGTATCTTAAAACTTCTAAATCTTTAGGCTGTACTCTGTGATATGTAACGCCAAATTGCTTTACTATCATATTTTTTCTTTGATGTAAAATGCTGGCTTATTATTTTGCATCATCAATACATTTCCTAAATACTCACCAATAATACCTAAACAAAATAAAATTAAACCAGCACTAAATAATACAGAAACGATAATTGAAGTATAACCCGCAACAGGTGTTTTATGAATTATTTTTTTAAATAAATAAAAAGCACCTGTTAAAATACTAATAAGTGACATAGATAACCCTAATGTTTTTACAAGCTTAAGAGGCATAGTTGTACTGATCATTAATACATTTGACGAAAGGGAAAATAATTTCAAAAAACCATATCCCGATGCTTCTTTTTGAGATTTATGAAAATTAAGTTCACAAACATCAATACTAGATGTATACCATAAGATAAGCTCATCAATAAAAAATAAATGATTTTGATGCGATACTATTTTAGAAACTAAATCTTTTTTAAGCGCTCTAAAACTTGACCCTACACCTGCATATGGATTTTCGACCTTAGATATAAATTTATAAAACTTAGTAATTATACTTCGTACAAAAGATTTTTTTGCATTTTTTGAAGTTCCATATACTACATCAGATTGACTTTGCTTTAGCTGACGATAAAGCATTAATATATCTTTTGGATGATGTTCAAAATCATCATCAATTGTTATCACATATCTTCCATTGGAATTATGAAAGCCACATAATGTAGCTTTATGCTGGCCAAAATTTTTGGATAACGAAAATGCTTTAACATGTTTTAGTTGCAAACATATTAGTTTAATCTTTTGCCAACTATCATCACGACTAGCATCATCAACTAAGATGATTTCAAATGTATGATTTTGCGAATGTAATAATTGATGTACTTCGGAAACCAAATTCTGTATACAAGCAGAAGCATTATAAACAGGAATTATGACAGATATTTCTTTTTCTTCTTCCATCTAATTAAATCCTAAAGTTAAACCACCATCCATTTTTAAATTAGTGCCTGTAATCCATTTGCTAACATCTGATATAAAGAAAGCGCTAGCCTTAGCAACATCATCTGGTTCTCCAACACCTAAAGGATATTTAGAAACAAGTTTCATCATCTCTTCATTATTTACAGCAGCATCAATCGTGCTTTCAAAAATAGCCGTTTTTACAAGAGCTGGTTGCAAAACATTTACTCGAATTTTTTTAGGAACAAGTTCTAAAGCTAAAGTTTTAGCATAACCCTCTAATGCAGCTTTAGAGCTAATATAGGGTGCTCCGCCAAAGTAAGCATGCAACGTTGAGACAGATGAGATAAAAACAATAGAGCTATTATTATTGATTTTCTTTTGTTTTAAAAGTTCCGAGACTGTATTTACTGCTGAAAAATAATTCACTTCAAATACATCTTGTAATTGCTCTTGTTTAATAAATTTAACAGGAACAGGCAATACCTTGCCGCAACAATGCACAAAGCCATCGATGGCTTGTATTTCTGTTATTATTTTTTTTATATCGTCAATGGATGTTAAATCGCCAACAATTTGTTGATGATTAGGATTTGCTTTCAATTTCATGAAAGTTTGGTTCAAATTTTCTTTGTTTCGAGCTGTAATGATAACATCTGCTCCTAATTCGCTGAATAAGATGGAAGTTGCTCTTCCTATTCCAGAAGATGCGCCTGTTATTAATATTTTTTTATTTAATAATGATATCACTATAACTCAATTAATGGTAAACAAATAAAGGGTTTCGTATGAATTAAAGCACTTCCCCATGAATAACCGACACCAAAACCACATAAACACAAATTATTACTTTTAGTTATTAAGTTATCTGAAGCCTCAGTAATCATAGTTAAAGGAATTGATGCGGAACTAGTATTACCGTATTTCTCAAGAGAATATAATACTTTAGAGACATCTGCAATTTTTAATTTTTTACGAACCGATTCGTTAATCAATTTATTAGCTTGATGAAAAACAAAATAATCAGTATCAGCCATACTTTGATTTGATTTAGCGTAAAGTTCATTAACATTTGGAGACACTTCTCTTAACGCGAAATTAAAAATTTCAATGCCATTCAATTTTAAATGTCTTTTTTCTCTAGCAATTCCCGGCTCAATCTCAATTAAATCAAATGTATCTTTTTGAATACCATTTCTAGAACCACCATGTTCAATATTAATAGCGTCCTTTCCCGAACCATCAGAAGCTAAATTAAAATACATGGTTTTTGCATTTTCATCGAACTCTAGTGCCGTTGCCGAACCTGCATCTCCAAATAGCGGATATGCGCTTTTATCAGTAAATGCAGTAGATACTGTTGACTTATCTCCTACTAACAATAACCCTTTTTTTAACTGACCAGAGCTTATTAAATTTCCTAATACAAACAAGCCATAAACATATCCAGAGCAACCTAAGTTAATGTCAAATGCTAAGCATGATTTTTTTAACCCTAAACGATCTTGTAAAATAACAGCCGAACCAGGGATAAAATAATCTGGAGATTGAGTCACCATAATTACAACATCAATATCCTCTTTATTCCAATTTAGCTTTTCTATTAATTGTTTTGCTGGCTCATAACACATATCTGATGTTGACATGCCTTGAGGTGCCACTCTTCTTTCTTTAATCCCAGTTGTTTTAATAAATAACTCTCTTTCTTCCACAGTAACGTGACTGTAATCTAAATTAGAATACTTAACAGATGGAACAGCAGCAGCTATACCTTTTAAAGAAATATTATTAACCGTTACAAAACTCATTATTTCATTTTTTCGCAAACAATAGCGTATAAATCTCGCACTGTTTGAGTATTTTTTAAATCATCTGCACTAAGTTGCACATCAAAATTAGCATCAATAAATGCAATAATAATTAAAGCATACATAGAACTCCAATTTTTAATCTCTCTGTAATTTGTATCTGGAAAAACCGTATTAGGTTCCACATCTTCAAATTCTGTAACTAACTGATTTGTAAATTCCTCTGCTGATATCATAATTTCTATTTTTAATATTCAATAACTGTTGCTCCCCAACTATACCCTATACCAAAACCTGCAACTAAAACTTTCATTCCTTTTTTTAAAACCCCTTGTTCTTTAGCATCCTTTAAAGCTACTGGAATAGTTGAAGATACAGAATTTCCAAACTGCTCTATATTCACAAAAAATTTTTCTTTAGGAATTTTGCATTTTCTTCTTATCACATCTAACATAAAATAACTAGCCTGATGAAAAACAAATAAATCAATATCATCAATCGTATAATTATGTTTCAATAAAATGTCCTGTACTAGTTTAGGCACTGTTTTAACTGCAAATACAAAAATTTCGGTACTCTGCATTTTCATATGTCCTAATGGCATATTATTTTCTTGAAGCTTCTCTATTGTTTGAGGGTTTCGTGAAGCACTGTGGTCAACTATTAAATTATGATATCCACTTCCATCAGTTCCAAAAATAAAATGCTCGTTATAAGTAGCTTTAGTAATTATAGTTGCGGTGCCTATATCACTAAAAATACTTTTTAATTCTAAATCGTCTTTATGAATAACAGTTGTCGCCATATCTGCTGTTAAAAACAACACCTTTTGACTCATTCCACTAGTTAAATAAGCATTTGCCATTCCTAAACCATAAATATAGCCAGAACAACCATAAGGCAAATCGACACAGGCAATATTTTTATTTAATCCTAACCTATGTTGAATTAAGCAAGATGTAGATGGTCCTTTATGGTCAAACCCTTCTGAACAAAAAATCAAAAAATCAATGTCACTTCTATCAATAGAATAATCCTGAAAAAGAGTTTCAGCAGCTTTTACGGCCATATCAGAGGAAATTTCGCCAGGAGCCGATAAGTAGCGTTTTTTTATTCCCGTATTTTTAAATATCTGCTCACTTGAAACATTAAATTGAAGAGACAAATCCTCATTTGTTAATATTTTTTTAGGCAAATAAGTAGATATGTGATTTATAGAAATAGCCATATGTATAAGGTAAATTTATACAATAACCTTAATAGTTTTACTATTTGGGTCAATATTTTTTTATGCTCCTTTTTTTTAAGAACTTACTCATCAAAACCCCAAGTTCAAAAATTAGTTTTTGTTTTTTTTTTGCTTTTCAATCAAACAAGTCTATATTAGCATAAATATTTAAAAACTATTATCATGAAAAAAATTCTTTCAATTGCTTGTTTAGCAATCTTAATGTTTTCTTTTAAAGCTCATGCTCAATCTAATATCACTTGGACTTTAAAGGATAATTTTGCAAAAGGGGCAATCAAAACAACAACTGTATTAAATTCTAATTTTTCTGGACTTAGTTCAAAAGAAAATGCTATTGCGTTTGTTCAAAAGTTAAAAGCAAATCCAGAGGTTGCTTCTTGCGATATCATTACCAATACAGGTTCAAGTTGTGATGTGAAATTAGTAATGAAAAAAGCTCATGACAAAATGTATTATGTTAATATGGCACAAAAATTAGGGGTAGCTTATATCGAAGTAAATGGTCAGAAAAAAACGCCAGCTCAATTTATTATTGATAAAAGAAATAAAAAGAAATAATTCAAGCTCAGTTAATAAAAAGCGCCTCAATAGGCGCTTTTTTTATTAAAAGATTTTCTCTTTATTACAGTATTTCTTTTATTTTTACATGGTAAGCAACTATTAACTAATGATACTTTACTTTAAAGAACATAAAAACGTTTTTTTTACCTTTCTGGTTTTAGTTTTTTTATTTTACGGAAACTCTCTTAAAAACAAATATGCCTTAGATGATGATTACATCACGGTAACCAATTTTCCTGAAAAAGGCAAAGAATTTAACCCTAACCACAAATTAGTTTCAAAAGGATTTAAAGGAATAGCTAAAATTTGGAGAAGTAGATATGCTCACGACAGTGAAGGCTCATTTGATTATAGACCTGTGACTACTTCAACTTTTGCAATAGAGTACGGAATATTTGGTCAAAACCCTTTTGTAAGTCATTTAGTTAATTTGCTTTTGTACTTTATTACTGTTTGGTTATTATTTTGCATTCTCCTAAAATTATTTGAAGATTATAAATTTAAGTTTGACTTAGCTTTTATTACCGCTTTTATTTTTTTAATACACCCTATTCACTCAGAAGTAGTAAACAACTTAAAATGCAGAGATGAATTACTAGCTTTTTTGTTTGGCATTAGCGCGTTATGGTACGGTTTAGAGGCAATAAAAAAACCTAATATAAAAAACATTGTCCTAATTGTTTTATTGCTAACACTGGGGCTTCTTTCGAAACGAAATGCCATACTGTTTTTTGCTGTTATCCCTTTGTGTTATTTACTATTCAGGAAGGTGAATTTTAAAATCATTTTAATATGCGCTCTTTCTGTTATTTTTATTTATTATTTAGCAGTTCTCGTTAGAAATCGTTTGGTGACAGAAAAACCTATTCGCTTTTTTTATCATTTTGAAAACCCTTTGTATACCGATCATGTTTCATTTTTTCAAAAAATAATTGTAGGGATTAAAACTCTAGGCTTTTATGTGAAATTTTTAATAATACCGTATCCATTTAGGAACTATTATGGGTTTAATACATTTGACGTCACAACCAGTTTAAATGTTTATTTTTTAATTGGTGCTGGATTTCTTACCTCAGCAGGATACTTTATTTATAAACTAAGAAATAAAATATTGTTATTTTCTGTTCTTCTTTTTCTTGGTTTAATAGTTCCGTTTTTAAATGTAGGTATTCCAGCTCCAGGTATTTTAGGCGAACGATTTGCATACTTTGCTTCTTTTGGCTTTGCATTAATCATTGCTTTTATATTTACTCATTATTTCCACACAATTAATTTTAAAACAATAGCAAGCCTTTTTTCAAAACCTTTAATTTATATTACAGTGCTTTCAGTAGTTTTTATGATTTATTCGTGGGACAGAAATACTGACTGGCATAATAAATTAACATTATTTGAAGCAGACATTAAGCATCAAGAACATTCAGCTAAAGCCAATAGTTTATTAGCAAATGAGTATTTTGAGATGTTACGATTACCAAATAAAAAATACCCAAACAACATATTAGTTCAAAAATGCATCAAACACTACACTCAAGCTATAAAAAACGACTCTACACTTTATTCAGCATATAATAATGTTGGCGTAGTATATTACTCTTACTTAAATGATATACCAAATGCTAAAAAATATTTCTCTCTTGCTATCACAAAAAGACCAAAATATTCTCAAGCATATGAAAATCTAGGCAACTGTTATAAGCAAGAAAAAAACATAAAAAAATCATACGAATGCTATATGAAAGCAATCGGATATAATCCTAAACAATTTACGGCTTTTTCAGCTGCGATTGATTTGTTTTTTGGACAAAAAGAGTACGATAAAACATTACATATTATTAAGATAGCTCAACAAAACTTCCCCGATAATTATGAGTTAATTGCGCAAGAAGCTAATTGTAACTTGATGAAAAAAGACACATTAAGTGCGATAGAAAAATATAAAGAAGCGTATGACTTAATGCCTAATTCTAATTTAGCACAATATATCGCCAAAAAATACATGGAAATTGGAGATACTGTTAATGCTAAAAAATATCAGTACTAAAAACAAAAAACAAATGAAGTATTTAGATTATATATATGAAAAGAAATTTATTCTCTTTTTCCTTATATCGTTTTTACTTTATGGTAACACCCTTAATAATGGTTACGCAATTGACGATCAATTTGTAACCGAAAATAGCTATACAAACAAAGGGTTAAAATCAGTAAAAAAAATATTCACTTCATATTATGCTGAAAATGATGGAAAAAATAATTATGAATATAGACCAATTGTAAAAATATCATTTGCAATTGAACATCAATTTTTTGGAGTGAAACCTTGGGTTGGGCATTTAATTAACGTTATTTTATATAGCATCTGCTTATTATTACTTTTCAAAGTTCTTCGTTCTATTTTTCACAATTACTCAGAATCATTTAGCTTACTCATAACCATTATATTTGCATTTATACCTACACATTCGGAAGTTGTTGCGAGTTTAAAAAATAGAGATATTTTAATTTGTTTTATATTTTGCATGTTCATTTTTATTCATTTAGAATCTTTTTTTAGAACTGGAAAATATCGCTTTTTAATTTATACACTTATCTTTTCAGCTCTTTCGTTCTTAACAAAGTTCGATATTTTGCCATTCTTTATTATCATTCCTTTGGTGCTATATAAAAAATATAAGACAAAACTCATCCCAATAACCTTAAGCATTTCTATTTTTACGATTGGTTTCTTTATATTCAGATTTTTGAAACGCTCGCTACTTGAAAAAGGGATGAGTGAGCGAATTTTCAAATACCATGAAAACCCGCTATTCTTTGACGAATCATGGGAACTAAAAATCTCTACAGCATTTAACGCCTTAGGCTTTTATATAAAAATGCTATTATTCCCTAATAAAATGGTTTGTTATTATGGGTATAATACATTAGATACCTATAACTTTATTTCATTGTATTCCATATTAGGTATGTTAATTTGCCTAGTAATGATTTATTATTTCTTTAAACTTTTTAAAACAGAAAATCCATTTTGGTATGTTATTGTATTTTTTGGGATTGGAATTTCTATGTATTTAAATATAGTTAGAGTTGTTCCTGGCATAGTAGCAGATCGTTTCCTTTTTTTCTCTTCTATTGGATTTGCAATTTTAGTAGGATATATGCTTTTATTCTTTTTAAATAAAAATACACATATCGTTTCTTTACAAAGCACAAATTCAAATTTCAAAATAGTATCCTTAATTATACTAGTGTGTTATTCTTATTCTGTTATTTCAAGAAACACAGAATGGAAAAACAGAGTTACACTTTACGGCGCTGACATAAAAAAAATGCCATCTTCTGTTGCACTTAATCTATTATATAGTAATGAAATTTTAGTGAATCTAAAAAATCCTAATTTCTTTAAAGATGAGCAAACCAAAACAAATTATATCAGCACAGCAACTTCTTCCTTAAATAATGTTCTAAAAATCGATTCATTAAATACAACGGCATTGAATAATTTAGCATTTATAAAACAAAGTGTATATTATGATTTTTCAGGAGCAATTCCACTTTATCAAAAAGCATTAGCAATTGATTCAACTAAATTTGAAATTCAATTTAATTTATGTTACTGTTTATTTAAAACATCAAACTTTCAATTAGCTCAAGATTTAGCACTAAAAATGTTTATGGAAAACTCAACTAATCAACAAGTTTTGGATTTAATGAGTTATATACA
>DIHL01000026.1 GCA_002420145.1 Bacteroidetes bacterium UBA5697
TGAATTTGAGCTTTAACAACTACGCCATCGCATTTGTATGTTTCCATAACTTGCTTAGCAGCTGCAACAGCTTGCTCTGGAGTTTCTGCAACAATTCCTTCTTGAATAGCTACACCAAAACTTTTTAAAATACTTTTTCCTTGATACTCGTGAATGTTCATATGATAGTGTTTATAGTTCTAAATTTGCTCTCAAAAATAGGGTTTTTATTGTAAAAGCAAACATTTTTTTGCAAAATATTTACCTAAACTAAAAGTCTATAATTCTAGTAAAAATTGCTCCATGACTTCATAAACTTGTTTTATCTCTGTTTCGGTAATGCAATAAGGAGGTATTACATACAAGATATTGCCTAAAGGCCTCACAATGATACTTTTATTAAGGAAATAGGAAGCAATGCTCTCTGAAGAATTATTCAAGTAGTGTGTATGTTCTTCAGTATTAATCTCAAGAGCCAAAATAGTACCTTTGCACCTCACATCTTTCAATTTTGGGTGATTTTTAAGTTTGGTCACAAGCTCCTGATTTAACTTTGAAATCATTGCAATTTGACTCCAAGTTTCTTCTTTTTCCATTAAATCTAAACTCGCTAAACCTGCCGAACATGCAGTAGGATTGGCGGTATAACTGTGTCCATGAAAAAAAGTTTTTGTTTTATCGTCACTCACACACGAATTATAAATAAATTGAGCGCAACTCGTTACTCCCAAAGGCATATAACCACCCGTTAAACCCTTAGATAAACAAATGATATCAGGCTTGTTGCTTAAATAGCTTGAAGCAAAAAACTTCCCTGTTCTACCAAAACCAGTCATTACTTCATCTGCAATACAAAGCACTTTATTCTCTCGGCATAAGGTAATTAATTCATCTAAGTATTTAGCTTCATACATCAACATCCCAGCTGCTCCTTGCACCAAAGGCTCAAAAATAAAACCTGCTATATCGTTATGATTGGTAAACCAACCTTGTAAAACTTCTTTAATTTGTTCCATATTATCGGCATCTGGCAAGGGAATATGAATCACATCAAACAATAAATTCTCAAAAGCATTATTAAATACGTTTCGAGCGCCAACACTCATCCCTCCAAAGGTATCACCATGATAGGCGTTTTCAAAAGCAATGAATTTTTTCTTACTCATGCCTTGGTTATGCCAATATTGCAACACCATTTTCAACCCAACTTCCACAGCTGTTGAACCATTATCAGAATAAAATATTTTTGATTGATTTTCGGGTAAATGACCTATTAATCGTTCGGCTAATTTCACCGCTGGCTCATGAGTAAAGGCACTAAAAATAGCATGTTCTAAAGTATGCAATTGCTCACTCACTTTTTGTGAAATATATGGGTGGCAATGTCCATGCAAATTAACCCACCACGATGAAATTCCATCCAATAGCTTATTACCTTCTGCGTCATAAAAATAAGCTCCTTCTCCTTTTACAATTTCAATAGGCGCTTCGGCATACTTTAAATGGGTAAAGGGATGCCAAACAAACTGCTTATCTTTTTGTTGTATATCTGTGTACTTCAAGAATAATTAATTTTGATTCGAATGTATTAAAATAATTTAATTCATTTGCTATATTTATGCTCTTATAAATAAAAACACCATGGACTTAGAATTTAATAAAAACGATGATAAAATGCGTTTGCTGATTTCGCAAATGGAACAACGCTTAAATAAAATTTATGAAGGTGGAGGAAAAAAACGCATCGATAAATTACACGAACAAGGCAAAATGAGTGCGCGTGAGCGTATTGATTTTTTATTAGATAAAAATACACCTCGTTTTGAAATGGGCGCTTTTGCTGGTTACGAAATGTATCCAGAACATGGTGGCTGTCCAGGTGGCGGTGTTGTAATAGTGATTGGCTACGTTAGTGGCAAACAATGTATTGTGGTTGCTAATGATGCCACGGTAAAAGCAGGAGCATGGTTTCCTATCACAGGTAAAAAGAATTTACGCGCACAAGAAATTGCCATGGAAAATAGATTGCCAATTATCTATTTAGTAGATAGTGCTGGTGTATATTTACCTTTACAAGACGAAATTTTTCCAGATAAAGAACACTTTGGACGTATTTTCCGTAACAACGCTATCATGAGTGGCATGGGCATTTTACAAGTGTCTGCCGTAATGGGAAGTTGTGTAGCAGGTGGTGCTTACTTACCAATTATGAGTGATGAAGCTATGATTGTTGATAAAACTGGTTCTATCTTTTTAGCTGGTTCATACTTAGTAAAAGCCGCTGTTGGAGAAAATATTGATAACGAAACATTAGGTGGCGCTTCTACTCATTGCGAAATTAGTGGTGTTACTGATTATAAATGTAAGGATGATGCTGACTGCTTAACACGTATTCGTAATATCATGAGTAAAGTTGGCGATTATGATAAAGCTGGCTTTAATCGCGAAACCCCTGCTCTTCCAAAAAAAGATCAAAAAGAAATGTATGGCATTTTGAATGATAAGCAATATGAAATCAGAGACATCATAGAGCGTATTATTGATAATGGTGAGCATGATGAGTACAAAGAATTATACGGGCAATCTATTGTTTGTACCTATGCACGCATTGATGGTTGGGCTGTAGGAATTGTAGCTAACCAACGTAAAGTGGTAAAAAGCAAAAAAGGCGA
>DIHL01000082.1 GCA_002420145.1 Bacteroidetes bacterium UBA5697
CCATATGAATTTACTGTAACTATACCAATTAAAGCAAAGAATAATAGTAATAAATACTCTGGATATTTTTTTAAAATAGTCAAATTACGTTTTGTTTGTTAAGAGGTAAGATTTATTTCTATACACCTATTTTGTCATTCACTACTTTCAAAATCTCAGCTTCTATGGCAATCGTTTTATTTTCAATATCTTTCCCTTTTGCAATAATATCAGTAACATAAGCTTTGTCATCGTATCCGCTCGCATTAATGCGAACATTCATGAAAGCACCCATTACAGCACTGCGAGCACATAAAGCACCAACACCAGCATCAGAAACCGAATTTGGATTTCCAACTTCAGCCATAGCTTTAATGATTGTTAAACTATCGTAAGATAGTTGCATGACTTTAAATGGAACTTCAATAGCAAATTTTGTAGCGTCTTGGATAGCTTGTTTACGAACTGTTTTTTCTTCATCAGTTCCTTTAGGCAAACTAAAAGCCGACATGATTTTATTAAAAGCTGCTGTATCTAAATCAACTAATTTGGTTAACTCATCTTTGATTTTTTGACCTTTCTCTGCCCACACACTAAATTCTTCCCAACGCGCATCCCAACCTTTTTTGTGCGAAGATAAATTAGCTACCATCGTTGCTAATGAAATTCCTAATGAACCTACATAAGCAGAAATAGAACCACCGCCCGGTGCTGGACTTTCGCTAGCTGTTTCATCAGCAAAATCAGTTAAAGTCATATTTACTAATTTGCTATCAGCTTTATCTTTTAGTAAATATTCAATAATTCGTTCTTCTGGTTTAAACGGACCTAATTCATCTAAGCCCATTGTTTTAATAGCAATTTTGATTAATTCTTTTTCTGAAACACCAGTTGAGCGTTGTTGCTTTTGTAAGAAGTACTTCCCTGCATCTAATAATGATTTTAAAGGAACTAACCCTACCAATTCAGACCCAGTTACTCTAATACCACGTTCAGAGGCTTTTTTACAAACTTCGTCAAATGCAATGTGTAAAGGAGTGATATTGATATTAGTTAAGTTCATGGAAATTTGTGCGACACCATATTCTTCAATAAACCAACCAATAGCTTTTACTGATTTTAATGAACCAGGAATAGAAATAGGATTACCATTAGCATCCGTAACTACTTTTCCATTAATTGGGTCACCTTCGCGTTTTACTCGTCCAGCTTCACGGACATCAAAAGCGATAGAGTTTGCTCGACGTGTTGAGGTTGTATTTAAGTTAACGTTATACGCCACTAAAAAATCACGAGCACCAATTACAGAAGCTCCACGCTTTGTATCAAACTCAGCGGGGCCAAAATCAGGTTTCCATTGAGGTAATTTAATTTTTTTGAAAAAGCCTTCGTATTCTCCAGCTCTAATAACAGAAAGGTTACTTCTTTCTTTGTTAGATTGAGCAGCTTCGTATAAATAAATTGGGATTTGTAATTCTTTTCCTACGCGTTCTCCTAATTTTTGCGCCCATTTAGCAGTTTCTTCCATGCTAATGTTTGCAATAGGAATTAAAGGACAAACATCGGTAGCACCCATACGAGGATGTTCTCCTTTATGTTTGCTCATATCAATTAATTCGCCAGCTTTTTTAATCGCTAAAAATGCTGCATCAATAACAGCTTGAGGGCTTCCAACAAAAGTAACTACTGTTCTATTGGTAGCTTTACCTGGATCCACGTTTAATAATCTAACGCCTTCAACAGATTCAACTTGGTCGGTTATTTGTTTAATAATTGATAAATCTAGTCCTTCAGAAAAATTAGGAACACATTCTATTAATTGTTGCATAAAAAAAGGTTTAAAATGGTGCTTAAAAGTATAAAAATTCCCCATTAATAGGATAAACTGTGAGGATTCGATATTATTTTTAATTAACAATCTCTTATAAATAACAATTTTCATCTTATCGGTGCGTTTTACAGCATTACCTTATATTTGTTAGAAAGACTGTTAAGATTTGAATCCAAACGCACATATTTTTATTTATACTCATAAAATTACACCAAGGGTGAAATATACCTTTAACCTAATTTTAAAAGATTGTTTGGGTTTAGAATTCACCTTGACTAATAATATTGATGACTTTAAGTCTTATGAAGGCAATAAAATTTCGTATACCAATCAGGATGTAGAAAGTGACTTTCATGTCGTAGCTCATACTTTATTATTTGAATCAGGAATAAAAGAACAAACGATTCAAATGCAAAATCACGAGAATTTTTTGAAATACTTTTTCAAAACCTATCATAATGTGTTACCATTTGATGTATTTGCAGCATCATTTTATTTGGTAAGTAGATATGAAGAGTATTTACCATTTATTCCAGATGCCTTTAATAGATTTGAAGCAGAAAATAGTTTAGCGTATCAATATGACTTTTTAAATATTCCATTAGTTAATTTATGGATAGTTGAATTTGAAAAGATATTGCTTAAAAAATTTCCTAATTTAATTACAACTCATCAACCGTATTCATTTATTTCTACTATTGATATAGATACTGCCTATAAATATCAAGAAAAAGGTGTGATGAGGTCAATTGGAGGGTATTTGAAATCAATTTTAAGAATTGACAAAGCTGATTTAAAGCAACGTACAGCTGTTTTATTAAATAAAGAAAAAGACCCATTTGATTCTTATGATTACCAATTAGAGATTCAAAAAAAATATAAATTAAAAGT
>DIHL01000042.1 GCA_002420145.1 Bacteroidetes bacterium UBA5697
CTTGATACAGGGCAATTGTGTAGTACACATTTGAGCCAGCATGTGTGTGGTGACAAAAAATTAGAACAGATGAATTACTTTTTTATAGGTCTTAAGATTTGAAAACAAATTAGTGTTTGAAAAAACAGAATGGGTTTTGGAGGAAATAAGTAGGAGTTTTGCTCCTCCCCGTCCGCCAGTTGGCGGACTGAGGGGTCTAAACACTAACACATACTGTACAGAAGGATTTTTATTTACCGATACAAAATATAACTAAATATTTTAAGTAACTTAGATATAATAGGTTAAAGATTTTTAGCATTGAATGAAGTACAAACGAAGTACAAAAGTATGATTGCTACTGATAAACAAACAGATAACAACACGAAGTAATAAAATAAAATCTATTATTCAAATATTTTGAGAAATATTTAATTAATTAAAAATAATGCTTAACGATTCCAATTTTTTACCATTTCAATAAACTCTTCTTTAGACATTTTAACCAAATTAGTATTGCTTTTAATTTGAAATATATGGGTATCGAAATCTAAAAACAGTTTATTTTTAGAAAAATCCCATGATTTTCTTTTATGTTTCCAATGATAGACATATTGCCCCTTTAACTTTTTTTTGGCAGCTATTTCTTTATCAATCTTTTCTTTTAAATGTTGTTCTCTTAATTCTTTATTACTATTCTCAATTTCCTCATGCACTGTATGTATTTCAGTAGCTTTACTTTCGATTCTAAACTGTATATTACTAAGTTCATTTTTTGCTCTTTCAAATTCGATTTTATATTTTTCTGTTTTTTCTTTTAAGTATTTTTCAAGTTCTGTTTTAACATCTTCTGTTTTTTGATTAATTAAATAATGAAGATTTGATATTCTGCCATTATATTCAATACATTTTTCAAAACAATTTCTTAAATCATCTTCAAGGTTCATTAAAAGCAAAACATCACGTCTGTTAGAATATGAATTAAATGATAATTCAGAATTAATACTTACTATCTCTGGAAACAACTGATTAATAGAATCAATCTTTACAACTTTACATTTATTGAATGACGATGCGTTGACCAATTTAAAATCAACATATCTATATTTTTCATATCCATTAATTTTTGCAAACTCAAAACTCTGAATTAGTTTAATTTTTTTATTAATATTTTCCTTATCGGTTTTCCTTAACTGCAAATTTGCTTTATACTCCTTTATTTCTTGAATGTGTTGATTTTCATGAGTAAAATTGCCGTGTTGATTGTTAATAGACATTGTTTTAGAAAACACAAAATCAAAATTATCTAAATCCATGCTATAATTAATAAACAAACTTTCCTTACTATCTACCATTCTAATCAATCTATCTCTTTCAGGTATTAAACTTGCTAATTCCTCTTCTAAACTATTCACATACCAATTACTACTACTATAATCATATTGTTTATAATAGTTTTTAATTTCATCTAATTTAGAATTCACTTTACTGTAAATCTCAAAATTATCCTTGAAAGAATCTGCATTTATTAGCCAAATCATATTTTTATAAAAGGCTTCTCTTTCTTGAATTATAGGCGCTAATATGGAAGAGTTTTGAAGTTCTAAAACTAAACCATTTGGAGTTTTAACATCTGCACGATGAATTTCGTCATTTTCTTTTACAACAATTTCCTGCCAATCTTTTGGAAATTCATTTTTCCATGAACGATGCCATTCGGTTTCATGTTCTTGCCAAGGGTCGCAATTAGGATTAATTTCATGCCTCCAATGATGAATATTTATTATCCCACATACTGCAATAACTTTACTATTGCAAATTGAACACTTTGCGACACCACCCTTGTATGGGCTTATTCTTTCTCCACTTTCATCTATTGCAAGTAACATATTATAACCTTACTACTGAAACATATCAAGATTTTCTTTTTTTACCCACCCCCTAATTGTCTTATTAACTAAAACTGTTTTTTTATTACTGCTTTTCTTTTCAACATCTGTTTTGCCTTCAACTAAACACCATTTATTCTTAATTTTAATAATTAAAACAGTAGAATTAACCTTAAATCTCGCTATCAATTTAGATTTTTCGGAGCTTCTCAAATATAAGGGTGTTAATTTAACCGTAAAGTCAGATATTTCATTTGAAGGTTTAATATATTTAACAATAGTATCAATTTGTTTAGGTATATATTTTTCTTCCGAATTCATTAATGTACTATATATTTTCGAACTATTTTCCTTTACTATAAGAGTATAAAAGAATCCCATAATTAACAATACGGTAATCAAAGAATAAATAATGACATAAGCTATTGGAACACTCAGATTTAATTTTTTAAGTAAAATTTTATTCAAGAACCATTCTAACAAATCTTTTATTTCATATATCTTATAAGGCACGCCATCTTTACTCGTTATACTTCCCTTTGAGTTTAGAGCGATTGCAGTTGCTTGAAAACTAACAATCTCATCATTTAATAGAGTATTCTCTGAAAGTAATTTTTCTGCATTTTGAAACGCTTCTTTCAAATCATTATTTTCATTATTAAAACCTTGTAGTACTTGTACAAAAGTAGATGCAGAATGAATATCAAAGCTATTTAATGCCTTATGATTTACAAAATTATTAGAATTAAAAATATCAGAAAAAGGATTGTCAATTTTAAAAGCCCCGATTAGTGAGGTCGAAATGTTTTCAGATAATTTTATTTGATGATTGTATAGACCAATCTTTTCATTCACAATTTGACTAATTCCAAACAATGGCTTCATTTCATTTAATCCATTAAATGAAGCTGTATAAGGCTTCAATGTGTCGATACCTTGCAAAATTGATTTTAATGGTTTTAAACCATCCATATTATAAAATAAAGACACTTTGTTCACGCTTTGTAATAAATCAGAATTAGAAACCCTTAAATCTTTATTTACTATTTGATTAAGAGTTCCTCCCATATTAATAGAATTTGAGACTGTTAATCCATTATTTAAAAATTGACTTAAAGTATTATCTCCAATATAAATACCATTTTTTGGTTTTAAAATATCTTCAAATGGGCTTTTAAATTTATCCGTTAGATCATTAATTGCTTTTAATTGGGATGAGATTCCTAATAAATTTTCATTAACCGAAAAAGGGTTTGCAAATTTCTTTAGCTTTTCTTGTGTTTCAAACATTGCATTAATCTTATCATTCACAGAATTTATCCCTTTCATTGCACCATTCAAACCACTTAACTTTTCTAACTCGTCCATTGTAAAATATATTTATACCGAATTTAGCAATGTTTTAACATTACTAATGCCATAATTTGTAGCAAAAATCTGCTTTTTACATAAAGATTTTAACAGAACTCAATTCTGCTATTAAAAAACGATTGAAAAAAAGGTTACCTATTTGATTTTGTAGTATTTTTAAGGAAGATTAAAAAATGATATAGAAATAAGAATTTAATACATATTAGCGTTTAGTAAAACTTATAGCTGAAAACTGGTAATTTTCTAAGAAACACTAAGCACACTAAATGCTCACGTCAAGGCGTGGGCTTAGTTTGTCTTGTGTTTCGGGTATACCAGTACCTCAGCTATAAGATATTTCTGATGTCCCACGCTGATTTTTTTATATAAACTCTCATTGGGACGTGAGGATAATATTAAAAAAATGAAATATAATTTATTTTTAGTCGCAGTATGTTTAATCGTACTATCCTGCAAAAAGAAAGAAACTGCAAAAGATGAAGTTACACAAACGCCCCCTGTAATGTCTGCAAGTGAAACAGCTTTAGTAGGCAAATGGACTTATGAGAAAAAAGTATATTATAATTCCAGCGGAACTCCTATATCAACATTAACTCCAAGCCCCTCTGATTCTGATACGTTTATAAATTTAACCTCCGAATTATACGGTAACTCTGTAACTACTCCACAATATTATAAAGAATATTACGGAGTATCAGGAACGGGAGCTGTAACAAGTTGGCGTTTAGAAGAAATAGTAGCTGGTAAACAAAAAATAAACTGTTATCCTTATCCAGCAACTGAGTATGTAAATGGAGCATATATCTATACAGTAACAGCCAATTTGTTAGTAATTGATAATTTCACTACCACAATCCCATACGGTAGTAGAATACATTACCATAAGTAACCACTTATTCAAATTTAAAAGCAAAATTATTTTTTACTTGAAACAAAATGAAAGCGAAATTTTTAATACAAATTGCATTATTACTCATTACTCTAAATCTATATTCTCAACAAAGAGTAAATAAAAAGTTGCCAAAAATTGGAACTCAAATAATTGGTCAGTTAACAAGTGCAATGGGCTGGGTTTATAATCCAGAGGGGCAATGGGTTTCTCGACCAAACAGAATACCAGTTTATATTGAAAATAAAGATGCCATCTTAATTGATTATGAAAAAAACAGCTTAGGCATAGACAATTTTATTTCGTATGAATTAAGACCAATAAAAATAGATGATAGAAATTACTTCATTTTTTTAAGAAAATACAAAACTGGGTTTTACGAATTTTCTAAAATAGAAAAAGGTTGGCTTAATTATAAAACTGCTGATTTTTATGTGTTTGATAGCGTACAATTTTCAAAAATAAATTCTATAAACCTTAATAAAGAAGCTATTATAAATTTATATACAATATACTGGGGAAGTATTGATATAATAAATGAGTTAAACCTTTTAAGTGACATAGAAAAAGAAATAATTAAACAGTTAGATAAGAGTAACGAATACAATGGAACGACATTAGAATTTATATATCGACCCTATAAAGAAAAAGGACTTATTCAATTTGCAATTAATATTTCTTACGAATGCGAAAAAACAATTTCTAAATGTTTTGAAAAATACTATTATGAAACTGAAAGCATAAACTTCAAAAAATTATTTGGTACGGATTTACATCTAAAATACAACGATGATGATCTTGAAAAATCTAAACAAAACACTAAAATTGGTTACAAGCAAGAGTATAAAAATGACTTAGTGGATGTAATTTCAATACCTGAAATAAAAGAAGACACACAAGAAAAAACAGATAGAATATACACGGTTGTAGAAGAGATGCCCGAATTTAATGGGGGACAAATGGAACTAACTAAATATATTCAACAAAATTTAAAAAGCTTTAAAATGCCAAAAGATGCTGGATTTGGGGGTAAATGCTTTCTTAAGTTTGTTATTGATGTTGACGGAACTGTAAAAGATATAAGTATTTTAAAGGGTGTTCCTAATTGCTCTGAATGTGATGAGGAAGCAAAAAAAATAATGTTAGCGATGCCTAAATGGAAGCCAGGGAAACAAAGTGGCAAAGCTGTACAAGTTTTCTACAATCAACTCATAAATTTCTATTCCAAATAATGGTACGTTTATAACTCAACTAATAGCTTAGTTATACAACCCACTGAAATTGGTCACTTATGTGGTCGCTTAGCTATAAAACCACTGAAAACAAAGATTCCTTAGTGTGTTTATATGAAAAATCAGTTTCATATAAACACATCATATTCCATATTTTCGCTACAAATATATTTAGCCACATAGTAATTAGCCCCTTTTTCCTCAATATAAGGGTCAATCTGCGTATTTTTAAACGAAACAGTACTTCCTTTGCTGATTAATCTCCACGCCTTTTTAAGAGCATCTAATAGGGTCTTTATATCCTCAAAAACATCTATTTTAATTAAAGCGTGAATATGATAACCATTTTCTTTATTAGAAAAGGGTTCTAAAACCCAATATATTGTGGGTTTAAATCCTAATTCTAATAAATAGCTATAATAGTTCTCCATATATCGTCTACCTTGTTTAAGCGTCATTGGATTTGGTGCTGTAAGGGTTGCGAAAAATGTCCATTTGGTTTTTGCTAAAAAATCTCCCGTTTCTTTAACAACTTGTTGAGTTGAATTTAAGTATGCCATAGTATATAATATAGGTACAAGTGTTTTATATTAAAACACATATAACAATTCGCAATAAAATGATAATGTTTTGACTAAATGAGTTTATTTGATCTTAGATATTTACTCACATCATCACCGATTTGATGTTTAGATTTTCTTCGTCCAGTTCTTAAATACTCTAATAAATCTCGCTCAAAATAATAACATCTTTTACCCTTTTTTATAACTGGCAACTCTCCTTGTCTATTTAAAGCATAAATTGTTGGTACTGATAACCTGAGAAATTCTGCGGCTTCTTCAACAGTGAGTAATCTATCATTTTTAAAATTACAGTTTTCTAAAAATGATAATACATTTTTTAATCCGTCGTCAACCTTTTGGCTTAATTGCTCTACTAATTTTGGTAGATGTTCAAATGATGTTTGCATATTTTCTTGTTTTAAATTTCCAACAAGAGTATAATATGGTAAAAATGGTCAGAAATATGGTTTAGATGGTTTAAATGGTATAGCTTATTTTAATGTACTTTAGAACGCTAAATCATTTTGCAGTAAAATACTTATAGATGTTATTATTAACTAATTTTTCTTTACTCAAAGTTTGTTTCTCAAAGCTCGAAAACATTTTTATTGCTAATAATAAATAATCTTTCGTTAATGGCTTACACGCTATATCTTTATAAATGCCGTATAAAGCTTTTCCAAGCTTCGTCATATTACCTGATTTTATTCGATACGGTTTATAAATTTCAACTTTCTTTTCTTCAAAATAATCAACTAAATTGTCGATTACCTTGTAATAATCTGCTTCTTTTTGAAAACAATTTTTTATTGGCTCAAGGTAATCTTCTATTGTTGACTTATTAATATCATTCCCTAAAATAACTTCATTAATAATTTCCTTATTAGGTTTTAAATTATTATTGTAAAAATCCGCAATTGTTTTTATTTGTTTATCCTTAAATAGGCTTAAAATTTCATTCAGAAATTCAATCTTTCTCTTGGTTAAAAAAAATATTTCTTCGGTGTGTATGTCTCCTAATTCAACAAACATCTTTCGGTATTTTGAGTTCTTTTTTTTTACATTAATACCGAAATTATATAAAGCAATATCATAATATTCCAACTGACGTTCTATACTATCTATTTCATTACAATTAGGCAAAGCGTTTATATCAGCAATAACCTTTTTGGGTACTTCTTTCTTAAAATCTTCAAGACTTAAAAGCAATCGTTTTTCATTAATAATGAAAAGTTCTTTTTTAAATGCTTCACGTTCTATAAGCAATCTTTCTTCATCAATTTTAATCTTTTGTTTATCCATACTCAAATATCCAAAATAATTCTATTCGCAGCTTGAATTTTTAAATCATCTACAATTTTAGCGTAAATCATTGTCGTTTTTAAGTCTTTGTGTCCCAGCATTTTAGATACTGTTAATATATTCGTGCCCATAGTAAGTTGAAGTGTGGCGAAAGTATGTCTGAAACAATGAAAAGTTATATGTTTAGTTATGCCAGCTTTTAATAACCATTTTTCAATAATATTATTATGATATGCTGAATATTTAAGACCTTTAAATAGTAACTCGTTGGGCTCTCCTCTCTCACCTAAAATTTTAAAAGCTAAATTAGAAATAGGCAAAAACTCCGCAGCCTTCGTTTTCTGTTGCGAAAAATGTAAAGAGTAACCGTTACTTTCAGAAAAATAAACATCTCCCCATTTCATATTTTTTATATCACAATGTCTTAGCCCAGTTAATGCAGAAAACAAAGCTGCTTTCTTTAAAATTGAAATTTCACAATCTGTTTTAACTAATTTATCTAATTCTTCATTTGTTAAATACTCACGATGAGTTTCAATAGGTTTAATATGACTTACTAATGAATTAAGGTCGATTGAGAGTATTCCTTTTTTATAGGCAATTTTAAGAAATGCCATAAATTTACTAAAGTAAGAGGATGCTGAATTTATATGAAGTTTTTTTTCTGTTTCCCTAAAACTCTTGGTACTTAATAAAAAAGCTTTAAAGTCTTCACAAAATTTTTCATCTAATTCTGAAAATTTCAAAACTCCTCCTGTAAATTTTTTGAAATAATTATACGCAGATAGCCAACTACCATAGTTTGCATCTTTTTTCTCATCAGTGATTTGTTTGAAGTATTCTACCGCATCCAATTTTAATAAAGCGTTTGGTAAAACTCCATACTTTCTTTCTTGAATAGCAATCTGCCTTTCTGCTCTGATTTTTGTTGCGATTTCCATAGTGTCATTGTTATGATTTTTTTCGTAAATATTTTTAGGTTTATCAAACAAACGAAGTTTTAAAAACTCTCTTCTTGTTCTTTTTCTCGTTACTGGATGTACGATTGGCGGGTAATAGTCTAAAAACAAAGTTATTTTATTGTTTTTGATTGGGCGTTGGTAAAGTTTAACTGTTGTCATGATTTCCTAATAATTTATCTATTTTATCTTTTTCTAAAAGGGTGAATAATCCTTCTTTTGCTCGGGGTAAATTGTATTTTCGTATTAATCCGTTTATTCCACTTTCTGAAATTTTATACTTCTCTTGTATTTCACTTAGTCTATAATACTCAATTTTAAAAAACAGATTAACATCTTCTTTTATTATATTAGACTTAGAGCACATATTAATTTCAAATAGTTTTTCTATCTCCATTCTTTTTATCAGCGTTTTTCTTTTTGAAATATTTGTAGCTATTAATGTCTTACTGTTAATCAAATTATAAATTGTTCTTATAGAACTATTCAATATTGTTGCCGCATCTTTTACAGTCAAATACTCCTTTAATTTTATACTTTCTATGGTGGTATATTGGATTTGCTTTGTTTCATGGTTACTTTTTTGAATTTTCTCAGTTGTCAATTTGAGTTTATAGGCTTTACTATTGCATTTATGAGAACAGAACTTGGTTACCGTTGTTTTTGCAGTAAACTCTTTTCTACAATGATTACAAATTCTAATAAGTGCAATGTTTGAACTCAACTTTAATGTTTTTTAGTTACGTTAATTGTATTTAAGTGTAATTAAGTGCAATGATTTATCCCTACTTTATGAAAAAGTACAAGAAAGTACAAAACTCATTCACAGAAGTACAACAAAAGTACAAAGGAGTACAAGACAAGCCAATAAAAACAATAGAAAAAACACACTATTTTTAAACACAAAAACCCTATTTTAGGGCTTCGTAGAGGATTTATTGATAGATGCTATTTGTTTATTTATAGCGGTTACTTTCCGATACATAAAATGTGTAGTCCTTTATTTAAAGGCATTTCGGAACATCGGGCAACAAATTGGCAACAATAATTCAACTTTAAGAGAAACTGCATAGTTAATAACCACAAAATCAAAAACCATTTTGATTTAATCTTATTCAAATATAACACTCTTTTTTCAATACTAAAATTTCATACACTCTTGTACTTTAACTATGCTTTAGCTATACATTAACTATGCTATTTAGTTAATGATTTGTTGCTTGAACTAATGCAAACAAAGGACAAGTAGAGCAAAGAAAGCCTTTATTTTATTACGCTAATTTGAGTTATTAATTTCGGTTAAATATTAAAAATTTAATCTAAAAAAAATAAAACAATGGCACGTCAATCAGGCTTAATTAAAATTAAAGGGACATTAGATAATGTTACTTTTTACAAATCAAAAGATGGGCATTTAGCAAAGATGAAAACATCAATCGATGGAACTCGAATTGCAAGTGACCCTGCATTTATCAGAACTCGTGAAAATGGTGCTGAATTTGGAAGCTCTGCAACTTCTGGGAAAGTTACAAGAGATTCACTTCGACCAATTGCAATGAATGCATCGGATAACAAAATTGTTTCGAGAGTAACGCAGTTAATGACTAAAATCAAAAACCTTGATACAACAAGTTTAAGAGGTTTACGCAATGTTGGTGTTGCAATGCCTACACCAGCTGCTAAAGCTTTGTTAAAAGGCTTTGAATTTAATAAGGATGCGCTTTTAAGTAGCATCTTATATAAACCGTATGCCGTAAATACAACAACAGGTGTAATTACTATTACAGGTTTAATGCCATTAAATGATATTGCTTACCCAACGGGAGCAACTCACATGAGTATAACAGGTTGTTATGCAAATATCAATTATGCAACTGGCGTTACTGATGTAAAATTAACTAACGTTCAAAATTTAGCAATTAATGGGGTTGCATCAACAGTTACATTAACACCAACAGCTTTACCAGTAGGTACAGGGGCAAAAGTGTTTTTGTTGAAAATTGAATTTTTTCAATTAGTTAATACAGTTCAATACTCTTTAAAAAATGGAGCATATAATGCTTTGAGAGTAATTGAAGTCATCTAAAAATAATTTTATAAATAATGTAGTGGTCAAGGTTGATGTAACCCTGATCACTACTCAAAAAAAACATAAAGAAATGAGCATATTAGAAAGATTAAAAGCACCAACACCAAAATTTTATCGTGTGTTAAGAAACTTAGGTTTGTGTTTAGCTGCCGCAGGTGGCGTATTGGTGGCAACACCAATAGCAATACCTGTTGCAATTGTAACCTTTGGAGGTTATTTAATAGTTGCAGGAAGCGTAGCGACTGCAATTGCACAAACAGTAGTTAGTAAAGAAAATTATTAATCCTAAAATTCAATTTAAGCAATGGAAAATCATTTAGAGAACAAAGAAGTAACGAACGATATATTCGTGCGTGTAAAGGTAAAGAAAGCGCCAAAATACAAAGCTCCTTCTGAATTATCAGACAAGGTAAAAATGGTTGCAGTTGAACTCAACGAAGTTGAAAGTGAAACTGAAGAAGGGTTTGATTTGAATATTCATATTCAATCGAGAGCTGGGAGTAAATTAACAAAAGCCGATGCAGGCAAACAATAAATTTTAAAACTTAAAAAATAAAATAACATGGAACAAAATGAAAAACTAAACTTGACAACTACTTTTGAATTTGAAGTAAAAGTTAAAACATTAGACAAATCAAAAGGGATTTTAGTAGATGCAATTGTAGCAGGCTCAAAATTAACTAAAGCTGATTCTGGACGACAAGCTGCAATACAAGAAGATTGGATTGACGTATCAATCGACCCAAGCGAACGAATTGGAGAGCAACCAAAAATCATTGTGCAGTCGCATACAAAGATGACTAAAGCTGATTCTGGAAGAGGATAAACAAAACAACCTTATCTTTAAGAAGGTCGCCATTATAGGCGACCTTTTTTGTTTTAATTACTTTTTAAATATTTGTAAAATAATGATTTACGTAATTGCATTAAGTAATTTAATTGAGTTTGAAGATTTGCCTGCAAGGCCTCAATTTGAGCCAAAGTATTTTGCACATCAGAAAATGAACGATTACCACTATTAACTGAATTTAAAGTTTCATCTATTACATCAATAACATCCCCTAGGCGCACGTATTCAATTACCGAACCCTTTAGATGCTTGCGAAAGAAACGAAGCTCCCATAAGCCTAATAATAAGAAATAGTAAAACTCTTTTTCTTCTTTATTATCTGCTAAGAAAACAAATGAATTGACAACATAATGATTGAATGGTTTGCCAGAATTTAAACCTTTGTTTAAAATAAAGAAGTGAGGTTGATTGTACATTTTACCTGATTTGTGTGTTTTGATTTTGTTTTTTAGCATAACTATTTTTTTAAGGGTTTGTTTCCCTTTTCTCATCTGCCCTAGTTGTTTTTTGATTAATTTGAAAACAAAGAAAAAAGCAAAAAAACGAGCTAAACAAAAGCCCGAAAAAAAATGAAAAAAGAAAGCATTTTTGAAAGGCTGGACAATGGAGGTTGTCAAGGTTTTTGACAAAAAAAATACTACCCGTATGGGTGGAGATTATTTTTGCAAAACCCGAAGGGCTTGACCTTGCAATCCGACAGGGGAAAGCCTTATCTTGCTTTTCTTTTTTTATTTTGGAGTAATATTTCTATAACTGCATTCTAATTTTAAAATAAATATCAATTGGAATGTAATGGTAAAAGCGCCCGCGGCGTGCGGTGGGTAAACGGTTGCAAAAAATGAAGTGAGGTACGAACAAAATGATTTGCAATCCGTTGTGCGGCGAGCCACCTGCGAGTGGAGAGAGGGTGTGCAGCATGGGAGCATGAAGAGGTACGATGAATGCGGATGCAAACTATGTGGCAAGTGTGGCAAATTAATAAATTAATCTACCTTAATTTATGCCACACGATAGAAACACAAGGGCAATGGGTTGGTTTATTTTTATGCTTGGCTTTTTGCGTTGGAAAAAATAAGCGCCCATTGAACGCAGCCCGAACGACTATGCAGGCGAGCTGAAAAGTTGGTAGCTGGCATTGTGAAAAACGGCTGAAATGAATGAAATGAAACGGTAGCCTATTTTTCATAGGCGAGACGTGTAATGAAATGAATGATGTGGTTTTGAGCAATGAGGAAGCTACCGTGACGAAAGCACGTGCAACTAGCAAAAAACGTGACAAACCCAAAGCCTGTAAGGCAAAATAGCTTATGCTTAAAGCCTTGAAAAGACATAGCTAAAGCATGTGCTATTTTGGTTTGGCGCGGTTTGTTGCTTGCACCTGCTGAGGAACACCACTTTACCTGTATGTAGGATTACGAAGAGAGATTTAACTGTTAATAAAAGTGTTCATATACTTATTGTAACTGGCATTAAAAGGAAGATAAAAACAAATAATTTTAACAATTAATTAAAGATAATGGGATTGAAATCACGAAAATATTTGATATATTTGATAAGTGATATTAGTAAAAGATTATAAATTTGATATTAAAAAATTGATTATCTTTGCACCCTTCTTAACAAGTGGTTAAAAAGTAAAACTAAAGAATGTATACCGAAGAACATATTGATAAAATTGGTAACACTATTGTTTATTTGACATCTCGCATTCCTAAAACGTCAAAAACCAAGCTGTTAAAACTATTGTATATTTTAGATGAAATATCAATAAAAACAAGTGGCTTACCTTTTTTGAATTTAGAATACAAAGTTTGGAAGTTTGGACCTGTTGCAAATGATATTTTTGTTGAATTATCAACTTCACCATCTATGTTGAAAGGATATATTGAAAGAGAAATAGATGGGCAACATACTTATATAAAACCAAAGAAAGAGTTTTGTGACGATGAGTTTTCACAAAGAGAAATTGAATTGATGCAAACTGTTGTAGATAAATTTGCAAATGTTGATGCCGATGCACTAATCGCTTTAACTCATAGAAAAAACTCACCTTGGTATAATGCTGCTGTAAAAAACTCAGTTTTGGAAGCTTTAGAAGCTGAAAAAATTAGCACTACTGAAATAGTAATCAACATGGCAGAATTAATTGAATATGACGAAAGAAAGAAAAACCTATATCATGAATTTGTAGAGTTTTCTTCACACGTTGCTCCTGGTTTCTCATTGCAAAAATAGAATATATATGTACGTTGAAGGGAATATATTATACTTCACGCCATTCTATTTCAAAAATGGAAACACTGCTAAACCCAAATATCTTATCGTACTAAAAATTGATGGTGACAATACTTTATTAGCAAGTTTACCAACTAGAACAGATTCTATACCTGAAAAAAACGTAGTTGACTCAGGTTGTGTTGAGCTACCTGATATTAATTTGAATTGTTTTGTAATACCTACTACACAAGAAATAACAGAGTGTAATAAGAAGCTTGACTTCAAGACGCATGTATATGGGCACCAATTAGATACTTATGAATTAAGTACCATGAAAGATATTTATCAAATAGAGGGGTCGGATTATGAAATTTACGGAAAAATGAAACCTGATATATTTAGTAAACTATTGGAGTGTATTAAAACATCTAAATCAGTTAAAAACAAATACCTGAAAATGTTAAAATAAAAAGCTACTATTGGTAGCTTTTTTTTTGCGTATATTTTAATAAATGAATAATAATATAAAAATGGAACAACAAATAAAAAATGTAGAAAATGAGTTTGATAAACTAGGACAAAATCCTACAGAAGAAGAAAAAATAGCTTTAAAAAAAGCGGTTTACGAGTTGAACGCAATTATTGACAATGAGTATTTTTCCGAGAAAAAAAAATATACTAGTAAAGTAATAAATCATCACATTGATATTCTTAAAAGACTTGGGCCACTCATTTCAAAAAATCAATCATCAACAAGTGATAACTACTATTTAGGAAAAGTGTGGAGTGATGTTAAAATTAGTGTCACTAATAAATATGGTTTTCCTAGTTCGGAAATCTTTACTTATACTGATGCGAAAGTAGCTGAAAAAGAAAATTGCATTAAATACGAAATCGTAATTGAATTTTTAACAAGATTATTAGATGACGTGGCAAAAACAGAAAATTACTCAGATTTATTAATTCTAATCTACAATAAGCAAAATGACTTCCTGAACTTGGATATCAAATTACAAAAATAAAATTGCGCTTAATCACCTTAAACTAGTCTTTTTATTATTAGAAACGCTCCAAATTCAATGCTTTCTGGTTGAAAATATTTTACTTTACTTACTTTGTAAATTTCATTGCCTTTCCGCCATCTGATACGCCAATCAGGCTTACAAGGAAATATAATCCATTTTTGTAGCTTATTCTTATTAGGCTGAAATGAAATTTGAGTTTTCCAAATTGGTTCAATACTTTCTTTTTCGTGAGGCTCAACATTCCATAATTCAATTGTTTCGGAGCCTTCAATTAGCTCTTCATTTTCATAAACATTTGAAATTAAAACTTTGTAAAGTTTTTTGTTACCTAAATTAGTATTGATGCCAAATTTTGGAATTTCAGGAAAATCTCTGAAACCCAACTTCTTCCAAACAACTTCTGAACTTGCAGGGGCGCATTCTAGTGAAAGTGCAACAATATTCTTGGTTAAGAAAAAAGCACAAACTTCTGTAAATAATATTTTCAAATATCCCTTTCCTCTTTCTGTTGGTTTAATTTCACAAATATCTATCGTGGCAACTAATTCTGATTCATTCCATGTAATAAAACCAACTGCCGAATTGTTAACTGAAATAACAGCAAAGTTTTTTTCTTCAAAAGATTGCTTAATAAGCTTCCAATTACAATAAAATCCTTGCTTTGTTTTTTTATCTTCCTCAATTAACCAACCTTCAATTTCGTTAAGTGTCATTAAAGACGGTTTAAATGAAATTGATACAATTTGAAGCATTATAACAGGGTTAAATTTCAATTAAGTTAAGTGCCATTTTTTTATAGTAAATCAGGTATTACGTTTTTTAATCAATATTCGTTGCTTTCTATTACCGTAATTAATTTTTTAAAAAGTTTAAAATTCTCGTCCTTTTCTATAAAATTTATTGAATTAAAAGTTTCACTAGAAATTTCTTGATTGATGATTTGAATTTTTTTAAGCATTGGAATAAAGTAATTCGAATAATGATTAAAATACTGAAATATATCATCTAAATCATAAGCAATTTTATATCCATTTTGCTTAGAAACACTAATTATAAAAACACCTTCATATCTCAAGTCTCGGATTATACGTCTAATTTTGTCGACCTTAATTTCAATTACAAAGTTTTTCAGATAAGACTCGAGTTCATAGGTTTGTATGTACCTTTTTGGATTAGCTTTATAATGCGAAAATAAATACTCAACCAATCTTACTGCTAAATCGGAATCAGGTATTTTAGTAATATCAAAATTTAATGATTTTATTGCGATACTTTTTATTTTCTCGTTGAGTTCATTGCTACCCTCTAATTTTTTATTACTAATTACTTCATTTCTTGGAAACGATTCACAAATTACTCTGGTTTGCATAAGAGCTTGTATTTCACCTACTCTTTCATGGAAATGGCTTGGAGAATAAAATTTGCCTAATGAGCCACAAACCATATCTGCAATTTGAATTAAAGGTTCTTCCGTTATATCATCGCATAATTTGAAGTATCTATCTGGATTAAATAAATCACCTCCAATCTTTTTATCAATATATGATTTCAACTCTCTTTTAAATATATCATCTCCAATTTTGTCTGCATATACATGATATGATTCATATCTGTTTGCATATTTACTTACAAGTAAGCCTTGGAAATATTTATAAAATGACTTTTTTTTCTGTAAACCCTCGCTATCAATTTTACTTTTATCAATCACTAAAACATCAACTGTAAAATCAAGTTCTTTTACCAAATCCGTAATAAAATTAATTCGTTTTTGTAAAGTTTTATCCCTTCCGTCAAATGTTTTTGAGGAAAGAGGCGACCCTTGTTTATATTTTAAAGAAAGAGATTCTCTTACCTCCCTTGCTTTTTCTAAATTTGATTCGCTAATAATAACCGAGGTATAAACAAAATGTGATGTAGTACCTATACTGCCTTGCAAATAAACATTGGTTCCAAATTCATCGATGAAAATATGAGCAATCTCTTTTAACATTAACCCTCTACAATTTTAATTTCATCTTCTGTTAAATCATATAGTTTGTAAACCATTTGATCTATTTCTTTATCAGTTATATCAATTCTTGATTTTAATTCTAATGCTTTTTTAGATTCTGTAATAAAATATTCTTCCCATTCTGATTCTTCTGATACAGACAATCTTATTTTCTTTTTACCCAACTCTTTAATAAATTCTGTGTAAGAAAGTAAATAAAACATTTCTAGTTTTTTAGGTAAGTCTTTTAATGAAAATTTTCGCTCTAAACTTCTTTGTACTTTTTTACACTGTTCTTGTAATTCATTGTTTAGAGAAATCATCAAATTTGCATTATTAATGAATACTTTTTGGATATCATTTGATAAACCAGTTGGGTATACAAATTTCTCAACTGATGTCTTTTTAAGAACGTAGGCGCCGCCCGCAGTTAATTCACCGACATGTTCAAAATAAAACTTATATAGCTTAGAATTTAATAAAACCTCTAAAAAACTCAAGTTTATCTCATCAGATGTTAAAAAGAAAGATGCACTTGTAAGATAATGACCATCTCTATCAAGACTAAATCCCCAATTCCCAGTAATCAAACCCCAAACTATTTTTTCTTTTTCAAATAATTGATAATAAGAAGCCGCACATCTTTGGAGAGCATACCATTCATAAGTTATCCCTGTCTCTGATTTATTTCTTGAAGATAGTTTATCTTTAAAACTAAGAAGATGTTCGTATAGTGGCAAATTTTGAGATTTAAGTGCGTTTTCAGCAGCATGGCTTGCCCCTGAAATACTTATATCTTCATGTAAAGGAAAATGCCAAGGAATAAATAGTAAATTTAATTGGCTATTAGATAATGAGTATCTCCCAATATCTCTTCCTCTAAGCAATTTTTTTGAGATTTGCTTATTTTGAGTACTTAAATCACTTTCTCTATTAACAATAAAAGCGTCATCAAAACCTGTTGTAATTCCTCTTTTTATTTCAATGTTACTAATCTCTCCCAAAAGCTTACCTTTTGACTTTATTTTATTCACTATTTCTCCAATCAAATCGTTTTCAAATAACCAACTATTATTTTCCAAATATTCTTTTTCAATAAGCCTAGATCGCTTTTGTAATTCTATTTGAAAAAGGTCAGCATCTAACTTTTCATTCTTAAACTCGATATATTTAGTTTGTTGGTCAAATTGTCTTTTTTGAAATATATTTATAGTACTTGAAACTAATGCATCTTTAAATATAGCAACTTGTTCAAAGTTAATAATTGTGGTAATTTGATATTTTACTAAGTAATCTCTTAATTGTTTACCATATTCAGAATTGAAATATTTATTTGTGCTTATATATGCTAAAATTCCATTATCTTTTAATATATCGATTCCCTTCTCATAAAAATAAACACTCAAATCAGATGTACCAGTATACACGCCATAATTAGTC
>DIHL01000074.1 GCA_002420145.1 Bacteroidetes bacterium UBA5697
GTCATTCTGAACTTGTTTCAGAATCTTTTCTTGTAAATTGAAATTGAGATGCTGAAATAAATTCAGAATGACTAAAGATTACATCCACTTAGCGGCAAATGTTTTAAACTCAGCTCTTAATTCATTAAAGTTTTTTTCAAAAGCATCAATAGCTACTTTTTCACCTGCATGAGATGGCATTTCTCTGTGATCAACAGCTACTGGATTTTTATTCACTTCTTTCTCTAAAGAACTCTCGTCAACTTTAATAGTGTGCGCTAATTCATCGATATTGTTTTTTTGAACAACCAATTGATTTTGAAAATGTTCAACTTGAGCTAAAACATCAGATTGGTTGTTTTTTGAAGCTAACTCTCCTAAACGTCCTTTCATTAAAGTGATTTCATCCGCATAAAATTTTAATTTACTCATCCATTCTGTATGATCAGCGTGTTGAGTGTAAAGTTTTTCTCCTGTTTTCATGTTTTTTTATTTAGTTTATGATTAATTTCTATTCTAAAGGTAGGTCAAACGCATATTGTTAAACTTGATATTAATCATGTTTTAAAACTGAGTTATATCATTCCTTTTTTCTGACATTTTTTCATCCTTTGTTACAACTAAAACGTCATTACTATGTCTATATATCAAAAACAAGGGCAAGTCCCACATAAACGTCATATTGTGTTTCGTAAACCCAATGGTGAATTATATCACGAAGAATTATTTGGTACTGAAGGTTTTTCTAGCACGTCTTCTTTAGTTTATCATTTAAATCCTCCAACAATGGTTAAGGAAATTGGCAAAGCACATTATGCTAGACCTGAAGTTGGAATTGATGAAAACTTAAAAGCTTTAAGTTTTATGGGTTACGATGTTGAACCAGAAGATGATTATTTGGAAAGTCGTAAAGTATTCTTTTTTAATGATGATATGCAAATTGGAATGGCATGTCCTTCGAAAAATATGGATGATTATTTTTTCAAGAATGCAGATTCTGATGAAATGTTATTTATTCATAAAGGAAGCGGACGTTGCAAAACGATGTACGGTACTGTTGATTTTGAATATGGCGATTATGTCATTATTCCAAGAGGAGTAGTGTATAAATTAGAATTTGATACTAAAGAAAATAAAATTTTATTTGTAGAATCTCATAGTCCTATTCGCACACCAAAACGTTACCGTAATGAATTTGGCCAATTATTAGAGCATTCTCCTTTCTGTGAACGTGATTTTAAATTGCCATATAATTTTGAAACTCATGATGAAAAAGGCGATTTCAAAATCATGATTAAAAAAAGAGGAATGATTTATCCATATACATACGAAACTCATCCTTTTGATTTAGTGGGTTGGGATGGATATGTTTACCCTTATGCATTCTCCATTTTTAATTTCGAACCTATTACAGGGCGTATTCACATGCCTCCTCCAATTCATCAACAATTTGAAGGACGTAATTTCGTCATCTGTTCTTTTGTGCCTCGTTTATACGATTATCATCCAGATGCAATTCCTGCGCCTTATCATCATAGTAATATTGATGCCGAAGAAATTTTATATTATGTAGATGGTGATTTTATGAGCCGCAATAACATTAAAGCTGGTCAGTTTACATTACATCCAGCTGGCGTTCCTCATGGGCCACACCCAGGTGCAATTGAGCGCAGCATCGGTAAAAAAGAAACGAAGGAGTTAGCAGTAATGATTGATCCATTTAATCCTTTAAAAATTACAACTGAGGCTCTTAAATACGAAGTGAAAGATTACTATAAATCGTGGATGAGCAAACCTCAATTAGTTTAGTATAAATGTCAGTTCGAGCGAAGTCGAGAACTAAATAAAATAAATATCAATCTAAAAAAATAAATATCATGTCAGTAGCAGATTTAACTAAAGTAAAAAACTACGATTATAGTGGAGAAAAAGTATTTGAAAAAGCTCAAGACTTTTTGCCAATTAACGGAACCGATTATGTTGAGCTATATGTTGGTAATGCTAAACAAGCGGCTCATTATTACAAAACAGCATTTGGTTTTCAGGAATTAGCCTATGCTGGATTAGAGACAGGTTCTCGCGATAGAGTATCTTATGTATTAGTTCAAGATAAAATTCGTTTGGTGTTAACATCTCCTTTTGATCCAAATAGCGAAATTTCTCACCATATCCGAAATCACGGCGATGGAGTAAAAGTAATTGCATTATGGGTAGATGATGCTCGCAAAGCATACGAAGAAACAACTAAGCGTGGTGCTAAATCTTATTTAGAACCAACAGTTATCAAAGACGAAAACGGAGAAATTGTAAAAGCTGGTATTCATACTTATGGAGAAACCATCCACATGTTTGTGGAGCGTAAAAATTACAAAGGTATTTTTATGCCTGGTTACGAAAAATTAGATACTGAATACAAACCAACTCCAACTGGTTTAAAATATATCGATCATATGGTTGGTAATGTGGAGTTAGGAGCCATGAATAAATGGGCTAGCTTTTATGCCGATGTAATGGGCTTTGCAAACTTAGTAACGTTTGATGATAAAGATATTTCTACAGAATATACGGCTTTAATGAGTAAGGTAATGACTAATGGAAATGGTCGAATTAAATTCCCTATTAACGAACCAGCTCACGGTAAAAAGAAATCTCAAGTAGAAGAATATTTAGATTTTTATCATGGTCCAGGTTGCCAACATATTGCTGTTGCTACAGATAATATCGTATTTACCATTTCAGAAATGCGTAAACGTGGCGTTGAATTTTTATATGTACCAGGAACTTATTATGATACAGTAAAAGATCGTGTAGGAATTATTGAAGAAGATATGGAAGAGTTAAAGAAATGGGGTATCATGGTAGATAGAGATGAAGATGGATACTTATTACAAATCTTTACAAAACCAGTAGAAGACAGACCAACTTTATTTTTTGAAATTATTCAACGTAAAGGAGCGAAGTCTTTCGGAAAAGGAAACTTCCAAGCTTTATTCGAATCAATTGAAGCTGAACAAGCAAGAAGAGGGACTTTATAGGTTTTATTATTTTTTGTCACATCGAGCGTAGTCGAGATGCGCTAATTGAATTTCCTTCATTAGTTCTCGACTACGCTCGAACTGACATTTTAAGAAGTTGTATTTAAATATTATTTTATGAGCATAATACCTCCTTTTAATTTTAAGAAATGGATTGATGAAAATCGTCATTTATTAAAGCCACCAGTGGGAAATCAAGTGGTTTACAAGGATACTGAATTTATTGTGATGGTTGTTGGCGGACCAAATTCCCGCAAGGAATTTCACTATAACGAAGGCGAAGAATTTTTTTATCAAATTGAAGGTGATATGCAATTGCCTATCAGAGAAAATGGAAAAACAAGAGTGATTGATATTAAAGAAGGTGAGATTTTTTTATTACCACCAAGAGTAGAACATTCTCCTCAGCGTTTTCCTAATACGGTTGGTTTAGTCATTGAGCGTCAAAGAACTCCTCAGGAGTTAGATGCTTGTACATGGTATTGCGAAAACTGTGATACAGAATTGTATCGTGCAAAATTCCATTTAGGTGATATTGTTGAGCAATTGCCAAAATTGATGCAGTCGTATTACGATAGTTTGGAGTTACGTACTTGCAAAAAATGTGGTCATGTTATGGAACCACCAAAATTAAAAGAAGCATTAGTTAAATAATATTTAAGAAAATAGAAATGAAACAAGCAACAATAGTAGGTGCAGGATTAGTAGGTTCTTTATGGGCGGTTTATTTAGCGAAAGAAGGCTATAAAGTAAATGTTTATGAACGCCGTCCAGATATGCGTAAAGCAAATATGTCGGCAGGAAAGTCAATTAACTTAGCAACGTCTTACCGTGGTTGGAAAGCTTTGGATGCTGTTGGTATTGGTGATGAGATTAGAAAAATTGCTATTCCAATGTACGGGCGTACCATGCATCCGTTAAAAGGAGATACGAATTACCAACCTTACGGTATTAACGACCAAGCGATTTACTCTGTTTCTCGTGGAGAAATCAATGCAAAGTTAATGGATTTATCAGAACAAAATCCTAACGTCAAAATTTTCTTTAATGAAGAATGTATTAATGTTGATTTAGAAAAAGGAACTAGCTATTTTAAAAACACGCAGACAGGGATTTTATCCGAAGTAACAGCTGATGTGGTATTTGCAACGGATGGCGCATTTTCTGCTGTGCGTTATAATGCGATGCAAAAGTTAGATCGCTTTAACTACAGTCAAAATTATATCGAAGATGGTTACAGAGAAATTTTATTACCAGCTAATGCTGATGGTAGTTATAAATTAGAAAAGAACACCTTACATATTTGGCCTCGCGGTCGTTTTATGTTAATTGCGTTGCCTAATTTTGATGGTTCGTTTACCTGCACTTTGTTTATGCCATTTGATGGACATGAACATTGTTTTAATAAATTAACGTCTAAAGATAAAGTGGAAAATTTCTTTAAAGAAGTATTTCCTGATTTCTTTAACATGATGCCAAATGTGGCAGATGCTTGGGGTGATCACCCGTTATCGTCGCTAGCAATTATTCGTTGTTATCCTTGGTATCATGGTAAAGTGATGTTAATGGGGGATGCGGCTCATGCAACTGTTCCTTTTTTCGGACAAGGCATGAATTGTGGTTTTGAAGATTGCACCGTGATGTGGAACTTGATGAAAAAACACAATGAAGACTGGAAGAAAATTGGCGAAGAATATCAAGTGTTACGTAAACCAAATGGTGATGCGGTTCAAGATTTATCAGTTAATAATTATTTAGTGATGAGAAATAAAGTGGCAGATTCTGATTTCTTATTATTGCAAAAAATAGAAAGAAGATTTAGTGAGTTATATCCTGATAAATATTTTCCTTTATATACGATGGTTTCTTTTACAGATATTGAATATAAAACTGCCTTAGAAAAAGGAAATGCTCAGGAAAATATTATAAAAGAATTAATTAAAAAATATGATTTTAATCATACTACCCCAATAGCGACTATTGATGATGTTATACATCAACATATGACTAAAAATGTATTAATTTAGCAAAAAATAAAAACCATGACTGACGCACAAAAAGAAATTGTTTCTCGCATTGAAGATAAATATAAAGCTATTGATCAAAATCCAGATGTTCATTTAGAAGGATTAGTATGGGCAAATCCAATTACTTATTGGGATTATATTTTACCCGATGCTTTATTAGGACTTCAAATTCAACGTACAACTCAACCAGATGAGATGGTATTTATCATGTATCATCAAATTAATGAGTTATTATTTAAAATGATTCTATGGGAAATTAATCAAGTAAGTAATAGTACTGAAGTATCAGCTCCTTTCTTTACTGAAAAATTAAGACGTATCAGTCGTTATTTTGATATGTTATCTTCTTCGTTTGATATTATGGGAGATGGCATGGAGAAAGAACAATACATGAAGTTTAGAAATACATTAACACCAGCAAGTGGTTTCCAAAGTGCACAATATCGTTTAATTGAATTTGCTTCAACAGAGTTAATTAATTTAATTGATTACCGTTTTAGAGCAACGATTGATAGAAACACACCTTATGAGCATGCGTACGAGCATTTATATTGGCAAGCAGCAGGTAAAGATCATGCCACTGGTAAAAAAAATACTTTAATTAGAAATTTCGAAAAACGTTATAAGGCAGAATTTTTAATTAAAATGGAAGGATACAATACTACCAACTTATGGACAAAATTCAAGCAATTGCCTGAGGCTGTTAAAAATGATGCAGAGTTAATTAAAGCCATGCGTCATTATGATTATACCGTAAATGTATCATGGGTAATGGCTCATTATCATGCAGCGGGTAAGTATTTAGGAAATGCAGAAGCAACAGGAGGAAGTGATTGGAGAAAATATATGCATCCAAAATACCAACGTCGTATTTTCTTCCCAGAATTGTGGAGCAAAGAAGAGTTAGAGAATTGGGGAAATAACGTGTAAGGATAAAATTTTAATGAAACGTTCTATTGAGTTAATGTCGCCTGCGGGTTCCTACGAAGCTCTAATGGCTGCTATTAAAGCAGGCTGTAATTCGGTTTATTTTGGAGTAGAGCAGTTGAATATGCGTGCTCGTTCTAGTAATAATTTTACGCTAGAAGATTTAAAACGTATTGCTGAAATTGGCAAAGAAAATAACGTTAAAACCTATTTAACGTTAAATACTATTTTATACGATCACGATATTACTTTGATGAAAAGTATTGTCAGTACGGCAAAAGACAGTGGAGTAACTGCTATCATAGCTGCCGACCATGCGGTAATGAACTATGCTAAAAAAATCGGCATGGAAATCCATATTTCTACCCAAGCAAATGTTTCTAATATTGATACGGTAGAGTTTTACGCCAACTTTGCAGATGTGGTTGTATTAGCGCGCGAATTGAGTTTAATGCAAGTAGCAGATATTAGTCGTGAAATTAAACGAAGAAATATTACAGGGCCTTCTGGTAAATTAGTGGAATTGGAAATTTTTGCTCATGGAGCCTTGTGTATGGCTGTATCTGGTAAATGCTATTTGAGTTTACATTCGCATTTTGCATCAGCAAATCGTGGGGCTTGTATTCAAAATTGTCGTAGAAGTTATGTAGTAACTGATAAAGAAGATGGAATGGAATTTGAAATCGATAATGAATTTATCATGTCGGCAAAAGATTTATGTACCATTGATTTTTTAGATAAAATATTAGATGCAGGTGTGAGTGTCCTGAAATTAGAAGGCCGTGGTCGTTCTGTGGATTATGTGCACACCGTGACTAAATGTTACAATGAAGCCATTGATGCGTATTTAGAAGGAACTTATACCAAAGACAAAATTGAAAATTGGAAAACACAATTGGCCACAGTATTTAATCGTGGTTTTTGGGATGGTTATTATTTAGGTCGTAAAATGGGTGAGTGGTGTGATGAGAACGGTTCTAAATCTTCAAAGAAAAAAATATACTTAGCAAAAGGCTTAAAATATTTTGAGCAAGCTAAAGTAGGTGAGTTTCAATGCGAATCACATAGCTTATCAGTTGGTGATGAAATTATGATTACTGGTCCAACTACTGGTTACATTGAAATGAAAATCGAAGAATTAAGAGTAGATGGAAAACCTACTGATAAAGTAGTGAAGGGAAATATCTTTACCATTATGAGTGATGAAAAAATTCGTCCTTCTGATAAATTATACAAATTAGTTCCAGAGGCTTAATGATTCGTATTATTCAACAACGTATTAAATGCATTGGTTGTAATGCTTGTGTAGAGGCAGCAGATTATCGTTGGCGTATTTCTACAAAAGATGGAAAATGTACCTTAGTGGGTGGTGTTGAAAAACGCGGTTTTTATTCAGTTGTAGTGAATGATCATGAATTAGAAGATAATTTAAAAGCTGCCAAAAACTGTCCAGTTAATATCATTAAGATTCATGAAATCTGATTTTTTTTAGTTCCATGGCTGACAATTGTCATGTTTAGTTTAGCCTATCTTTAGTTCCTTTGTGGCGGATTTATATAATGAGTATTTAAATCTTAAAACAAATGAAACCAGAACTAAAAGATAAGATTAAAACAATTCGACACGATTACACTAAACATCAGTTGTTGGAAGAAAATATTACTTCAGATCCTTTTATTCAATTTGGTATTTGGTTGCACGAAGCTTTTGAAAATGGAGATGAAGCAGCAAATGCCTTTACACTTTCTACAGTTGATGAATTTAATGAACCCTCTTCAAGAATCGTATTATTAAGAGATGTAAGCCATGGAGGTTTTACATTTTTCACAAATTATGCCAGTCACAAGGGAAGAGACATGGAGAAAAATAAACATGTGTCTCTCTTATTTTTTTGGAAAGAATTACAACGTCAAGTTAGGATTGAAGGAACAGTTGAGTTTTTATCAGAAGAAGAGTCTGTTTCCTATTTTAATTCTCGTCCTCGCGAGTCGCAATTAGCGTCATTAGCATCCCAGCAAAGTGAAGTAATTTCAAACAGAGAAGAATTAGATGAGTTCTTTTTAAATGTCACTAAATTATATGCTGATAAAGAGGTTCCAAAGCCAAATCACTGGGGTGGTTATGTTGTTATTCCAACAAAAATGGAGTTTTGGCAAGGCAGAGCAAACCGATTACATGATCGTATCCAATTCACTTTAATTAATAATTCATGGAAGATAGAACGTCTATCTCCATAAAAATAAAATTTGTACCATATGAATACTGTAAGATTTACAAGCGCCAACAAAGATGAAAAACAATTTGTCGCAACGCTTAGAAAAAATGTAAACGATTATTTTAAGGAAAATAATATTTCTCAAAAAGCAAATGCGGCTATGGTTTTTAAAACGATAGCGTTAATTAGTTTATATATTGTTCCTTATGTTTTAATTTTAATAATACCAATGTCTTCATGGATTGCATTAGGACTATGTGTTTTAATCGGTATTGGTATTGCAGGCGTTGGCATGGGAGTTATGCATGATGCCTGCCATGGAGCATATTCTAAAAAGCATTGGGTCAATACACTTTTATCTGGTACTTTATATTTATTAGGAAGCAATGTGTTGAATTGGAAAATTCAACACAATGTATTACATCATACGTATACTAATATTTCAGGTTTGGATGAAGATATTAATACTAAGGGTCCAATTCGTTTAGCAGAGCAAGCTCCTTTAAAATGGTATCATCGTTATCAATTTTTATACGCTTTTGTATTTTATGGTTTAATGACTATTACCATGTTAACGAACGATTTTACGCGTTTATTTCAATATGAGAAAGCAGGCTTAGTAAAGAGTCAAAATAAAAACGTGAGAAGTGAATATTTTAAAATGTTGTTTCGTAAGGTAGTTTATTTATCATTAGTGTTAGGCTTGCCAATGTGGTTAACTAATTTTACTTGGTATCAAATTTTACTTGGATTTGTTGTAATGCATTGGGTGGCAAGTATTATTTTAAGTGTTGTGTTTCAAATGGCTCATGTGGTTGAAGGTGCAGAACAACCAGTAGTTGAAAATGAATTGCATACAGATTGGCATGTTCATCAATTAAAAACCACTTCTGATTTTGCACGTAACAGTAAATTATTAAGTTGGTATGTTGGAGGTTTAAATTTTCAAATCGAACACCATTTATTTCCAAATATTTGTCATATCCATTATCCTAAATTAGCTCCTATTGTTGAAAGAACGGCAAAAGAATTTAGTATTCCTTATAATTTAAAATCAAGTTTTGGTAGCGCTTTAATGTCGCATGTTGAACGATTAAAAGAATTAGGTAGAGCTTAACGAGTATGCTTAAGAATCAATTTATTAGAGTTACTAAGAAGTTTACGTTTGACATGGCTCACGCCCTTTATGGCTATGATGGACCTTGTAAAAATATTCACGGCCACACGTATGTTCTTTATGTGACATTAAAAGGCAAAGTATTAGAAGACACAAATCATCCTAAAAATGGAATGGTGATTGATTTCACCGATTTTAAAAGGATTGTGAATGAGCAAGTGATTTCTATTTTTGATCATTCGTTAGTGTTGAATTTAAATTCACCACATGCACAGTTAAAAGAATTGAATGCGAATTTCGAGAAAATTAATTATGTTCCCTATCAACCAAGTTGCGAAAATTTAATCATTGATTTTTTGAATCGCATTAATTTAAAACTTCCTAGTAACGTTATTGTTAATAGCCTAAAGCTCGAAGAAACTCCAACATCTTTTGCAGAGTGGTTTTTGGAAGATAATTTATAAAAAAAGCCCTTGATGTCAAGGGCTTTTTTTAATTTAATAACTTAAGAATTAGATTATATTTGCTAAAATCAACAGCACATTTACAATTGTACTAATTGTGAATAAATTAGCTACCCATTTAGTTGGTGCTTGAGCTATTCCTGCTGTATTGTTTGCCATTGATAGAGCAGCACACAAGCCTAATTGCCACACAGGAGCGTCATTTGATAATATGCAACTCGCAGCAATGCCACCAAGAATACTTCCTACTAAAATGGTCATACTAATTAATCCAAAATAACTAAAATCTAATTTTTCGATTAATTTACCGTACCAACTTGATTCTGCTTTAGTACTTTGACTCTTTGCAGAATTTTCTAATGTGTTTGATTTTAAATGAATAGTTGTTTCCATAATCTTATTTTTTTTACCAAAAATATAATAGACTTTGAAATAATAAAATGATTAAAATCAGTTCCTAAAATGACCCATGTCAGATAAAAATCACCTTTAAGTTATGACCTTTGTAGGAAGAAAAGAAGAAGAACTATGACAATTATAAAAATAGACAAGCCAGTGAAGGTTTCTGAAATTAAAAAAATATTCAATAATCAGTTTCCATACTTGAAAATTGAGTTTTTTAAGAAAAAACACAGAGCTCTTCAAGGTTCTTTGAAGAAGGATGTCATTACAGATGATTTTACAATCACGTCATCTAATGGAACTCAGGATATTGTTATTAGTGAAGATATGATAGTCTCAGAATTTGAAAATCAGTTTTCCGAAAAATTAAAATTATCAGCTCAGGTATTTAGAAAATCAGGTGGAACTTGGTTGGAAACTACTTTTACTGATAGTTGGACATTAAAAAAACAAAATGAGGAGGGAATAGAACTAAGTAATATTTAATTTTTTAGGTTTATTAAACAACAAAAAAGGATTCGTTTTAACGAATCCTTTTTTGTTGTGGTACAATATTTAATTAGAAAGGAACCCCAGCGGTTCCACCAGCTTGCATCTCACTTAATTCAGGTTGTAAACATAATACTGGTATTTTTGAATTATTAATTAACTGATGAATGTAATTTCCTAATAAAACAGATTTAAATTCAGTGTCCTGGTCAGTCATGGAAATGATGATATCAGCATTAACTTTTTTAGCAAAAGTTAATGTTTTCTTCACTTTGTTGTCTGTTTTGCTAATAGAACTAGTGACTGAAACTTTATACTTAGTGCACTCTTTTTCTATTTGCTTAATATACACGTCTAGTTTAAACTTATCTACTTGTTCATCTTCATTATACATAGCAATAACATATATATGAGCAGTAAATAATTTTGCTAATTGAATAGCAACATTTACTTTTTGTCTTGTATGAGTTGATAAATCAATTGGTAAAACAATATGAGAATACCCTTTTTTATCAGCAGATGAACGAACAGTTAATATTGGTAATTCACTTTTAGTTAATGTTCTATAAGTATTGCTTCCCATAAACAAATCGTTATTAGAGTCACTTCCTTGTGTACCCATAACTAATAGATTTGCATCTATTTCATCACAAAGATTGATGATTTCGGTAGTGATATTTCCTGAAGAAAAAATAGGAGTTACTTTTACACCATATTTCTTAGAAATATTAGCAGCTTCAGAAGATAGTTTTTCAGATAACAAATTTGATATCGCACTTGGTTTCTTAATGTTTAAGGAAGGAAGCAACATGTTTAATAATTCGTTCCTTTTCTCAACAAAGGCTAAAAACAATTCTCCTTTTGTAAAAGCTGCGATAAAGGCAGCATGTTCTACAGCGTTGTCTGCTGTTTTTGAAAAATCGTATGGTACGACAATTTTTTTTGTTTTTAAGTTAATCATATATAGTTATTTGTGAATTGATATTACTGGAATATTAGATGATAAAATGATTTTTTTAGAATTACTGTCAATAAATAGATTATGAAAAGCACTGTAATTATGGCTAATCAGCATAATTGCATCTGCTTTTGTTTTTTTTGCGTAATTGCTGATTCCTTTTTGAAAATCCACAGATTTGATATTAGTTATAGGGAAAGGATGTCTGTTATTTTCTCCTAGCTCTAGCTCGTCTTCAGTTTTAATATGAACAAATTCAGCTTTAGCCCCTATAAAATCGATGGTTGAATGAATACGTTTTGATAAACCTGAGCTAATGCTTTCTTTATTATCAATAGCAATTAGTATTTTTTTAATATCGTGGTGTTTATATTTTTCAGGAACTGTAATAATTGGACAATCAATTTTTCCTGTTAAATCAGCACTTGTTGTTCCGTATATAAATTTTGAAATTTTACTTTTTGTTTCAAGCCCTAAAACTGTTAAGCTAATTTTATTTTTTTTAGAAAGTTTGCTTACCCTTTCTCTTATGCTATCGTAAGTTAATTCAATATCAATTTTTATGTTAGGATGTTTTTTTGAAAGTTGCTTTTGCATTTCTTCCATCTTTTTTTCGTCATTTTTTATGAAGCTTTCGGCATCGATAAATATTAAGCCCGATGTTGTATGAACCACTGGAGCTGTTAAAGCATGAAATAGCAATATTTTAGCCTCTGACTTTTTAGCTACTTCAATAGCATAGTTAATGGTGTTTTCAGCTGATTTAGTGAAATCTACCCCTACTAAAATTGTTTTCATGTTTTTGGTATTATAATTAGTTTATTGTTTTTTATAAAAGTGTATCCAGTCCGAAATAAAAGTAGTCTGAAAGAAGGAAAATTAAAGTTAATAATATCACTCTTGGAAATACATGTTGCAGATCCCACATAGGTCTTAAAAACGAAAAAGCAAACTCTACTATTAGTAAATTAATGGCTAATATAATTGGAACAAATTGATGAAATAGACCAGTTACTAATAAAATCCCACCTGCAAATTCAGTAATAGATGTGAAATATGAAGTAAATACTACTAAGAATTCAGGGATATGTTTTCTATCGGCTTCGTTGTGAAATGCATTTATTACATTTTTTATTTTTACTACAAATAATTTGTCGTAACCTTGGAAAATAAATAAAATACCCAAAAAGCATCTTACAAATACTTCTGCTATGCTGAAATTTATGTCTGGTTGACTCATGAAGCGAAATTATAGGAGTAATTGATTAATAAGCATGATTTAAGTCATTTTTTTACCTGATTAAAGATAGCATTCTTTTTGGAAATACAAAATGGGGTAGTAGTAACCTATTAAATTGTTAAAATTCGTATATTGTCTTTAAAATCTTAAGCGTTTTTATTTAAAATGGATTATTCAAGTAAGTCAATATCTTATATATTTTTGTTTTTATTGCTATTTCATCTAGGAACTTCCCAAAATAAAATGGTGGAAGCTTTGAAATCAGAATTAAAATTATCCAAACATGATACCGTTCGTTGTGATATTTTAGATCAATTAATTGAAGTTGCAGCAGAGGGAGAATGGCAAAAATACAACGAACAATTAAGTCAATTAGCAGCTAAAAATTTAGCTCAAAAACCAACTGGGAGATTATTTACATTATATAGTAAGTATTATGCCACAGCACTTCATAATCAAGGAGTTATTTATTCTGAGCAATCTGATGATGAAAAAGCCATTCAGTTATTTAATAAAAGTATTGAGGTAAGTAAGAATTCTGGAAATAAAAATGAAGTGGCTATTTCCCTTCAGGCTATTGCCCAAATTGATATTAGAAAAGGAAACAATACCAAAGCATTAAATCAATTATATGAGTGTTTAAAAATATTTGAAGAGGTTGGTGATGAAATTGGTATTGCCGATGTGCATTTAAACATTGGTAATATATGTTATTTTCAAAGAGATTATAATAAGGCATTAGAACATCATATTAAGAGTCATGATTTGTATGTGAAAAATAAATATGAAGTGGCCTTTAGTACTATTAATTTTAAAATTGGGGTAGACTATAATGCATTAAAAGATTATGCAAAAGCTTTGCAATACTTGCAAAAGAGTATTGATTTAATTGAAAATTCTGATTATGGACCAAATTCGGTAGCGTATTTAAATATTGCTCAAATTTATATTTATCAAAATAAATATGAGAAGGCTTTAGATTATGCAAACAAGGGTTTAAGTATTGCTGAAAGCATGGGCAATAAGGTAGAAATGAATCATAGCCATATTATTTTAAGTAAAATTTTTAGGCTACAAAAAAAGAATGATTTGTCTATTTCTCATAGTTTAGAAGCGCTAAAAATAGGTCAAGAAATTGAGCATCCTGCAGAGATAAATATGGCAGCCAAGCAGCTTTATGAAATTTACACGGAGACGAAACAAACAGAAAAAGCAAATCAATACCATCAATTGTTTATTGAGACAAAAAGTATTTTAGATAATCAAGAATCTAAAAATGCTTTGTTAGAGCAAAAATTAAAGTATGAATACGAGAAAAAAGAACTATTAACAAAGGCTGAAAATGAAAAGAAATTAATGGAGATAACCTCTGCTAATGAACGAAATAATTTAAGGAAAAACATTTGGTTAATTGTATTTGCGTCAATATTGGTGTTATTGGCTATTAGTGCCTTTTTCTTGTATAAAAATTTTAAACAAAAAAGTATTATTACTAATCAAAAAAATAATTTATTGAAACAAAAATTATTGGTTTCTCAAATGAACCCTCATTTTATTTTTAATTCACTAAATGCCATTCAAAATTATATTTTCAAACAAGATAGTTTAAAAGCAGGCAATTATTTATCTCAGTTTTCGGAATTGATTCGTATGATTTTAGATTATTCTCGAAAAGATTATATTTCTATTGATGCTGAAGTGAAGTTGCTGAATAATTATTTAGAACTTCAAAAATTAAGATTTGAAAATAAATTTGATTTTGCCATTGTAGTTGATGATAAAATTGATAGAGAAAGTATTCATATTCCTCCAATGTTAGCTCAGCCATTTATTGAAAATGCGATTGAACATGGTATTTTTTATAAAAAAGATAAGGGACGAGTAGATGTGAGATTGTATTTTGAAAATAATGCATTGATTTATGAAATAGAAGATGATGGTGTAGGAATGGAAGAAGCAATGAAGTTAAAAAACAAACTAAAATCTTCTTATGAATCATTGGCTACTATTATTACCAAGGAGAGAATGACTACTTTGAGCGAACAAGCTAAAAGTAATATTGAAATTATTGATAAAAAACAAACGTCTCCTAGTCATTCGGGAGTGAAAGTTAAATTTGTTGTACCTTTTAAAGAAATATAATGATTAGAGCGGTAATAATTGATGATGAGATTAATAATCAAGAGTTAATTTCAAATTTATTAAAATCATATGCTGAAAATGTACAAGTAGTTGGTATGGCTAACTCTGTAGAAACTGCATATAAAACAATTAATGAGCACAACCCTGATTTGATTTTTTTGGATATTCAAATGCCAGACGGAACAGGTTTTGATTTGCTAAAGAAGTTTGAAAAGATAAATTTCAAAATTATTTTTGTGACAGCGCATCAGGAGTTTGCTATAGAAGCTTTCAAGTATAGTGCTTTAGATTATATTTTAAAGCCTTTAGCTCCAGCTAATTTATTAGCAGCGGTTAAAAAAATGGAAGATACTATAAGCAGTGAAGAATTAAATCTTAAGCTTAAAACTCTTTTAAATAATATCGCAGAGCCTATAAAAAATAAAAAGAAAATTGTATTAAAAACAATGGAGAGAATTTACTCTGTTGATTTAGATGATATCATTCGTTTTGAATCGGATGGAGGATATACAAAAGTTTATTTGGTGGATGGTAAACGTATCATGGTTTCAAAAACCATGAAAGAGTATGATGATTTATTAATGGACGCAGGTTTTTTAAGAGTCCACCATTCTCATTTAATAAACATGAATCATTTATTTTGCTTTGAAAAGGCCGAAGGGCACGTGGTAATGAAGGATGATTCGATAGTACCTGTTTCAAACAGAAAAAAAGACCATTTAATGGAACTTTTAAATATGTTTTAATCTCAACTTCTGGCAATAATTTTATGACAAAACTAAAATGCTACAAATTATAGCAATACGTTGTTTCAATTTGTAGTAATTTTATTAAAAGATTTTTGTTAATTTAATTATTGTTGCCATGAATGCTAAAAACCAAAATGCTGTTTATGCCCAAAACAATCAGTTATCTTTGTTTTCTGAGGCTAAAAAAGAACATCAACAATCTGTTTTAGATACTGTTTATCAGTATTTCTTAATCATCTCTCCACCTGATGAGATTAAAAGCAAAGTAAAATCACTTAAGTATAAACTCCATAAAGCAGTGGGTTTAAGTGATTATAATTTGCACTCGGTGCCACACATTTCATTAATGTCGTTTCATACGATGCGTCCTGTAAACGAACGTTTTTTTGGAGCACTACAACAATTATTTTCAAAAAACAATTCGTTTGAAGTGGACCTGAATGGTTTTGAATACTTCGAACATGGAGAGGAGGCTAACACTATTTTTGTAAAGATTGAAAACTCTTTTCAAATAGTAAGAGTATATCACGAATTACATAGTTTATTAGGACTCCGCGTTAGAGAATTTGTGCCGCATTTAACGGTTGCTAGAACCATGTCACGTTCGCGTTTTAATAAAAGTTACGAAATGATTAAGCAACATTCTTTTTCTGAAAAATTCACTTGTAATCAAGTCACAATTTTGGAGAGAAAACTACAACATGGAGTTGTAAGTAATTACAAGGTGCTAAAGGAAATTGAGTTTTCTGTTTAGCTAATGGGAGTTTATTTTGGTGTATTTGGCTTGTCATCTATATCGCACTGACCTGTGATTATACATTTGTTTAATATACCATATACTAAAATAATAGCCCCAACAATACCCATGCCCCATATACCATTAACAATGGCTGTAATGATAATGACTAAACTAAGTGGAATTAGAGTTAATCTAAAAAATCCTATTTTATCAATGAATTTCATTTTTTATTTAATTATGGCGTGACCACTAAACGATTTTGCGCAAGCTTTTCATTATTATTTACTAGTAATACATTATAAGTCCCAGGTTTTAGAAAAGATACATTTAATTTATAGGAATTTTGTTTTAGATCATTTATAATCATTACTTGTTGTCCTTTTTCATTAGTTATTTCAATGCTTAATGATTCATGTTTGTCATTGTTGAATTTTATATCACAATAATCATGAGAAGGATTGGGGAGCAAAAGTAATTCGTTGGGTTTTATGTGTGAAAGATTTATAGATTTAATTTCAGAAAATTGGCTAAATCCCATTCTTATTTTATAGTAATTTGTTTTATTGAGTTCGGGGTTGTTATCACTAAAATTGTAAGGAGTAGAAGAAGTGCTGTTTCCACATATTCCAGGTATATATCCAACTTCTATAAAATGAAGGGTGTCGTCAATAGAACGTAAAATCCCAATACCATTGCAAGTAGCGCCGCTATCAATATTCCAGTGCACTAGCACATCATCTTCGTTTTGATATAATTCAAAGTCTGAAAAATTGACTTTTTGAGCCATACAAAAACTGATATTTCCGATAAGAAATAATATGACACTAGTGTATGTATAAAATAGGTTCAATATAGAAGGTTGTTTTAATAAAGTTAATTATAAATAACGCAAAAACAAAAAAGCCTATCATTTTCATGAGAGGCTTTCGGTGTACCTTAAAAGGAATTGCCTACGGCGAGTCCCTGTTATGTCATTTTGAGAAAGAAAAAGAAAACTCCTTTCAGGAGTTCTTTTTTTGTTTTTCAGTCCTTGCATCAAGCAAAGCTTGTGCAGTTCTTCAAAACAAAAAAGGTCCAAGCAATGCCTGAACCTTTTTCTTTCATCTGTACCCCAGACGGGACTTGAACCCGTACGTCCGCGAAGACACAGGATTTTAAGTCCTGCGTGTCTACCAATTCCACCACCGGGGCATTTTGGTTTAAAAACAAACTCGATAGTCAGTTTTCGAGCGAAAGACGGGTCTCGAACCCGCGACCTTAACCTTGGCAAGGTTACGCTCTACCAACTGAGCTACTTTCGCTTGTAATTTTATTTAAAAGAACAACCAATTTCATTAATCGGGAGTGCAAAGATAATTGTTTTTTTACTCTGGCAAAATTTTTTTTTACTTTTTTTTATCCTCCTATCAAACGCTTGATATCATTGAGTTTCATGAGAGCTTCTACTGGAGTCAAAGTGTTAATATCCGTTTTTATGAGCTCATCTTTTACCTGTTCCAAAACTGGGTCATTTAATTGAAAAAAGCTTAATTGATAGTCACTTTTGCTTTTCGTTTTAGAAGTCATGGTATCAATTGCGTCATCAGAACTCGTGGTTTCAACTTCCGACAATTCTAACTCATGATCTTTTTCTAATTTCTTTAAAATATCATTGGCTCTATCTACCACTTGTTTTGGCATACCAGCCATACGAGCTACATGAATACCAAAGCTATGTTCGCTACCGCCCTCTTGCAGTTTACGTAAGAAAATAATTTTATTGTTTACTTCTTTTACCGACACATTAAAGTTTTTAATGCGAGGGAAATAAGTGGTCATTTCATTTAATTCATGATAGTGAGTAGCGAATAATGTTTTTGCTCTATTTTTTGGTTGAGAGTGAATATATTCGGCAATAGCCCAAGCTATTGAAATACCATCGTAAGTGGAAGTTCCTCTTCCAATCTCATCTAATAAAATTAAACTACGTTCACTTAAGTTATTTAAAATACTAGCCGTTTCATTCATCTCCACCATAAAGGTTGATTCGCCGCTTGATATATTATCACTAGCTCCAACGCGTGTAAATATTTTATCAACGATTCCAATTTCTGCACTCTTTGCAGGAACATAACAGCCAATTTGTGCCATTAATGTAATTAAAGCAACCTGGCGTAATAAGGCTGATTTACCACTCATGTTAGGCCCTGTAATCATCATCACTTGTTGAGTATCATTATCTAAGTAAACTGAGTTGCTTACATAATCGATTCCAATAGGTAATTGTTTTTCAATCACTGGATGGCGCCCATCCACAATATTAATGGCAAATTCATTGGTTAGAGTAGGGCGTATGTATTGATTATCTTTAGCTAATTTTGCAAACGATAATAAGCAATCTAATTTCGAAATTAAAGCGGCGTTTAATTGAATTGGAATAATGTAGTCAATTAAATCTCTTACTAAGGCTTCGTATAAAGTTTGTTCTAATACAGCAATTTTATCTTCGGCTCCTAATATTTTTTCTTCGTAAACTTTTAACTCTGGCGTAATGTAACGCTCAGCAGTTGTTAAGGTTTGCTTTCTAATCCAATCACTTGGTACTTTATCTTTATGCACATTGGTTACTTCTAAATAATAACCAAACACATTGTTGTAAGATACTTTTAAGGATGTAATTCCTGTACGCTCAACTTCGAGTTGTTGTATTTGTAATAAATAATCTTTTCCACTAAAAGCAATAGCGCGTAATTCGTCTAGTTCTTCATTAACACCTTTGCTTATGACGTTGCCTTTGTTTAACAATACAGGCGCTTCTTCGTTCAATTCGTTTTGTAAACGATCGCGCATTAATAAACAAGGATTTAATTGTTCTGCTATTTTTTGTATCGAATGATTATCGCAAGCGCTTGTAGCACCTTTGATAGACTCAATGATATTTAAAGCACGTTTTAATTGTACTAACTCACGAGGATTAATTTTTCCAGCAGCTACTTTCGAAATTAAACGTTCTAAATCACCGATCTCTTTAAATTGTGCAATTAAATCGGCTTGCAAACTACTATGTACTCCAAAATATTCAACAACATCCAAGCGTTCATTTATAATATCTAATTGCTTTAAAGGCAGTGCCAGCCATCGTTTCAATAAACGCGACCCCATTGGCGTAACCGTTGTATCAATAATATCAATTAAACATTTACCATTATCGTGGCTGCTACCAAACAATTCTAAATTTCGAACCGTAAATCTATCCAACCAAACGTATTGGTCTTCTTCAACTCTACTAACTGCTGTAATATGTTGTAGCTTATCATGCTTGGTTTCACCAAGATAGTGTAAGATAGCACCACAGCTCATAATAGCTAAATTCAAATGCTCAATACCAAAACCTTTTAAAGAGCTTGTCCCAAATTGTTTGGTTAAAGCTTCGTAGCCAAAATCTTGTGTAAATGCCCAATCATCTAATCCAAAAATATAAAAACGGTCGCCAATTAAATTTAATAAAGCCTGACGTTTATTTTTCTCGAATAAAATTTCGTTTGGCTTAAAACTTTGAATTAGTTTTTCGATATAGGTAAATGAACCTTCGGCTACTAAAAATTCTCCTGTAGAAACATCTAAAAAAGAAACACCTGCGCGTTCTTTATCTAAATGAATACTTGCTAAAAAGTTATTGCTTCGGTGTTCTAACACTTTATCATTAAAACTGACACCAGGTGTTACTAATTCGGTAACCCCACGTTTTACAATGCTCTTTGTTAATTTTGGATCTTCTAATTGGTCGCAAATAGCTACACGATAGCCAGCACGTACTAATTTTGGTAAATAAGTATCTACGCTATGGTGAGGAAAACCAGCTAACTCAATATGAGAGGCAGAGCCATTAGCTCGTTTGGTTAATGTAATTCCTAAAATTTGTGAAGCCTTGATGGCATCTTCGCCAAAGGTTTCATAAAAATCGCCCACACGAAATAATAAGATAGCGTCAGGATATTTCCCTTTCACTTCATTGTATTGCTTCATTAAAGGTGTTTCTTTTACTTCCGTTGTCTTTACCATAGAGGGTTAAAGATACAATATCCATAGGCTGTTGCTGGATTTAATTTTTAACAGAAATAAGGAAGTTGTTAATATATTTCTGGGCGTGTCCCGCCAGCTGGCGGGTCGGGCTTTTCGTTTCAATCTTTTGTTTATGTCTTCGGCGTTTCGAGAGCCTCAACGACCTCCGACACAACAAAAGGATTTTCACTGCAATCCCTTACGCTTTTAATAAAAATCTGCATCTTTGCTCCATAAATGCAGTCATTCAAACAAAATATCATCAACACTTGTAAAAACTATTTAGAAGACAAATTACAATCTCTAAATACCATTATCAAAGAAGTATCAGAATCCTCTAATTCGGAAAGTAAAAGTTCGGCAGGAGATAAACATGAAACTTCTAAAGCTATGATGCAACTTGAAATTGAAAAATTAGGTACGCAATTGAAAGAAGCAGAAGGTCAGTTAGCTGAGTTTGAAAAAATAAACTTTAATAAAAATTTTCAAACTGCAGAGCAGGGTAGTTTAGTAGAAACCAATAAAGGTTATTTTTTAATAGCGAGTTCTATTGGTAAAATAACGGTTGCTGATAAAATCATTTTTGTGATTTCTAGTAAATCTCCTTTGGCTTTAAAACTAATTGGTAGTAAACAAAAAGACACCGTTATATTTAACGATGTCTCTTATTCAATAATAGCTATTAATTAGTTTACTTACTTAAAACAACTCTCTTAATTACGCTTTGTTTATTAGAAACAATTTTCACAAAATAAACACCATTGTTTAATTTACTTAAATCAACGTTTTTGTAATTATTAGTAATAGTTTCCTCTAATACAACTTGTCCAATAGAGTTTATAACTTGTACTTGACTAGCTTCTTTCAATACAGAAGAGTTAACTATATATAAAGCGCCAGTACTAGGATTTGGATACGCATTCCATCCATTATCAGTTGATGATTGAGAAGCTATTCCTGAAATTGTTTCAATGGTATTAATAGCTGTGTTAGTCACCACAGGTTCGTTAAAATCAAAATAAATGTAAGCCGTATTTTTGATTTGAGTTCCTTGAGCATTGTTGTTATTACGTTTGATACGGTATTGAATATAACCATGACTAGCAGGTTCGTTACTATTACTATCTGGTAACATGATATTATTGAATTTCCATTTTAAAATATTTCCTGGTAAAATTTCAATATTGTAATTATGACTAGAGCCTAACATTTGAAATGTATTTACATCAACGTTAGAAGACAAAGTATCTTTCACTACAATATTAACAGCAGGACCATTACCCGTATTTTGAAAACGAATTAAATACGTTAAATCAGTAACACTAGCTGCAATATCTCCAGTTGCTCCAACACCAATTGGATTTGGTGTTTTGTCATTAGGATCGTATGATCCAGTAACTATTCGAGAATAACAATAGGTGTTATTTGCAGAATTAAAATCAGGAGTAGACGTTTGAGCATAAGCACAACTTGTAAATACACTACCTAATGGTGTACTGATAGGAGTTGTGAATTGAATAACGAAAGAGGCTGAATAATTATTTGTGTAATTTAAATTGGTAAACATCCACATGACTGTATCTCCAGAAAGAGTATAGGTAGCAGGAGAAACTAATGTAATGTTTGGGATAAAGGCTGAAGGAAGAACCGCTTTAAATATCCCTGAGCCATTGACGTTGTTTTGGTTATTTAATGTATAAGTCATATAGTTGCTGAATCCTGGTACTATTCCGCCGCTCCAAGATGTAACTATAATGTCGGGTTGAGTGTTTGAATTGAAACCTGCCGATAAATTATTATTGAAGGAGTTTGGCTGACCTGAATTAATGGTTGCATTTATGGTTGTGGTACATGAAGGTATTAAGCCATTATAAAGGTTAACTATTGAAAGAGAATAGGTACCGTATGGTAAATTATTAATAAAGTAATCACCATTTGTATTTGCATATCCATAATGATTTCCAGGATTCGCAATTATATATCCATTGATTAAATTATTATCTCCGCTGTTTTTAATACAGTCTGCATTATTATCGATAAACACATTGCCATTAACAGAGCCGCAGTTTGTGCCGTTCGCTGTAACAGCACTCGTATATGTCATACAATTCATGGCGGCATCAAAAACAGTCACACTATAACTATTAGTTACAAGGCTTGTAAGATCTTGTGTGGTAGCGCCTGTGTTCCATTGGTATGTGAATGGACCAGGATTACTTCCGGCTACTGTTAAGTCAATAGCTCCATCTCCAGAATACAAACATGTTTCTTGATATGAGGTTAAGGTTGTTGTTACTCCAGATAAGGTTCCAGTTCCAGTTGTGTTTACCACTGCAGTTGAACTTACCACACATCCATTTGCATCTATTACTGTTAAGGTGTACATTCCTGCTGATGCATTTTGATATACTGGCCCAGCAGCTCCTCCAGGAGTCCACATGTAATTGAAAGGTGGAGTACCACCATTTGCCATTCCAAAAACAGACCCATCGGAGTTACCTCCGCATGATACATTATTAGAGTTCATGAAAAGACTTAAGGGATTAGGCTGAACTACCATAAATGTCGAAGTAGTTGTTGTGAGAGCTGCATCTGCAACAATCACCGTATATGAACTTGCGCATAAATTAGGAATACTACCCATAGATGTAAAAGTGCCTGTCATAGATGATGGCATTAAGGTATAGGTATACGGCATGGTTCCTCCAGAGGCCGTGATGTTAGCCACGCCGTCGCATTGCCCGAAGCATGTTACATTTTGGATAGTTACCGTTGAAGAGATTTGTGCTGTAGATGCTATATAGCTCAAGCAAAGCGAAATAAAGAGTATAATTTTTTTCATAAAATAGGTTTTTGTTTCAACGAATGTAGAACAATAATTAAGCACATGCCTAATCTTTTTAGTCGTATTTATTAAAGTACATGTTTTGTTGAGTGAGTTATATTATAAAAAAAAGACATCACTAATTTAGGATGTCTTTTTTATAATATATAGTACAAGTTATTTACTCAATACCACTCTCTTAATTATACTTTGTTTATCTGATGTGATTTTCACAAAATAAACCCCATTGTTTAATTTACTTAAATCAACGTTTTTGTAATTATTAGTAATAGTTTCCTCTAATACAACTTGTCCGATAGCATTTAATACTTGTATTTGACTAGCTTCTTTCAATACAGAAGAGTTAACTATATATAAAGCGCCAGTACTAGGATTTGGATACACATTCCATCCATTATTAGTTGATGATTGAGAAGCTATTCCTGAAACTGTTTCAATGGTATTAATAGCTGTGTTAGTCACCACAGGTTCGTTAAAATCAAAATAAATGTAAGCCGTATTTTTGATTTGAGTGCCTGGAGCATTGTTGTTATTACGTTTAATACGATACTGAATATAACCATGACTTCCAGGTTCATTACTATTACTATCTGGTAACATAATATTATTGAATTTCCATTTTAAAATATTACCAGGTAAAATTTCAATATTGTAATTATGACTTGAGCCTAACATTTCAAAGGTGTTTACATCCACGTTAGGCGATAAAGTATCTTTCACAACAATATTTACGGCAGGTCCATTTCCTGTATTTTGAAAACGAATTAAATAAGTAAGATCTGTTACAGTGGCAGCAATGTCTCCGTTTGCACCAACACCAACTGGACTCACTGTTTTATCATTTGGGTCGAAAGAACCTGTAACAGTTCGAGAATAGCAATATGTGTTATTAGTGTAATTTAAATCTGTAACTGTTGGTTGCGCCCATATACAAGATGTAAAAGTGCTTCCAAGAGGTGTACTTAATGGAGTTGTAAATTGAATTTGAAAATATGAAAAATTTAAACTTATAATATTATTAAAGTTCCACATTACAGTATCGCCAGATAGGGTGTATGTAGTTGGTGATGTGGAAATTATATTTGGAATAAAAGATGAAGGTAAGGTTACTTTATAAATACCGTTAGCACTAAAATTATTATAGTTTTGCAAATAGTAATATACTGAACAGACAAATCCAGGAACAATACCATTGCAACTTGCATGAACATATAAATCAGGTTGTGTAAAAGTCGTATATTCTTTTGAGAAATTATTATTTACTGAATTTGGAACGCTGGAATTTACAATTGTGTTTAATGTTGTAGTACATGTACTTTGTGTATTAATATTTGATAAACTTGTAATACTATAAGTCCCGTATGGTAAATTATTAATATAATAGTTTCCGTTTGCATTTGTATATCCTTGTCTATTACCAGGATTCACAATTACAATAACATTATTTAAATCAGTATCCCCACTATTTTTTACACAATCACTATTATTGTCAATATATACGTTGCCTGAAATACTTCCGCAATTTGTTCCAATTGAAGAAATAGAACTCGTATATGTGATGCAGTTCATACTACCATCAAAAATGGTAACATTATAATAATTGGATGGTACATTTGTAATATCCTGAGTAGTAGCACCTGTATTCCATTGATAAGTAAAAGGACCAGGATTTAATCCTGAAGTTGTTAGATCTATTGCTCCATCACCTGTTAGAAAACATGTTTCAGGATATGATGTTAGGCTTGCTGAGAAGTTAGGAATTGTTCCTGTAGATGTAATTGTTGTTGTTGCAGATTGATAGCAACCATTAATATCTGTTACGTTTACGGTATATACCCCAGCACAAAGGCTATAAATACTTGTAGTAGTCATATTTGATGGATACCATTGAAAATTGTATGGAGCGGTACCTCCATTTACAGTTGTAGAAGCAGTGCCATTACATGTATTACTACAAACGCTATTGGTATGGGTTATAGAAATGCTTAAAGAGGGGGTTTGTGTTATATTGACAGTGTTAGTTCGAATACATCCATTCATATCAATTACTGTAGCGGTATAATTTCCGGCGCAAAGGTTTGTTATTTGAGGAGTATTGGCCCCGTTGCTCCATGAATAAGTATAAGCAGGAGTTCCTCCAAAAACATTCATATTTGCTCCCCCACTACAACTTCCATTGCAAGAATTGCTCTTGCTAATATTTAAATTCAACTGTGTTGGTTGCCCGATATTTACAATCAACGAATTTGTACCCATAGAAGCATCCATAATTGTCACGGTATATTGCCCAGCAGCAATACCAGTTATAATATTTGAATTTGTATTAGTTGGTGTCCAGGTGTAAGTATAACCACCAGCACCACCTGATGCAGATACAGTTGCGCTACCATTGCTGCCGCCGAAACAACTCACATTAGTTACGGTTGAAGTAATTGTGATTTGAGAAAAAGCAATAACAGATATTGCTGCCAATAAAAAAGTAAATAAATATTTTTTCATAAAGGAGATTTTATACTTCTAATGTAAAGAAATTACTTTAAGTAAATAGTATTATTTAGTAAAGAGCTGTTTTGGATGAGTTAAGAAGATTATTGTTCCTTTTTCTTTCTCTCATTTCCTGTATTATTAATGTCAGAAGATTCTTTCTTCGCAAAATACTTTTTGAAATTATAAGTAAAAGTCAACATGTAATAACGATTCAAAACGTTTGTTTGAGAATCTTGTATATAGCTATCTGTATTGGTTCTTGATACAGAATTATTTTGATTTAAAATATCATATACTGTCAATCGTAATTCTGCTTGTTTGTCTTTTAAGAATTTGTAGCCTATAGCTGCATTCCATAAAGAAATAGATTGATTGAAAGCATTTGTTAAACCTGAATAATACGTGTTGCTATATTCGCTCTGTAGCACTAAGCCTTTCCAAGGATTGGCCGTTAATTTTAATTTGGATTGCTGTGTTAAGTATGTTGTATTAGAAGACGTTTGTAGGGTGTTATTAATTTGACTATAAGAAGAATTAGATGATAAAGTAAAATCAAAATTCTCGCTAATATTACTACTAAATACTAAGCCTAAAGCACCCGTGGCAGTTTTTGCAAAGTTTGTTTTTGTATTTATTAAACCAGGAATATTGGTATAATTCCCAGAAACGTTTACGCTTAAATTAGTTTTAATTTTTTTAATAGGAAAGGTATAATTGATAAATGAACGTACGCTATAGTAACCATCCAAGTTAATAGGACGTGTAATTTGAGAACCTTTTTTTAAAGTGATTGAGTTGTAAACAACCGTATCTTGGTTAGCTATTAAGGTACTGTTTCCAATATAATTGAGAGAGTAATTTCCGCCTAATAATGCAAAAAATGAAGTTGCTTTTGCAGTATTCACTCCCGAATAACGCATGTTTAAATTGTTTTGAAAATCTTGTTTTAATTCAGGATTACCTGTACTTAATTGTAATGAATTGGTATTATTAATCACATCTTGTAATTGATCAATGCTTGGTGCATTGTTACTTGTTCTGTAAAACAATCTCAAATTCTTTTTAGGAGAAAATTTATATTGTATTTGTGCCGATGGTAACACGGATTCAAATGTTTTACTTAGTTGATAGCTGCTTGGAATTTCTTGCTGCTTGGATAATATCGCCCATTGATAGGCCGCATTGATTGAAAAATTAAATTTCTTTTTTTCAAATCGATATCCTAAACTTCCCGATTGTGATTGATATTGACTTTTAAATACATTGGTTAAAGAACTATCTAAATCAGAATAATTATATTCTACATAATTTTTATCATAGGTTCTTTTCGAAGAGTAATTGTCATTATAGTTGACATTATAATTTGCTAATAAAAAACTAGTACTGCTTAATGGCTCAGTATATGATATATTTCCATTAATTGTTTTCCCGTTTTTCGAGATACGTGCTTTTTGATCAAGCGAATCGCCCACGATGACAGTATCTCTGTAATAGTCATTAAATGAATACAGCCTGTTTTCTCCTGTATTTTCAGTTATCGTTGGAGTGACGTTGATAGAAAAAGTTCTTCCTTTTTTAGCAAAAGAATGTCTGTATAAAATAGGCGCAGAAATAGAATAACCAAATAATCTTGCGGAAGTATTGTTTTGAGAATTACTTAAAGTGAAAGCTTCTTTAACGTTGCTTCCTAATAATGATTTAGAGCCATCATTATTTTGAAATGATAACTTCGGTTGAAATACAATGGAATTCATTGAATCCAATTTAGTTTCAATTTTAAAATTAATGCGGTTATTGTAATTATCGCTTTTAGTGGTATTTTTTTCGTTATACACTAAGCCATTATTTGAGCCAATAATGTATTGTTGGAGTAGGGATGATTTAGAATCGTTTTGAGTCCAATTGAAAAAGTAGCTAGCAGTTACTTCCGTTTTTTTACCCCATTTGTCGGCGTAGTTTAATCCAAATAAAGAGGTTGTATTAATTCCATTTTGAGCACCTACTGAAAATATATCGGCGTTGTTTTGTGGAGGACCACCTTGTCCGCCACCTCTCATGCCTCGTCCGCCGCCGCCAGAACTCATCACTCCCACTAAATCTTCAGAAGAAAAATTTTGTTCATTAATATTGTTCGACTGCGCTAAAACTGTAATACGTCTATTGCCTTTGAAAATATTAACTGTTGCGCCACCTTTGTATTTGTCTTCATAGCCATAACCTCCATATACTTTTCCAAACACACCATTTTTAAATTGAGCTTTAGTAGTAATGTTTATGGTTTTGCTTGTATTTCCATCATCAAATCCTGTGAATTGTGATTGATCACTTTTTTTATCAAACACTTGTACTTTATCTATCACCTCGGCTGGAATATTTTTTAAAACGGCATTAGCATCATCTCCAAAAAAAGGTTTACCATCTACTAATACTTTTTTCACCTCTTCACCTTGTGCTTGAACTTTACCATCAACTACAGTAATGCCTGGCATCTTCGTTACTAAATCTTCAGCAGTGGCATCTTTATTTACTTTGTAGGCTTTGGAGCTAAAACTGGTCGTGTCTCCATTTTGCGTCGCTAGAGCTTGTTGCGCCTCAACGGTTACTTCTTTTAAATTAGTTGAGTTTTGTTTTAAAGCAATGGTTGGAATAATAACATCTTGATTGGTAATTTGAATAGATTTAAAAACAGGTTTATATCCTAATGAAAGTATTTTTAGAATGTAATTATCAGAATTAATGTTTTCCAGTTTAAACTGACCTTCTATATCTGTTGTAGTTCCTTTTACAAAAGAAGAATCTGTTTTTAAAAGAATAACAGAGGAGCCTATTGAAGCTTGTTTGGTTTCATCTATTAGTTTTCCACTAAGAGAAAAAGTTTGAGCTCGTAAAAATGAAAACGAACAAAAGCATAATATAAAATATAAGTATTTTGAAAACATTAAGTTTTAAATATACGATTTAGCGAGAATGTAGAAATGTTTAAATACGTTAAAAACGGTGAGGCTTGATTTATTGAGGTAAAAAAAATGCTCACAATTTTGTGAGCATTTTAGATTTTATTTCTGTCTAGTTCTCGACTCCGCTCGAACTGACAATGTTAATTCAAAGCTGCTTTTATAAAGCTAACAAATAAAGGATGAGGATTTTCTACCGTACTTTTGTATTCTGGGTGAAATTGAACACCAATAAAGAAAGGATGAGTTGGAATTTCTACAATCTCCGCCAATTCAGCATTTGGATTTAAACCAGATAATACCATGCCTGCGTCTTTATACAATTTAGTGTATTCGTTATTAAACTCATAACGGTGACGGTGACGCTCGTTGATATCTGTTTTGCCGTAAATTTTATGAGCTAATGTACCTTCAACAATTCGGCAAGGATAAGACCCTAAACGCATGGTCCCCCCCATATGAGAAATGTTTTTCTGCGCTTCTAATAAATCAATCACAGGAGCACTTGTTGCTGGATTCATCTCACGACTATGCGCATCTTTTAATCCTAATACGTGACGAGCAAATTCAATTACGGCACATTGCATTCCTAAACAGATACCAAAAAATGGCACATTGTTTTCGCGTGCATATTTAATAGCAGAAATTTTTCCTTCAATACCACGGTTACCAAAACCTGGCGCCACTAAAATTCCTTTTAATCCTTTTAATTTTTCGGCGACGTTTTCGTCTGTTAAGCTTTCGCTATGAATCCACTCAACGTTTACTTTACAATCATTTATAGCACCAGCATGAATAATTGCTTCTGCAATAGATTTGTAGGAGTCTTTTAATTCAACGTATTTTCCAACTAAACCAATAGTGACAGTTTTAGTAGGGTTATGGAATTTATTTAAAAATAATTTCCATTTATCTAATTTAACTTCACTTGGTGAGTTAATATTTAATTTCTTTAAAACAATCTCATCTAATTTTTCTTTCTCCATTAATAATGGAACTTCATAAATCGTAGAGGCATCTAAAGCTTCAATAACTGCATCAGGAGAAACATTACAGAATAAAGCAATTTTTCTTCTGATATCATTACTAATCGCATGTTCTGAACGACATACTAATACATCTGGTTGAACTCCATATTCTAATAATAACTTAACAGAGTGCTGAGTTGGTTTTGTTTTTAATTCTCCAGAAGTAGCTAAATAAGGTAAAAGCGTTAAATGAATAACAGTACAATCATCACCTAATTCCCATTTCAACTGACGAACAGCTTCAATATATGGAAGAGATTCAATATCACCTACAGTTCCACCAATCTCCGTAATCACAAATTGATACTGACCTGTTTTACCTAAAATTTTAATTCTGTTTTTAATTTCATCAGTAATGTGAGGAATAACTTGAACCGTTTTTCCTAAAAATTCTCCTTTACGCTCTTTATCAATGACTGCCTGATAAATGCGACCAGTAGTCACATTATTTGCTTGAGATGTTGCAACGTTTAAAAAACGCTCATAATGACCTAAATCTAAGTCAGTTTCAGCGCCATCATCCGTTACATAACACTCACCATGTTCATAAGGGTTTAATGTTCCTGGATCGATATTGATATAAGGATCTAATTTTTGAATAGTTACAGTGTATCCGCGAGCCTGTAATAATTTGGCTAGAGATGCTGCTATAATTCCTTTTCCGAGAGAAGATGTTACACCACCGGTAACAAAGATATATTTAGTGTTGATTGACATACAGTTTTTTGTAAACTGTACGTAAAGGTATGCTTTTTTTTCGGAATAGATTTGAGCTTTTTTCCACTATTTTTATAACAAGCTATTTTTGATACTTTAAAAACTGATAAATTGCTTAAAAAAGGCGATAATATTGGGTCTTAGCTAGTCATAAAATTACTTTAGCTTATCCAATTCATCACCCGTAAAATGCTTTTTAGACTTATCCTTCGAAAATTTATCGGCATTATAATCATTTGACTTATTTTTCGGAATGGATAAGCTTGTCCACTCTGATTTTTTGAGGATTTTAGCATAAAACACCATTTGCCCCACATGATAAGGGTAATGTGCGAGTTGACGGTTAATAGCTTCTAAGACTGTATGTCCTTCGTTTCGGATATAAATAATTTTAGATAAGTCTTCTGGTTTTAAACTATTAAGTGTGTTAAACAAACATTCCCATCCCTGATTCCACTGTTTTAAAACTTCTGATTTTTTTTCTGTCACACTGAGCGGAGTCGAAGTGTTGTCGCTAAACTCCCCATCTCTGTTGCGCCATTCTTTTTCGCCATCAGTGGTCAAAAAATCGGTCCAACGAGATAGCATATTGCCATGTAAATGTTTTATGATAGTCGCTATACTATTTGTATCATCGTTTAACGAGATAAATAATTGTTCTGGTTCTAATTGCTCTAGGGCTTTTTCGCCTAAAGTTTTATAATACAAAAACTGGCGGTTAACACTTCTTAAAAAATCTTCTGATAAGTTCATGTGATAATAAAAACGCCTGATATTTTTGATATCAGGCGCTAAGTTTAAATTAGTAATTAATCAATTTCATTAATTTTTCTTTGAAACGTTCTTTTGGTAAAAAGTTAATTTCTAAATCAGCATTCATTGGAACTGGCGTATCTAAACTTCCTTCACGCATTACTGGCGCATCAAGGTATTCGAAACAGTGCTCTGTAATCAAAGCGCTTAATTCTCCACCAATACCACCTGTTAATGTATCTTCATGTAATACAAAAGCACGTCCTGTTTTCTTCACTGAATCATAAATAGCTTGTGTATCTAGTGGCGCCAAAGTTCTTAAATCAATTAAATCAGCCGAAATTTCTGGATGAGCATTTAATAATTCTAAAGCCCAGTGAACACCTAAACCATAAGACACAATCGTAACTTGAGTTCCTTCTTTTACTAAACGTGCTTTACCAAAAGGAATAGTATAATATTCATCCAAAATATCTTCATCAATGCTTCTGTATAATGCCTTGTGTTCAAAAAACATCACAGGATTTGGATCCTCAAAGGATGCTAGTAATAAACCTTTGGCATCACTAGGGAAGGCTGGATAAGCAATTTTCAAACCAGGAGTTTTAAAGAACCAAGCTTCGTTACTTTGGCTATGGAAAGGACCAGCAGCCACACCAGCACCTGTTGGCATACGAACTACTACATCCGCATTTTGTCCCCAACGGTAATGTGATTTGGCCAAGTTATTAACGATTTGCGTCATACCTTCCGATACAAAATCAGCAAATTGCATTTCTACCATCGCTTTGTGTTTATTAATAGATAAACCAAAACCAGTTCCTAAAATAGCCGATTCGCATAAAGGAGTATTACGTACACGTCCTTTACCAAACTCATCTACAAAACCATCTGTGATTTTAAATACTCCGCCGTAATCAGCAATATCTTGGCCCATTAATACTAAGTTATCGTGTTTACGCATTGCTAAACGCATACCATCACTAATAGCATCAATTAAACGCTTGTTTGTTTTTGTACCTGATTGATTGGATGTATCTTCAATTACACAAGGCATAAATAATTCTGTAATTTCTTTTTCTGTATTTGGAGGAGGAAGAGTTTCAGCGTATGCTAATTCTAAACCTGCATCAATGTCGTGTTTAATTTCATTGCGAAGTTTTTCAATAATCTCTTCTGTTAAAACGCCTTCGTCTAATAAAAATTTCTCAAATGTATTCACAGGATCTTTTCTTCCCCACACATCAAACAATTCTTTAGGCACATATTTAGTTCCTGAAGCTTCTTCGTGTCCACGCATACGGAATGTTACACACTCTAATAAAACCGGACGAGGATTTTCTCTAATTGATTCTGCTAAATTTTTTACGGTTTCGTAAACTTTTAAAACGTTATTGCCGTCAACTGTTACACCTTCAATGCCGTAACCAATGGCTTTATCAGCAAATGATTTACAACGGAATTGTTCGTTACTTGGTGTAGATAAACCATATCCATTATTTTCAATCACAAAAATTACTGGTAAGTCCCAAACAGCAGCTGTATTAATACTTTCGTGAAAATCTCCTTCACTTGCTCCACCATCACCACTAAATACAACAGTTACTTTTTTATCACCCTTTAATTTGTTTGCTAAAGCAATACCATCTGCCACGCCTAATTGTGGACCTAAGTGAGAAATCATTCCCACGATATTATATTCTTGAGATCCGAAGTGAAAACTTCTATCGCGGCCCTGAGTAAATCCACTTGGTTTACCTTGAAACTGGCAAAATAAACGATTCATGGGGATACCACGTGTTGTAAACACACCTAAGTTACGATGCATTGGTAAAATGAACTCATCTTTTTGTAATGCTGTTGCTACGCCAACCGAAATAGCTTCTTGTCCGATACCACTAAACCACTTGGCAATACGCCCCTGACGAAGAAGAATCAACATTTTTTCTTCAATCAATCGAGGAGTTAAAATATTTTTATAAAGTTGTAATAACGTATCGTCTTTTTGTTTACGTCTATCAAACTTAATTGGAGATTCTGCTGTAATCATTGCTAATAAATTTGTAGCGAAAATACCAATTTTAGGTTACTTTTGGAGATAATTCATGAATAAATTACAACACATAGTTAACAATAAATGGTTTCCTGTACTTTTTTTTATTGTTGCTATTTTTATAAGTGTTTTTCAGCATTATAGAGTGTTTTCCTTAGATGTTATTGGGTATCATAGTTGGCGACAAACCCAAACTCAAACAGTAATCGATAATTTTTATAAAGTAGATTTCAGTATTTTAAATCCTAGGTTGGATGATTTGCATTATTCAGACGGTATTTATCGAATGGAATTTCCTTTGGCTCAATGGTTAGTAGCTAGTTTATATAAATTATTTGGGAGTCATTTATATATCACAAGATTGTTTTTTTACATCACTACTTTTATTTCTGTTTTTGGAATGTTTAAATTAACGTTTGTGTTAACTCAAAATAAATTGACAAGCTTATTAACGGCTTGGTTTTTTTTGTTTTCGCCAGTACTTTATTATTATTCAGTAAACCCTTTGCTAGATAATTTGGCTTTATGTTTTGGTATTTGGTCTATTTATTTTTGGATTAGTTATTTGAAGCAAAATAAAAACCACCTATTTATTTTAAGCTGTATTTTTTTGACATTGAGTGTAGCTGTTAAATTGCCATTTATTGTTTTTGGAGCCATGTATTTATCTAAGTTTTATGATAAGCAAGCAAGTAAAACTATAAACATAAAATATATATTGATTCCTTTTTTTATATTGATTCCTACTTTGTTTTGGTATGTATGGGTTATTCCTACGTGGGGAGGAAATGGTGTTGTTAGAGGAATAATAGATAATGATAAAACGTTTTTACAGTTGTTAGATATTATGCAATTCAATTTATTTTCTACAATGCCTGAATTATTAGTAAACTATGCTACTGTTCCTTTATTGATACTTGGATTTTATTTTTTAGTTAAGAAGTTAAATATTAAAAATAACATTCATCGTTCTTTTATTTTTGTAGGGATTTTATTAATTATTTACTTTTTATATGAAATGCATTTAATTGATCGGGTTCATGATTATTATTTATTTCCATTTCTACCAATGCTTTTTCTGATAGTTGCATACGCTATCCAATCAATTTTTTTAAATCCATCATCAAATTTTAAATACTTAATATTGTTAAGTTTTTTAATATCACCAATCACAGCTTATTTACGATGTAATAGTAGGTGGAATAGTGAGTCTCCTGGTTTTACTAAAGAATTTTTATCATGTAAAAAACAATTACAAGAAATTATTCCTGATACTTCAAAAGTATTGGTTTGCGGAGATGGCTCTAGAAGTATTGTACTGTATCATCTTAATAGAAAGGGTTATAGTTTGGGAACAAATGAAATGAAAGAACAAGATATTAAAGAAGGCTTAGATAAAGGAGTGATGTTTTTAATAACTGACTGTGATGTTGATGCAAATCTGGTATTAAAAAATCATACAGTAGATCTTTTATTTAAAAGAAATGATGTAAAATTGTATACTGTAAAATAATGAAAAAAACAATCATCTTATTAATATTGGCATTAAATGTAAATGCCCAAGTAATGTGGCAAGTAAAAACTAATTCGTCTCAAAAATGGTATTACCAAGATGGAGATGAGTTTAATGACTCAACTATAGATGAGAATAAATGGATGTTTGGCATGCCATGGGGAAGTGTAACAATGACTCAGGATTTAGCCTTTTCTAGAAATAATGTGATTTTGGAAAATGGACGAGCCTCATTTATATCTAAAAAAGAAAATGTTTCTGTACATATTAATGATTGGGAAATAAAGCCAAAGTATTTGGAAAAAACCGGAAAAAAAGTAGTTGATGGAATATATGATGTGAATTATACAGCAGGTATGTTATCGTCAAAAAGGAAGTTTAAATATGGATATTTTGAGTTAAGATTTAAAGCTAATGAGGAAAAAGGAATCTGGCCGGCGTTTTGGTTATTTGGCGGGGAACCAAATGAAGAAATTGATTTTTTTGAATTAAAAGGAGAGAGAGAAAATCAAATACATTTAGATGTTCATTGTCCTAATGGTTGCGAAAACTATAGAGGAGGTTTTTTAAATTTAAAAAAGAATTGGGGCGCTTGGTTAAAAACAAATGAAAGTCTGGCAAAAAATTGGAATATAATTTCAGGAGAATGGCAACCCAATTATGTGAAATTTTATTTAAATGGACAGCCAATTGGTTATTTTGAGGGTGATTTTAAAACTTATCAATATTTATTTATAAACACTTCTGTTGCAAAAGATGGAGAGGCATTTAATCCAGGTCCAGACGAGAAAACGAAGTGGCCTAATACTTTTGATGTAGATTATGTGAGAGTATGGAGTAAAGAAGATACCATTTATGATTTAAAGGATAAATATAAGTTATTCGAATATTCACCTTACACTGTAGATAGCGTAAACCTGTATCAAACACAATTGAAACGAAAAGTTAATTATGTGTACGATAAAAAAGAATTAAGTAATGAGCTTGGAACTATTACATTATTGCCAGTATTTTATAATAAATACAGCCTTTCTATTACGGGTAAAGATTTAGGAAAAATTAAAGTGGATATTATTGATAGATTTGATTCAAAGGTAGCTGGCTTTAGTTTTGAAAATATCGAACATTATGTGATGGATTTAAGTGCTTTGCCAACAGGACCATATAAAGTAAAAATTTATCTTTTAAACCAAATATTAACTCAGGATATACCAGTATTAAATCCAGCTCAAATAGGAATTCAAAACTAATGCAGGAAATTTTAGTTATAGTTAGTATAATAGCAGCTTTGTTGTATTTAGGCTTTAGAGCTTATAAAAAAATAACGAAAAAAAATAAATGTGACGACGATAATTGTGGGTGTCACTAATGGTTGTTGTACTATATTTATTTAACTGCTTTTAAACTTAAGTCTAAACTCTTTACATGATGAGTTAAGGCTCCAACAGAAATAAAATCAACACCACATTTTGCATAGCTTGCAATTGTTTTTTCGGTAATACCTCCAGAGCTTTCAATTTCAAATTTGTTTCCAATTAAGGCTACCGCTTTTTTAGTATCGGCAATAGTATAATTATCTAGCATGATACGTTGAAAGCCACCTTTCTCTAAAATTAGTTTCACATCATTTAAAGTTCGAGTTTCTACTTCAATCGGTAATTTCTTTTTTGTTTTTTTTAGATAAGCATGAGTGGCATCTAACGCTTCAATAATTCCACCTGCAAAATCAATATGGTTGTCTTTTAACATAATCATATCATACAAACCAAAACGGTGATTAGAGCCGCCACCAATAACAACTGCCCATTTTTCAAAGAAACGAAAACCTGGAGTGGTTTTACGAGTGTCAATCACTTTAGTATTTGTGCCTTTACATAGTTGTTGTAAGTAATTTGTTTTAGTGGCAATACCGCTCATGCGTTGCATCACATTTAAAACTAAACGCTCGGCAGTTAATAGTTTTTGGGAACTGCCTTCTACAATAAATGCAACATCTCCCACTTTTACAGGAGTACCATCTTTAATGAAAGTAGTGACTTTAAATTTCGGGTCAATGATTTTGAAAATTTCCTTTGCCGCTTCTACACCAGCCAATATTCCATTTTCCTTCACAAGTAAATGACACTTACCTTTCTTATTAGCAGGGATTGTAGCTAAGGCTGAATGATCTCCGTCGCCCACATCTTCTTGTAAGGCATTTTGAACAAAAGTTTTAAAATTGAAATGTTTTTTGTGTTCTGAAATGTAATTAGTCATTGTCGTTCTCTATTCTGAACTGCGAAATTACATTTCCTCTCACTAATATGGAAATTCTAAATTTACCATTATTGGTATCTAGTGTTCCAGTAATAAATTGCTGGTCGCCATTTACAATACTGGTATGTGAGGTTTGGTAGCTTTTTACCTTATGTTTGAGAAAAAAATCCTGAATGAGTGCTTGAGTTTGAGATTTACTTAATAAATCTTCCTGATTTAATACTTTGATGGATACTTTTTCGGCAAAGTGCTTAACTAGTTCCGATGCGTTACCTTGTTTTAGGGCGTTAGCAACATCATCAGGAATATCTTTTAAAGCAAAAGATAAACTAATGAGGCTAATTAAAGTTATAACGAATAGTTTCATTAATATTGTGTAATTTTTACTTCTAAAAGCAATTATTGTGCCTAAAACTATCTAAATTAAGCTAATAAATGAAAATACTTTTGATTCAAATAGAAAAGACAACTGATTCATACCTCGTAGAAGGTGTTAAAATTTACACCGAACGATTAAAAAATTATGTGTCATTTAGCACGGAAACCATATCAATGCCAAAAAATATTCGACAAAAGCCTTTTGATGAACAGAAAAGGGCAGAAGCAGTAGAGATACAAAAACTACTAGATCCATCTGATTTTTTAGTTTGTATGGATGAACATGGTAAACAATTTACATCTGTTCAATTTGCAGATTTTTTAAATAAAAGAATGGTTTCGGGATGTAAGAGAGTTGTTTTTTTAATTGGAGGTCCTTTTGGAATCGATAAATCTATTTTGGATAAAAGTTCTTATGTCTTGTCATTATCTAATATGACATTTTCTCATCAAATGATTCGTTTGTTTTTTTGTGAGCAATTGTATAGAGGATTTTCTATTTTAAAGAATGAGAAGTATCATCATGAATAGAAAACGGATATAAGATAAATGAAAAAGGATAAAAGACTAATTAAAATCTTTTATCCTTCATTATGTATCATTAATCTGTTCTTAATTATTTTCTTTTGATTACTTTATGCACTGCATTAAGGATATCAATTGTATCTAATTTGTATTTAGTCATTAATTCGTCAGGTGTTCCGCTTTCTCCAAAGCTATCATCAACAGCAACAAATTCTTGTGGAGTAGGTGTGTGGCGTGATAACAATTGAGCAACGCTATCTCCTAAACCACCATTCATTTGATGTTCTTCGGCAGTAACTACACATTTAGTTTTAGCAATAGATTTTAAAATCGCTTCGTTATCTAATGGTTTGATTGTATGAATATTTATAATCTCTGCAGAAATTCCTTGTTCTGTTAATTTTTCTCCAGCTTCAATCGCTTTCCATACTAAATGACCAGTAGCAATGATCGTTACATCTGTTCCTTCGTTTAACATCACTGCTTTACCAATTTCAAATTTTTGATCAGCAGGCGTAAAGTTTGGAACTGTTGGGCGACCAAAACGTAAATACACAGGCCCTTCATAATCTGCAATAGCAATCGTAGCTGCTTTTGTTTGGTTATAATCACAAGGATTAATCACACACATATGTGGTAACATTTTCATTAATCCAATGTCTTCTAATATTTGGTGAGTAGCTCCATCTTCTCCTAATGTTAAACCTGCATGTGATGCACAGATTTTTACATTCTTTCCAGAATAAGCTACGCTTTGACGAATTTGATCATATACACGTCCAGTACTAAAGTTAGCAAATGTTCCAGTGAAAGGAATTTTTCCACCAATGGTTAAACCAGCAGCAATACCAATCATGTTAGCTTCTGCAATTCCCACTTGAAAAAAGCGATCAGGATTTTCTGCTTTAAAAGCATCCATTTTTAATGAGCCAATTAAATCAGCACATAATGCTACTACATTAGGATTTGTTTGTCCTAATTGTTGTAAACCTGCTCCAAATCCAGAGCGAGTGTCTTTTTTTTCTGTGTATGTATATTTTTTCATAGTCTGTTTGTTTAATTCAATTTTACATTAGTCGTTACAGCTGATGTAACACTGAATTTTCTTTCAATCGTATTGGTTGTTTGTTTAGCGTTTTCGTACCTAAATTCCATTTTGTAATTACCGGGCTGAAGATAAATAATTTCGTTTTGCAAACTCGTATTTAAATTGCAAACCCAAGTCATTTTTTTTCCATCATCAGCAAAAATACTTCCATAGCCATTGCCTCCTTTTACAATATACACATTGCCTGAAGTAGGCACTTTAATAGTATTGGTAGTACTTTGTTGAATTTCCACATCATTTAATTTAATGCGAGGAAGTGTTAAAATCTCTAAATCATATTTACCAACAATGTATTTATCTGTTTTTCCAAAATCTTGAATATTTAAGGTGTTCATTTCTCCTTTTTTTCGTACCACACAGGTTGGGAAGTATTTACTTAAAGCTCCATCTAATTCCAATTTTAAATATCCTTGCGGTGCATCCACTGGAATAACGTTGTGCTTTCCTTTCTCAATGGTAATATTTTTCTTTTCAATTGGAGGAATGGTATGCACCATTAAATCGTAAGTAACATTAGGACTTAATACTAAAGTATCAGGATTACCTCTGTGATTCAAAGTGTGCAAATAATTGTATTTTATTTGTTTGGTGTTAGCGTCGTAAAACGTCATGTTTACATCTGTTTCTGTAGGCTTTTTAGTAATGTCTAATAAATCTACCTGAACGGTTGTTTGAGAGATTGCCTCAGTTAAAACTAGTTGAAGTACATCTTTAAAATTTGCTTCATTACTCACGTCATAAAATTTTCCCATGCATCCAAACACATCGGCAAATTTTACATCTAAGCCAACACCAATAACAAAAGGACGTAAGAAGATTCCTTTTTTTTGTAAAGCAGCAGACACTTCGCATGGAACACCACCACACTCTTCAATGCCATCTGTAATTAAAATAATAATGTTTCGGCAATTGCTACAAGGTGTAAAATCAGCAGCACTTTCACCTAAAGAATAAGCAATAGGCGTTGTGCCTAATGGTTCTAGTTTTTGAATTCGTTGTTTGATTAATGGAGCAGATTTTGAAGCGGTAGCAAAAGGCACTTCTAATTTAGTGTCTTTACAATTACGCTCAGGTTTTATGAAAGTTTGATGTCCGTAGCAACGCAAGGCTAATTCTAAATTGGGAATTGTTTTTAAACTATCTAAAAACTCACCCATAATTTTTTTAGCCACTTCAATTTTGATGTTACTATTCCAAGGCGCATACATGCTGTAGGAATCATCAAAAATAAATAGAATACGATTAGTAGGTTGAGATTTAAGATTTAAGAAGGCAGAGTTTAGAAGGATTAGAAATAAAATATTTCTAAAATTCTTTTTTAGTTTTCTCAAATCTGAAATCTCAGTTTTCAAATCTCAACTATTAGTAATCACCTAAAGTTTCTTCTAACTGACCTAAAGCTTTCGCTAATTGCTCATCATTAGGTGCCGAACCATGCCATTTGTGGGTTCCCATCATATAATCAACACCTGCACCCATTTCTGTTTTCATGATATTCATAATAGGCTTTCCTTTACCAATAAATGTTTTAGCTTTTGCTAAACCTTCAATAACAGAAGCCATATCGTTTCCTTTTTCAGTTTCAATCACTTGCCAACCAAAAGCTTCAAATTTTGCTTTTAAGTTCCCTAATGATAATACATTTTCAACATCTCCATCAATCTGACGGCCATTGTAATCAATTGTTGCGATGTAATTATCTACTTTGTTTGCCGAAGCATATAAAGCCGCTTCCCAAATTTGACCTTCTTGTAATTCACCATCACCATGTAAACTGTAAATGATAGAATTGTCTTTATTTAATTTTTTTGTTAAAGCTGCTCCAATCGCCACGCTCATTCCTTGTCCTAATGAGCCACTAGCAATACGCACGCCTGGTAAATGATCGTGAGTAGTTGGGTGCCCTTGTAAACGCGTATTTAAACGGCGGAATGTTTTTAATTCTTCAACCGGAAAATATCCACAACGTGCTAATACACTGTAATATACAGGAGAAATATGACCGTTACTTAAAAAGAATAAATCTTCATTTTTACCGTCCATGGTAAAGTTTTTCGGGTTATGAGTCATAACTCCGTTATATAAAGCCACTAAAAAATCTGTACAACCTAATGATCCGCCTGGATGACCTGAGCTAACAGCGTGAACCATGCGAACGATGTCGCGACGAACTTGAGTTGATAGTTTTTGAAGTTGTAAAATATCTGCCATAAGTATTGATTTTGCTGCAAAAATAGCATTTGCTTAGGCTATATAACGTTAATGTTAATAATAATGACAGTATGTTAAAAAATAAAAGCGTTTAGGTTTTATACACAATAAAAACAGCCTAATTGTTAAAAACTGCCACACTTTGCTATCATTTATAGCAAAGCTTAGTAATGCATTTTAATATATTTGCAAATTAAATTCGTGAGAAAAGGAATTGATGAGTTATTGATTTGGTAACTAATTCAATAATTCTTTAACTCACACAATCAAAAATTATATTAATATGGCTTTAAAATGTGGAATTGTTGGCTTACCAAATGTTGGAAAATCGACCTTGTTTAATTGTTTAAGTAATGCAAAAGCACAAGCGGCAAATTTTCCGTTTTGTACAATCGAACCAAATGTGGGGGTTATTACCGTTCCAGACGAACGTTTAAATAAATTAGCAGAATTAGTAAAACCTCAAGCACTACAACCAACTACTGTTGAGATTGTTGATATTGCAGGTTTAGTAAAAGGCGCTAGTAAAGGCGAAGGTTTAGGAAATAAGTTCTTAGCAAACATTCGTGAGTGTAATGCTATTTTACATGTATTGCGTTGTTTTGATGATGATAATATTATTCACGTTGACGGTAACGTTAATCCTGTTCGTGATAAAGAAATTATTGATACAGAATTACAGTTAAAAGATTTAGAAGCAGTAGATGCTAAACTAAAGAAGTTTGAAAAGCAAGCTAAAACTGGTAACGATAAAGATGCCGTTAAAACATACGCAGCTTGTTCGAAATTAAAAGAAACGTTAGAGAGCGGAAAATCTGCTCGTGCTTGTAATTTGGAAGAAAGCGAATTGCCTTTTATACAAGACTTACATTTATTGACAATTAAACCAGTGATGTATGTTTGCAACGTTGATGAAGCGTCTGCTAAAACAGGCAACAAATATGTGGATGCAGTTAAGGAAGCTATAAAAGGTGAAGGCGCTGAATTATTAGTAATTACTGCTGCTATGGAAAGTGAAATTTCTTCATTAGAAACCTACGAAGAAAAACAAATGTTTTTAGCTGAAATGGGGTTAGATGAACCAGGAGTAAACAAATTAATTAAACAAGCTTATAGCTTATTGAAATTACAAACTTATTTTACTGCAGGTGTAAAAGAAGTAAGAGCTTGGACCATTGAAAAAGGAATGACAGCGCCACAAGCAGCTGGCGTTATTCATACAGATTTTGAAAAAGGATTTATTAGAGCTGAGGTTATTGGTTATAATGATTATGTAACGTATGGTTCTGAAAATGCTTGTAAAGAAGTTGGTAAATTAAGAGTAGAAGGAAAAGAATATGTGGTAGCTGATGGAGATGTGATGCACTTTAGATTTAACGTTTAATAAAATTTTTTTGTTCTCGACTCCGCCCGAACTGACAGTAAAATAATAAAAACAATTAACAAAAAACTAGAAATAGCCATGAACAATCACGAAATTGATTACAAATTATTTGGAGAAGAAATGCAATGTGTGGAAATTGAATTAGATCCACAAGAAGCTGTAATTGCAGAACCAGGAAGTTTTATGATGATGACTGACGGGATTCAAATGCAAACATTATTTGGCGATGGTAATGAAACCGGATTTATGAGTAAATTATTTTCTGCTGGTAAACGTTTGTTAACTGGAGAGAATTTATTCATGACAGTTTATACTAACAACTCACAACAAAAACGTCAAGTAACTTTTGCAGCTCCGTATGCCGGTAAAATTATCCCTTTAGATTTATCTCATTTAGGAAATAAAATTATTTGTCAAAAAGATAGTTTTTTATGTGCGGCTAAAGGTGTGGCTGTTGGTATTGAGTTCCAAAAGAAACTGGGGACAGGTTTATTTGGTGGTGAAGGCTTCATTATGCAAAAGTTAGAAGGCGATGGAATGGCCTTTGTGCATAGCGGCGGACATGTGATTGAAAAAACATTACAAGCAGGAGAAATTTTAAAAATTGATACGGGGTGTATTGTAGCGTTTACAAGTGATGTGAATTACGATATTCAATTTGTAGGAGGAATTAAAAATACATTGTTTGGAGGCGAAGGAGTATTTTATGCAGTATTGCGTGGACCAGGGAAAGTATGGATTCAAACTTTACCAATTAGTCGTTTAGCAGGAAGAATTTTATCTTATGGTTCAGGCAATAGAAAAGAAGAAGGAAGTATTTTAGGTGGGTTAGGGAATTTATTAGACGGGGATAGAATTTAAGAAATAAGTTGATAGTTTTTAGTTGTTTGAAATAAGTTAATCAAATAAAAAATCAAACAACAAAAACAAAGCTCAAAAAACAAATTGGTATGGCAAAAGAAATAGCAAGTTATAACGAAGACAGTATTAAATCCCTCGATTGGAAAGAGCATATCCGCATGCGTCCTGGGATGTACATTGGTAAGCTTGGAGATGGTTCAGCTTTTGATGATGGTATTTATGTCCTCATCAAAGAGGTGATGGATAACTCCATTGATGAGTTTATGATGGGCGCTGGAAAGAAAATTGAAGTAGCTGTAAAAGATGGCGCTGTTTCTATTCGAGATTACGGTCGTGGTATTCCATTAGGAAAAGTAGTAGAGGTTGTTTCTAAAATCAACACGGGTGGTAAATACGATAGCGATGCCTTTAAAAAATCAATTGGTTTAAATGGAGTAGGTACAAAAGCAGTCAATGCTTTATCTATTAATTTCCGTGTAACAGCTTTTCGTGATGGCCAATGTAAAACTGCTGATTTTTCTTGCGGTAATTTAGTCAAAGAATCGAAGCTTGAAAAAACAACTGAAGCAAATGGTACTTATGTAGAATTCAGACCAGATGATACCATCTTTAAAAAATACCATTACGTTCATGAGTATATTGATAAGATGTTATGGAACTATGCGTTCTTAAATACAGGCTTAACTTTATTTTTCAATGGGCAAGTTTACAAATCTGATAATGGTTTAAAAGATTTACTAGAAAAAAATATTACTGGCGAAATTTTATATCCAATCGTTCATTTAAAAGGTGATGATATAGAATTAGCGATGACACATAGTAATGAACATTATTCTGAAGAATATTATTCATACGTAAATGGGCAATACACGACACAAGGTGGTACACATCAGGCAGCATTTAGAGAAGCGGTGGTTAAAACCATTCGTGAGTTTTATAAAAAAGATTTTGATCCAGCAGATGTTCGTAAATCTATTATCGCTGCTATTTCTGTGCGTGTGCAAGAACCCGTGTTTGAATCTCAAACAAAAACAAAATTAGGTTCTCAAGAAGTAGCTCCAGGTGGACAAACCATGCGTTCGTTTGTAGGTGATTTTATCAAGCAACAATTAGATAATTACTTACATAAAAATCCAGAAACAGCAAGAGCAATTGAAGCTAAGATTATTGCTAATGAGAGAGAGCGTAAGGAGTTATCTGGTATTCAAAAATTAGCGCGTGAACGTGCTAAAAAATCAAATTTACATAATAAAAAATTACGTGATTGTAGAGTGCATTTGGATGAAGCTAAAAATCCTCGAGCTCACGAAACTACTTTATTTATTTGTGAGGGAGATTCGGCAAGTGGTTCTATTACTAAAACACGTGATGTAAATACACAAGCTGTGTTTAGTTTAAAAGGTAAACCATTAAATTCATTTGGATTAGGTAAAAAAATTGTTTACGAAAATGAAGAGTTTAACTTATTACAAGCTGCTTTAAATATTGAAGATAGCTTAGAAGATTTAAGATATAAGAACGTAGTTATTGCTACTGATGCCGATGTGGATGGTATGCATATTCGTTTGTTATTGTTAACGTTCTTCTTACAATTCTTCCCAGATTTAGTAAAAAACGGACACGTATATATTTTACAAACACCGTTATTTCGTGTACGTAATAAAAAAGAAACGGCATACTGTTATAGCGATGAAGAGCGTAAAGCGGCTATTGCAAAATTAGGACCTAAGCCAGAGATTACGCGATTTAAGGGATTGGGTGAAATTTCGCCAGATGAGTTTAAACATTTTATTGGAAAAGATATTCGTTTAGAACCAGTATTATTAGATCAACAAGCGTCTATTCAACAGTTATTAAGTTACTATATGGGTAAAAATACTCAGGATAGACAAGAATTTATTATTGAGAATTTACGTGTTGAGATTGATGCAGAGGAGGAATTATTGAAAGCGTAAAAGAATGAATGTTTTGCTCCTCTGGAGCAAGTATAGTAGGAGAAAGGTTTTATTAATAATATTTTGTCCCTCTGGGACAATAAATGAACAAGGCTCCAGCGGAGCC
>DIHL01000066.1 GCA_002420145.1 Bacteroidetes bacterium UBA5697
TTATCATAGATATCGTTTTGGAGCTTTGCCTAGTGCGGTTTGAAACATTTTCTTACCGAAATATTACTGACAAAGATACTATGTTTGTTGCCATTTGCAAAGCGAAAATAATTGTCCCCGCGAAGCGACCGCTTTTGCAAATGCTTTGATGTCCGCCCGCATTAGGCAAAGGTGCTGTTATGTGTTCGCCGTTTTCTTTGAAACAAATCTTATTTTGATGATTTGGACCTAATTTGAATTTTTTTTTGTCTTTTACGTTCAGATCTCTTAGTACGGACAACCTTAGATTTTATTTTACCATTTCCATCATATTCAATTGTTATATTTTTTTTTATTTCTCCGTCGAAACATCCCACCGTGCGTCGCATGTATTCATACTTTATTAATTGTCCTTTTATGTTATAGGTTTTTTCGCGATAGACTTGTTTATGGCTAGTTGAACCAAAAGGATGTTGTCTTTCTATCGATATAATTTTCCCATCTTCATTCCATAATTTACTTCTCAATATTCTAAATGCTCCTTCCTTGCTTATATGTCTTGGTTTACCATTTGAATAATAAGAATAGCTCCCATATCTTTTAGTTTTTCCTATTCTATAAGAAACTTCTGATATTTTACCGTTTTCAAAATATGTAATATTTTTATATTGTCTTGGTCCATAAGAAATTGCTATTATACTGTCTTTGCCATTTTGAAATTTAAAGAAAGTTGTATCAGGTCTAATATTTTGTCCAAACAGATAGACCTGAATTAGAAAACCAATTAACGTAAATATGATTTTATTTTCTGTCAAGTTTGACTTATCGATTAGTTTATCAAGTATATGCGTTTATTTTTTTACGGTGACACATAACGGTTGCAAGCTAAATACCCGTTTGGAGTTTGAAACTTTGTCTACCGAAATGTTTAAATAAAGATAAATGTTTATTGGACTTTTGCAAAGCGAAAATTAAATAATTGTCTACCGCTTTTGCAAAAGCCGAAGCCGAATGCCCAAATGGGATTTAGGTTGGGTTATGCCCCAGTTACTTATTTTTTGAGACTTCAACTCCAATTAAGATGTTTCCCTTTTCTTCAAACTCCACAAGAACTTTCATTGTCCCAATTTCCAACTCTGGAAGGAATCCTTCTTTTCTCATAAACACTTCTGCAAATCTAGATTTAGTCATGTCTTTATCGATAGATTGTCCATTAATAATTACTTTTCCTTTATAAAAACTTTTTGTCTCGTAGTAACCAGATTCTGAAAAACATATGTCTAAACTTGTTATTGACTTTAAGTCATTTGGCATATAGCCCATTACTGCTAAAGTGTCCCAATAATAAATTGAATTAGGATGTCCGCGTTCAAGTCTTGCTTTGCCTAAATGTTTTATTAAGCTGTCAGGGGAAATTGGTAGAGTAATTGTCTTTGAGTCATTAAACTTAATTGTCGAATCATTTATTGTGATGGAATAAATACTTTTAATCTGTGCATTTAATGAGAACCCTATTAAAAGGAAAGCAAAATATAAAATATGTTTGTCTTTAGTTGTCATTTGGTTGTATTACAGTAATTGGGCATAACGGTTTCGGGCTTGGCGAAGGTGGCGATTTTCACCACAAATGTTGATGCGGAGAACCAAACTTTGATTAACCACAAATGTGTTTGCGGAGCACTGATCCGCCACTTTTGCCAAACCCGTGTTACAAGCTGGCATTCTCTTATTTGAAGTAAAAGTCAAGTCCATTTACTGGGTTTGTTTTAAAATATTGTTTGTCTTCGTGTGTCTCATTTACGAAGCCAAAAATTTGTTTTGCTCTTTCAATTTCTCCTTGTTTCGGTGTTGAAAATAGTCTTACCGCTCTTGCTCTCCAAATTTGCAAATATCCAAATGCCAATTGTCTTATGTTTTCGTTTTCATCAATTGTTCCTATCATCAAGTCGGGGATTGCTGTCCAACCACCAACTTTGTTAAAGAGATTTAGCATTGATTTTTTGAAGTCATAATTGCCTGTTTCGTAAATGTTTCTTGCCTTTGTCAAGACTTCTTGTCTCGGAATATGCGATAGAAATTCAATGATTACATTTCTAAGTCCAAGATATGGACTGTCAAGGTTTGCAAATGCAAAATCATATGCACCTTCTTCATCAAGTTTGCAAAGTGCTAAAAATGCTGTCTTTTTTACCCTTACTTTTTTGTCGCCAAGGTATGACTTAACCGTTTCCGAATACTGTTTGCCTTCGGTTTCAGCAATACCACTTAATGAACCAATAACTTGGTAGTTCGTCTGTAAGTTGTCATTATAAAATTTTGCAAAATCAATTCCAGATTGTTTAAGCGTAAACCTTGCAAAATGTCTTATTGTAGCTGAATTGTCTGCTAAAAATTTCTTTGCTGTAGTTTCAAAACCATTTTGGTCTTTCAAGCAATAGAGTGTTTGTAGTCGAACATTCGCAGATTTGTCATTCAGTAATTGTTCGATTTTTACTTGTCCAAGTTTATCAAAGTGGTTTATCGCTAGGTTTCTTATTAAAAAATGTTTGTCGGTTAAAAACAGTTTTAATTCTTGAGTATTGTCCCTAAGCGAACTTGAAATGTGTCTTGCTAAAAGTATTCTTAGCTTGTCTGGGTATTTCTTGAAGTTGTCAATTACATATGCTCTGTTTTTAGAAGTAATGAATTCAACAATGTCTTGGTAAACTCCGCTAAGGTCTGTCCTTTCAACTTTTTGTAGCCACTCAAAAATTGGCAAATTTTCAATTAAGCTGTCAATGTAGTCGGTAGTTTTATAGTTGTCAATCCCTTTTAGTGCAGTTTGTCGAACTGGTAAAACCCAATCAGCTAAACGATAAATTAAAAATTGTATAGCTCTTGGACTGTCAGCTTGAGAAAGTTTTTTAACTGCTTTTTCTCTCACGTATCCACTTCCGTTTAATGAACTTATTGCCAACAACTCAACAAATTGTTCTTTTGGAAAATTAGTTTCGTAAAAGTCAATGTCACTTTTTGAAATACCGCAATGTTTAAGAGTGTCGTAATATCCTTTTTTGCTTTTAATCTTTTTGAATAGGTGAGTAATTGTCTTTGAAGTGGTTTCTCTAATTTCTTTGTTTTCGTCTTTTAGAAAATCTGTCAAGTTGGAAATAATACTTGGGTAGCCGTCATTGGCGATTTTGGTCAACGCATTAATTTTCTCTTCGGTGTTGTCCTTTGAGAAAAACCAAGTCTTGCTAGGTCGTCTTAAAATTTCTATGTATTGCCAAATTTCCATTTCTTGTTGTGTCGTCTGTTAGGCTTGCTTGTAACGTTTTCGCGGTTTGCTTCAGGCCGTTTTGGAACCCTTGTCTACCGAAATGTTTAAATAAAGATACAATGTTGCTATGCAATTGCAAAGCAAAAATTAAAAAAGTTTCCAGCCGCTTTTGCAATTGCTTTGATGTCTGCAAGGCTTGAGCAAACCGTGTGTTATAGCTTGCCAGCCCTACACAGTTTATTTTACATAGTAGTCAAACGTGCATTTTTGATAGTAATATTTATTGTCAGCACCTTTTGCAAGTAGAGTAATATCTTCAAAATTTATTCTTCCAACACCTTTTCCTGTTTGCATCCATATTTTCACAGAGTCGTTTTCAACTGTCAAGCTATGATTGCAATTTAAAACTCGACCTCTTAGAGTGTCTACAGTTGAAGTGTCTGAGATATTGCACTTAACTGATGCGTGCATTAATTTATATTTAGTATTTGAAATATGAATTGTAGCAAACATTTCTTGTTCTTGTCTTATGGTGTCAGGATGATTAATAACAATGTCAAAGTCGTTTGTGCCCTTTACTTTATTGTCAATGATTGTTTGTTGTCCACAACTAGTCATTAACATTATTGATAGAAGTCCGAATAGTAGCTTATTTGTCATAAAGTTTTGTTGTCTTTTTTAGTTGTCGCGGGCTGGTTAGCTATAACTAGCTTATAGGGATGATTTTCTCATCCTTATCTACCCATAATTGGGTAGATAAGGATGGTTTTTGCATCCTAAGCATAATCAAAAATATGAAATTTTTATAGGCTATCAAAGGGTGAAATTACTTTTTGAATACTTTTATTGCTTACATGAGTATAAATTTCGGTTGTTTTGCTACTACTATGACCTAATATTTCCTGAATATATCTTAAATCCGTTCCATTTTCCAATAAATGAGTAGCGTAGCTATGCCTTAACCAATGTAGGGTAACTGGCTTATTTAATTTACTTTTTTCAAGGGCATTAATTAACACACTTGCTAAACTTCTTTCATCATATTGCCCAACTCCATTTTGCCCCTCAAATAGCCATTCCTTTGGTTTATAAGCAGTAAAATAATCTCTTAATAATTGAATTGTTTTTTCGGACAAAGGTGCAATACGATCTTTTCGCCCTTTTGATTGGCGGATAATAAGCAGGCCTCTTTTAGAATTAACATCGGTAATCTTTAAATTCAACAATTCACTACGCCTTAATCCACAGCTATAAATTAAGCTTAACATAGCTTTATGCTTTATATTGGTTAATGCTTGTAAAATTAATTTCACTTCCTCCTTACTCAGCACATTTGGTAATAATTTAGAGCGCTTGGGGCGATGCACTAATTCTGGATTTAATTTTTTGTTTTCAATCTTACCGAAAAATAATTTTACAGCATTTACCACTTGGTTTTGATACGAGGCCGAAAAATGATTTGCCATAATGTAATGGTTATTGAATTTTATTAAATCGTCGTTAGTTATTTCAGCTATTGGTTTATGGGCATAATACCGCAAAAATGGTTTTAAAGCATCTGTATAAGTTCCAATGGTACGGTCGCTATAGCGCTTTGAGTTTAACCACAATTTAAATTCTTCTATTTTTTGTAAAGATTCCCCTGATAATTCTTGCAATACATCAGTTGGTTTTATAATGGGTTCTACTTCCTTTTTTATGTCAAATAATTCTTGATGTTTTTTTAAATCACTATAATCCAAATAAAATTTTGGTTTTAGTAACATAAACAAATCCTGTGTAATGGTTTTGTAAAAAGGTAAGTACCAACAATTCATGGTTTTACTCCAACGCATTCCCGTGTTAGCTCTTAACAAATTATTTAATTCATCATTTTTAATAAAAATGAGCTGAACAACTTCTTTCTCCTTATGAAATGCTGGTTTTAATTTAACTATTGGCAATTGATTCATTTACCGAAATTAATTTAAAAAGGAGCATTTGATTGCTATATATTGTAGCAAATAAAAAATCCCCCCAACAAATTTGTTGGGGGGATTTTAAATTCAATTTTATAATCTTACTTTTTTAAAAACTTAAAGTCTTTACCAATGTAACGGGCGTTGTTTCCTAATTGCTCTTCAATACGTAATAATTGGTTGTATTTTGCAATCCGGTCGCTACGAGAAGCTGAACCAGTTTTAATTTGTCCGCAGCTTAATGCTACCGCTAAATCTGCAATGGTTGTATCTTCTGTTTCTCCACTGCGATGACTCATCACAGATGTATAGCTATTTGTGTGCGCTAACGAAACTGCGTTAATGGTTTCTGTTAAGGTTCCAATTTGGTTTACTTTAACTAAAATAGAGTTTGCTACTCCCATGTCAATTCCTTTTTGTAAGAAGTTAACATTGGTAACAAATAAATCATCTCCTACCAATTGTGTGGATGATCCTAATTTATCTGTCATTAATTTCCAGCCATCCCAATCTTCTTCTGCAAATCCATCTTCAATGGAAATGATAGGATATTTTTTTCTCCAATCAGCCCAAAAATCAACCATTTGTGATGATGTTAATTTATCACCTGTTGATTTTTTAAAGTGATAAACATTTTCTTCAGTATTATAAAATTCAGAAGCAGCTGCATCCATCGCAATATAAATATCTTCACCAGCTTTATAACCTGCTTTATCAATAGCTTGCATCACTGCTTTAATGGCTTCTTCGTTATTTTTAAAGTTTGGAGCAAAACCACCTTCATCACCTACGTTAGTAGCTAATCCTTGTGATTTTAAAACTGCTTTTAAATGATGAAATACTTCAGTTCCCATTCTTAAACCTTCGCTAAAGCTTTCAGCTCCAATTGGCATAATCATGAACTCTTGAAAATCAATTCCATTATCCGCATGTGAACCACCATTTAAAATGTTCATCATCGGAATAGGTAAGATGTTAGAATTAACACCACCTACATAACGGTATAATGGTTGGCGGCATTCTTCAGAAGCTGCTCTTGCAACTGCTAAGGAAACACCTAAAATTGCATTAGCTCCTAAGTTTGCTTTGTTTGGCGTACCATCTAATTCAATCATTGCTGCATCAATAGCGCTTTGATCAAAAATATACATACCTTTTAATTTTTCGGCAATTGATCCGTTTACGTTATTAACAGCTTTTAAAACTCCTTTCCCTAAATATTGTGTTTTGTCGTTATCACGTAATTCAACCGCTTCGTGCATTCCAGTAGAAGCTCCAGATGGAACAGCTGCTCTTCCTAAAATACCTTGGTCGGTTACTACATCTACTTCAATGGTTGGATTTCCTCGTGAATCTAAAATTTGTCTGGCTACAATAGTGTGAATAAATGACATAATATTGGTTTAAATGGTTTTATGGGTGTTAAAATTAATTATTTATTTTTTATTTGAGTTTGAATATTTTTCAATAGTAATTAAGAACGTTTTTTTGTTTTAGTTTTTTAACCATACAATTATCTACAATCATAATTTTTGTTCTCTTTTATAAACTTTTATGACTTTTATGGTTCAATATTTTAATGACGCTTATCAATACCCCACAGTAATTTATTTCGAAGGGTTTCAAAAAAGTGCTGACCTTCTAAATTTATCATGTGAAATTTAAAATCAGCTTTTTTTATAATTAGTTCCGATAAATTATTAATTGTTTTTGATCGAGAATCTAAGGATACATTAAAACTATCACTTCGGCCACTCACTTTAAAGCTTAAGGTTTTGTTGTTGGAAATTACAATGGGTCTTACATTTAAATTGTGAGGCGCAATTGGTGTAATAATAAAGTTATCCGAATCAGGAACCATAATTGGTCCACCACAACTTAAAGAGTAGGCGGTAGAGCCAGTCGGTGTTGATACAATCAATCCATCTGCAAAATAAGAGTTTAAGAAAATATCATCTACATACGTATCGATATTAATCATCGCACTCGATTCTTTTTTATGAATCGTGAATTCATTTAAGGCATAATTGACTTCGTTAAAACAAGTGGTTTTATCTAGTTCAATTAATTCTCGTTTATCCAGTGTAAATTTTTCTTTGATTAAAAGTTGAATGGCTTTTTCAAAATCTTCTTTATAAACTGTTGCTAAAAATCCTAATCGCCCCGTGTTTACACCTAAAACAGGGATTCCTGATTTACGAACATATTCAAGGGTTTCAAGCATGGTGCCATCGCCACCCAACGAAATAACATAATCTGCTTTAGCAATTAATTCTTCGGAGTTGGAGTAGGTGTTGAGAGTAAATGATTTGTTTAAAGTGGAGTTTAAAAAATCTAAATAGGGTTTAAATACAATAACTTTAAAACTTTCTTTAGCTGACAGAACAAGCAGGTTTTCTAAATAATCTGAATTATTATCCTTTGTGTTTCTGGCGTATACAGCTATTGTCATGATTAATAATAAAGCTATATGTTTAAGAAATGTAAAAACTCATCTAGCTTGTTCTTCATGCCGCTTTCAAAATCACTGGTTTGAAAAGAAGCTTTAACCACATAATTGTAACGATACAATGTTTGAAGTATTCTTGATAAATCTTCTTTATTTATTTTTAAGGTCACTTCTACTTTTGTACTATCAGGAACAGAAGAAACGTGAGCGCTTAATATTTTAGCATCATTACCTTCAATAATACTTGCTATTTGCGTTAAAGAGTAATCGGCTTGATTTACTTCTAAAACAACTACACCGCCTTGGTTTTGTACCGAAGCCATGGTTGAAATATTTTGCAATAAACCTTTTAATGTAATGCAACCTTTATATAATTCTTTGTCATCTAACACGGGGATTAATGTTAAATTAAAAGACATCATTAATTTTAATAAATCGTAAGTGTGTTGGTAGTTGTGAATGATAGGTCTTAATAGCGGTGCTTTTAATTCCTCTATTTTTTCTTCAGGATGATTATAGTCCATCAAGTCATGTTCAGAAACTAAACCAACTAATTCTCTGTCTTTTACAACAGCTAAGTGTGATACTTTAAATTGTTCCATCCAATCCAAAGCCATTTCAACTGTATCAGTGTGTTTTAATGGAGGAATTTCGTCTGTTATTAAGTCGGCAACTAGCATAAACAAAAGTACTATTTTTATTGTAAAACGAGGATATGAAAAGCATATTGTTTTGCAATGGTAATCAATGTTTTACAAATTTCGACTAAAATTAAACTTTCTGAGTTAAGTCAAGTTTCAATCGCTATAAAACCTTTATATTTGAGCTCAAATTTGTATATGGTTTCTTTTGATAATACTGAAAATGCTTTTAAAGCAAAATCCAACAGCGATTTAAATCGTTCGTATTGGTTATTTAAAATGGTAAGTAATCCTGCATTGGTTAAGTTTGGCGCAGTGGCTGCTCCAATTGGATTAGCTATTGGGTTTAAAGGATTAATAAAAAACACCATTTTTAAACAGTTTGTTGGTGGCGAAAATATTACCGAATGCGACAAAACCATTGCTGAATTAGGAAAATATAATATAGGAACTATATTAGATTATAGCGTTGAAGGGAAAGAAAGCGAGGCTGATTTTGATGCTTGTTGTAAAGAAACTATTGAAACGATTCATAAAGCTAAAAACGACAAACATATTCCTTTTTCTGTATTTAAAGTTACTGGTTTGGCACGTTTTGCTTTGCTTGAAAAAGTAAGTGCCAACGAAAAATTAACGGATGCTGAAACTAAAGAATATGAAAAAGTTAAGCAACGCGTGTATCAAATAAGTAAAGAGGCTCATACTGCCAATCAGCCTTTGTTTATTGATGCTGAAGAGAGTTGGATACAACCCGCTATTGATGCTTTAGCGGATGAAAATATGGCTTTGTTTAATAAAGAAAAAGCAATTGTATATAATACATTTCAGCTATACAGAAAAGATAGATTAGATTTTTTGAAACAAACAATTGCTAAGGGAAAAGCAGGTGGTTTTCATGTGGGGGCTAAATTGGTACGTGGTGCTTATATGGAAAAAGAAAGAGCCAGGGCTATCGAAAAAAATTATCCGTCTCCTATTCAAGACACAAAAGAAGATTCAGATATTGATTATAATTCGGCATTAACAGAATGCGTAAAAAATATTGATATGATGGGCCTTTGCGCTGGTACACATAACGAAAAAAGCAGTTTGTTTTTAGTGGAATTATTAAATAAATATGCTGTCGCAAGTTCTGATAAGCGTGTTTATTTTTCTCAGTTATTAGGCATGAGCGATCATATTAGTTACAATTTAGCATTGGCAAATTATAATGTCGCTAAGTATGTTCCTTATGGTCCAGTAAAAGAAGTATTACCATACTTAATTAGAAGAGCACAAGAAAACACTTCTGTTAAAGGTCAAACAGGACGCGAATTGGGTTTAATTATAAAAGAAAAAGAGAGAAGAAGAAAAAAATAAGTTTTGTCATCACGCTCTTGTCAGTTCGAGCGCCTGCCTTGTCGGCAGACAGGAAGTCGAGAACTAGAAAAAATCCATTTAATATCAATAAAAAAGCCCTCAACAAAATTGTTGAGGGCTTTTTTATTTAGTTTTTTATTTATTCAACGGGCTTAGGAGCTTCTTTGTTTTGTTCTTTAAACGCATCAAAGTCAAATGTTAAAGTAAAGCGTAAAGTGTTTTGTAAAGGATTACGTTGTGTAATTGGAATTAAGTAAGCCATATCTAATCCAAATACATTGTATCTTAAACCAATACCAGCTGTAAAAAATTTACGATTACCTTTTGTTTTAGATTCATTAAAATATCCTGCTCTTACGGCAAATGTTTTTGCGTACCAATATTCAAAACCAATACTGTAATTAATTTCTTTTAACTCTTCAGCACTTCCACCTGGAGCGTCATTAAAAGATTGTAACATCCCTTTAGAAACACTTACATTAGGATCTTTTCCAGCAGCAATGATTTTGTTTCCGTTGTTATCAACTGCATCAACAGCTGTTTCATTTCCTAAAGAGTCTAATGCTTTTTTGTAAACAGGTTGAGTTGGTACTAATAATTTATTGATATCACCATAAATTCCAAAGGTATTAGCATCATCAATATCAAATTTTAAACCTCCACCTAATCTCAAATTAATAGGAATGAAATCTTTTTTTACTGAATAAGAAACTTTAGAACCAATGTTACTAACCACTAAACCAAAAGTAGCTGTCGCTTTCTTATCATTAATTTTAAGTTTTTGAGATTGGTAATATAAACCAACATCAACTGCTACCGAAGTGCCTGGTTTAGTTGGTTGTCCATTGCTTAAGGTATAGTTACCAGTTAAATTAGAACGAATGTAACGAGCCGCTAAACCAGCAGAAAATGTTTTAGATAATTTTTGAGAGTAAGCTAAATCAACCGCAAATTCATTTGGTCTAAATTGTCCTGTTGTATTACCTACGATATCCGTAAACGTAATATTTCCTAAAGAGAAATAACGAAGAGATGCTCCAATAGTTTGTGTTTTACTTATTTTTCCGTAACCAGCAACATAGTACAAGTAAATATCTGGTACCAATTGTTTTAACCATGGAGTTACAGAAATAGCTGCCCCACCTTTTTTCTCAGCAAATGCCATTTTAGCAACATTCCAGTGTATGCTATTTCCATCAGCTGGCGTTGCAGCACCAACTTCTCCCATGCCTCCTTGTTTAGAGTCGGGTGCAATCATTAAAAAAGGGACAGCGGTAGTAATAGTATTTACTCTTCCGCTTAATTCTTGTGTTGTAAGATTTGACGAACTACTTGTTTGTGCAATTGCTTGTGAAGATAAAATTGCACTTGTACCTATAGTTCCTATAATTCGTTTTCGCATTGTTTATTTTCTTTTTTGTTAAAAGAGAGCATCAAAGATATAATTAATTTAGAATTACCAACTTTTCTATTTTATCGGCTTTTTTTGACGCGCCATCCGTAACTGATACTTTATAAATATAAACGCCTCTAGCTAGCTTATCTCCAAATTCATCTTTTCCGTCCCATTCTATCCCATCAAAACGAAATCCTTCGTTATTTATTGTTTGATTGATAGATTTTACCACTTTTCCAGAAATAGTATATATCTGGATAGATAATTTTAAACTTGTGCAACATTGATTATGTTCTAAGAAAAATTTGGTTTTGGTAGTAAAAGGATTGGGATAGTTTAAAACATGAGTTAAAGCTAGTTCAGCTTTACTAGAAACCACAAAATCAGTATAAGATGTAGATGAATTGTTTTGTACATCCCACACTTTAAGGCTTAATTTATGATTACCTTCTGACAATTCATTTAATGGATATCTTATTTTACCAGATTTATATGTGTTTAAATCAGAGACATAAAAATCATTTAATACAATTGGCTTACTCGTATTTTCGTCTAAAACTGCTACAATATCATGGCCAATTCCAGTTCCAATTGTGTTAATACCACTCACATCTGTAATTTCGGCATACACTTTAGGGTTTTCGTTTGTTGTACCACCCGAAACGAATTTTTTATCATTCATAAATAGGCTAACATTTGGACCCTGATTATCAACAATGGCATTTGGGTTGGATCCTCCAACAACAACTTTGTCATAATACCCATTCGCATCATTTACTCCATTGTGAGCGTAGTAACTGATTTTGCCTTTACCAAAGTTATAAGTGATGTCTTTAGGAACTAAAAATGAAAAAGAAAATTCACCATTTACTACTTCTGATTTTCCTTTGTAAATAATATTTTTTTGAAGAATGAAAGACATGATAAAAGAACCAGGGTCATTGGCTAATGTTTTTACGGTTGATTCTTTATCAAACACAGTTGGATAAACAACACCATTAAAATTAGTTAATTTGTTTCCGTTTTTATCTCCAACATATCCGGTAACACTAATAAGAGAAAGTGCTTTTAAGGTATCGCTAGAAGTGGAAGTGAGTGTTTGAGAGTTAATAGTAGATGTAAAAACTCTTTGTTCAGGATATGATAATTTAAGAGCAGGATCTCCTAAAATCACAAAGTTTTTATATTGTTCATTGGTTCCAATTTGACGTTTAGTTAATTTGTAGATGTCTCCAATGTGTGGCATTTTTCCATTAGTCATGGGATTAAGTGCATGATCATAAAAAGCATCATTTAAAATATAATTTAAGCCCGAGAAAGCGAGTCTCACGGTTGTCATTAGGGCTATCGCTCCACCATTTTCATTTAGTAAACAATACTCTCCAGCCGAAATCCTGTCAGGGTCATCAAATCTACTGAATTCACAGGTAGCGGTAACCATTAACGGCATATTGTTTTTGTTTTTCCAATCTAAAATTTGAGCTACTTCAACAATGCGTTCTTCTGCTAATCCTAATTCTCCACCATGCCCTGTATAGTTTACAATTAAAGCTCCTTTTTCCATTCTTCTATTCAAATCTTCAACAGCCAGTGGATATCTGTCTCCTCCGGCAGTAGATTCTTGTACATAAGCGTCTAAGAAGATTTTATCAACGTTATAGTATTTGTTATTATTGTAAACTTTATTAGCCAAAAGGTTAGCATCATTTTGGTGTAAGTTATTATCCTCATCGTCACCAACAAAACACACCCAGTTTCTCCAATCTCCTTGCGGATAATCGTTTTCGGCAGTAACGCATGATGATTCAATGGCATTAACATTGAATCCAAAATTTTTCTTATAATAATGTTCAACTTTGTTTGTAATAGCTACAGCTTCTCCTTTGTTTCTTGCAGGAAATCTTCCAACTCCAATATCTACTAAATCTAAGCTACCAGGAGCTAAATCACCTTCGTTATCATCTAGCATTCCAAAATAATCGTCGGTTACAAATGATGTGGTGTAAGACGATGAGTTTTCTGTTTGAAAAGATGGTATTAAAGCAGAGTTGCTGCTAACACTAATGTCTTTATTTTTATAAGACCCGTCTCCTAACAATAAAAGATATTTGGTAGCTAAGCTTGCATTATTTGGACGTTTGTAAAGCATTTTGACAAAATCTCTAATAGCGCCAATATCAGGAGTGCCAGATGAAAACTCGTTGTAAATTTCTTGTGTGGTAGCAATAGCATAAGTTAAAGAATCGTACTCTTCATGAATTTTTGCAATTCGTCGAGCTTCCTCTAAAAATAATGGATGAGTAACAATAATAAAATCTGCTTGCTGAATAGCGTGTAAATTTTGATTACTTACAGTGCCATACGCTTTTGGAGTGTAGGTTTGATTATCAGTAAATATGCAAAATTCTTTTAAAGAGTCTGAAGTAGCTGTAAAATCTAATGTGTTTGAGTTTACATTATATACTTGATTTTTGATATCTGTTGGATTGGTTACATCCCAAATGGCTGGAGCTATAGAATTGTTGTTTGTTAATAGATATTTTGCAAAAGTGTTGGAGCCTAATACCGTTTTTCTATCTCTAAAATTAAATTGAGATTGATTAAAAATTAAATTTCTTCTGCAATTAAACACCACATTGTTAAGCCAACCTATGGCTTGTGCTGTTTGTTTAGTTACTGAAATATTTAGATTGCTAGAACCTAAAATGCCTCCTTTTATACCTTCGCCATAGTGACCAACATCTGCTAAATAAAATGTAGTAGAGGTTGGAGAACAAGTAAATGTGAAAGAGCCATTATTGAAATTGACAATGTAACTAGAAACTGCATTACTTCTAGATAATACACCAGATTTTACATATACACTGTCGCCTACAATTCCATCAGGAATTGGGAACGAAAAAGAATAAGTATTATTAATGTCAAATTTTTCTCCATAAAATTCTCTACCGCTTTTTACTAAATTAATAGAGTTCAGCTCATGTAAGTCATAGTAATCTTGAGAACTAGTAGTGGTGTTAGGCGAATTTGTTAAGCTACTTTGAGAAGTAATTCTTTTTCCCAGTCCTAAATCTGTTGTAATAAAATAAAAAGAGGTATCGCTAAAATAATGGTTATAATGATCAAAAGGCATTGCAGAACCATTGCTATGTTTCCACGAATCTGTACTTTGTCCATAAAATAAAATATAATCACTATTATCAAAAACACCATCGTTTTCACCAATAACGGATATGGCGTTTTCTTGTAAATCATCGTATCTGAAAATAGAATTTTTTTCAGGAATAAGTTTGCCGCCATTTCCATATACTCTTAAGTTTTTAGGATCAATATTAGCAACGTCAATACCTAAGCTTGTTAATAGATTTCTATCAATTTTATAAACTCCATTTTTTGTAACCCCAATTTTATACCACTTACCAGAAGCTAAAACAGAAGAAGAAGCATTGGCTGTTTTTTTATTTTGTTTAAGGTTATTATTCGAAATAAAAGTGTTTGCAGTATTAGTATTCCAAAATGGATTATAGTTTTCAATTACTTCATAATTGTTAGTAGAAGAGTTAAATTTTATAGGAATAATTTTAGCATATAAAATGGTTTCATTTCCTGATTTTCCAGAAGAGTAAGAAATTTCAAAATCAGATGTAATTAAGTGTTTAAATTCTGAAATAAGCTCTAGTTCTTTTCCGCTTAATATTCGAGTTGAAACACTATTTAAATTGAACGTTGGGAAAGAGTTGTTTTTAGAAACATAATGTTCTAAGTAATATGGTAAATTCTTGTTTCTTGAATCGCGATGAGCCTTATTTAAAAAAGGTTGATTTTCGGAGGTTTGAGATTTTATTTCAGAATTAGCTTCAAACGGGCTTTTTGGAGCATTTTGTTTAATTATCTGAGAATAACCAAAAAAATAGCTGAAAAAAAATAAAACTAAAAAAATTAGGTTAGATTTAGTGATAGAGAGCATTTGCTTGATTTTTTAGTAAATATATTCCTTTAAACGACAAAGAAAATAAAATATTGTTGCATAAAAGTTTTTATTTTTCAAAATTGACTGTTATATTTGTGATTAGGAATAGATTAAGTAAAACAACTTACATGGCGAAGAAACTGATATTATTACTCACAATTGTTTGCGTTACTGGCGTTTGGCAAGATTTACAAGCTCAAGATCCTCAATTTACGCAGTTTTATGCGAATCCTGTATACTTAAATCCAGCATTTGCAGGTACTGCAAGATGTCCCCGTATCTGTATGAATTACAGGAATCAGTGGCCAAATTTATCAGGAACTTACGTTACTTACAGTGCTTCTTACGATCAGCATGTTGATGCACTTAGCGGTGGTATTGGTTTAATCGTTACTCAAGATGACCAAGCTAGAGGAACATTAAAGTCTACAAATGCAAGTTTAGTTTATTCTTATTTATTACCTGTTACTCGTGAATTTTCAATTAAAGCTGGATTACAAGCGGGTTTCTTTCAGAAATCTTTAGATAGAACTAAATTAAATTTTGGTGATATGATTGATGCAAGAAGAGGTTTTGTTTGGAATACAAATGAGATTATCCCAGCTCAAACAAAAACTAACTTAGATTTTTCTGCAGGTATTTTAGGATATAGTAAAAGATATTTTGTTGGATTTGCAGCTCACCATATGACTCAGCCTGACGAAGGTTTACAAGGACCTTCTAAATTACCTTTAAAGTTCACAGGTCATGCTGGAGCTATTATTCCTTTAGAAAAAGGAAATGAATCTTTTATTTCTCCAAACGTGCTATTTCAACAACAACAAAACTTTACTCAATTAAACTTAGGTTTGTATTTTGTTAAAGGAAGCTTTGTTGGTGGTTTATGGTACAGAAATTCAGATGCTTTTATCGTTTTGGTTGGTGTTCAAACAGATCATTTAAAAGTTGGATATAGTTATGATGTGACTGTATCTAAATTATCAAGTAATACAGCTGGATCACATGAAGTTTCTCTTCAAATTCAGTTCGAGTGCCGACCTAAGAAAAAGAAGTACAGAACAATTAGCTGTCCGTCATTCTAAAATAATTTGTAACCTTTTCGTTAAATATTCGTTATAGCCTTAAATTAAATATCAAAATATGAAGTTCAATTTCATTAAAAGTCGTAAATCACTAGCAATTATCTTATCGATTGTTGCTGTATCTTGTGGTACGGAGCGTTCTCCAGTTACAGGTTGGTCATATAATGACCCTGACAATGGAGGTTTTGAAAAAATGCCTTATGAGGAACAAGAAACTGGTCCAGGTTTAGTATTGATTGAAGGTGGTTCATTTTCAATGGGTCGTAACGAAACGGATGTTACTTATGAGTGGAACAACGTGCCGCGCCGTGTAACGGTTTCTTCTTTTTATATGGACGAAACAGAGGTGAGTAACTTCTCATATTTAGAATACTTATGGTGGACAAGTCGTGTATTTGGTCCAACTTTCCCAGATATTTACTACAAAGCTCTTCCTGATACATTAGTATGGAGAGAGAAATTAGCTTATAATGAGCCGTATGTAGAGTATTATTTACGTCATCCTTCATATAGAGATTATCCTGTAGTTGGCATTAACTGGCTACAAGCAAATGAATTTTGCGCTTGGAGAACTGACCGTGTGAATGAATTTATTTTAATCCGTGAAGGATTGTTGGATCATGTTCCAAATCCATCAGATCAAGATTATTTCAGCACTGAAGCTTATTTATCAGGTAAATGGCAAGGTCAATTAAAACAAAAATTACCTTCATTTGACGAGCAAAATCCAGAGAGAGATGTGAAAATGGAAGATGGTATCTTTTTGCCAAAGTACAGACTACCAACAGAAGCTGAGTGGGAATATGCTGCTTATGGTTTAATTGGTAATACAATTGGTGAGCGTATCACTGATCGTAGAATTTATCCTTGGAATGGACATGGTGTTCGTAATTCTGACGAGAAATATATTGGTCAAATTGCAGCAAACTTTGTTCGTGGTAATGGTGATATGATGGGTACAGCAGGATTCTTAAATGATAACGCTGACGTTACAGCCCCAGTTTATTCATACTGGCCAAATGATTACGGTTTATATAATATGGCTGGTAACGTATCTGAGTGGGTTATGGACGTTTATAGAGCTGCTACTGCAACAGATGCAGACGAGTTTAGACCTTTCCGTGGTAATGTATTTGTTACTCAAGTAAAAGATAGTACGGATGGTACAATTGCTACTAATATTGATGGTCCTGTTTTTCAAAAATTCTTCCACAAAGTTAACCCTCCAACTGGTCACGGTGTGAGTGGAGAAACGACTGAGGTTATGGATAGTGTTTTAACTACCATGAATGGAGCGCCTAACGATGCTGAAGCAATGAACAAAAACAAAAACGTAACAGCTGAAGGTAAATCTGATATCCCAGGACGTGTTAAGTGGAGAGAAGTTTCTGCTGCCGTTTCTTCAGATAATTTAGATGAGCGCAGAAATTATAAAACAGCTGATTACATTAGTTATTTAGATGGTGATGTAAATTCAAGTATTTATTATGCAGAAGGAGAAGATGCTTACAGTGATAAAGCTGATAAGTTAATGTACGAATATGCTAAAACTTCATTAATCAACGATAAATCTCGTGTTTACAAAGGTGGTAGCTGGAGAGATAGAGCATATTGGTTAAATCCAGGTACTCGCCGTTACTTAGATCAAAGACAATCAACTGCATTTTTAGGATTTAGATGTGCAATGGTGAGAGTTGGAAGTCCAGTAGGAATGGGTAAATAATTTTGTTGAAAACTATATTTAAAGCCCCTTATCAATCGATAAGGGGCTTTTTAATTTTATAGCATGAAGAAATATACAAGTACCGAAGATTTATATAAGTTATTTATTGATTGTGATCAAAAAATAACCACGGATACCAGAAAATTAGAGAGCGGAGCTATCTTTTTTGCACTGAAGGGAGATAATTTTGATGCCAATTTATTTGCTAATAATGCAATTGATAGCGGCTGTGCATACGCTGTAATAGATAATGAGGAAGTATATAGTAATGAAAAGACATTATTAGTGAAAAATGTTTTAGAAGCATTGCAGCAGTTAGCTCACTATCATCGTAAACAATTACAAATTCCAATAATTGGCATTACTGGAAGTAATGGAAAGACGACTAATAAAGAATTAATACAAGCTGTTCTTTCTAAAAAATTTAATGCATATGCTACAAAAGGAAATTTAAACAATCATATTGGAGTTCCTTTAACTCTTTTAGCTTTAAATAAAACGCATGAGATAGGTATTGTTGAAATGGGAGCAAATCATCAAGGCGAAATTAATATGTTATGTGAAATTGCTGACCCTGACTTTGGATTAATCACAAATATAGGAAAGGCTCATTTAGAAGGTTTTGGTGGAGAAGAAGGGGTTAAAAAAGGTAAAAGTGAAATGTACAAGTACCTGAAAAAAAAGAACGGCAAAATATTTATTAATGGAGATGATAGTGTATTAGTTGAGTTGAGTGAGAATCTGAATAAAATATATTATGGAAACAATTCTGAATTTGATATACATGGTAAACTTTTTTCTTCTGGTGAGTTTGTAGAATTTAAGTGGAATGTAAAGCATAAAGATCTATTGAGTCAACCGTTAGTTAAAACACAAATGTTTGGACAATATAATTTCATTAATCTTTTATGTGCCACATGTATTGGTAATTATTTTGGGGTAAACGAAAAGGATATTAACTCAGCTTTAGAAAACTATATTCCTGAAATGAATAGATCTCAAGTCAAGAAAACCCTTACAAATACAATAATATTAGATGCTTATAATGCCAATCCTAGCAGCATGAATTTAGCAATCGAAAATTTCGATAAACAAACATTTGATAACAAAGTAGTTGTATTAGGTGATATGTTTGAACTTGGAGAATTTGCAAAGGAAGAACATCGTAAAATTTTAGTCCAGCTTCAGCAATCCGCTATTAAAAAAGTTTTTTTAGTAGGAGTCCAATTTTTTGAGTTAAAAGATGAGTTTTTAAATTATCATTTTTTTAAGTCGATAATCGATTTAAAAGAATTTCTAAGTTCCTGTGATATAAGCCAATCTACTTTATTAATCAAGGGTTCTAGAGGCATGCAATTAGAAAAAACTGTAGATTTTTTGTAGTAAACTTTTTGTTAATTTATTGGTTATTCAGTTATTAAATCCTTAAGTTTGTGTTAATGTTGTTTAATTAAAAAACCAAAAATATCATGAAAAAACAATTACTATTTACCACTAGCATTTTCGTTTCGGGATTGTTATGTGCGCAGGTTGCAAATAAGGCAACTAAAATTCCATCAAACCTTGCTAATATAGCGGTTTTGAAAACTAAAACAATTGATGATAAGGTAACAAACTCTAACTTATCATATCAGTCTAAAGTTCAAGTAAAAAATGCTCAAAAAACAATTGCATTAACAGAGAATGTTATTGGCAACACTTATTATGATTTACAGTCTAACAGTAGTGTAGGTGATAGAATTGTTGTAAATGCAGATGGTACAATTGCTACATGTTGGACATTTGAAGGCGCAGCAGATGGTGGCGCTTATACAAATAGAGGAACTGGTTATGCTTATTATAATGGTTCAGCTTGGTCAGCAGCTCCAACTGTAAGAGTTGAAAATGCAAGAGTAGGTTGGGGAAATATTGTTAACACGCGTTCTGGTAAAGAATATATTTTATCACATAATGGCGGCGCGTCTGCTTTACATATGGCTTCTAGAACAGCTAAAGGAACAGGAGCTTGGTCTAATAGCACAACTTTTATTGCAAATGCTACAGGTGGAAACTGGTGGCCAAGAATGGTAACATCTTCCCCAACTGGAGGTGATACGATTTATTCAATTTCAATTACTTATCCAGTTGCTAATGGAGGAACTGCATATAATGGATTAGACGGTGCTTTATTATTTTCTCGTTCCACAGATGCAGGAGCAACTTGGGATATCGTAAATCAACAACCAACAGGATTTACATCTGCTAATTATTTAGGCTTTGGTGGAGATGCTTATGCTATTACAGCTAAAGGAAGTACTGTAGCTATTGTTGCTGGAGATTCAGATTCAGATGTTGGTTTAGCAAAATCTACAGATGGAGGAGTTACTTGGACTTACAAAACTGTTTATCAATTTCCTATCCCATTATGGGACGCTACAACTACATCTTCAGATGTCAATGGAGATGCTGTAGCTGATACTATTAGTACAAATGATGGTTCATTTGCTATAGGGTTAGACAATAATGGTTTAGCTTATGTTTCTTACGGAGCTTACCGTTTACTTAATGATGCGCCTTCAGCAAATGGATATAGTTATTTTCCATACACAGATGGATTATACTTATGGAATGAAAATATGCCTCAAAATGCTGGAGGAACAATTGTAGCAGGTATTGAAGATTTAAATGGAGATAATTATATTTCTTTTCCAACTCCTACATCTGGAATGTTAGCATTTGGAAGTTTTGGTACTTCTTTATCGTCTTATCCTAGTTTAGCTTTTGATGCCACTAATACAATGTATTTATCTTATAGTGCAGTAGTTGACAGTATGTTATCTTTAGCTAACGATCCAAAATTAGTTAGACATGTATATATCATTAAATCTACTGATGGTGGTGCTACGTTTACTGATCCTTATGATGTTGTTCCTCATAGCTCTGGATCTGAGTCAGAAGGTATGTTCCCTTCAATGGCAAAAAATGTTAATGGATTTGTACATTTAATTTACCAAAGAGACTTCTACCCTGGTTATGCTGTTCCACCAGCTACAGGAGATGTAGATGTTGAAAATGTTGATAATCCTAGTGATATTATTTATATTAAAGTGCCTGTTTCTGAAATTATGGGTAATGCTGTTGGGGTTAAAGAGCTTGCCTCTTCTTCAGTTGATGGTTTAAATTTTTATCCTAATCCTGCTTCTACTAATGCAACTATTGATGTTGTATTAAAAGAAACTGCAAAAATGGATATCAATATTCTTAATGCAGTTGGACAAACAGTTTATTCGACTTCAGTTTCAGGAAATATTGGAAGTAATAAAGTTGAGGTTAATTTAAATAACTTAAGCGCTGGTTTATATTTTTATCAAGTAAAAGTAGCTAATGGTAAAGCTATTACTAAGAAATTTGCTGTAGAAAAATAATATAAAAACTGTAAATATCATTTAGAGCTGCTTGTTTTCAGGCAGCTCTATTTTTTTGTAAAAAAAAATGAAGTTTTTCTTTTTTTGAATAAAAAAAATTATATCTTTGCACTCTAATTTTTTTATAAAGTACTTTAATAGCATTTTGTAAAAGAGCGGGGTGTAGCGTAGCCCGGTATCGCGCCACGTTTGGGACGTGGAGGCCGTCAGTTCGAATCTGGCCACCCCGACAAAGTCTTTCAGAAATGGAAGGCTTTTTTGTTTTGTAGATGTTTGTAGTTTATATTTTAGCTGTTCGCTGGAGAAATTCTATATGAATATTTTATTCTTTGTCTCAAGATATAAAACGTCAAACAACAATCCCTATTTACTGTTTCATTATATAATCGATTAATGATTTTAGATGAATTATTTTGATGATTTTATGATTTATTTTAATTCTGAAACCCTTGTAAATACTACTATTTTTACTAATGCTACAAATTATAGCAATCATTTGCTTGAATTTTGATTTAGATTTGTAAAGAATTTGAGATTGTTATAAAGTTGTTAACTAAGCTCATCATTAAATAAGTAACTTAAAACTATAAAATAAATATCATGGCAAAGAAAACAGACGATTCAGTTGAAACTATTGAGAAAAAAACAGTAGGCAGCGAGAAATTAAAAGCATTACAATTAACCTTAGATAAGTTAGAAAAAACTTATGGTAAAGGAACAGTAATGAAATTAGGTGATACTACAGTAGAACCTATGGATTCTATATCAACAGGTTCTTTAGGTTTAGATATTGCCTTAGGAATTGGTGGTTTACCAAGAGGGCGTGTTGTGGAAATATACGGACCTGAGTCATCTGGTAAAACAACCTTAGCTATTCATGCTATTGCTAACGTGCAAAAAGCAGGCGGTATTGCCGCAATTATTGATGCAGAACACGCATTTGATCGTACATACGCTTCAAAATTAGGAGTAGATATCAAAAGTTTATTAATTTCTCAACCAGATAATGGAGAGCAGGCATTGGAAATTGCAGATAACTTAATTCGTTCAGGCGCTGTGGATTTAGTAGTAATTGATTCAGTTGCGGCTTTAACTCCAAAAGCAGAAATTGAAGGAGAAATGGGTGATAGTAGAATGGGTTTACAAGCTCGTTTAATGAGTCAAGCGTTACGTAAGTTAACTGGAACAATCAATAAAACAGGATGTTGTTGTATTTTCATCAATCAATTACGTGAAAAAATAGGTGTCATGTTTGGTAATCCAGAAACAACAACTGGCGGTAATGCCCTTAAGTTTTATGCATCTGTACGTTTAGATATCAGAAGAATTAGTCAAATTAAAGATGGTGATGTTGTAAGTGGAAACAGAACACGTGTGAAAGTGATTAAAAACAAATTAGCACCTCCTTTCCGTATGGCTGAATTTGATATCGTTTTTGGGGAAGGAATTAGTAAAGTAGGTGAGATTATTGATATTGGTGTAGATAAAGGAATTATTAAAAAAAGTGGTTCATGGTTTAGTTATGATGAAACTAAATTAGGACAAGGAAGAGATTCAGTAAAAGCAATCTTTGCCGAAAACCCTGATTTAGCTCAAGAAATTGAAGATAAAATCATTGCTGTTTTAAAAGAAGAAGCGGCTAACGCTTAGATTTTTAAGATTTTTGTTATAAGAAATCCATCAGTATACCAACTGATGGATTTTTTATTTTACATCAACTAATAAAACAGATTTATAGATATCTTCAGGTGAAACCATCGGTTCATTCATCGGAATTTTATTGCCGTATTTTTCATTTAATTTTTCTTTCACCAATGGATTGTTGAGGTCAAAATCGCTTAATTTTCTTGGTTTACAAAGTTCTATTTGTAAACCGTTGTTATATAATTTATATACTAATTCACTACAATATATTCTTTCATCACTCCAATTAAAGGCCTCGTCATAATCTTTGTGTTCGTATGTTTTAAATAGGGTTTTTAGTGCATTCACTTCCTCTTTAGATAAAGTTTTATTCCCTAATCGTTTTACAGTTCCTTTTCCACGAGCGGTGAAATCCTCTAAACTTGTTTTTTTAACTGGTTGAACAGCTTCGTAAACTACCCATTTATTATTTTCTAAAAATAATACGCCGCAATGATTAAACTTACTATGAGTTGCTAATTGAATGGCTTTCCCTGTTGGACCACTAGTCGCTTGAAAAATAATGTCACCTTCTTTGTAATTATTATTTTGATTAAAATTTAAAAAGAGATGGGATACTACAATAATTACAAATAAGATAGTTGCATTTTTCATATTTTAAATGTTTAGTTTAGTTGCATAGTACGATTGTTTCATTCTTTTAGTTACTGCTTGGCTTTATTTTTAAAGAAGTTTAACAAAATAAGACATAACTCTCATTTTATAAATTTTCAGAAAAAACATCTATAAGTCCTTTTTTTATTAATAGATAATGTAACTTTGCATACAATATAAGTTATAGGTAAAAATCATTTTTATGCAAAAGTATTATATCATATTTTTTTCTTTAATCTTCAGTTTTGTAACTAATGCTCAAACGCAAACAGATGCTAATGGTAAAAAGCAAGGTTATTGGAAAAAGAAAGACGAAAAGACAAATAAATTAATTTATGAGGGTTTATTCAAAGACGATAAACCTCAGGGAGTATTTAAATATTATTATCCTCATGATACAATTAAAGCAATCATGAATTTTAAGCAAGATGGCAAAATAGCTTATTCAACTATGTTTCATCCTACTGGCAAAAAAATGGCTTATGGAAAATATATTGGAGAAGATAAAGATTCTGTTTGGACGTATTTTGATGATAAAGCGGTTTTAATTTCAAAAGAAACATATCTTAAAGGAAAAAAAGACGGAATGGAATATGTTTATTTCCCTGATGGTGTGGTAAGTGAAGAAAGAAAGTATAAAATGGGGAAAATGGACGGTCCTTTTAAATTATATTATGATAAAAATTTAGTTAAGAGTGAAGGGGTATATTTAAATGGTCAACTAGAAGGTAAGAATGTTTTTTATTTTCCTAATGGAGTAACTGCCGCTGTTGGTTATTACAAGAACGGTTATAAAACTGGTCCTTGGATATACAGAGATAAAACAGGAAAGGTAAAAGAAAAAGAATTGTATAAAGCAGGAGGGAAATTAGCAACAAGTAAAGAAACAGAAGCTTTTTTTAGTAAAAATAAAACTACTGACGAAAAGCCTAAAGCAACAGATACAAAAACTACAACAACAAAATCTGGAACGAAAACAACAAATAAGCCAGCAAAAAAATAAAAGATGAGTAAGCACGGAAAAGTATTAGTGGCGATGAGTGGCGGGATTGATAGTTCTGTGGCGGCTATGATGTTGCATGAACAAGGTTATGAAGTAATTGGTATTACCATGAAAACATGGGATTACGAATCATCTGGTAGTAGCAAAAAAGAAACAGGCTGTTGTAGTTTAGATAGCATCAATGATGCTCGTTCCATGGCTGTAACATTTGGATTCCCTCATTATATTTTGGATATCAGAGGCGAATTTGGCGATCACATCATTAATAATTTTGTTGAAGAGTATCTTGCTGGTCGTACACCAAATCCTTGTGTTTTGTGTAATACACACATTAAATGGGAAGCTTTATTAAAAAGAGCAGATATGCTAGATTGTGAGTTTATTGCAACTGGTCATTATGCTCAACTCCGCGAAGAGAATAATCGTAAGGTTATTTTTAAAGGCATTGATCAAGGGAAAGACCAAACCTATGTGTTATGGGGTTTAGGACAAGAAAGTTTAAAAAGAACAATGTTTCCTTTGGGAGGATATAAAAAAGCGGAGATAAAACAAATGGCAAAGGATGCTGGATTTATAGATTTGGCAAATAAAAGCGAAAGCTATGATATTTGTTTTGTTCCCGATAATGATTATCGTGCGTTTTTAAAACACCGTTTGCCAAACTTAGAAGCTAGTGTAGAAGGTGGAGATTATATTTTTAAAGGAAAAAAAGTAGGTAAGCACAGAGGTTATCCTTTTTACACTATTGGTCAACGAAAGGGATTAGATTTAGCAATGGGTGATCCTGTTTTTGTTAAAGAAATCATCCCTGAAACAAACACGGTTGTGTTAGGCGATTTGGAGGATTTGAAAGAAATGGAAATTAATGTCCGTGATTTTAATTTAATTAAACACGAAAGTTTACCTCAAGATTATGTGGCATTAACTAAAATTAGATACAAGGATGCTGGACGTTTAAGCACCATTAATGTTGTTGGAGATAAATTAAATATTGTTTTTCATGAATCGGCTACAGGTATTGCTCCAGGACAAAGTGCTGTAATATACGAAGGAGATGATTTAATTGGTGGTGGTTTTATTGATAGAAAACCATTATTGAATTTACAATAATATATTTCAAGTAGATGATGACGCTGGTATGAGAAATCTACCAGCGTTTTTATTTTCCAGATGTTTTGTAAATGACACCAGTTATCGTAAATAAACGACCAGTTGCTAAACGCCAAAAACTTTTTATTGTTATGATGGTATAATTATTCAGAATGCTTAACAATCTAAAATTATATGTTATGAAAACTTCAAAAACCAATATTAAAAACAACAGCAAGGCCCTATTGTTTTTATCTATTTTATTAACTACTACTTTCTCTTCTTTTGCTCAGAATAAATTAGTGTCTTTAGTATCTTCTGTAAACTTTAATTTTGCAATACCAGTAATATGCGTTGTAGGTTTAGCTGTGTTTTTAATCACTACATTTTTAAAACAAAAAAATCATTGAGTTGTGTGTTAGGTTTATATTGTTTGTTTTGTATGAATCCTGTTTAGTCGAAAGATTAAACAGGATTTGTTTTTATTTTGTTTGGATAGAGTAAAATAACATCGATTCTAAAAATAAAATAATTTTTTTATCATCTTGTTCCTTAGAGAAATCAGTTAATGCCGGAAGATTTTGCATGAAGAATTTCTGTGAATGAGCCATTTCTAAAATTGTACTAGCCATTGAATGAGGGAATTTGTATTTCGGGTTATATTCCTTAATGGTACAAGAAATACGTTCACATAAATCTTTGTAAGGTTTAAATAATCTATCCTTATTGTCTTTACTTACATTTCTAGTTAAATAAGATTTAGAACCCTCCCACATAATTAATTGGTAAGCTTCTTGCTCTGAAATAAAATCAGAATTCAATCCCTTATCACCTGGGTCTTCTACTAATAATTTGATGATTGTTTTTAATTTTATTTCAGGATTAGACATGTTGTTTGTGTAAAAAACAACTTTATATTCTATATAACTCCAATACCAATTTATAAGATATACCAATAAACGATGTTTGTTTTCAAAATAACGATAAATACTTGCTTCTGTAGTAGAGATTTCTATAGATAGTTTTTTAAAAGTGAACTCCTCGAAGCCAAGCTTGTTAATTAAAATCAACCCGTTTTTGACTATCTTCTTGCCTAAAACCGATTCTTCAGGATTACGAAGAAATAGTTTTTCATTCATTTTAATTCGAATATCTAATTCCATGCAATTTAAATTTGATAGTAAAGTTATTATTATTTCTTAAAAAATGCAAATAAATAATAGTATTACTATCATTTAGGATATTTTTGCTATTTTTGGAGAAATATTTTTAAAATGCGTAAAAACAAATCAAAACTCTTATTTAACTGGCTTTATAACGAAAGAATGGTTATTAGCAGAATATATCTTCTTGCATTATTGCAAGGTGCTATGTATTTAGCTATTCCATTAGGGATACAGGGAGTTGTAACTTATATAATGGCGGGCTCTTTTTCAGCATCATTAATATTATTGAGTTCTATTACTATTTTAGTTACTTGTTTTATTGGTTTTTTTCAAATATGGCAAATGAGAATTAATGAAACGCTACACCAAAAAATATTTGGAAACATGGCATCCCGTATTAGTCTTTATTTAAATGCAAATGCCAGTGTGGATGAAGTATTTAATAAGTTGAATAAATTTTTTGAGGTAGTAACTTTGCAAAAAGGAATCAGTAAAATATTACTGGATTTTTCTTTTTCTATTATCAGTATATTTTTTGGTTTATTAATATTACCCATATATAGTTCATGGTTTTTAGTCTTCACGCTTTTGTCGGGCACTGCATTTTATTTTATTATTAAATATTATGGAAGCAGAGGAATAGAAACAAACATCAGGGTATCTAACGAAAAATATAATCTTATTAAATGGTTTCAATTAAACGCGAGAGAGCAGAAGTTAGATAATTCAAATTTTATTAATGAAACAGACGTTATTTTAAATAATTATTTTGATGAGCGAAAACAGCATTATAGTGTTTTAGAAGCACAGTTTAAAGGAATAATTATTTTTAAGGTTTTATTTACGGCTATTGTTTTATTTTTTGGAGCTTATTTAGTTCAAATAGGGGAGTTAAATATCGGACAGTTTATTGCTTCTGAAATAATTATTTTCTTAGTTATCAATTCAGTTGAAAAATTGGTGGGAAGTTTGAGCACCTGTTATGATATTATAACCTCTTTATATAAAGTAGAAAGTATATTCGGCGATCATCATGAGTATTCTTTTGTGCAAGAAAATGGCGTTGAATTAAAAAGTGTTTCTAATATTTATGTGAGAAAATATTCTAGAGCAATAAAATATTTATTGTTATCTATTGGTATTTCTGGCATTATCATACTGTTGATGCCGTGGACTCAAAACGTAGAGTCTTTTGGAAAAGTAACAACGCTAAATCCAGAAGGAAGACCGCAAACTATTACTTCGCGAATAGGAGGAAGAATAGAGAAATGGTTTATTAACGAAGGTCAGTATGTAAAGAAAAATGATACGATTGCTTTTATTTCTGAGATTAAAGATGAGTATATTGATCCACAATTAATTAACCGTTCTGAGCAACAGATTAAAGCTAAAGAAACAACCTTAGAGTCTTATGAACAAAAAGTAAATGCAGTAAATTCTCAAATTGACGCTTTAAATAAAACCTTGTTACTTAAAATGGAACAAGCTAGAAATAAAATTATTCAAGCTAAAATTAAAGTTTCTACAGATAGTATTGAGTCACAATCTGCTTCTAATAATTATAAAACTGCCGAGGAACAATTAAACCGTTATGAAGAGCTTTTATCAAAAGGAGTGATTTCTAAAACTGATTTAGAAAATAGAAGGGTAAAAGTTCAAGAAGCTCTAGCTAAAAAAACATCAGCAGATAATAAGTTTATGTCTGCTAAAAATGAGTTATTAAATGCAGAGATTGATTTAAATACAGTACAGCAAGATTATCAAGAAAAATTAATGAAAGCTGAATCGGATAAATTCTCGGCACTTTCTTCTTTTTATGAAGGCGAGGGCGCTTTAACTAAACTACAAAATCAATTAGCAAACTATAGTATGCGTAAAGGGTTTTATTACGTCTTAGCACCTCAGGATGGTTATATTACTAAAGCGTTTGTTCAAGGTATTGGGGAAATTATAAAAGAAGGAGATGCTATTTGTTCTATAGTTCCTGATCAAGAAGAGCAAGCTATTGAAATGTATATTAATCCGATTGATTTGCCACTAATACAAAAAGGGCAAACCATGCAATTGGTATTTGATGGTTGGCCAGCATTTGTTTTTTCTGGTTGGCCAGGAATAAGTTATGGAACCTATAGCGCCGAAATTGTTGCTTTTGATAAGGTTTTATCAGACAATGGTAAGTTTAGAGTATTAGCTAAAAACACAGGCGAACCATGGCCAGAGTCTATTCAAATTGGAAGCGGTGTAAAAGGATTTGCATTGTTAAATAATGTGCCTTTGGTGTATGAGTTATGGCGACAAGTAAATGGCTTCCCACCAGAATTTTATGTAAAACCTAATTCAATAGCTAAAGATGATAAAAAATAAATTTATATATCTTGTTTTTATTTTTCTTTCAGTTAAAGTAGTATCTCAAACTTATAATGTGTTAAGTTATAATGCTTTTTTGAAAAATGTTTTGGAGAATAATCCAATGGCAAAAAAAGCGGATAATATCAAGAAATATGGAGAACTACAATACAAAGCCGCTAAAGGGAATTTCGATCCAAATATTAGTGGAACTTATGATAACAAGTATTTTAATAATTCTAATTACTATAGTGTTTTAAGTAGTGACGTTAAAATTCCTTTGTTTACTGCTCAAAATTTAAAATTTGGATACGAGTATGGAGTAGGAGCTAATCTAAATCCTGAACAGTATACATCATCATATGGTTTGCCTTATGTTGGCTTAGAAGTGGGTTTACTTCAAGGTTTAGTAATAGATTCTAGAAGAGCAGAGGTGATGAAATCAAAAGAATATGTTGAGTATTATTCTGCTGAAAAAAATGTTCAATTAAATGCATTGTTATTTGAGTCTTCTTTAAAGTATTTTGATTGGCTATTTAGTTTAAAACAAGTTTCGTTAAATAATTATTTTTTAAATTTAGCTCGTCAACGATTAATTGGTATAGAGGCTTTAGCTACTGTGGGTGAAAGAGCAGCCGTTGATACTATTGAAGCTGCTATTTTTTATCAAAGTAGATTATTAGATTTACAGAGTTCTGAAATTGAAAGTCAGAAACAAAACAATGATTTAGCAAGTTTCAATTGGCAATCTAATAGCGCGGCTTTTTCTTCTTCATATATTCCAGAAGACAGTTTAGACACATATTTTGAAAGAGTAAAAAGTGGTTTGGTGGCACGTTTGTACCAAGATTCCACTAGTAATCCTATTATTGCTAAATACAACTCTTTGCAATCTATTTTAGAAATAGAAAATAAGATAAAAAGAGAAATGATTAAGCCTAAGTTGAATGTTAATTATAATGTATTGTCCAATAATCCAAATTCATATAGTCCTGTATATTCTCAAAATAATTATAAATGGGGTGTCGATTTATCTTTTCCACTGTTGTTAAGAAAATCGAGAAATGAGTATAAGATGGCAAAACTAAATTTTCAAAATAACTCTTTTGAATTAGCTAATAAAAGTAATGAGTTAGATTTTAAAATGAATGCGTTAAAACAAAATGTTGGTTTGTTGGCAGAGCAACTTCAAAATGCAGAACGTTCTGTAAAATATAGTAAGCAATTAGTAGAAGCTGAAAAATTAAAATTTGTGAATGGAGAGAGTTCTTTATTTATTTTAAATGCTCGTGAAAATAAATGGTTAGAATCTGAACTTAAGTTATCAGAGTATAAACTAAAATTTATTAAAACAGTATTGAATATTATTTATTTAAAAGGAAATTTAAACTATGTATTATGATTTTATTTAACGTTATACAAAATGATGAAAAGAAAGCAGAGGAAATGTCTTCTTTTTTGATAGAAAAAGAATATGCTTTACAAACACATATTGATGTTAATTCATTATTGACAATAGATTCAAAAAGGAAAACGGTAAGATTATTTTTTATTACTAAGGCTTTGTTATATAGTAATATTGAAAAAGAAATTAAAGAGAATTTCTTTTCAGATGATATGATTATTTATGCAACACCAATTAGCCATATTAATGAGGAGTATGGAGAAATGTTACGTGCGAAAGCAAAAGCTCTATAAATGTTTAAAATAAAAATATTGATATTGTTTTTTTGTTTACGTTTTGTTTCAAAATCACAAAATCAACAAATATTCAATGACCAATCTTTTGGTAAAGGAAGTTCGTCTTATTACATAGGTTCGGGCGCCTTTAAAAGACACTTGGATTTAAACAGAATTGATTATAGTTTGAAAGAGTATTCAAAATCTCCTGCAATAGTTATTGGAGCTGATTTTTGTATTTATCCTCATGCTAGTAACGCCTATTTAGGTTTAGGACCCTATTTTACAAGTTGGATTGGTATTAAGGAGACAGAAGAAAATAACCAAAAAACAGAAAGGTTGTTTTCTAATTCAACTCTTGCAATAAAATTTACACATCACGCTTCTTTTTTTGTTAGAAAAAAATTAGATGTATGTAGCGGTTATATTGTTGGTGTAAATTTAAAATATTACCACAATTATAAAATTGATGGAAAAGAAATTGATTCGTCTGAAAGAGATAGCGAATTTGTTCCAGCCGCTGGAATAACAATTACTGTAAAATATTACGCTTTAAAAAATGTGGGCTTATACATCGAAGGCGGAATAGGTTACCGCATCAATATGTTAAATGTTGGCTTGTGTTATAAATTCAAAAAACGAAATTCAAAAAACGATTAATCAATCGCTTCTTGAATTTTATCCATTTTTGCTTCTGTATATTTTCCAGTAACAATTTCTACAATTTTTCCAGTAGTATCAATTACATAAAAATAAGGGATGTTTTCATCTGCTGGTTTCATTTGTGTTTTCAATAATTTGATATCAGTATCACAATCAATAACATTTTTCCACAAGTCTTCTTGAGTGGCTGCTTTAAATTCATTAGCAGCCTTTTTAAATCCACTAATTAACGGAATGAAATAATAATTCACATCAAAGTAACTAGCAACATCAAAATAATCAGTTCCTTTTGGTCGCGCTACAAACACATCATACATCGGTTGTATCCATGTTTTTAAATCTTCTTCGGCCGAGCGCTTATAGCATAAACCAACGATGGTGAATTTTTTAGTACCCGCTAATGGCAAAGAAATGGCATTGCCTTCAAGTGTATGTCCGGCTAATGGAGGAAACTGCCCTTTTACTTGAGCAAAAAAGCTGAAAGAGATTAGCAGAGCAAGTATGGTGATGATATTTTTCATGATTTTTTATTTTTAGTGTGGTTATAAATTTTACATTCCGCCTAACATACAAACTCTGTCAAACTCTTCAGGCTTCACTATACTAACAGATAAACGTTGAAGTTTTACTAATTGCATGTCTTTTAAGTATTCATCTGCTTTTATTTGAGCAAGAGTTACGGGTGTTTTTAATGTTTTAAAGGGCGCAAAATCTACAGCTACCCAAGCAGTTTCTTTTGTTGTAGGATCCTGATAAGCTTCTTTCACAACTTTTGCTATGCCAACTACGCATAAACCTTCATTACTATGATAAAATAGAGCTAAATCGCCTTTCTTCATTGCCTTTAAATTATTACGAGCGGCATAATTTCTTACTCCATCCCAAAAGGTAATTTTGTCTTTTTTAAACTGTTCCCAGCTATATTTAAAGGGTTCTGATTTTATAAGCCAATAGTTCATAGATTCTTACATTAAAATTATAACTGAAAAGTAACTAATAAGCCACAGATTTACAAAAGAAATTGATAACATTTTACCTAATAAATTCATCGAAAATAAGTTTGAATTGTTATAGTATTTATTAGATTTGTTACGCATTTTAAAACGTACCATATGGCACATTTATCAGATAGAATAAATCTTATTTCAGAATCGCAAACTATTGCCATGGCCCGTAAAAGTCGTGAGTTAAAAGCACAAGGAATAGATATCATTAGTTTAAGTTTAGGTGAACCAGATTTTGCTACTCCAGAAGTTGTTAAACAAGCTGCTATTAAAGCTATTAACGATAATTTTAGTTACTACACTCACGTAAGTGGTTATGTTGAGTTGCGTCAGGCAATTGCTCATAAGTTCAAAAGAGATAATAATTTAGATTATACAGCAGATGATATCGTTGTTTCTACAGGAGCTAAGCAAAGTATTGCTAATGCCGTGTTATGTTTGATTAATCCAGGAGATGAAGTTATTATTCCAGCTCCATTTTGGGTGAGTTATTTAGAAATTTTAAAATTAGCGGGTGGAGTTCCAATTATTATTGATACCACTATTGAAAATGATTTTAAAATTACGGCAGAAGAATTAAAAGCACACATTACGTCAAAAACACGAATGATGATGTTTAGCACTCCATGTAATCCTACAGGTTCTGTTTATAGTAAACAAGAGTTAAGGGCCATTGCAGATGTGGTAAAACAACATAATGAATTATACATCATGAGCGATGAAATTTATGAGCACATTAATTTTGTTGGTGGTCATGAAAGTATGGCTCAGTTTCCTGATATTAAAGATAGAGTAATAACTATCAATGGTGTTTCAAAAGGTTTTGCGATGACAGGATGGAGAGGCGGAATTATGGCTGCTCCAAAATGGATAGCACAAGCTTGTGATAAAATGCAAGGTCAATTTACATCAGGTACTTGCAGTATTACTCAAAAAGCAATGCATGCGGCTATGGAATTACCAGCAGAAAGTACACACTATATGCGTGATGCATTTTTGAAAAGAAGAAATTTGGTTTTAGAACTAATGAAAGATATTCCAGGATTAAAAACAAATGTTCCTGACGGGGCGTTTTATGTGTATCCTGAAGTATCAGCATTATTTGGAAAATCTTATAATGGGTTTACGATTAATAACGCTACTGATTTATCCATGTATTTATTAGATGTTGCTCATGTGGCATTAGTGCCAGGTGCTGCTTTTGGCGATGATAAATACATTCGTTTTTCATACGCAACATCTGAAGATAAATTAACCGAAGCCTTAAAAAGAATGAAAGAGGCAATTGAGAAATTAAAGTAATAAATGAAAAAGTTATCTGTAAAAAAAGAACACATTCGCGAAATATTTAAGTCGTTTAGTAATTTAAACGTTTTAATTATTGGTGATGTGATGATTGATAGTTACATGTGGGGAAAAGTAAATCGCATTTCTCCCGAAGCGCCAGTTCCTATTATTTCAGTTCATAAAAAAGAAAAACGTTTGGGTGGGGCTGCTAACGTAGCTTTAAATATTCAGGCGATGGGAGCAAATCCTATTTTATGTTCTGTTATTGGTATTGATCAAGAAGGACAATCGTTTTTAGATTTATTGAAAGCACAAAAGTTAAGTCAGAAAGGCATTTTAAAATCCCGCGATAGAATTACTACTGAGAAAACTCGAGTGATTGGTAATAGCCATCAGTTGTTACGTATTGATGAAGAAATAGAAGAAGATATTGCTCCAGCGGAAACACAACAATTAATTACATTGATTTCATATATTATCCAACATGATAAGATTGATGTGATTTTATTTGAAGATTATAATAAAGGTTTAATTACTCCTAAGTTAATTTCTAAAGTAGTTGAATTAGCAAAAAGCAAAGGCATTCCAACTTGCGTGGATCCTAAGAAGAAAAACTTTAATGCCTACAAAGGAGTGACATTATTTAAACCAAATTTGAAAGAATTACGTGAAGGTTTAAAAATGGATATTAGTTCTGATAATATTAATGAATTACAACGAGCTATTAGTAGTTTTAGAGTAAAACAAAAATTTGACACGGCTTTAGTAACGCTTGCTGAAAAAGGAGTGATAATTAATTCTCGTTCCGAAAAACATCACACACCAGCACACATTAGAAGTATTGCTGATGTGAGTGGAGCAGGGGACACAGTTATTAGCGTTGCGGCATTATTAGTGGCATTGCATGTCAATCCAATTGTAATGGCTGCCATATCTAATTTAGCAGGCGGTTTAGTGTGTGAACAAATTGGCGTTGTTCCTGTTAGTAAAGAACAGTTATTAGAAGAAGCGTTGAAGTTGGATTTTGTGAAGTAAAGACTTAACCGCAAAGAACTCAGAGTAAATGCAAAGAACGCTGAGTTTGTATTAATTAAATAACTTTTTTTCTCTTTGCGAAAAAACTTTGCGCACTTTGCGGTTAAATAAAAATAATACATGTCTCAAATTACACCATACAATAATACCGAATCAAAAAAAGAGCAAGTTGCTCAAATGTTTGATAATATTGCTTTTCGTTACGATTTTTTAAACTCCTTATTATCATTAGGTATTCATAAAGGTTGGAGAAAAAAATGCATTAAACTTATTGCTGAAAAGAAACCAAAACATATTTTGGATGTAGCTACTGGTACTGGTGATTTTGCTATAGCAGCGATGAAATTAAATCCAACTAAAGTTATTGGGATTGATATTAGCGAAGGGATGATGAAGTTTGGTCGAGAAAAATTACAAAAATTACATCTCGATAAAACGATTACTTTGCAATATGGCGATGCTGAAACCTGCTATTTACCAGACAATTCAATGGATGCGATTACAGTTGGTTTTGGTGTTAGAAATTTCGAAAATTTAGAGAAAGGCTTAGCTAATATGTTACGTATTTTAAAACCAGGAGGGCAACTTTGCGTTCTAGAGTTTTCATCACCTCGTCATTTTCCAGTGAAACAATTTTATAAATTCCACTTTAAATACATTACTCCAACTTTAGGCAGAATGTTTTCTAAAGATACGAGAGCATATACTTACTTACCTGAATCTATAAAAGCTTTTCCTGACAACGAACGATTTACTGCCATACTTGAAAAAGTTGGATATAAAAACGCATCGTTTAGCTCTGTTGGTTTAGGTTTAGCAGCTATTTATATTGCCGAAAAATAATAGACTATTTCTTAGCTTTTGCTTTATCGTACATATCGTGTACAATGCCATCAGATAGCCCAATTTGTGGTACAAAAATATCATCAATATCTGCGGTTTTCATAATAGTAATAAATATTTTCGAGGCATGAACAATAACATCAGCTCTATCAGGTTTTAATCCTAAAACTTCTACACGCTCTTCATAGGTATAAGAATTAAGCATATCATTAATGCCTTTTAGTTTACTGTAACTAATATTTTTATTTTCTTTCTTGGTCATTTTAAATATCTTATTGATATTTCCACCCGACCCAATGGCTCTTAACGGACTGTAACCTAAAGTCGTTTTTTTAATCCATTCTTTCATCAATTCCCACTCATCCTTCTCAACTTTATTTAAGAGCATTCTAACAGTACCAATATTAAATGATTTGGAAGCAATTACTTTATGGTTACTGTATAATGTTAATTCAGTACTACCACCACCTACATCAATATATAAATAAGAATGTTTTGGATTTAATAACTCTTCAATATGATTTGAGAAAACTAATTGAGCTTCTAATTTTCCATCAATGATTTCAACTTCTAAATCAGCTTCTTTTTTTATACGCTCAATAATTTCATCGCTATTGCTAGCATCACGCATGGCACTGGTTGCAACGGCTCTAAAACCATCTACTTCATAAACTTTAATTAATTCTCTGAAACCACGCATGGCTGTAATTAATTTCTCTGCTTTTTTGTCGGAAATTTTTCCGTTCAAAAACACATCTTCTCCCAAACGAATTGGTAAACGAATCAATTCTTCTTTACTAAAATGAGGTTTCCCATTTACGTCGTAAGCCCTACAAAATAACAAACGCATGGCATTACTTCCTATATCAACAGCGGCAAAAATCATATAGTAGAAAAAGATTTAGTAGTAGTTTTTGATTTAGTTTTTAAATACATGTCTCTATCTTTTTTAAGATAGTTATATATTTCATCCTGAACTCTAATTTTTCTTTCGCCAGGTTTTGCTTTTTTGTATAAGTTTTGTTGTAATCTATCTAAAATACGAACTTTCGTATTTCCAGATAATTGGATATCAATAATATCCCTTATTTGTTTTTTTACTTCAGCATTTAAAATGGGAACAGCCACTTCACTTCTACTATCCAAATTTCTACTCATCCAATCGGCAGACGTAATATAAATTTTTTCGTTTCCTCCGTTTGCAAAAATAAATACACGAGCATGCTCTAGATATTTATCTACAATACTATATGCTTTAATATTATCACTATAGCCAGCAATTTCAGTTACTAAAGAGCAAATACCTCTAATTATTAAGGAAATTTGAACTCCTGCCCTTGATGCTTCATATAGCTTTTCAATCATAGCTTTATCAACTAAACTATTCATTTTTAAAACCATATAAGCTGTTTTTCCAGCCTTTGCATTAGCAATTTCTTTGTCAATTAAATTCACAAAGGTTTGACGCATAAAGAAAGGAGCTACAGCTAGATTTTTGTAAGAACCTGTTTTGAAATTATTTGCATAAAAATCAAAAACAGCTGATATTTCATCAGTAATGGATTTATCAGCAGTTAATAAGCTAAAATCAGTATAAATGCGCGCTGTTTTTTCGTTGAAGTTTCCTGTACCAATATGAGCGTATTTTATTTCTTTTCCTCTTTCTCGAGTCGTAATTAAAAAGAGTTTACTATGTACTTTTAATCCGGGAACTCCATAAATAACAGTAGCGCCTTCTTCCTGTAGTTTATTTGCCCAATAAATATTGTTTTCTTCATCAAATCTCGCTTGTAATTCAACTAATACCGTTACTTTTTTTCCATTTTTAATGGCATTAACTAAAGCATTAGCAATCTTTGATGAATCTGCGACTCTATACAATGTTATTTTAATAGACTCAACATTAGGTGCAATAGATGCCTCTCTTAATAATGTAATAATGTGATCGTAGGTATGGTAAGGATAATGAAATAAAATATCTTTTTGTTTTACTACATTTAAAATCGTTGTATTTATATTATCCAAATATTTATGCACTAAAGGCGTTGGATGATCATACATTAATTTTTTTTCACCAATATTAGGGAATCCAATAAAATCCTTAAAGTTATGATAACGGCCTCCAGGAATGGCATTATCTTTTTTATCCATTCCTAATTTTTTCATGATAAAAGAGAGCATTTCCTTACTCATTGTGCTATCATAAACGAAACGAACAGGCTGCCCTTTTTTTCTATCTTTTACACTTTTAGATATTTTTTCCAACATGCTTTTACTGACATCTTGGTCAATATCTAATTCTGCATCTCGAGTTAATTTAATATTAATTGCCTCTTTTGTTATGTAGCCAAATACAGAAAACATTTCGTGTACGTTATATCTAATCACATCATCTAAAAGGATAATGTATTTTTTGTTTTTTTCTTGAGGTAATATAATGAATCGACTAGTAATTTTTGATGGAATTTCAATTAAGGCGTATTTGTTTTTTTGTTTTTGAATTGTAGAAATTAATCTTACGAATAAATAGCCCGATTTATCTTTCATGTATGGGAAAGGTTTATTCTCATCTACCATGATAGGAAATAAAGATCGTTCTACTTCGGTATGAAAATAATTCTTTACATATTCTTGTTGGTTTTTATTAAGTTGTTTTTCATTAATAATAAAAACATTTTGTTTGGCCAATTCATGAAGCAGTTCTTGATATATTTCTTCAAAATGTTGTTGTTGTTCAATTACTTTACGTTGAAGTTTTTGCAATAATTCTTTAGGATCGTCGCCATAAATATCAATTGCCTTTTTTCCTAACTTTGTTAAACGATTAATGGTTGCCACTCGAACACGATAAAACTCATCGCGATTATTACTAAAAATCCCTAAGAATTTTAACCGTTCGATAAGCGGAGTAGAGGAATCTGACGCTTCTTGAAGAACACGTTCGTTAAAAGAAAGCCAACTTATTTCTCGGTTGATGTGTGGAATTTTACTTTTTTGCATAGTTAAATTTAAGCAACAATTTAATTATCAAATATAAGCAATAAGCGTTAATTGTTTTTTGTTTTTTTAGTTACATTTGTATCGATATCACAACCAATGTCGTTTATAAAAAAAAATATACCATTAGTGATTATTTGTATTTTTCAAATAATTGGGTTTATTGGTTTTATTGTGAATCCTGTATATTTTAACGCACTTAGCCCTGTTAATTTATTGTTATCAGCAGCATTAGTGATATGTACAAGCAAACAAAAGAATTGGAAATTTTATGCTTCTTTGTTACTAGTAGCTGTTTCGGCCTTTTTTGTAGAAGTACTTGGTGTTAAAACTGAACTTATTTTTGGTTCATATTTTTATGGCGATTCTTTTGGATATAAATTGTTTTCAGTGCCTTTATTAATAGGATTAAATTGGGCTATGCTTTTATACAGTACTGCTCAATTCTCAAAATTCAAGAATGCAATTGTTAATGCTTTATTTGGAGCTTTTCTAATGGTTTTTCTTGATTTTTTCATGGAACAAAATGCTTCAAAATTTGATTTTTGGTATTGGAAAGACAACATAATTCCAATTCAAAATTATGTGGCGTGGTTTTTAATTTCTTTTGTGCTCAATTTAATGGTTCAAAAACACTTGTCTCAAATATCAAATTTAACAGCTAAAGTGTTTTATTTTGCCCAAGTTGCCTTTTTTATGGCGCTTTACTTTTTTGTTTAAACAAAATACTGGTAAGTTTGTTACTTTTTCATGGTAATAAACGGATTAATAGTTTTTTTGACATTTATTATAATGGAGTTTATGGCATGGGCTACTCACAAGTTCCTCATGCATGGACTAATGTGGTATTTTCATAAGGATCATCATGACCATAGTAATGAGACGTTTTTTGAGAAAAATGATGTTTTTTTCTTAGTATTTGCCATTCCAAGCTGGTTATTTTGGATGTTTGGAGTTATGAATGGCTATGACTTTAAATTTTATATTGGAATTGGAATTTTTATTTACGGTATAGCTTATTTTTTAGTGCATGATGTCATTATTCATCAAAGATTTAAGTGGTTTTCAAAATCAAATAATTGGTATGTAAAAGGAATAAAAAGAGCACATAAAATTCATCATAAAAGTATCGTAAAACACGAAAGCGAAAACTTCGGAATGCTCATAGTTCCATTTCGTTATTTTAAAACCTCTTCATTAAATTAATTCAGTTTTTTAATTAATAGTAAATTGTATATTTATGCAATAATTTTCGGATGAATTCGCGTTACACGTATTTGCTATTAGATATTCTCAGTGTTTTGTTTCCTTTTTTATTAAGTTTTGATAAAAAGGTGACATTTTACAAGTCGTGGAAATATTTATTTCCAGCGATGTTTATTACAGGCGCTTTTTTTATTTTATGGGATATTCAATTTACAGCTAATGGTGTTTGGGGCTTTAATCCTAAATATATATTAGGAATTAACATTGTCAATCTTCCTATTGAGGAAGTTTTATTTTTTATATGTGTGCCTTATGCCTGTGTATTTATTTATGCAGTAGTATGCGCTTATGTTAAGAGGGATATTATAGGTTGTACTAAAGCAATAAGTATCATTATTATCACTATATCTCTAGCCTTAAGTGTTATATATTATGATAGAACTTATACCATTGTTAATGCGGGAATTTGTTGCTTTTTGGTTATAGTAGCTCAGTTTATATACAAATTCAATGACTTAGGAAGGTTTTATTTAGCTTTTTTAATCTCTTTATTTCCTTTTTTAATATGTAATGGCTTACTAACCTCATTGCCAATAGTAACTTACAATAACGAAGAAAATATGGCTATGAGGATATATACCATTCCTGTAGAGGATGTGTTTTATTGTTTAAGTCTATTATTAAGCTGTGTGTTATTGATGAATTATTTTAAAAACAGAAAGACAATAGAATAGCCTTTTTTTGTATTTTTAAAGTATGAGTTTAAAAAAGTATAGTATTCCTATCATCACGCTATTAGCAACAATTGCTTTTGTGTACTTGTTTACCAATGTAGTTATCTATTTAATCATATCCTTAGTTTTAGCTCTTTTAGGAATGCCCATTGTAAATGTGATTTCTAAATTTAAAATAGGAAAATTCAAAATCAATGACTCTATTGCTGCTCTATTAACTTTGTGTTTTTTCTTTGGAGTATTATATGTTATAGGTGTAACATTTTTACCTCCTTTAATTTCTCAAGTAACATTTTTATCAAATTCAAATTTTCATGATGTGATGCATAATATTTTTATTTATTATCCATCTCTTAAAGATAGTTTATCGGCTTTGGGCACAGAACAACAAATAATGACAAGTGTTGCCGAACAAGTTAATCGTTTTTTGAATTTTCAAAATGTGAGTTCTATTTTTAATAATACGATTTCATACACAGGGTCTATTTTAGGAGGAGTATTTTCGGTTTTGTTTATTACGTTTTTCTTTTTAAAGGATGAAAAAATGGTGGTTAAAGCACTTTTGTTAATGACACCTTCAGCGTATGAATCAGAAATGCTTGATATCTATAGAACTTCTAGAAAGATGTTGAGTAAGTATTTCACTGGTTTATTTATTGATATGGTGTTAGTGAGTTTTATTGTAACCTTTTTGATGTGGATGTTTGGAATTAAAAATGCATTAGTAATAGGTTGTTTAGCAGGAGTGATGAATGTAATACCTTACATCGGGCCAATTATCACCTTGTTTTTTGCGGTATTTTTAGGCATCAGTGGTTGTATCGAATTTAATCAATACGAATTAATTACATCAACTATCACAAAAATAGTAGTGATATTAATTGGAACTAATTTAGTAGATGCGATGTTGATTCAACCAACTATTTTTTCAAACACTGTCAAAGCACATCCGCTCGAAATATTTTTAGTGATTTTAATGGCGGGTGCACTTGGCGGTGTTTTAGGAATGGTAGTGGCAATTCCTTGCTATACATTATTACGAATTATTGCAAAAGAATTTTTGGATCATTTTAAATTCTTTAAAAAACTGACCGAAAATATAACAGAGTAATTATTATGGAAACAACCTTTAAATTCCTAAAACAATTAGCGAAAAATAATAGTAAAGAGTGGTTTGATGTTAACAGAAAAACCTATGAAGCATGTAAGGCTGAGTTTGAAGTAATCGTTAAATCAGTTATTGACAAGAGCGCTACTTTTGATAAAGGTTTAGCTGGTTTAGAAGCCAGAAAATGTATGTTCCGGATTAATAGAGATGTACGTTTTAGTAAGGATAAATCTCCATACAAATTAAATATGGGAGCTAGTATAAATCCAGGCGGTAAAAAAGATATGGGCGCAGGATACTACATGCATATTGAGCCAGGTAAATGTTTTTTAGCAGGAGGTTGTTACATGCCCCAACCAGATGTTTTAGCTAAGATTCGTCAAGAGATTGATTATAACTCAGCAGACTTTAAAAAGATTTTAAATGCAAAAGATTTTAAAACTTATTTTAAAGAATTATCTTCCGAAGATAAATTAAAAACAGCCCCAAAAGGTTATTCAAAAGATCATCCAGAAATAAGTTTGTTGCAAAACAAACATTTTATAGTAATGCATCATTTAAAAGATGCAGATGTTTTAGATAAAAATTTTCCAGCCTATGCGGCCAAAGTATTTAAAGCGATGTTGCCATTAAATCAGTTTTTGAGAGCTTGTATAGAATAAAAATTGTCATCACTCCGCGGTGTGAGGGCAGAGTTGAAGCCTCTCCTTTATATTTTAAAAATCAATTACTAATTCCTGACTTTGGTCTCGATTTGTTTTTTCGTAAACTCAATAAAGATTCTAAACTATAATCCGCAATACTAAATTTAGGATTGTTTTTATTGATATCTTCAGGGATGGCTACTACTTTCATTTGAGCAGCCTTTCCAGCAATAATGCCATTTACAGAGTCTTCAATTACCAAACAATTTAAAGGATTAATCCTTAATTTTTCCGCACAGGTTAAATACACTTCTGGATGTGGTTTACCATACTTCATATGTTCTGCAGAACATAATTCATCAAAATAGTGCCTAATATTTAAAACATCTACCACGGTATTCATCAACTTGGTATTTGAGGAAGTTGCTATTCCTAATTTTAAGTTCTTTTGCTTTAAAAATTTTAAGGTTTCTAAAACACCTTTCATGGTTTTTCCTTCCTGTTTAATTAGGTCGCATAGTCGGTTAATCACCAATTCGTCAAATTCATCTACTGTAATATGAGTAATTTTATGCTTTTTGAACCAAAACTCAGCCACTTCCTTAAATCTTAATCCAGTTGTAATTCGGCAATGTTCGTCACTAAAAGGAATACCAATTTCTATAAAGCTTTGTATCATGGCTCTGCGCCAAAGTGGTTCAGAGTCTATAATAACTCCATCCATATCAAAAATTACGGCTTTTATTCCTGAGAGCATTGTTAATTTCTTTGTTTAATAAATGCAAATATAACTGAATTATCAAGCCATAGGGATGGTATTTTTGCTACATGTATTTTCCTGATTTTGTTGAAATAGGAGCAGACGAACTCTTGTTGGTTGCTTTTTTTGTGTCGTTGATTGGCATTGTTATTCACTATGCTATTAATGTGTTGCCACTTGGTAATTTAAAAACGACTTCTCTTGAATCCAGTTCTTCGCAAGAGCCTGTATCTATTATTATTTGTGCTCGTAACGAAGATGATAATTTAACGGAGTTTTTACCTAAAATATTAGTTCAGGATTATCCTGAGTTTGAAGTGATTGTTGTGAATGACTGTTCTATTGATAACACCGAGAATGTGATTGATGAATTTGCAAAGATTTTCCCTAACCTTAAAAAAGTAACCATTAAAGAAGACGATTACTACAAACACGGTAAAAAGTTTGCTGTGATGGTTGGTATTAAAGGAACTAAATACGATAATTTATTATTTACAGATGCCGATTGTTTTCCTGCCAATGAAAATTGGTTGAAAGATATGGCTTCAGGTTTCGTCAATAAGAAAGAGATTGTTTTGGGTTACGGAGCGTACAAAAAAGGCGATGGTTTTTTAAATATATTAGTTCGTTTTGACACCTTTTTAATTGCTGCTAATTATTTATCGGCTGCTATTAAAGGCAAAGCTTATATGGGTGTTGGAAGAAACTTAGCCTATAAAAAAGATTTATTTTACAAGCAAAAAGGCTTTTCTAAGCATTACCATATAACTTCAGGGGATGATGATTTGTTTATTAATCAGGCATGCACCCAAGAAAATACCAATGTGGTAGTTTCTCCAAATGCTATTACTTATTCAATAGCAAAATCCACATTTTCGGATTGGAAACGCCAAAAACAACGCCATTTAACTACGGCTCCTCACTATAATGCTAGTAGCAAAACTAAAATTACTTTAGGTTATGTTTTTCAGTACGGATTCCATTTATTGTTTTTATCTGTCTTAATTTTCAAAACAACTATTATAGCAGCTTTAGCTGGTTTTATTTTGAAAATTCTAATTCAAATGATTATCTTTAATAAAGTGTCTAAGAAATTAAACGAAGTTGATTTGTGGCTTATGGCATTTTTTTACGAGATTATTTTATTAATAATTTATCCAGTATTTCATATTAGTAAATTATTTCATAAACCAAACAAATGGAAGAGTTAGATCCAAGCGAAAACCTTACAACTAAAGCAGTTTATGATTATAAACTGATACAGTTAGCTTTACATAAAGGTGATCAGAAAGCTTATGCCGAGTTATTGCAACGTTATCGTGAATCGGTTTATTTTACGATGTTACGAATGTGTAATAATAAAGATGATGCAGAAGATTTAACGATTGAAGCATTTGGAAGAGCCTTTAAACGTTTAGAACAATACACACCTACATACGCATTTAGTACTTGGTTATTTAAAATTGCCAGTAATAATGCGATTGATTTTTTGCGAAATAAAAAGAAAAATACCGCCTTGTCGTTAGACACTAAAATGGAAAATGATGAAGGGCAAGAGTTTTCTAAAAATATAAAATCACAAACCTTAGACCCTGAAGAGCATATTATAAAAAAACAAAAGGTTGAGATGTTGCGTGATGTAGTTGAAAAATTAAAACCACGCTACAAAGAGTTGGTGAAAATGCGTTATTATGAAGAGTTGAGTTATGAAGAAATTGCTGTAAAACTTGATTTGCCTGTAGGTACAGTTAAAGCACAGTTATTTAGAGCACGTGACTTTTTATATAACATTCTTAAGAATCAAGAAAATAGAATGTAAAAAATAATAGAACGCAGATGACACAGATTGTTATGATGCGTTATGATAATAAAATATTATATAATATTCTCTTAACTTATAATAAAATCATACTAATCTTAATTAATCCGCGTCAGCAGCGTTCCATAAAAAAGTGAAACCAGATATCATCCTAAAATATTTTCCAAACATTACAGAACATCAAAAACAACAATTTGAGCAATTGTATGATTTGTATATGCATTGGAATGCTCAAATCAACGTCATTTCTCGTAAGGATAGTGATTTGCTATACGAACGCCACGTTTTACATTCGTTAGGAATTGCTAAAGTAATGGAGTTTAAGCCAGGCACTAAAATATTAGATGTTGGTTGCGGAGGCGGTTTCCCTGGAATTCCATTAGCTATTTTGTTTCCAGAATCTATGTTTCATTTAGTAGATTCTATTGGTAAAAAAATCAAAGTAGTAACCGAAGTAGCGGCAGGAATTGGACTAACAAACTTAACCGCGCAACATGAACGTGCTGAAAAAATAAATGATAAATACCATTTTATCGTAAGTCGTGCAGTTACAGCATTTCCAGAGTTTCATAACTGGATTAGTAAAAAGATACTAAAAGAAAGTTTTAATGATTTGCCTAATGGAATCCTTTATTTAAAAGGAGGAGATTTACGTGAAGAGTTTGGACACCATTACGATAAGGCAGTATTTTATGATTTAAAAAACTATTTCGATGAAGAGTTTTTTGATACCAAGAAAGTAGTGTATTACAAATTGTAATTCGTCATTGTGAGCGGAGCAATCTCACTTTTAGCATTGTATGAGATTATTTCGTCTCACGCCAAGGCGTGATCCTCGTAATGACGAGAATAAAAAAGCCCTTGCTGTATTAATAGCAAGGGCTTTTTAGTTGTCATCATGCCTTGGCGTGAGAGCGAAGTCGAGAACAAAATATTCTACTTCTTAGCATCCGCTAAAAACTGAGCCAAACCTTTATCAGTTAATGGATGGTTTAATAAAGCAGCAATAGCGCTTAATGGAGCTGTAATGACGTCAGCACCAATTTTAGCACATTGTATAATATGCATTGGATGACGAACTGAAGCTGCTAAAATTTCTGTTTCATAACCGTAGTTATCATAAATCGTTCTGATGTCATCAATTAAATCCATGCCGTCTTGGCTAATGTCGTCTAAACGACCAACAAATGGAGACACATAAGTTGCCCCAGCTTTTGCAGCTAATAATGCTTGTCCTGCAGAGAATACAAGAGTGCAATTTGTTTTAATGCCTTTGTCAGCAAAATATTTAATTGCCTTTACACCTTCTTTAATCATCGGGATTTTAACCACGATACGTGGGTGTAAGTCTGCTAACATTTCGCCTTCTCTTACCATTCCTTCAAAATCAGTCGAAATTACCTCTGCGCTCACGTCTCCAGTAGTAATATTGCAAATATCCACATAATGTTTTAGGATATTATCTTGTCCTTTAATGCCTTCTTTAGCCATTAACGATGGATTAGTTGTTACTCCGTCTAATACGCCAAGGTCTTGTGCTTCTTTAATTTGTGCTAAATTTGCTGTATCAATAAAAAATTTCATAGTGGTTTATATTTTTTTGTAAATTTAGGATAAGCTAAAATATAATTTACACTTGTTTGTAGATTGTTTAAAGTTTATTTTTACCTCAAATCATGCACAAAAAGAAAATAGTTGTTTTTAGCGGAGCCGGAATGAGTGCCGAAAGTGGTATTAAAACCTTCAGAGACACTGGAGGTTTGTGGGAAGAATATAAAATTGAAGACGTAGCAACGTATGACGCTTGGCTCAAAAATCAAGATCTGGTACTTGACTTCTATAACCAAAGACGAAAACAAGTGATTGAGGCTAAGCCTAACGAAGCCCATTATCTGGTTGCCGAATTACAAAAACACTTTGATGTTCAGGTAATTACCCAAAATATAGATGATTTACATGAAAGAGCGGGAAGCAAAAAAGTATTGCACTTGCATGGCGAAATTATGAAGGGGAGAAGTACGGCTAAACATGAATTGGTTTACGATTTAAAACACTGGGAAATTAAATCAGGAGATGTATGCGAAGTAGGTTCTCAAATTCGCCCACATATTGTATGGTTTGGTGAAGCCGTGCCAGAAATGGATAAAGCTACAGAGTTAGCCGAAAAAGCAGACGTTTTTGTAACCATTGGCACTTCCTTAAATGTTTATCCAGCGGCTAATCTCATTCATGTGATTGAAGGACACATTCCTAAGTTTTTAGTAGATCCAGGTGATTTTAATTTAGACTATATTAAAAACTTAACGATTATTAAAGCTACTGCGGTTCAGGGTATGAAAGTACTATCCGAAAAATTAAAAGAATTAATTTAGATCATTGCCTTTGGCAAATTTTCAATAAAACAAAATGAGTAATTCATCCACTGTTAAATGCCCTAATTGTAAAACTGAATTTCAGTTGGGCGACGCTATATCTTCTGAAATAGAAGCTAAAATTAAAGCACGTTATGTTGAACGTTTTAATAAAGATCAAAAAGATTTAGCGGATAAAGAAAAACAATACGAATTGCAATTAGAGCAATTAAAAAAACAACAAGAAGAACAAGAGAAAATTATTGCCGAAAAAGTAAAATTGCAAAAAGCAGTTTTAGAGCAAGAAGCTATTAAAAAAGCGGCTTCTGAAATGCAATTGCAAATGGAAATGCTCAATAAAGAGCTGAGTGAAAAAGAAACGAAATTAAAAGATAGTCAGGCAAAAGAATTACAATTTTTATTAAAGGCAAAAGAATTACAAGAAAAAGAAGCACAGTTTGAATTAACGCTTCAACAAAAACTACAAGCAGAACGAGAATTATTGTCTGAACAAATTAAAAAACAAGAACTAGAAAAAAATTCGATAAAGGAAAAAGATTATCAATTGCAAATGATGGAATTAAAAAAGCAATTGGAAGATCAGAAAAAATTAACAGAAGAAATGGTTCGTAAGCAAGGACAAGGTTCGATGCAAATGCAAGGCGAAGTTCAAGAATTAATTTTAGAGGAATTATTACGTACTACTTTTCCATTCGATTCAATAGATGAAGTAGGGAAGGGTGTAAAAGGTGCAGATGCCATTCATACGGTTCGTAATCCATTAGGACAAGTGTGCGGTAAAATTATTTACGAAAGCAAAAACACGAAGGCTTTTGGTGGTGATTGGATTGATAAATTAAAACATGACATGCGATCTTCTCAAGCAGATATTGCAGTTATTGTAACGGAAACGATGCCCAAAGACATGGATCGTTTTGGAATGAAAGACGGTGTGTGGATCTGTAACTATACAGAAATAAAATCATTAGCTTTTGTGTTACGCGATAGTTTAATTAAAATATACGCCGCTCAATCAAGCCAAGAAAATAAAGGTGATAAAATGAGTATGTTATATTCTTATTTAACAGGTACAGAATTTAGACAACAAATTGAAGCGATTGTAGAAGGTTTTACTGAATTGCAATATGGTATACAAAAAGAAAAAAATGCCATGACGAAAATTTGGAAAGAGCGCGAAAAACAATTAGAAAAAGTATTACTCAATACTACTAATTTTTATGGCTCAGTCAAAGGTATTGCTGGCAATGCTATTGGCGATATTAAATTGTTGGAGTTGGGTGGCGATGATGAAGTTTAAATTATAATTAGTTCGAGATGTTACTCTGAGTATGTCACTTCGAAGGAAGAACGATAATAAAATTATTCTCTAATAAAACGTAAGGTATTCATTTCTTTTTCTGTTTTTACATGTATCATATAAATTCCTGATGATAATTGTTCTTCGGCAAACGAAAAGTAAGATGGTTGCTGTGCTTTAATATTTGTAAATACAAAACTTAGTACAAACAACAAAAATACTTTTGCTAGTTTAAGTTTTCTAAATATGTGAAACTGGACTTTAATAGCCCCAAATGTACAAAAAAGGAATTTTGAAAGAATGAATTTATTAGTTGGTTAATTTCAAAAAATCTCCGTCAACAATAAGTAGTTTAACTCCATTTTCTGAAAATGAACGATGTGAACTCAAGTCATCAGACACTACATAGCTTTCGTTTTTAGATAATGTTATTTTTTGACCAGTGCTAAGTTCAGTAACAAATGTACCTTCTAAACAATGAACAATATGCCCTTTTTGACACCAATGGTCGGCTAAATAACCTTTGCTATATTCTACTAGCCTAATTCTTAAACCACCCATTTGAAGAGTTTGCCAAAAGGCAACACCAGTTTCTCCCTTGTGTTCCACTTTTTCTATGCTAGTCCAATCAATGGTTTGAAAAGGTATATTACTCATTACGTATTTGTTTTTTTTACGATGCCGTATTAATTTACTTAATCTCTAAATCCCTTACATCACGATTATGTAAGCCAACCATTTTCATAATACTAATCATAGAGCCAGTTACAAAATTTAAAAAGCGTCTGCTATAACCAACATAAACCGCTTCTCCCGAAAAAATACGTGTTAAATGTTTTTGTATATGAGGACCTAAAAAACGTCCAATAGCTGTGTCTAAACGGTCTTGCCCTACTTTAAATAATGTAAATAATCTTCCGCTATACCAAGTGTCAATTAATTTTTGCCAAACTTCTAATTCAAGCATTTGTTCTTTTTGATATTGTGCATAGTTTGGATTTTTTCCATCACCAATAATTCTAGCTAATCTAAAAGAACCTTTGATGGCTAAAAATAAACCAGATGAGAAGATTGGATCTAAAAATCCTCCAGCATCTCCGTTCAATACCCAATTGGTACCATACATTTGCTGAGAAATTAATTGATAGTTATCATATTGAGCAACACCTGTAGCACGGTTTCCCATACTCGTAAATTTTTGTAGTGTAGGTTCGCTTTTTAAATAATTATCATAGCGCTCTTCTTTAGTACTTCCAAATGTCTCTAAATGTTTTGGATTTATAACTACACCTATTGAAATTCTATCAGGCAAAGGAATACGCCATGCCCATCCTTTTTCTAAACGATGTAAATGAATATTATATGGTTCAATTTTTTCAGTATCGATCATATGTGAGAAAAGGGCCACATCTTTTCTATAACCATTTTTTGTAGGAATATTTAATAAACGAGAAATAGTTCTAGATCTTCCGCTAGCATCAACAATTAAATCTGGTTGCCCATTAAAATAGTTATTGATGAATTTTATAGTTTCATCTCCTAGTTTTAATTCATCTCCATTCCCCGTTTTTTCTATTTGAGCTATGTGCTCAAAAAATTGAACTCCTTCACGAACAGCTAAATCAAAAAGGGTTTTATCAAATTTTACTCTAGGAACATTGTATGCGTAATCCGGAATAGAGCCTTGTCCATAACTAAAAGGTGAAGTTGCTTCTTCATCTTTATTAACCCATACCGAAGCACCTGGTTTATAAGTACTATAGGACTTTACTTCATCTTCAATGCCTAATTCACGAAGCATAGGAATAATAGCTGGTACTAATGATTCTCCAACAATAATTTCGGGACGTTTAGCAATGTAGAATACAGCTACTTTAAAGCCTTGTCTATTTAATAATGTTGCTAAAGCACATCCTGATGGACCACCACCTATAATTGCAACTGTTTTTATGTTTTTCTTCATGAAATCTTTTTAGGAATTTGAAATTTTTGCCTAGAAAATAAAAATAATAAAAAATATTTAGATAGTATCTATGAGTGAAATCTGCACTAAGAAATTATTCTTTTATGATTTTTATTCTTTGCGTTAACTGTTCTTTGTTTTTTGTAATGGTTAAAAAATACATACCAGATGACTGGTTGGTGATGTCAATAATTGAAGTATTTAGTTGAGATAAAATTAGTTTGCCTGTTACATCTGTTATTACTATGTCACTGTTTTTAGATAAATATATTTTTCCTGATGAAGGATTTGGAAATGCTGTTATTACTTGAGTTTTATTTATTTCAGACACAGACACAGTACTTTGAAATTGATAAGATGATGTGCCTATTCCCCAATAATTAGGGTCAACATGAATATTTCCTAGTCCGTCTACTGTAACATGGTAAGTGGTGTCTCCTGCGGTAACATCTGCTAATCTGTTTCCTGCATACCAAATTCTTAGTAAGTTGTTATCGTCCATTAAAGGCGTAATTGATCTGATTTCAGAATAAAATGTTCCGTTAGTCCAATTAAAATCTTGCATGGTGTGTATAGGTGCATCATCATATTGCCATATACCAGATATGCCATCCGTTTTAAATTGATGTAAGGCAACCTGAGTCCAAACACCGTTTATAGTTTGTGCTACATCTGTAAAAAGATAAATAGAATCGTTAATAGCTAATGCAGAAGGCGTAGAGAGTCCCCAGTAATTGCTTGATAGAGGATATACACTTGTAGGGAGAGTGACAGCAATTTGAGGAACATTAAAAACAGTACCATCATTAGATTTCATGAGACCAATGCATTGAATTGGATTACCAGATATTGTGCCGGCACTTGTAAAAAACACAAACACACTATCGTGGTAAACTATTGCTCCTGGTTCTCCAACTAAACCGCCATAAATAGTTGGGCTTCCGTCAGATTCTAAAATTGGAGTAGCATCCATTGCCCAATTAATTCCATTGGTAGAAGTTGCATGAGCAATGACAAAATCTGCACCTACATTCCCTGGAGGATAACATGTTAAGTACATGTGGTAGGTACTATCTTTAAAAACAACAGAAGGGGTTTCTGTTCCTCCAGCATAGTATGTTCCGTTTAATGGCTCAAGAACAGGAGTTGTAGGAGACAATGTCCAATTATATCCATCTGAAGAAATTTGACGATACACTTTTACAGTACCATTATCCGAAATTCCATTAGCAGCTGAAATGTACATGATGTATTGACCATTTTGTTTAATAACACAGGGATCGTTCCATGCAGCATCTGCAAAACCATCTCCATATTTAATAATTGGGTTAGATGGATAGGGCTGAAAATTAGGAAAGAAAGTGGAACTGGTTTGAGCAATTACTATTTTTTTTAATAAAAACAGAAAGACTAAGATGTATTTAAAATATAGCTTCATTAGAATGATATTTGGTTATACTT
>DIHL01000012.1 GCA_002420145.1 Bacteroidetes bacterium UBA5697
AATGAGTTATTCTGAATTCATCGGAAAAGTAAATGCTAAAAATATCAACTTAAACCGTAAAGTTTTAGCTGATTTAGCAATGAATCACCCAGAAGCTTTTAAAGCTGTTGTTGATCAAGTAAAATAATTTTACATAAGATTAAAATTAAAAAGACAATCCATTTGGGTTGTCTTTTTTTATGCTGTAAATATTAGAGATTAATTTAATATACCTAAAATCATTAATAAGGCTATTAAAATCATAAAAATAGTCACTACCCATTTTATAAAATTGAAGGTTGTTTTCTTCAGTAATTTATTTCCGATATAGGCTCCTAAAAATGCGGCTGCTACAGCAATGATTAATACGTTGGCATTATTTTTCACATGCGAAAAATCAAAGGTTAAAGCATACACACTCATTCGTGCAATATCCACAATGCATGCAATAGCAGTTCCTGTTGCTACAAAAGATTCTTTATTTAATTGCAGTCTGACTAAAAACGCACTTCTTAAAGCTCCTTGATGTCCGCTTAATCCTCCAAAAAAACCACTTAATAATCCTCCAAGTGTTAATTTGTTTTCATTAAAACTTAAATTTTTGAAATAGGGTATGATTTCAAATAATGAAAAGAAAATAATAAGCGAGCCAATCATCACATTGAATAAGGTGATTTGATGATTGATTTCAGTAAACTCTAAATAGTATTGATAAATAACAACAGGTTTAGAAAATGAATTCTTTAGTAAATAGGCGCCAATTAAAGCAGCTAATAATGATGGAATCCCAAATTTTAAAACAACTCCCCAATTAATATTTTTATAAACTAAGCCTATTTTAAAAGCATTATTTAAAAAATGTACAATCGCTGTTAAACCAACAGCGATGGGCGCGTCATAGTAAATAGTAAATACTGGAAGTAAAATAGTGCCTAATCCAAATCCTGAAAAAAAGGTTAAAATAGATGCTAATAAAGCGGTTAAGGGTATGATGAAAATAGACATTAGCTATGATATTTAATTAAACCATCAATTGGTGATTTTATAATATTTCCAATAACAAATCCTTTTTCTTTTGCTGCATCAGCTAACAAATCTTTATAGTAATAGCCAATTGAACCTACAGAGTTTACAGGTAATGATTTAGCACCAGTATATTTTGACACTTGTGCATCAAAAAAATCCAAGAAACATTTTTTAATTAAATCCTTAACAAAACTATCGTTACTGAAATTTGATAAAAATTTCACAATGCTTGCTAAATACCTGCTAGGCATAGGTTTTTTGTAAACGTTTTCTAAAATAATCTCTCTGTGAAAACCCGCATTTTCAAAGGCAGTTACTAAATGTAAAGGGAGTTTCTCATCAAAATAATGTTGAATAAATGTTCTTCCAATGGTTGCGCCACTTCCATGATCTCCAAACAAATAACCAACCGATGGAACATTTTCAGTGACTTCTTTTCCATCGTATAAACAGCTATTGCTTCCAGTTCCTAAAATACAAGCAATGCCTTTTTCTTTTCCGCAAAGAGCCCTAGCTGCCGCTAATAAATCATGATTAACTTCGGATGGTATATTACCAAAAGCTAGATACAAACCTTGTTTAACAACCTGTACTTTATCTGGTGTTGAGCATCCAGCGCCATAATAGGCAATTTGTGAGATGGATTTTAATTGCTCCTTTAATATAGGCAATAAAACTGTTTTAATTTCATTATGAATGTCTTCACTACTCTGGAAATAGGGGTTAAATCCAATGGTTTGAAATTGAATAATAATATTGTTGTTATCTAGTAAAACCCAATCGGTTTTAGTAGAACCACTGTCGGCTATTAAAATGGACATATATTACAAATTAAGTTTCATCATCCATATGATGATGTTCAAGTTTACAATTTTTTTCTTTCGAAATTAAAAAATGAAATTGTTTTTTATTAAGCATCAAATGCTCATAACCATCATAAAAACACAATAAAAATGCATCAATTTAAGAGTAAAAACGCCTTTTTTACTATCTTTAAACCCTATGTTTAACTTATCCTACTTAATATATACTTTTTTTCAGAAACGAAAGGCTGTTTTCATTGTTCTTATATTAGTAGCATGTGGCAGTTTAGGTTTTTTAGCTTCAAAAATAAAATTAGAGGAAGATATTACTCGTTTTGTTCCATCTGATAAAAACTCACAGTCCATCAATTCAATTTTAGATAATTTAAAATCTAAAGATAAACTCATTGTTCATGCATCTTCTCAATCAGCGGATCATATAGACGAGTTAATTGAAAGAACGGATTCTGTTAATCATCAAATTAATAGCAAACTTGATTCAAATGATTATGTAGATATAACCTATACTTTGTCTGATGATAGAATGCAACAGGTGTATGATTTATTTTACAATAACTTACCTCTGTTTTTAGAAGAAAAGGATTATAATAAAATAGCACACCTTATTTTAAAAGATAGTATTGAAGCGACGATAGAAAGAGATTATGCGACACTATTATCTCCAACAGGCGTGGTGCTTGGAAAATATATCCAAAGAGATCCTTTAAATTTTACGCCTATTGCTTTAAAGAAACTTCAAAACATTCAATTAGATGAAAATTTTGAAACCTATAATAATCATATTGTTACCAAAGATCACAAGCATGTTTTATTATTTATTACTCCAGCTCATTTGCCAAATGATACCAAAGCAAATAATAAACTCATACAAGTAGTTGATAGTGCATGTAAAAACTTTACAAATGATAAGGTTTTAATTGAATCGTTTGGAGCATGTGTGGTTTCAGCTGGGAACGCCAATCAAATTAAAGCGGATAGCCTATTAACATCAAGTATAGCGATAATATTGATTGCTCTTATTTTAGGTTTTTATTTTAAAAATCCTTTAGTTACCATTTTTATTTTATTTCCAGTAGGCTTTGGGATGGTGTTTGCTCTGAGCTTTTTATTTTTATTAAAAGGTGTTGTATCTGCTATTGCTATTGGAGCAGGAGCAGTTGTATTAGGTATTGCTATTAATTACTCCTTACATTTTTTTACGCATTACAAACATATACGTGACGTTAAAACTGTTTTAAAAGATTTAACTGTTCCCATGTTAATTGGTTGCACAACTACCGTTGGTGCTTTTTTAAGTTTGTTGTTTGCTAAATCAGAGGCGCTACACGATTTTGGTTTATTTGCTGCCTTTTCATTAATCGGTGCTATGTTGTTTTCGATTATTGTTTTGCCACAGTTATTGAGATTAAGTTTTAAAAAGGAAACTGAATTACCAAAGGATGAAGAAAAACAATCTCATTCTTTATTAGATAGATTTACAGCTTATCGTTTTGATAAAAATAAGGTGATTGTAATCTCTGCATTTTTATTAACGATTGCTTTTACTTTTTTTGCAGGTGACGTGAAGTTTGAAAGCGACATGAATAAAATGAGTTTCATGTCGAAAGAAACGAGAGATGCAGAAAAGCATTTGGATGAAATAAATAATTTTGCAGCGCGTTCGGTTTATGTGTTTAGTAATGGAGCTGATTTAAATGAAGCATTGGATAACAATAAAATTGTTTCCGAAAAATTAGCAGAGTTTAAGCAACAAGGAATCATTAAAAAATACTCTTCAGTGAGTGGTTTATTAATATCATACAAAGAACAAGCTGAAAGAATACATCGTTGGAATACATTTTTTAATTCTGCTAAAAAAGATAGCATTAAAAAACAATTAATAGCAACTGGGTTAAACTATAAATTTAAAGAAACCGCTTTTCAAACGTTTTATAATTTATTAGATAACGAAGTAAAGCCTCTATCAAAAGAAGATGCAGATACATTACATAAATTATTATTTAAAGAGTGGATTGGTAAAGTAAATGGTAAACCATCTATTATTAACCATGTAAAAGTGGATGCTGAGAACAGAAAACTAATATACAAGGCATTTGAATCGAATCCTAATATTGTAGTTTTTGACAAACAAAACTTAACCACAAAATTTGTTGAAGTCATAAGTTCTGATTTTAATACCATATTATTAATTACTTCAATTTTGGTATTTGGTTTTATGTTATTAAATCATGGTCGTATTGAATTAGCTATTATTAATTTCTTACCAATGCTTATTAGTTGGATATGGATATTAGGCATTATGGCTTTGTTTGGAATTAAGTTTAATGTTATCAATATTATCATTTCCACATTTATATTTGGTTTGGGCGACGATTATAGTATTTTTATTATGGACGGTTTACTAAACGAATATAAAATCGGGAAGAAAAATTTAGATTCATTTAAATCATCTATTCTTTTATCAGCAATCATCACTATTATTGGAATAGGAGTGATGATATTTGCTAAACATCCAGCCTTACAATCCATTGCTTTAATTACATTAATTGGAATGGTATGCGTGGTGTTTATTTCCTTTATTGTGCAGCCCTTAATATTTAATTGGTTGATTTTAAGTAGAAGGTATCGTGGTCTTTTACCTTATTCGGCTAAATACATTGTTATAACAGCTGTTGGATTTACAGGGTTTATGTTTGGCGCCTTAATGGTAACTATTTGTGGATTTATTTTATTCTCTATATTTCCTGCAAAGCATGCCACACGAAAGTTAATATATCATTATGTAATCATGTACACTTTTAGATTCATTTTAGGATGTTTCATAAACGTTAGAAAAAACATTGTGAATGAACATAAAGAAAATTTTAAAAAACCAGCAATGATTGTTTCTAATCATCAATCGGTTATTGATTTGGCATTAACACTTCAGTTGTATCCAAAAATGATTGTGTTTACAAACGATAATGTTTTAAAATCGCCATTTTATGGACGTACTGTTCGTATGGCAGGATATTATCCAGCATCCGAAGGATATGAAAATAGTATCCCAAAATTGGAGGCATTAATTAAAGATGGTTATTCTATTTTAATTTTCCCTGAAGGAACCAGAAGTGTAGATGGAAATATTTTAAGATTTCATAAAGGCGCTTTTTTATTAGCAGAAAAATTACAGTTAGATGTTATTCCTTTATTGTTGCATGGAGCAGGTGATGTGGCAACCAAAGGAGATTTCCATTTTAAAGATGGAGAATTAACGGTTAAATTATTTCCACGTATTTCGCCAACAGATACCTCTTTTGGAGTTACCTATCAGGAGCGTACCAAAGCTATTTGCAATTATATGCGCCAAGAGTACGATAAATTAAAAATTGAAAGAGAACCCGTAAAGTATTATAGAGCGCGTTTAATTAGAAACTACATTTTTAAAGGACCAGTTTTAGAATGGTATTGCCGTGTTAAAACGGCTTTAGAAAATAACTATGAGTTATTTGAAAGTTTGATGCCTAAAACTGGTAAGATAGTGGACGTAGGCTGTGGTTATGGTTTTTTACCATACATGTTAATGTTTAAGGGAAGACAACGTGAAATTTTAGGAGTAGATTATGATGAAGAAAAAATTGCAGTAGCCGATAATTGCGTTGATAAAACTTCTAAATTATCATTTGCAGTGGGAGATGTTACGGTTTTTGATTTTCCTAAGGCGGATGGTTTTGTAATCAGTGATGTGTTACATTATTTAAAAGAAGAACAACAAATTCAAGTCATTGATAATTGTGTATCTAAATTAAACAAAGGCGGTGTGTTGGTTATTAGAGATGCTGATAAAGATATTGAATCTCGTCAAAAAGGAACTTGGTATACCGAGTTTATGAGTACTAAAGTGTTTGGCTTCAACAAAATTAAAACGGATGGTTTGCATTTTGTGAGTGGAAAATTAATCAAAGACACTATTGCTAAGTACCCACATTTATCCTTAGAGGTTTTAGATACGACAAAATTAACGTCTAATATTATTTATGTGGCTAAGCATATTGGTTAATGGATGTAATTTCCTAAATAAAACCTATCTTTGCCGAAAATTACAAAATGAGAAAAGTTATAGAATACAGAAAGCTTTTAGGAGTTGATAAAGCAGTGACATTGAATGAATTAAAAAGCGTGTACCGTAATTTTATGAAAGAATACCATCCTGATAAAATTCAGGATAATGAGGCTTTAAAATTAGAAGTTGAAGAAAAAAGTAAACAAATCATCGAAGCCTATCATTTTTTAGTAAGTATTGCTCCCGAAACCATTGAAGCATCTTTAGAAGAGTATAACGATACCACAACAAACTCTCCTATTGCAGATATTACATTCACTGCTAAGCGTTTACGTATTGATTTTCAAAATGGTAGTGCCTACGAATATTTTTCAGTTCCCGAAAACACTTACATTAAATTGGTAAATGCCGATTCGCAAGGTCGTTTTGCCCGTCGCCATATTTATACTTCTTTTATGTATAGAAAAGTAAGTAATACCTCAATGGCATTATAGGAACCCATTTATTGAGCTTATTTCAACAAAATTAGAGACCTTTTTTTGGCTCAGTTTTTTTTAACCATTGTATATTTGAGTTGTATCTTGTGTACACACTATTTACTTAAAACGTAATATATGAGCAATCCCTTTTTGTCAAAATTTAATACTCCATTTAATACCATTCCTTTCGATCAAATAACTGTTGAGCATTACATGCCTGCAGTTGAAGAAGGAATAAAGCAAGGCTTAGCAGAAGTTGATGTAATCGTTAATAATACCGCTACACCTGATTTTTCAAATACTATTGAAGCTTTAGAAAAAGTCGGACCTTTATTAGAATTAGTGAGTATGACTTTTTCGAATTTGAATTTAGCAGAAACTTCTAAGGAAATGCAAGCCATTGCTAAAGAGATGTCGCCTAAGTTAAGTGATTACTCTAATGATATTATGTTAAACATAGAGTTATTTAAGCGAGTAGAGGTAGTTTATAATAACAAACAAACATTAGTATTAACGCCCGAACAAAGTACTTTATTAGATAAAACCTATAAGAGTTTTGTGCGTAATGGCTCTAAATTAAATGATGAGCAAAAAGAGAAATTAAGAAACATTGATAAAGAAAAATCTGAGTTTTCATTAACCTATAGCGAAAACGTCTTAGCAGAAAGTAATGCTTTTGAATTAGTGATTACAAATGCATCTGATTTAGCTGGATTACCAGAAGGAACTATTGAAGCTGCAAAATTAACGGCTAAAGAACGTGGTAAAGAAAACGCTTGGGTATTTACTTTAGATTACCCTAGTTACGGACCTTTTATGACCTATTCGGAGAATAGAACCTTGAAAGAGCAGATGTTTAAAGCTTTTGGTTCTAAAGCTTTTAAAAATAATGAACATGATAATCAAGAAATTTTAAAAAAGATTGCGGTATTACGGCACGAACGCGCTGTTTTATTGGGTTATAAATCTCATGCTGATTTTGTGTTGGAAGAACGTATGGCTGAATCACCAACGAAAGTATTTTCGTTTTTAGAGAATTTATTGGATAATGCATTGCCTTTTGCTAAGGATGAGTTAAACGAATTAAAAGATTATATCAAAGCAAAGAATGGTCCTGAGGATTTAAAAAAATGGGATTTGCCTTTTTATGCCGAAAAATTAAAGAAAGAAAAGTTTGCTATTGATGATGAATTATTACGTCCGTACTTTAAACTAGAAAACGTGATAGCAGGTGTGTTTGAAACGGCAAAGCGTTTATATGGATTAACATTTCATCAAAGAAACGATATTCCTTTATATCATAAAGACGTTACTACTTACGAAGTAAAAAATGCGAATGGAGAATTTTTAGCAGTGTTTTATGCCGATTTCTTTCCTCGTGCAGGTAAGCGTCAAGGCGCTTGGATGACCTCTTTTGTGAATCAAAAAATAGAAAATGGGGTAAACGTTAGACCTCATGTTTCTATCGTTTGTAATTTTACAAAACCAACTGAAAGTAAACCTTCTTTATTGAGTTTTGATGAAGTCACAACTTTATTTCATGAGTTTGGACATGCTTTACATGGTATGGCTGCCAATGGACAATATGGAAGTATTTCGGGCACAAGCGTGTATTGGGATTTTGTGGAATTACCATCACAAATTTTAGAAAACTGGTGTTACGAAAAAGAGTGCTTAGATTTATTTGCCAAGCATTACCAAACAGGAGAGGCAATTCCAGCGGATTACATTCAAAAAATAATTGATTCCTCTAATTTTCAAAGTGGTTTAGCTACCATTCGTCAAATTGGTTTAGCAACCTTGGATATGGCTTGGCATAGTCAAAATCCAAAAGACGTGACAAGCGTTAAGGATTTTGAATTAAGTGTCACAGCAAAAACAGATTTAATGCCGTCTGTTCCTGAAACCTGTACATCTTGTTCTTTCTCTCATATTTTCCCAGGAGGATATTCTTCTGGTTATTATTCATATAAGTGGGCCGAAGTCATAGATGCGGATGCTTTTGAAGCGTTTAAAGAAAAAGGAATTTTTAATCAAGAAGTAGCCACAGCCTTTTATAAAAATGTATTATCAGCTGGCGGAAGCGAGCGTCCTTCTATCTTATACAAAAAGTTTAGAGGTAGAGAAGCCGATCCTAAAGCGTTGTTAAGAAGATCAGGATTGATTAAAGAAACGGTATAATAAACTATCTCAATAGTCTAAAACACAAACCTGCTTCAATGGCAATTCCATTAATTGAAGTGGAGTAGTTTTGAGCAATGTTATTACCTTCCACATCTTTAGTAGAACTATTAGCTAAGTAGTTACTAATCATTCCTACAGCGCCTAAGCGTTTAAAAAAGTAGTAATGAGCTCTTGTTCCGTATCTTACAATGGTTCCGTTTGAAGTATGATTGTAAAAAATATCATTATCGTTACCTTTCATGTTTATTGAAAATAAACCAGTAGAGGCAAATACAGATAAATCTAGTTTTTTGTTGACGAACACATGGTAACTGCATTCAAACGAAAATTCAGAAGTTGATACTTTTACTTTGTTATCACTGGTATTAAAACCATAAAATTTAGAAGGATTAATACTAAAAATATCGTTTCCAGAACTTAATCCAATACTCCAGCGATTAGAAACTCCATATTCAATAATCAATGGATCTCTTACCCCAATAATCACATCGTTGGCTACCATTTTTTTTGTGCCACCACTAATATCATTTGTTCTATAATTAGCAAGTGTGTGTCCTTCAGAAATACTGATGATTAATGAACCTTTTCTAAATGCTTGAGCGTATGAAAGGTTAGAGATTAATAATACAAAAAGTACAGAAAGAGAACATGTAAAAATCTTTTTCATGGGCTTAGGTTTTTGTTATATCAAAAATAATAAAATTTTGGATATATCAAAATGGGGAATGTGTTAAATTTAAGAGGTAAATTTAACCACATAGACACATAGTTTACAGTGCTATAAGGTAGCGTTAGCATAGCTCAAGCTTCGCTCGATACATAGTATGCTATGTGAGAAAAACTTGTTTTCTATCTTGAACTTTTTGCGATTAAGTTCTATGTATCTATGTGGTTAAAATATATTTTAATATTAATTACTTAACCGCAATCACCGAAATTTCTACATTCACATCTAATGGTAATCTCGATACTTGCACCGTTTCTCTCGCTGGGAAGTTACCTGAGAAAAATGAACCATATACTTCATTCATGGCTGCAAAATTATTCATGTCTTTCATGAAAATAGTTGTTTTCACTACATTGGTTAAATCCATTCCGGCATCTTTTAAAATTGCAGACACGTTTTCCATTACTTTTTTTGTTTCGCTTTTAATATCGCTTAATATCAGTTCGCCTGTTTTGGCGTCTTTAGCAACTTGTCCAGATACAAATAGCATATTGCCAGATGCTGGCACCATGTTGGCGTGACTATAAGGTCCAATTGGTAATGGGGCATTTTCAGATGTAATAACTGTTTTCATATTTTAAGTTTTTAGGAATAATAGATTTCTTAAATATACAAAGCTTTGATTTTCTTACAAATTTTTATTGTCATACACACTAAGATATGAAACGAAGTCGATTGCTTTTAGTATGTTTGTTGTATGCTTATCAATGATGTCATTCTCGAAATCAAAAACTATAAAAACTCCTCAGTTCATAAATCTGCTTTAGATATTTATAAATTATTAGAAGGAAATAGAGACGTGTTTTTAAAAGCAATGAATGCGGATAATTTCAATCATTTATTAACGGGTTTTGAAAAGCTATGTTATGAAAATCCCAAGGAATATAACACCGCTAGCTATGCCAGAGAGTATCAGTCGCAATATGATTTACTATTGTTTTATTTAGATAGAATAGTTTAAGATTTAACCATAAAACTAATTATGTTACCTTTGCAACATGAAGTTTGAAGAATACCATATTTTACCTGAACTTAAACAAAGTTTGCAAGAGTTAGGGTTTAAACGCCCAACTGATATTCAGTTTAAAGCCATTCCCAATATTTTAAATGGCGAAGACGTTTTGGCTATTGCACAAACAGGAACTGGTAAAACAGCTGCTTTTGCTATTCCTATTTTACATTTAATTACTAAAGCAGGAGTAGGGCATGGTGTGCAAGCCATCGTCATGGTTCCCACTCACGAATTAGCTATTCAAATTACTGAAGTGTTTGATAAATTAGGTAAGTACACCGACGTTACTACCTTGGGTATTTATGGTGGTGTTGATCAAGACCCACAAATTGAAAAATTACACCAAGGAGTTGACATTGTGATTGCTACACCAGGTCGTGTGTTTGATTTAGTAAATCAAGGACATTTAAAATTAAGAAATATTAAAGTATTGGTGTTGGACGAAGCAGATTTAATGTTGGATTTAGGCTTTTATAAAGACATTGAAGACTTGATTAAATACTTGCCACGTCATCGTCAAACTTTATTTTTCTCGGCAACCATAAATGAAAAGATTAAGAAATTAGCTTATTCATTAGTTCGTAATGCAATTCGAATTCAAATTTCTCCTAAAGATCCAGTTTCCAAAAATGTAACACACTCGGTGATGTTTGTGAGTATGGATGATAAACGTTTCTTTTTAGAACGTATCGTCAACGAAAACCCTGAGAGTAGAATATTAGTATTTGTTCGTACAAAAGTGAGAGCAGAGCGTGTGTTTGAAGCCATGAATCGTGTTGGTATTAAAAGCCAAACTATGCATGGTGGCAAAGATCAAGAAAATCGGTTAGAAGTAATGAATGGTTTTAAAAATGGTGATTTTAAATTATTAATAGCCACTGATATTAGTGCACGAGGCGTGGATATTGCCAATGTGGATTATGTGGTTAATTACGATTTGCCAGATGTTGCCGAAAACTATGTGCATCGAGTAGGGCGTACTGGACGTGGAAATAATAAAGGTGTGGCCGTATCATTTTGTAGTCCTGAAGAAAAACCTGTTTTAGATGAAATAGAAAGCTTTATGGATAAAAAAATTAATGTTCTTGAAGTTGCTAAAGCTGATTATAGTGAAACGTTAGCTTTAACTGACGATGTAAATGACAATTGGAAAAAATTAATTGCCGACGCTGAAAAAGAAGATAAAGCATACAAAGCTAAAAAGAAGAAGAAAAAATAGGAATTAATGTTACTTCGAGCCTGTCTATTCGAAGATAGGTAGCCTGAGGAACGAAGGCTGTATCGAGAAGTGAATTTAAAATGGTTCTCGATACAATTTTTCGATAAAGGAACATCGAAAAATCACTCGAACTGACAAACAAATATTCATGTCACACTGAGCGCCTGCCTTGTCGGCAGACAGGGAGTCGAAGTGTAAAATAACAAAAAAATGAAAGTAGATAAATACATAGGTCAATCAGGTTACACATCACGCCGTAAGGCTTATGAATTAATAGATGCCAAACGAGTAGTGGTAAATGGCAAAGTGGCCAACTTTAGCACTAAAATTAAAGACGGTGACGTGATTTTAATTGACGGCGAAGAACTTAAGAAAAAAGAGTTCATCCCAACTTATATTGTTTACAATAAACCAAAAGGTATTGAGTGTACTTCTGAGAAAATAGAAAACAATATCATTGATGCCATTGGTCATTCGCAAGCTATTTATCCTATTGGGAGATTAGATAAAGATTCGGAAGGATTAATTTTATTGACCAATCATGGTGAAATCATCAATAAAATTGGAAACTCTAAGTTTGAACACGAAAAAGAATACATCGTGACTTTGAATTTACCTGTAAGAACAGCTTTTATGAAAGAGATTTCGGAAGGAATAGAAATTGAAGGTGTAAAAACAAAACCTTGTGTGGTTACAAAAGAGCCGAATTCGAAAAGAATTTTCAGAATTATTTTAACCCAAGGCTTAAATAGACAAATTCGTCGAATGTGTAATGCATTTGATTATCAAGTAATCAAGCTTCAGCGAATTCGCGTCATGAATATTCATTTAGGTAAGCTTAAAATTGGCGAATGGCGTGATTTAACCGAAACTGAGCTTAAGGAGTTGTTCGCTCAATTAAACTAGCGTTTTGCATACTTATTTTTGCATTTCGCCACTATTTTATAATTTCTTTACAAAAAATCTCTAAATTTATACCAAGTAAAATAATATTTTAAAACAGATGGAAAAATATTCAGTAGAAGCAACATCAAATACACCAACCATTAAATTTGATTTAAAGAAAGGTGAATTAAATATTTCAGGGCGTTCTATTCCAGAAAATTCTATCGAGTTTTATAATCCCTTATTTGAAGCCTTGGATACATATTTTGCAAACCCTAATTCAAAAAATGCAACCATTTTAAATATTCAGTTAGAATATTATAACAGTAGTTCTTCGGCTTGTTTATTAAGTGTTTTTAAGAAGTTAGAAAAATTTAATAAAGGCAAAGGTTCGCCAGTAACTATTAATTGGATTTACGAAGAAAACGACGAAGATATTTTAGCAGCTGGTAAAAACTTTGAAGGCATGGTTGACTTACCTTTTCAAATGATTGCTATTTCTGAGAACTAGTTTTTTACCTTTTACTTACTCTTTTTTTAATTTAAGCAGCGCTTTGAACGAATTGTTTTATTGTGTTCAAGTCTTTTTGTTTAAGTGTTTTTTCTTCTTCAATATCAAAATCATCTTGAAGCCCTAGCCAAAATTTCGCAGAATTACCAAAAAACTTTGAAAATCTTAAAGCGGTGTCGGCTGTAATACGTCTATTGCCTTTAATAATTTCAGAAATACGAGTTTGAGGAATAGAAATTTCTTTCGAAAGCCTGTAAGCAGTTATTTCTAAAGGAATTAAAAACTCTTCTAATAAAATTTCTCCTGGGTGAATATTTTTTAATTTTTTCATAGTTCTAGTGATAGTCAATTAATTCAACATTGTATGCATTTCCGTTTTCCCATTTAAAAATGATGCGCCATTGGTCATTTACTCTTATCGAATAAAAGTCTTTTAAATTGCCTTTTAATTTTTCTAGTTTATTAGAAGGAGGAATCATCAAATCTTTTATGTCAACAGAGTTATTTAGCATCCTTAATTTTCGTCTAGTAATTTCTTGTATTTCATTTGCAAAACCTTTAACTCTTTCGCCTTCCCATATTTTTTGAGTGGTTTTATTCCCAAATGAAACAATCATAATACCGTGTTACGTTACTAACGTTAAAGGTAAGTAATATATTTTGTTCATACAAAATTATTTTTTAATGATTTTAACTCGCTATTCCCTTTTTAATTCTTGGACTTAATAAAGTAACCACCAAGCCAATAATGGGTGTTAATACAATGCACCAATACACTGATTTACGATAACCAATTTCTCGTTGAGCACCAAAAGCTTGAGCTACCAATGCAGTTGCGTGCAAATAAATAAGTACTCCTGTTATCCAATCGTATTTCATGGCTGTTGTATTTATATATAAAGCTATTGAAATTTAGGTTAGGAGAGAATGAAGAGGTCTTAAAAATTCATAAAAGCTTTTTTTATTAAGACTAATAATAGCCTATGTTAACTGTTTTATTTTTTTTGAAAGATGCGCGTTTACTTTATTTACTATTCACAAATTCTAATTAGTTTCAAATAAAGGTTTATTACTTACTTTAATGAGTTCATTATCTAAATAGGCTCTTGCCCCAAAACCACATTCAAAAGAAGCGTTGGCAACGGCTATCACTTTTTTATTGCTAAAGGTAAACGTAATCTCGCACCACTTATCATCTTCACCAGAAATATTAGCTTTGTATATATAGATATCTCCTTTTTTCACTGCTTTTCCACTAGCGTATGCTATGTGCGAGGTTGGTCCACAAACCATATCCACTATAAACTGTAACGAATCATTTCCTAACTTTTTAAAATTGGCTGTGCCGCCATTAAATACTAATTCAATATTCGGATAAAACAAATCACTAATAAAATAGGATTCAACTTTATAAGTTCCGTCAATGTCATTTGAGGTGTTTTTATTTAAGGCCATTAAATCATTAGGCTTTAGCTGTTTTGCGGTTTCAGCATTTTTATATTTCAGTAAAACTGTTAGAGGATCTTTGTTTTCAGCTTTCCAAAATCCTTTCAGCGAATCGCCATTTTCCTTAGATAGATAAAAGGAACCTGTATTTTTGTTTTTAAAAAACTCTTCAATACTCATGCAGTCACCCTTTATGTCGCCTTTTATTTGTAATGCAACTTTTTTTCCTTTATAGTTATAGCTTCCCTTAAATTGTTTGGTTGATTTATCAAATTGTGTAATAAACATTTCAATTGAATATTTACCAATTTTACCAGTTAATTCAACTGGTTTAAATTGAGCATTGGCATGCAAACTTATTAATACAATGCCAAGTAACATGTTCTTTAAAATAGTATTCATATATAATACAGCTTGATTTAATTGGTTTATTAAGTAAAAATAATTATTAAATAGTGAATGTGATAATTAATTATTCTATTTAGCCTTTCAAACTGTTTGCTTAGTGTGTGTTATAACTCGTTGCCACCATTTAGCGTAACTTTTGAGTGTTTGCTAAATTACTTAAAGTTTTCCTTAGAAACTGGGATAAAATTGAAACCGTCATCATATTTCAATGGTAAGATGTGATAATAATATGCGTCTTCATATTGTTTATTTGTCAATGCTAGTGTAATTGTGGTGTAAATTTTTATAAAATCATTTTTAAGCAAATAATTATAATTACAAGAAATACTTTTTGTTCCTGGCGGCAACTCATTACCACTAGGGTCAAACGCTGTTTGCTTACTAATGAATGTGAATTGAAGTTTATTAGTTTTTAGAAATTTTATTTCAATGTATGGTGCAGTGTCTGTTTTTAAGCTTAGTGTTGCGGGTTTTGTATTCTTGTCAATTAAGTTTACGGTAGACTGCCACAAATTATTTTGCAGTTTTTCCTTTATATTCTGTGATATTAGATTAAAGGAATATGACAATAGTGTCAAACAAATAAATAACAATTTCATAATTCGCTGTTGTCTAAGGAGTATTTGTCTTTTTGTGATAATGAGTCGTTTTTGCTATTGGTTGTCTAATCGTTTAGTTTTTATGTCTAATGTACCATTGTCGTTATACAATGTTATTCTTTCAAAGTATTTGACAACACTGCTTTTATTTAAACTGTCATTTTTGATAGTGATGGTTTCTACAACAAATGAGGAGTCATTTTTGTCAATTATTGTTTTTTTGTTTTCTTCATAATTCGCTTCATTTTCATCGAAATTACCACCGTTAGAACTGAAAGTTGTCAACCCGTATATGAATGAAAAGTTGTTGATGTCGTAATAATTGTCGTAGCTAATTTCGGCTCCAGTACCTGTCCAACCGCTACTAACTTTTATAATTGGAGTGCATAAAGTGTCAATTTGGATTGTACCGTATTCACCAAACCCACCTAATTGAAAAACATGTTTTTTGAAATTAATCAATCTAAAGCCATCTTGGTTTTTTTCAAATTCAGCTATACCAATATCTGGGCAACACACATGACAGTCTGCTTTTAAGCCGTTTTCATACCGGTCGGTGCGAAGTATAACGAAATATTTATTGTCTAATTTTAAAATTGTATCGACCGTTGTATGACAAAGACTGTCGCTGGAAAGCTCATTTGAAAATTCGTAAATATCTTGGTAGCCTGTAGGCCAAAGAATTTGATTTTCTTTAATGGTTGAATTGTCAAAAAGAATAGAAAGTGAATTTAAGTTCTCAATGTTTTTAAAGTCTAATGTCAGACTATTAGCCTTATCGTTAAGATGTTCTGAATGGCAAGAACAAAATATTCCGAAAGTTAATATTATAATTATTATTTTCATTGTTGTTCGCCCGTATTAGGAAAAGGTGCTGTTAGCAGTTGTAAGCAACACAAAATTAAGGTCTCTCTATCAAGTGTCAATTTGTTATTTTAAAAACGATTGGATGTAAAATAACAGTGTCTTTTTTATTGTTTATTGCTTTTATGTTATCTATGTGGAAATTAGGTGAAATTGAAGCGGTTAAAGTCAGCATACTATCTACGACTTCTTGACTTAACGAGTCGGATACACATTTAAATTCTATAAGCTTTCCATTTTTGATAAATGACGCATTAAATGAAACTATTTTTAAACTGTCCTTATTGTTGTTTAATTTAAGTTGTCTGTCTTTAATAATTTCAGTTGTCTTGTGATGTCCATAATCAAAACCACTAATTGTAACATTAGGCTTATCTTGTATTTTAGAGTCTTTACTAACAATTTCTTTAGGGGTCTGACAAAAAAGATTTGTCCAAGTAATTAGAATAGCTAAAATAAATACTAAATGTTTCATATGCTTTAAGTGTCTTTGTATTCAGCTTATTGCTACTAACCTTTTTCGCGCTAAGCAACGGTTTGATTTGAAACAGTGTCCTGCCGAAATGGTATTAACAAAGATAACTGCTTATTGGACTTTTGCAAAGCGAAAATTAATTAATTGTCTACCATGTTTGCAAAAGTCGAAGCCGAATGCCCAAATGGGATTTAGGTTGGGTTAGTTGCTGTTTTTTTAATAATACTCGTAATATTCGTACTGAAATTCTTGCGCCCTTCTCAAATAAAAATTGTGTTTTATCAACATGTTGAGTTCATCAACAATTTCATTAAGCTTTTTGTTTCTGTCAATTTTTTCTTGCCCTAATGTATTATTGTCTATTGAGCTTTCGTCGTCTATGAGTTGTCTCAATGATTTGATGTAAAGCTCTTTTTGTTTTGTGAAATCATATGTTTTTGATATGTCTTCTTCGTATTTAGGCGCTAAGAAAACAGAGTATTCCGCATACCCTAAAATTCGTCTGCTTTGATGCCCAAAGAATGTTCCGCCATATTCAAATTGCTGAAAAAGTGAATTGATATTTGAATAGATGTCTATGAGTCTTTTTCTTCGCTGTGCAAATGTGTCAATACCGTTTCTTTGTTTAAGAAAGTAAGCATACAAAATGTAATAATTGTCTCTTCCAGTTTCACTTCCGAATTCTCCATTGTTACTGTTTTTACTGAAATATGCTCGGTCTGGGTTGTCTGGATATTCCTCAAAGAACTCTGTATGATTGTCTACGATATTATTGAATTTATCTTTTGCATATTTTAAAGTATCACCGATTTCATTAGTAATTTGGATTGTGTCAAGCTGTGTGTAGTATTTGGAGTTATCAACCTTTTTAGTTTGCGTGTTCGTGTCGGCTGTAGTTGTCTTGTCGGCTTGCTTAGGTTGATTGTTACAACTTAAAAGTCCAATTGTTATTGTCAATATGTAAAAAGTTTGTTTCACTGTTGTCTTAAAATTGCCACTAACTTATTTATATGAGGAGTTTTATTAGAGGAAGCGAACAGATTTTGTGTTATTCCTCTAGTTTATGTCTCCTAATGTTTTATTTATAAATATACAAAATTTCTACCCCAACATCTCCAAAAACTCATCTTCATTAATCAACTTAATGCCTAAAGATTCAGCTTTCTTTAATTTCTCGGGTCCCATATTATCACCTGCTAAAACATAGCTTGTTTTTTTGGAGATAGAACCAGAGTTTTTGCCACCATGCAGTTCAATCATCTCTTTATATTGCTCACGGCTATGTTTGGCAAACACACCACTAATCACAAAGGTTAAGTCTTTTAGTTTGTCGCTGCCACCTTGCTGCTGTTCTTCGCTTAATTCAAATTGTAAGCCTGCTTGCTTCAAACGTAAAATAATGTCTTTATTTTTTTGGTTAGCAAAAAAGTCAGCAATGCTAATGGCAATAATTTCTCCTACTTCATCAATGGCTAATAATTCTTCTTTAGTAGAGTGTATCAATACATCTAATGATTTTACTTTTTTCGCAATTTTTTTAGCGGTGGTTTCTCCCACATGTCTAATACCAATAGCGTATAATACACGCTCAAATGGTACTTGCTTGCTGGCTTCTAATCCTTCAATTAAATTGTTGGCTGATTTTTCGGCCATGCGTTCCAAAGGCAATAGTTGTTCTTTTGTTAAATCATACAAGTCGGCAATGTTTTTTACTAAGCCCGCATTGTATAATTGCACTAAAGTTTCGCCACCTAAACTATCAATGTTCATAGCCTTACGAGAAACAAAATGTTCCATCTTTCCAATCACTTGTGGCGGACATTCATTTTCATTAGGGCAATAATGGTTGGCTTCGCCTTCGTCGCGTTTCAGTTCCGTATTGCACTCTGGGCAGTGTGTAATGTAATGTGTTGGTTCGGTGTTTGTTTTTCGTTTCGTTAAATCAACCCCAATAATTTTAGGAATAATTTCACCACCTTTTTCTACAAACACAAAATCGCCCACACGCACATCTAGTTTCTCAATAATATCAGCATTGTGCAGCGAGGCACGTTTCACGGTTGTTCCTCCTAAAGCTACGGGTTGTAAATTTGCTACGGGTGTAATGGCGCCTGTGCGTCCCACTTGATAAGCAATACTTAATAACTCTGTGCTGACTTGCTCGGCTTTAAATTTATAAGCAATGGCCCAGCGTGGCGATTTAGCCGTGAAGCCTAAATTTTGTTGCTGGTTGTAATTGTTTACTTTAATCACAATACCATCAATATCATAAGGTAAATCAAAACGTTTTTTATCCCAGTAATTAATAAAATCAATCACTTCGTTAATACCGCTGCATAGTTTAGCGTCTTCCGAAATTTTAAAGCCCCAAGATTTAGCGGCATGCATATTATCAAAATGCGATTGGTGTGGTAAACCATCTCCCAACACATAATATAAAAAGCAATCCAATTTTCGTTTCGCAACTTGCGCCGAGTCTTGCATTTTCATACTTCCACTGGCAGCGTTGCGAGGGTTTGCCATTAAGGCATCTCCAATTTCTTCACGCTCTTTATTAATGGCATCAAACACCGGGCGAGGCATAAATACTTCGCCACGTATTTCAAATTTAGTAGGGTAGGTACCTTTTAATTTTAAAGGAATGGATTTAATGGTTTTAGCGTTCGTCGTTACATCATCGCCTTGCACGCCATCGCCACGGGTAATTGCTTGTTTTAATTGTCCGTCTTCATAAATCAAACTAATAGATAAACCATCAAATTTTAATTCGCACACGTAATCTATTTCTTCAGAAAACAAATTCATAGCTAACGGTGACTGAGGCTCTCGAAGTCCCGAAGCCATGCCCAATCCTTCTTTCACACGTCTATCAAAATCCAATAAATCTTCTTGATTGTAACTATTGCTCAAGGATAACATCGCATACTGATGTTTCACGCTTTGAAAGTTCTTGGTAATTTGTCCACCCACACGTTGGCTTGGAGAGTTTTCGGATAGAAATTCAGGGAATTGTTTTTCTAAAGCTATCAATTCTTCCAATAACTGATCAAAATCATAATCGCTAATAGTAGGCTTGTCTAGCACGTAATAGTTGTAATTGTGCTGTTCTATGAGCTTAGAGAGTTCTTCTATTTTATGTTTAGCGTCCGTAGGAGTCATATAGTTTGTAATTCTTTAACAAATTTGTTATTTTTGAATAAGAATTCATCATAAATTTGTCAGTAGAAATTAACAGCTTGAAAATTAAATTATTTAAAATATTTATTTCATTGGTAGCCATCACGTATGTGTTTTCTACTGTTGGCGTTTCTGTGATTTCTCATTACTGTGGTGGAGAGTTGGAAGAAGTGGCTTTATTCTCAAAACCAACCTCTTGTTGTGGTGGGGATGAAAGCGATATGGAGGATGGTTGTTGTAAAAACGAAATCTCTCACGTTGCCTTTCAAAAAGATTTTACCTTTTATCAATTAATTAAAGACTGCAAAGCACCCGTATTGGTATTAGCTATTTTTAATTTCCAAAATTCTATTTTTAATTTTAATCATGTGGCGGAAACATTAATATCAGTTAATGTAGAGTTTCCGCCTCCTAAGCTTGTTCAAAGCGAAATTGTTTCTTGTAGTGTTTTAAGAATTTGATTTGACTTTGTCACTTCGAGTAACATTTGCCTGTTCTTGCAAATGTATATCGAGTAGTGTTTTTGGTGTTCTCGATACATTTTTTGTAAGAGGCACCTGCCTGCCGGAAGGCAGGGACAAAAAACACTCGAACTGACCTTGTCATTTATTAATCAAATCAAAAACAACAACATGAAAACAATATTAAAATCAATTGCTTTATTATTTACAACATCAACTTTATTAGCACAAATTCCTAACTCAGGTTTCGAAAACTGGACAGCCGTTAACACTTATTCTGTTCCAGATGGTTGGGGAACATTAAATAATACCACCGCTTTATCAGGAATTTTTACTGTAACAAAAGCAACTCCAGGTAGTCCGGGAGCATCTTATATGAAAATCACCTCTAAAACAATTGGAACTGCAGTAGTAGGCGGAATAGCAGTGAGTGGTGTATTGGATTCAATGACTATGCAACCAAAATCTGGTTTTGCTTTTAACCAACGTCCTGCAAATTTTACTGGTAAATGGCAGCACATGATTTATGGTAGTAGCCAAGGTTCTGTTTTAGTAACCTTAACTCGTTGGGATTCTGGAACTAATGCACGTGTAGCAGTTGCTTCTGGTAGCGTAACTTTATCAGGTATGGCTATGAGTTGGGCAAATTTTACCATTCCATTAACTTATGCAGATGGCAATAATCCTGATTCTTGTATCATTGTTTTAAAAGCAAGCGGAAGTGCTCCAACAAATAATGATTATTTATGGGTTGATAATTTAGCATTTACAGGAACAGTAACAGGATTAAAAACTCTAGAATCTGTTTTATCAAATGTGAATGTATTTCCTAATCCTTCAGCAGACATAATTAACATCACACTTAAAGTAAAATCTGAACAAAAAGTAAGTTTAGAATTAGTGGATCTTACTGGGAAAGTACTCCTTTCAAAAGATTTAGGATTGGTTCAAGGAGAATCAAAACAAACATTAAACATTAATGGCATATCAAAAGGAATTTATTTTGTGAAAGTTGTTTCTGATAAAGGAACAGAGACAAAGAAAATAATTATAGACTAACTTTTTTCTAATCTCAATATCATGAAAAAGTTAGTCTATATCTTTTTAATGGGCTTGTCTTTTCAAATAAAAGCACAAACTCAGTTGTTTGTTCCTGATACTATAGCAGGTCCTAACTATAATTTAACGATGCATCAGGATAGTGTGCAATTTTTTCCAGCTGGAAAAAAATCATACACCTATGCCTTTAATCAGTATAAATATTTAGGACCAACGCTTATTTTTAATAAAGGAAGCAATGTCAATATTACGGTTAACAATCAAATAGGAGATACAACCACTGTTCACTGGCATGGTATTCATTTGCCATCAAAATGGGATGGAGGCCCTCATACTCCCATTTTACCAGGAGGTGTTTGGAATCCTCAGTTTACAGTGATGGACAATGCCGCTACGTATTGGTATCATCCTCATTTTCACATGAAAACTGCTGAGCAAGCCATTAAAGGAGCGGCAGGTTTAATTATAGTGAGAGATCCAATTGAAGCAGCTTTATCGCTGCCAAGAAAATATGGAGTAGATGATTTTCCTTTAATTATTCAATGTCAGCAATACGATGCGAATAACCAAGCGATGCCATTAGGCATGCAAGACTCTACTATTTTAGTAAATGGAGGGAGAGCTAGTCATGGTTATACCGTAAATGCAAACTTCCCAGCACAAATGGTAAGAATGCGTTTATTAAATGCATCAGGCGAACGCTCCTTTAATTTTGGATTTACTGGTAACAAACAATTTAAAGTCATTGCAAGTGATGGAGGATTATTAAATAATCCTGTAACAACTGACAGAATTAGATTGTCGCCAGGAGAGCGCGCAGAGATTGTGATTGACTTAAATGGCATGAACGGACAAACTTTGTACTTAATGAGTTATGCATCTGAGTTAGCAATGGGTATTCAAGGTGGTCCAACGATGCCAATGCCAGTTGGAAGTCCGCCAATGGATAGTCCATTAAATGGTATTGATTTTAATATCATGCAAATTACGGTAGTACCTCAAACGGTAAATCCAGTAACCACTATTCCTAGTTCGTTAACAACAAATGTGTCTTATTTACCAAGTCAGGCAAGTGTGACACGTACTGTAAGATTTACGGCTGATAGTGCCATGGTAATGGACGGACCATTTTATTTTAATGGCAACTCATTTGACATGATGCGTATTGATTATGAAATTCCATTAAACAATATCGAGATTTGGAAAATTGTGAATGAAACGATGGTAGCACATCCTTTTCATATACATGATGTGCAATTTTTCTTAATTGACAGAAATGGAAATTTACCAAGTGCAGAAGAGAGTGGAAGAAAAGATGTGGTGTTAGTTCCGTCAGGAGATTCGGTGATGTTTATTACCAAGTTTGAAGATTTTGCAGATACGATTATTCCATTCATGTACCACTGTCATATTTTAATGCATGAAGATGATGGGATGATGGGGCAGTTTATCGTAAAACCAATGTTAACAGGTATTCGTAAAACAGAAATAAACAATACGTTTTTACTGTATCCAAATCCTGCAAGTACTGAACTTCATATTGAGTTAAAAGATAATAAGGTATCTTCTTATCAAATTACCATTTCTGATATAACTGGAAAGATCATCTATGAAGCTGAAAATCCATCATTAATTAATACCTCTGATTTCGCTAAAGGAATATATGTATTAGAAATAGAACAAGATGGAAACTTCTATCATGAAAAAATTATAATTGATAAATAGTCGAATTATGAAAATCAAAAAAACAACTTTAATCGCACTCGCAACTTCAATTGTTCTAACATTAAATTTTTGCAAAAAAAAGGAAGAGCAACCAATGGAGGAGCATCATCAATCTCATACAGATCCTGTCCCTTTAAACATCAATTATCCAGCAGCTTATATTGTAAACGGTGCTTCAAATAATATTTCTGTATTACGATTATCGGATAATGTATTAACTGAAACTATTTCATTAAATGGAGCTACTTTTCCTCATCATATTTACTTAAATCCTAGCAAAACCAAATTAGCGGTTGCGATTACTAGTGCAGATTTAAGTGAAGGTCATGTTGGTCACGGTGGATCACTGCCTGGACAAAAAATTCAAATTATTGATGTAGTGACTGGTAATATTGATAAGGAAATTAATGTGAATCAATTGCCACACAATGCTATATACAATACCTTGGGAACAGAACTTTGGATTCCGCAAGGAGATTCTGTATCGGGAACTGTATTGGTTTATAAAACTACTGATTGGACACTTCAAAATACAATCAATGTAGGTAAATTACCTTCAGAAGTAACATTTTCAAATGATGGTTCAAAAGTATATGTTGCAAATACAAAGGATGGTACAATTTCAATTATCGATCCAGTATCAAAAGTAGTTTTGCAAACATTAGCTACAGGCATTAATCCTGTTGGGGCTTGGCCTGCTAGTAATGGAAAAATGTATGCTGATAACGAAGGATCACAAACTGTTTCTGAAATTGATGTAATCACTAATACCATAACAGCAACTATTAATTTAGGATATACTCCAGGTTATGTAGCTTACAATAGCACAAATTCTGAATTATGGGTTTCTGATGCTACTAATGGTAAAGTTGTTTATTACACTTTAATATCAAACGTGTGGACTTTACAAGGTAATATAACTACTGGAGCAAATGCACATGCCATTGCTTTTAGCATAGATAATAGTAAAGCCTATGTGACCAATCAAGACGCCAATACTATTTCAATTATTAATGTATTAACACACTCTGTAACAACTACTGTTAATGTTGGTTCAAAACCCAATGGCGTAGTTCTAACTCAATAAATTATAAACATATTTAAATATTTTTCAAATGAAAACCATAATCATCATATTTATTAGCTTAATTTTCTCAGTAAAAATTAATGCACAAACAACAGTGACAACATCTACGATTTCGGTAAAAGGAAATTGTGGAGAATGTAAAGAACGTATAGAAAATGCAGCCGATATTAAGGGAGTTAAAAATAGTAACTGGAACAAGGATAAAAAAGTTCTTACTGTGACTTTTGATTCTAAAAAAGTTACATTAGTTCAAATAGAAGAAGCAATTGCTAAAGCGGGTCATACAACGGCTACAAAAACTGCGGATGCTAAAGCTTATAAAAAATTACCAGAGTGTTGTAAATACGAACAAGGAGCTTGTAAGGAAAAATAGTAAAAATGAATGCTACTCTAATAATAGAAGAAGTTAAAGGAATTGTAATTCTTTAACAAGCATATTATTTTTTTAATTAAATTATGTTATAAATTTGTAATAGGAATTATAGTTTTGAAAAAGAATGTTTTAAATATATTTGTCTCTCTAGTAGCACTAATTTATGTGTTTTCTACAGTTGGCGTATCTGTAATTTCTCACTACTGCGGAGGAGAATTAGAGGAAATTTCAATATACTCTAAGCCAACATCTTGTTGTGATGGAGAAGAGGTTGAGATAGAAAAATCTGATTGTTGTAAGGATGAAATTGTTCATGTTGCTTTTCAAAAAGATTTTACATTTTATACCTTAATTAAAAATATTAAAGCTCCAGTAAATGAGTTTTTTGTTTTAAATGCTGAATTTAGTTTAAATGTTTTAAAAAATTCTGTTTCTGATTTTTTATCTACTGATAAAAAAATACACCCACCTAAACTTGTTCAACAAGATATTGTTTCCTGTAGTGTGATGCGAGTTTAGTACTGTCATGCTGAACTTGTTTCGGCATCTCATAAGATCCTGAAACAAGTTCAGGGTGGCTTTAACTATTTCAAAAATCAAATCAAAAACAACTTCATGAAAACATTAATCATATTATTTATAGTTTTAATCTTTACCTTAAAGATTCAAGCTCAATCAACAATTATAACATCTACACTATCAGTAAAAGGGAATTGTGGAGAATGTAAGGAACGTATAGAAAACGCGGCCGATATTAAAGGAGTAAAAAGTGCTACTTGGGATGAAAATACTCATATAGCTCAAATAACTTATGATACTAAAAAAGTATCGCTCAATAATATAGAAATGGCTATAGCAAAAGCTGGATACGAAACTGAAAATATAAAGGCTGATACTTCTGCGTATAAAAAATTGCCTCAGTGTTGTAAATACAATCATAATAAACATAATAATTAAACGTGTTTGTTATGAAAAAATTAGTAATTACCCTTATAGGGATTGTTTTTGCTTTACATAGTATAGGGCAAGTAAAAGGTAGAGTGGTTGAAATTTCTTCAAATAAGAAAGATACAACCGTATTACCTGGTGTTACTGTATTTTGGTTAAATACATCTATTGGAACCATAACCGATATGAATGGATTATTTTCAATTTCTTCATCTTCAGTGACTAATCAATTAATTATAACTTCTGTAAGTTATAAAAGCGATACGTTAACGATAACAGATACCACTAAATTTTTATCTATCAGATTAAAAGGTGGTGTAGATTTAAATGAAGTAGATGTAGTTTATGAAACCACAGGTACTGAGCTTTCATACATGAATGCTATAAAAATGGAAACATTAAATGAACGTTCCTTAATGAAAGCAGCATGTTGTAATTTATCTGAAAGCTTTGAAACCAATCCAAGTGTGGATGTGAACTTTGCTGATGCGGTTACTGGAACCAAACAAATTCAAATGTTAGGTTTATCGGGGCAGTATGCACAAATTACGAAGGAGAATATGCCATACATGAGAGGCTTGGCCAATGGTTATGGTTTAAGTTTTGTGCCAGGAACTTGGATACAATCTATTCAATTAAGTAAGGGAGCTGGTTCTGTGGTAAATGGATATGAGAGTTTAACTGGCCAAATTAATACTGAATTACAAAATCCTGAAACTTCTGATAAATTTAATTTCAATGCTTACTTAAATCAAAATGCGCGTAACGAATATAATTTGAATTTAAAACATCGTTTTAATGATAAATTTTCGGTGGGATTATTATCTCATGCAAATTACAATCCAATGGCCGAAGATTTGAATAAAGATGGTTTTGCGGACATTCCAACTGGTAAGCAATATAATTTTATGAATAAATATGCCTATAATTCAGGTAAAGGATTTGAAGCGCAATTTGGCGGTGGTTATTTAGAGGATACTCGTGAAGGAGGGCAGTTGCAGTCTCTACAAAAAAACTATTCAGATACTTTACCGTACTATTTAATTGGTATTAAAAATAAAAAATGGGAATTGTATAGTAAAACAGGATTTGTATTTCGCAAAAAACCAGGAACTAGTATGGGTTTACAGTTGTCGTATTTAAATCATGAGCAAAATAATAAGTATGGTTTAAATACTTATGACGGTTTACAAAAAACGTTTTATGCCAATTATATATTTCAAGGAATTATTAAAACAACTGATAATACCTATAAAATTGGAGCCAGTTATATGAATGATCAGGTAGCTGAAAGCTATCGTTTATTTAAATTTAACCGTGATGAAAAAGTGGCGGGTGCCTTTGCTGAGTTTGCTCATAACAAAGGAGAGAAATTTAATTTAGTGGCAGGCTTAAGAGCAGATTATCATAACTATTATGGATTATTTTTTACACCACGTTTGCACATGCGATATGCTTTAAAAGGTAGCAAAACAGTGTTTAGAATTAGCGGAGGGCGCGCCTTAAAAACAGCAAACGTCTTGGCAGAAAATACCTCGTTAATGGCTACCTCAAGAGATTGGGTAATTACTCCTAGTGATTTAACAATGCCTTATGGTTTAAAACCAGAAACAGGTTGGAACTATGGATTTAATTTTACACAAAAAATGAAATTAAATTATAAAGATGCTTATGTGACGGTTGATTTATATCGTACTGATTTTACACAACAAGTGGTAGTGGATGTAGATGCCAATACACAGCAAGTATTGTTTTATAATTCACAAGGTCCATCGTTTTCTAATACTGCTCAAATTGAATTTGGTTGGGAAATTCGTAAACGATTGAATATTAAAACAGCTTATCGTTATGTGGATACCAAAGTAAACTACCAATCTGGTTTAATGCAAAAAGCTTTAGTGTCGATGCATAGAGCCTTTGTGAATTTAAGTTATGAAACCAAAGGAAAGCATTGGTTGTTTGATGGAACGCTTCAATATAATGGTAAAAAGCGATTACCACAAACACACACAAATCCAAGCGAGTATCAACGAGCAACGTATTCACCCGATTTTTATAATGTGTTAGCACAAATTACCTATGTTACTAAAATTAAAAAAGCGGATTTTAATATTTATGTAGGTGTTGAAAATGCGTTGGATTATAAACAAAACAATCCAATTGTAGCGAGTGATGCCCCTTTTAATAAGTATTTTGATGCCAGTATGGTATGGGGTCCTATTTACGGACGAATGATGTACGTTGGTTTGAGGTATAAGATAAAGTAAAGATAAATATTATCAGGCGAAGGGTTAAAATGTCGAAGTTCAAAAGACGATGTCACTTCGAGTAATTCCGACGGAAGGAGGAATGTATCGAGAAGCGTTCTCGATACGCTACACTCCGTTTCGCTACTCGAACTGACAAACCAAATGTCAGGCTGAGCGGAGTCGAAGCCTAATGCTTTTTCTTTTTCTTGGTATGATTAAAACTAGGGCAGGTGTCGCACTTGTTTTTACCTCTAAATAAAAAGCAACTTGAAAACAGAAGCGAGCTACTGAGGGCAACAATTATGAGGTAAATATATCTGGTGCGAATCATAATTTCAAATATACGAAATTTCGTAAAACTTTAATACCTGAGAGGTTTTTAAAACTTCTCAGGTATAGTTAATAATGTAAAAAAACATACATTTGTATATGAACTCAAATGAACAGTTTTTAAAAGAGGAATATATTCCTTTATTACAGCAATTATCCGATAATGAAGTTGGATTATGGGGCGTTTTATCTCCTCAAGGAATGATAGAACACATGACAGATGCTTTTGCAAACGCTTATGGACGAATTAAGTTACCAGCTCAAACACCAGAAGCTATTTTGCCAAGAATGCGAACGTTTGCTTTAAGTGAAACTCCTTTTAAAGAAAATACAAAAAATGTATTGATGAGTGAAGAACCAGCTCCCTTGAGAAACAATTCGATGACAGAAGCTATTTGGGAATTGGAAAAAGAAATCAAAGCGTTCATGGATTTTTATAAATCAAACCCTGATTCACAAAACTTAAACCCATTTTTTGGAGAGTTTAATTACGAAGAGTGGTTGCATTTATTAAACAAACACGCTAAACATCATTTAAAACAATTCAATTTATTATAAGCATGGATCATCACAGAGGAAGAAATAACAGAAATCAAGAAGAGAATTTAGAGAATTTAATTTTTGGTACTCGTGCTGTTATTGAAGCAATTAATGCTGGTAAGGAAATTGACAAAATCATCATTCAAAAAGGTTTATCCAATCAATTGTATAGTGAGTTACGCAAAGCAATTAAGGATTTAGATATTCCCATTCAAATTGTTCCGCCTGAAAAGATTAATCGAATTACATCTAAAAACCATCAAGGTGTTTTAGCATTCGTATCTCAAATTACTTATTACGAAGTAGAAGATTTATTGACAGATGTTTTTGAAAAAGGAAGAGTGCCATTAGTTTTAATTTTAGATAGAGTCACCGACGTTCGTAATTTTGGAGCCATAGCTCGTAGTGCTGATTGTGCTGGAGTTGATTTTATTATCATACCTAGCCGTGGTGCAGCTCAAATTAATGCAGATGCTGTAAAGACAAGTGCAGGCGCTTTGAACCGAATGAAAGTTTGTCGAGTAGATAATTTGAAAAATAGTATTGAGTATTTGAAAGAATCAGGTTTACAAATCATTGCTTGTCACGAAAAAACTGAGAGCTACCACTTTAATGCTGATTTAACAAAGCCAACGGCTATTATTATGGGTTCAGAAGAAAATGGTATTTCTAATGAATATTTAAAACGTAGCGATATGCAAGTAAAGATTCCTATGATTGGTAACATTGCATCTTTAAATGTGTCGGTTGCTACAGGTATTATTTTATTTGAAGCGGTTAAACAAAGACTTTAATTAAAGACCTGAAAGGTTTCAAAAAACTTTCAGGTCTTTACCTAACATGAAAATAACTGAAGATTTAGTAAATATCTACAAATGAAAAAAAAGATACTTAAAAAAATTTTAATCAGTGTATTAGTAATTCCTATTTTATTAGTAAGTCTTGTTATTGCTATCGTATACTCTAAACAAAAAGAGATAGTAAAAACTTTGATTGAACAAGTTAATACAGATTTTAACGGTCGTATACAAATTAAAGACAGTCATATAGAGCCTTTTACTAATTTTCCTTACATATCTATTGATTTAGAGCAATTACAAGTTTTTGAAACAAAAGATAAGTCTCTAAAACCAATTATTGATATTAAAGATTTATATATTGGTTTTGATATATTTAATTTACTTCAAGGAAAGAAAGATATTAAATTAATAAAATTAAAAAATGGTGAAATACATTTAGTGCAAAAGTTAAATGGTACATTAAATATAGTTCATGCATTTCAATCAATAAAACCAACAGAAAAAGAAGCGGAAGAACTTCATCTTAGTTTGAGTTCGATACTACTCGAAAATATTGATTTAACGAAAATTAATGAAGAAGGGAAATTGTTAATAGAAACATATATTCCGTCTGCTAAAACAAAATTTAGTACATCCAACGAGAAAATAGGTATATCTATTGATGCTAAGGCGACTTTAAATATTATTCAAAACAACGATACAACGTTTTTCAAACATAAACATATAAATATCGTTTCCGAATTTGATTATTTAAAGAAAGATAATAAAATTGTTTTTAATCCTACAGAAATAAAATTAGAACAAGCTTTTTTTGGACTTGAAGGGAGTATTGATTTTGATCAGAATGTTTTTGTAGATGTTAAAATTAGTGGTGATAAACCAAACTTTGACTTATTTACTGCTTTTGCTCCAGAAGAATTAGCTCCTGCATTAAATAAATATGATAATAAAGGAAAAATATTTTTTAAAGCAACACTTTATGGAGATGTATCAAATGGAAAAAAACCATTAGTAAATGTTGATTTTGGCTGTGAAGACGCATTTTTAAATAATATAGAAACAAATAAACGATTAGATGATTTAAATTTCAAAGCTCATTTTACAAATGGTGCAGAAAGAGATTTATCAACCATGCAGTTTTCGTTAACAGATTTTTCATCACGACCAGAAGCTGGAGTTTTTAAAGGACATTTAATCGTAAAAAACTTTAATGAGCCTGAGATAGATACAAAAATTATATCTGATTTTGATTTAGATTTTTTGTCAAAATTTATTGGTATTAAAGGATTAGAAGATTTAAAAGGGAAAGTTAAATTGACCATGAATTTTAAAGATATCATTGATTTAAATCACCCTGAAAAATCAATTGAAAAATTAAATGAATCTTATTTTACAGAATTAAAGGTTACTGACTTAAGTTTTAAATCAAATGATTTTCACTTGCCAATCAAAAACTTAAATATAGATGCAACGCTTGAAGGACATGAAGCTGAAATAAAACAGTTTAATTTGTTAGTTGGCAATTCAGATATTTCAATTAAAGGAAGTATTAGCGATTTACCCGCGATTATTCATCATACTAAAGACCAAGTTAATTCTGTTTTAGAAATTAAATCAAAATTTTTAGATATTAACGAGCTAACTTCTACTAAAACCTCAAAAGGAATTGATGAGCAGATTGATAATTTAAGTATGAAGTTTAAATTTAAAAGTTCTGCAAAAGCATTTACAGAGTCACCTAATTTGCCTGTTGGCGAATTTTTTATAGAAGATTTATACGCTAAGTTTAAGCATTATCCTCATGTACTTCATGATTTTCACGCTGATTTATACATTGATTCATCTAATTTCAGAATCATTGATTTTACTGGATTAATAGATAAAAGTGATTTTCATTTTTCTGGCAAATTAAATAATTATGATTTATGGTTTTCTGATAAACCAAAAGGAGATACTGAAATTGATTTTAATTTATCATCTAATTTATTACAGTTACATGATGTGTTTTCGTATAAGGGAGAAAACTACGTGCCTGAAGATTATCGACACGAAGAAATTAAAAATTTCAAATTTCATGGCAATGCAAAATTACATTTCAAAGAAAAATTCCATTCTATTGATTTAGATTTAGATCAATTTACCGCCTCCATGAAACTTCATCATTTTAAGCTCGAGAAATTTAAAGGTCGTTTTCATTATGAAGAGGAACATTTAATGGTTCAGCGTTTTTCGGGAAATTTAGGCAAAAGTAATTTTGTAATTGACATGAATTATTATTTAGGAAAAGATGAGGCTATCAAAAAAAGAGATAATCATTTTGGGATAATATCTAATTATTTAGATTTTGACGAGTTATTTATGTTTAATCCTAGAAAATCTAATGTTCCAAATTCATCAGCAGAACATGAAAAAGGATTTAATATATACGAACTGCCTTTTACTGATATGACCTTTGATTTAAATATTAACTATTTAAAGTACCATAGATATTTAATCCATAATTTAAAAGGAAAGTTTAGGTCAACACAGAATCATTATTTGTACATTGATACGTTATTATTAGAAGCTGCTGATGGTAAAATAGATTTAAGTGGATATTTTAATGGATCAAATAAAGATAAAATATATTTTTCACCTAAATTTAAAATTGAAAATGTAAATCTAGATAAATTACTATTTAAATTTGAAAATTTTGGTCAAGATCATTTAGTGTCTGAAAATATACATGGAAAAATATCGGGAATAATTTCTGGAAATGTTAGAATGCACCGTGATTTAGTGCCTGTTTTAAATGAATCGGAGATTCATATGGATATGAAAGTATTAAACGGTAAACTTGAAAATTATGCCCCATTAAAATCTTTAGCGAGCTATTTTAGTGATAAAAATATGTCTAAAGTGTCCTTTGACACTCTTCAAAATCATATTGATTTTAATAAGGGAGTCATGTCTTTTCCAATGATGACCATTAATTCATCACTAGGATTCTTAGATATTTCAGGAAAACATGACTTAAATGGAGCAATGGATTACTATTTTAAGATTCCCATGAAATTAGTAACAGCAGTTGCTAAAAATAAATTATTTGGGTCTTCAAAACCAGAAGAGGTTAATGTGGACAAAGAAGACGAAATACAATATAAAGATGAGACTAAAAAAATTAAGTATGTTAATTTGAAAATATCAGGAACAACGGATAATATGAAAATTTCGCTTGGTAAAAAATAGTTTTTTGTGAAAACACTTGAAGATATAAAAGAACGAAAATTAATTAAAGAGTGTATCTTTAAAACAGCTCGCTCAGGCGGTTCTGGTGGACAGAACGTTAATAAGGTAGAAACAAAAGTAGAATTATGGTTTAATATTGCAGAATCAGAATTATTAACGAATGAAGAGAAAAATATCTTACTTCATAAATTACATAAGAAGTTAGAAAAAGAAACAACGATTCATTTACAAGAACAAACAGATAGAACTCAATTAAAAAATAAAGAATTAGTAAATGAGAAATTCTATAAATTAATTCTTTCAGGATTTAAAATAGTGAAGCCTCGTAAAGCAACTAAAGTTAGTAAAGCTGTAAAAGCAAAACGTATTGAAAGTAAGCGAATTAAAGGTGAAATTAAACAATTAAGAAAAAAGATAATTTAATAATCAATTAATAACTCATAACTTACAAGTCAAAACTCATAATCAGAATAATATGCCAAAGATTTTAATTATTGACGACGAAAAAGCGATTCGCAGAACGATTAAAGAAATTTTAGAGTTCGAAAAATATAATGTTGATGAAGCAGAAGACGGTCAACAAGGTTTAGATATGGCGCTTAAAGGAAATTACGATGTGATTTTAAGTGATATTAAAATGCCTAAATTGGATGGAACCGAGTTGTTGAATAAGTTAATGGCTCATGGAACAGAATCATCATTAATCATGATGAGTGGACATGGAAATATTGAGACAGCTGTTGATGCCGTTAAAAAAGGTGCTTTTGATTACTTAGCAAAACCAATCGATTTAAATCGTTTGTTAGTAACTATCCGCAATGCAATGGATAAAACATCTTTAGTAACTGAGACTAAAGTTTTGAAAAAGAAAATCGGTAAGTCTTATGAAATGATAGGTGATTCAAAAGCCTTGAATAACATCAGAGATATGATTGAAAAAGTAGCGCCAACTGATGCTCGTGTTTTAATTACAGGAAGTAATGGTAGTGGAAAAGAATTAGTAGCTCGTGAAATACATAATAAAAGCAGTCGTGCCAATGCTCCTTTAATTGAAGTAAACTGTGCCGCCATACCAAGTGAGTTAATTGAAAGTGAATTATTTGGGCATGAAAAAGGAGCTTTTACAAGTGCTGTGGCTACTCGTAAAGGTAAATTTGAATTAGCAGAAGGTGGCACTATTTTCTTAGATGAAATTGGAGACATGAGTTTATCAGCTCAAGCAAAAGTATTACGCGCTTTGCAAGAAAATAAAATTACAAGAGTAGGTGGAGATAAAGAAATTAAAGTGGATGTCAGAATTATAGCCGCTACCAACAAAGATTTAAAAAAGGAAATTGAAAAGGGAGAATTTAGAGAAGATTTATTTCACCGTTTAAGTGTGATTCCTATTCAAGTGCCTTCATTAAATGATCGTAAAGAAGATATTCCTGCTTTGGCAGAACATTTTATTAATTTAATTTGTACAGATTACGGTATGCCACTGAAAACAATTACTAAAACGGCATTAGCAGAACTACAAAAGAAAGATTGGACTGGAAATATACGTGAATTTAGAAACGTGATTGAACGTTTAATTATCTTATGTGGCAAAGAAATTACTGATAAAGATGTAAAACAATTTGCGTAAAAGTTATGCTGAACTTGTTTCAGCATCTCAAAGCCCCTGAAACTCAAGCCTTGGCGTGACAGGGTGACCAAAAAACAAAACAAAAAATATTATTACAATGAGTCTTTTTATTAAAATAGTTACAATTTTTATTTTCATTGGTTGTTTATTCTCTTGTAATTCAAGTAAACAAGAAGAAGCAACTACTATTGCTTCGAAAGTAAATTTGTTAGATACTGCAAAGTGGTTTATTGGAACTTGGCAAAATCAAACATCAGATGGCTTATTTACAGAGCAATGGAACCAGAAAAATGATTCGGTTTATTCGGCTATAAGCACAGTAGTTGTCAATCATAAAGACACTGTATTTTTTGAATCCATTTTATTGGAACAAAAAAACATCGAATTGTTTTATACTGTTTCTGTAAAAGATCAAAATAAAGAATTACCTGTTTCTTTTAAATTAGTAAATGCAACAGCTAATCAATTAGTATTTGAAAATCCAACACATGATTTTCCAACTAAAATCACCTATTTAAAAATTTCGGAAGATTCTATAATGGCTTCTATTTCCGGCTTAATTGATGGAAAAGAAAAAGTAGAACAATTCCCAATGAAAAAAATAAAATAAAATAAGATGCAAAAAACTACCGAAGCAGATTCATACTACAATAACCTTGAAACCATGAGTGTTCAAGAATTATTAATGAATATGAATAAAGAAGATAAATCTGTTCCATTAGCAGTTGAAAAAGCTATTCCTCAAATTGAAAAATTAGTCGATGTGATTGTAGCTAAAATGCAATTAGGCGGTCGATTATTCTATATGGGAGCAGGCACAAGCGGACGATTAGGAATATTAGATGCAAGCGAATGTCCTCCAACATATGGTATAGAACATGGCAGAGTAGTGGGCTTAATAGCAGGTGGAGATACGGCTATTAGAAAGGCCGTTGAGTTTGCAGAAGATGATTTAAACCAAGGCTGGACAGATTTACAAGAACATCAAATTAACCATAACGATGTAGTGGTTGGTATTGCTGCTTCAGGAACAACACCTTATGTGATTGGTGCTTTAGAAACATGTAATAAAAACAATATTGAAACTGGTTGTATTGTGTGTAATAGTGGTTCACCAGTAGCTGCTGTTTCTAAATTTCCAGTTGAAGTAGTAGTTGGCCCAGAGTTCGTAACTGGTTCAACCAGAATGAAATCGGGTACTGCTCAGAAATTAGTATTGAACATGATTTCTACTTCTGTGATGATTAAGTTAGGAAGAGTAAAAGGAAATAAAATGGTAGACATGCAATTGAGTAATGATAAACTAGTGGATAGAGGAACTAGAATGGTGATGAAGAATACTGGTTTAGAAGATTATGAAGTAGCTAAAGAATTGTTATTAAAATACGGCAGTGTAAGAAAAGCAACGGAGAGTTTAAATAAATAATGACAGAACAAAAAAATAATCCATTACACGGTAAAACTCTTCAAGTAATTCTCGAAGAGTTATTAGCTCGCTACCGATGGGAAGGATTGGCTTATCATATTGATATAAATTGTTTTAAAGAAAATCCAAGTATTAATTCAAGTTTAAAGTTTCTTAGAAAAACGCCTTGGGCACGTAAAAAAGTAGAAGATTTATATTTAGAATTACATCAATAAAATTAAAATATGAACGACCCTAAAATACTAGTACTTATATCAAAACACATTTCAAACGAAGAAACTTTAGAAGAAAAAAATGAGTTTACTAATTGGCTCAATGAAAATAAAGAAAACGCTATTGTGTTTGAAAAAATAAAAAACACGTGGTTGGAAATTGAACAAAAACCAACACCTTTTTACAAAAGATTTAATAAAAATTATTTAACTAAGGTGGTTATTCAAAAAACTATTGGAAACTTGGTGGGTTTTGCAGTAGCTATGCTTGTGAGTAATTCTTTTACACACTATGTGACTGAAAGAAGAAATATAAAAAACTTGTTTGGATTAGCTGGTAGAAAAAAAGTAGTTGTAAATGATATGCCCGAATGGTTTCAGTATGGCGTTTCTGTGATATTAGGCTTTTTAGTTTTAGAGTTCATTAATCATTTTTTTGAGTCTAAAAAGCACATTTTTGTATGGAATTTTATAAAAGATAAAATCCATAAAAATTAAATCCTATTTTTGCTTATAGATGATGAAAAACGCTTTTAACATAAATGAATACATAGATGGTATCTTATCATCTAATATCACTTATGTGAGTAAGGCAATTACTCTAGTTGAATCGACTAAGCACGAACACCAAGAACAAGCCCAACAAATCATCAATGCTATTATTAAACATAGTGGTAGCTCATTTCGATTAGGAATCACGGGTGTGCCAGGAGTAGGAAAGAGTACTTTTATTGAAAGCTTTGGATTAGAAGTAATTAATCGCGGACACAAATTAGCGGTTTTAGCTATTGACCCAAGTAGCCAGTTAAGTAAAGGAAGTATTTTAGGAGATAAAACTCGCATGGAGCAATTATCCATTCATCCTAAAGCATTTATTCGTCCTTCACCAAGTTCTGGTAGTTTGGGAGGAGTGGCTCGTAAAACTAAAGAAAGCATTATTATTTGTGAAGCAGCTGGATACGATTATGTATTTATTGAAACGGTTGGAGTAGGGCAAAGCGAAACTGCTGTTCATCAGTTGACGGATTTCTTTTTATTATTAATGCTCGCAGGTGCTGGTGATGAATTGCAAGGTATCAAACGTGGTATTATGGAAATGGCTGATGGTATGGTGATTACCAAAGCAGATGGAACTAATACTGATAAAGCTAAAATGGCTCGTGGAGAATATGCTCGTGCCTTACATTTATTTCCGCCAACCGAAAGCAATTGGATTCCGGAAGTGTTAACTTGTTCTAGTACCGAAAATAAAGGTATTAAAGAAGTGTATGATATGATTGATAAATACAAACGTCATACAATTGCCAATCACTTTTTTGAAACGAAGCGAGCTAATCAAACTAAACAATGGTTACATCAAACGATTAATGATACCTTGATTGAACGCTTTTATGCTAATCCAATTATTAAGGAAGAGATATTGAAGATTGAAAAACAGTTAGAGCAAAATCTAATAAATCCGTATCAGGCAGCCATGGATTTGTTTAAGAAGATGACGTAGTCATGCTGAACTTGATTCAGCATCTCATGAGACCCTGAAACTCACGCCTTGGCGTGACAGGGTGACAATAAAGTTAAAGGGTAAAATATTGTGCAAAAAAAAAGAGTCATAGTTTCCGTTATTAATGATTTGGTAACCGACCAAAGAGTAGCTCGTACTTGCTCTGTTTTATTTGAATTGAATTATAAAGTTCTATTAGTTGGTCGCGAACAAAAAAACTCTAAGCCTTTAGAAAAAAGAGATTACGATTGCAAACGCATGAAATTGTTGTTTGAACAAGGACCTCAGTTTTATTTATTTTTTAATATTCGTTTGTTTTTTGTTTTATGGTTTACAAAAGCTGATGTTTTATTAGCAAATGATTTAGATACTTTGTTGCCAAACTATTTAGTGTCAAAACTAAAGGGTATTCCTTTGATTTATGATAGCCACGAAATTTTTTGTGAAGTACCTGAGCTTCAAAATAACCCAAGTAAAAAGCGTATTTGGGAAACGTTAGAATCTTGGATTGTTCCTAAATTAAAGTATTGTATAACGGTTAATCAAAGCATTGCTAATTACTTTACTAATAAATATAAAGTCCCATTTATTTTTGTGAGGAATATTCCTAACTATACAAAAATTCAAAGCTTAAAGTCTCGAACAGATTTGGATTTACCAATTGGAAAAAAGATTGTGATTTTGCAAGGAGCAGGAATAAATGTACAGCGTGGTGCTGAGGAATTAGTACAGGCGTTTCAATATTTAGATGAAAATTACTTGCTGCTAATTGTAGGTAGTGGAGATGTGATTCATCAATTAAAAGAAAACGTTATTAAATTTCAATTACAACCCAAGGTGAAATTTATTGATAAAATTCCTGCTTCAGAATTAAGACATTATACATCTAATTCAAATTTAGGAGTGACGATTGATAAGGATACCAATATGAATTATCATTTTTCATTACCAAATAAAGTGTTTGATTACATGCATGCGGGCATTCCAATTTTAGCAACTAAACTTCCTGAAATTGAAAATTTGGTGAACCAATATCATATTGGAACATTTATACAAAATCATGATCCAAAACATATTGCCACTCAAATCCAAGATTTTTTAAATAGCAAAGAGTATTTGGAGTATAAAAGCAACACAGTAATTGCAGCCGTTGCTAATAATTGGAAAGCTGAGAAACAAAAATTAGTTAACTTATTTAGCACTATTAATTAATGGTTAAAAATAAAATTCATAGAGCTTATCGAAAATCAAAATATGTTGTTTACCGACAAACGATTTTAAGGCCTATTGATCATTTATGGACTTTTATTGGAGCTTTTATAGGAATTGCTTCTTTGGGATACTTACAAGGTACACAATTTGGTAAAACTGATAGCATATTGTTGATAGGTTCATTTGGAGCCACGGCTGTTTTAATTTTTGGTGCAACTAATAGTCCATTGGCGCAACCACGTAATTTAATTTTTGGACACTTAATCAGTGCTATTATTGGGGTAAGTATTTATAAATTAATACCAGATAATATGTGGCTGTCATCAGCCTTAGCGGTTTCTTTGTCGATAGTAGCGATGCAAATTACTAAAACACTTCATCCTCCAGGAGGAGCTACAGCGCTAATTGCCAATATAGGTTCTGAACATATTAAGTCATTAGGATTTGGTTACGTGTTTTCTCCTGTATTGACAGGGGTCATGATTTTGTTTACGGTAGCCGTTATCGTCAACAATATTCCTAAGAATAGAAATTATCCTTACAAGAAGTAACTATTTTCTCTCGCCAATTTGTTGTCTCCACATCGCGTAGTATAAGCCTTTTTCGTTTAATAAATCTTGATGTTTACCTTGCTCAATAATTTTACCTTGTTCTAACACAAATATTTTATCAGCATGCATAATGGTTGATAAACGATGTGCAATTAAAACAGTAATTTGGTCCTTCTTCGAAGAAATGTTTCTAATGGTTTGAGTAATTTCTTCTTCAGTAATTGAATCCAAAGCAGATGTTGCCTCATCAAAAATTAATAAACGAGGATTACGCAATAATGCTCTTGCAATCGATAATCGTTGTTTTTCTCCACCTGATACTTTAATTCCACCTTCTCCAATAGTAGTATTAATTCCATTTTCAGCTCGTTTTAATAAATTTTGACAAGCAGCTTTTTGTAATACATCATTTATTTCTTCATCCGTAGCATTTGGTTTCACAAATAATAAATTATCTTTTATAGTGCCACTAAATAATTGTGCATCTTGAGTCACAAAGCCTAATTGTTGTCTTAATTCTTTTAAGTCAATTTCTTTGGCATGTTTTTCATTATAAAAAATATCGCCTTCATTTGGATTATATAATCCAACAAGCATTTTCACTAAGGTTGTTTTTCCACTACCAGACGGTCCAACAAAAGCTATAGTTTCACCAGCGTGAGCATCAAATGAAATATCTTTTACGGCGTGGAAATTAGCCGTTTGATGTTTAAATGAAATGTTAGAAAATCTTAAGTTATTGATTAATCCTATTGTTTTTGGGTTTTCAGGTTTTGCTTCACTTTGAGAGTTCATGAGTTTAGCATAATTTTCCATCGATGCTTTTGTTTCGTTGTAGGTAATAATCACATTTCCTAACTCTTGCATTGGATTAAAAATAAAGAAAGAGAAAAACATTAAAGTAATTAAATCACCAGGTAAAATGGTTTTTTGAAACACATAATAATATAAAACAAACACTAAGCAGGTTCTGACAAAATGAACGGTTGAACCTTGTATAAAGCTTAAACTTCGAATAAAACGTACTTTTTTTAATTCTAGACCTAAAATTTTAATTGTCGTAATATTTAAACGATCTACTTCCTGATTAGTTAAGCCCAAACTTTTTACCAATTCAATATTTCTCAAAGATTCTGTTGTTGCGCCAGCCAAAGCGGTTGTTTCTCCTAATATTTCTTTTGAAATTTTCTTTATTTTTTTTCCTAAAAATGAACTGATGATTCCTATAACAGGAACTGTAGCTAAAAATAGAAGCGATAATTTCCAATCAAATTGAGTGACGTAAAACATCACAAAACCAATTCCAACAATAGATTGAAAAACCAAAGAAATAGCAATCGTAATAAATTTCTCACTATCAATTTTTACTTTTTGTAATTTACCTAAAGTTTCTCCGCTTCTTTGATCTTCAAAATCTTGATATGGTAATTGAAGTGCTTTTTGGATGCCGTCTGTATACATTTGAGCACCAACTCGTTGAATGATAATATTAGTAAAGTAATCTTGAAAGTTTTTAGCAATTCGAGATACCATAGCAGCTCCAATAGATAATAATAACCAAGGAATAATAGCTTTAGAAAAATCGGAGAATGTGTTAAATGTATTAATTTTAATGGCAACATTATTTATGGCTTTACCAGTGATAATAGAATCGCTTAACGAAAAACAGATATTAATAGTGGCTAATATGAGCGCTAGAAATAAGTATAGCTTATATTGTTTGATGTTTGTATATAGTATTTTCATGATAGAAATTAAAAAAGAAACGCAAAATTACGACTTATGATAGTATTTAATCAATTAATAATGGATAGTGAATAACTATTTAAGATTGATTAACGTTATGCTAAAACAAGTTTTAATTTAGCTTCATGAAATAGCCATGTTTCTGCGAGTGCAAAAGACATTAAAATAATATGGCTATACCATACGCCCATTAAAAATAATATTAATTACGTATGAATTTTGGTATTTGTTCTCTTAGTGTAATTCCTTGTAGGAAAGAACCGGCTAGTACTAGCGAAATGGTTACCCAACTGTTGTTTGGAGAAACATATACTATTGTTGAAGAAGGTGAAGATTGGATTCAAATTACGACTAATTATGATAATTATCCTTGTTGGATTAGTGCTAAGCAACATACTCGTATCACAGATTCGGATTTCAAATCTTTGAAAATAAACACTTTAAGTTCGGAGTTAGTTCAGGTAATTAGTAATACAAGTAATCTCTCTGTTTTTCCTTTAACGATTGGTGCTAGTTTGCCCAATTTTAAAAATGGTAAATTGAAAATAGGTGATATTGAATATACGTTTGAAGGTCAAACTTCGGATATGGGAATTAAAAAGACAGTTAAAGAGTTAAAAGATACAGCATACTTATTTTTAAATGCTCCTTATTTATGGGGCGGTAGAAGTCCTTTTGGAATTGACTGTTCGGGATTTACACAATTAGTATACAAGTTAAATGGATATCGGTTACCCCGCGACGCTAGTCAGCAAGTAGAATTGGGAACGCCTTTGAGTTTTGTAGAAGAAGCAGAAGCTGGTGATTTAGCTTTTTTTGATAATGAAGCAGGAAATATCGTACATGTTGGCATGGTGTTAGAAAATCAGCAAATCATTCATGCCAGCGGTTGTGTTCGTATTGATAAGTTTGATCATTACGGCATTTTTCACTCTGATAATAAAAAATACTCACACATGTTAAGAGTCATCAAAAAAGTCATTTAATTTTATTAATTTTGAATCCTCAATAATTTACAACACTTCTAAATTCACAAATTATTATGAAAGATATATTCGCAAAAATCGAAAAAAATATGGGACCTATCGGAGAGCATTCAAAAGCATCTCACGGTTATTTTACATTTCCAAAATTGGAGGGTGATGTTTCTCCTCACATGGGTTTTAGAGGGAAAAAATTATTGAATTGGAGTTTGAATAACTACTTAGGATTAGCTAATCATCCTGAAGTAAGACAAGCAGATATTGAAGGTGCTACAAAATTTGGTTTAGCATTACCAATGGGAGCTCGTATGATGAGTGGAAACTCTGATTTACATGAACAATTAGAACAAGGTTTATCTAAATTATCAAAAAAAGAAGATACAATTCTTTGTAATTTCGGTTATCAAGCAATGGTGTCAGCAATTGATGCATTAGTTGATAGACATGATGTGATTGTTTATGATGCTGAATCACATGCTTGTATTTTAGATGGTGTTCGTTTACACATGGGTAAGCGTTTTGTGTTTAAACATAATGACATTGAAGATTGTGAAAAGCAATTAGAGCGTGCTAAACGTTTAGCAGATCAAACAGGTGGTGGTATTTTAGTAATTACCGAAGGTGTGTTTGGTATGCGTGGCGACCAAGGAAAATTAAAGGAAATCGTTGAGTTAAAGAAAAAATTCACGTTCCGTTTATTTGTGGATGATGCGCATGGTGTTGGTACTTTAGGGCCAAACGGTGGAGGAACTGGTGAACAACAAGGTTGCCAAGATGGAATTGATATTTATTTTGGAACTTTCGCAAAATCATTTGCTTTAATTGGTGGTTATATTAGTTCTACAAAGCAAGTTGTAACGTATTTACGTTACAATATGCGTTCTCAAATTTTTGCTAAATCATTACCAATGCCATTGGTTTATGGTTTATTAAAACGTTTAGAGTTAATCAACAAACACCCTGAATACCGTACAAAATTGTGGGAGATTTCTGCAGCTTTACAAAAGGGCTTAGTTGATGCAGGTTTTGATATTGGTGTAACTAATACTCCTGTAACACCTGTTTATATGCGTGGTTCAATTCCTGAAGCAACAAATATGGTAATTGATTTACGTGAAAATTTTGGAATTTTTTGTTCAATGGTAGTGTACCCCGTAATTCCTAAAGGAATGATTATTTTACGTTTAATTCCAACAGCTATGCATACTTTGGAAGATGTGAAATATACAATTGAATGCTTTTCTAAAATCAAAGATAAATTATACGGAGGTCAGTATGTTGCTGACGAAATCAGAGAAGGCTTTTCTCAAGCGCTTTAATTATTTGTCACACTGAGCAGAGTCGAAGTGTAAAAATAATGACACCATACATTAACATACATACACACCATTTATCGAAAGACAATGGTGTGTTTTTGTTTAATAACCGTTTTGGTTTTGATAAAGAACTGTATTTTGAAAAATATTTTTCTGCAGGTATTCACCCATGGGATGCGGATTTACAAGTATCTATATTGGAATTAGAAAAAACTATTCAACATTCAAATTGCTTAGCCATTGGTGAATGTGGTTTAGATAAATTGATTGACATTGATTTAGAACTTCAAAAAAAGATTCTTATTTCTCAATTAGATTTAGCGGTCAAATATCAAAAGCCCGTTATTATTCATTGTGTAAAAGCCTTTGATGAATTAATAGAAATTTGTCAATCCTATCATTCAAAAATTCCATTGATAATTCACGGCTTTAATAAATCTCAACAATTGCTTCAACAATTAATAAATAAAGGATTTTACATTTCTTTAAATCATTCTATTTTCAAAAAAAAAGATATTGATTTTAGTATTTTACCAATAGAAAAATTGTTTTTAGAAACTGATAATAATGAAACAGTATTAATTGAAGATATCTATCAAAAAGCAGTCGCTTGTTTTCAAATACAAGAAGATGATTTAAAAGAAAAAATTTATACTAATTTCACAACCTTATTTAATAC
>DIHL01000083.1 GCA_002420145.1 Bacteroidetes bacterium UBA5697
CCTGGTGGATTTATGAGTATGCTTGGTATTAATTTATTAAGTGAAATTGTTGTTGAACGAAATATTAAAGATCCAGGGACTATTTTAAATCAGTTAAGAGATGAAATCATTCGTTCATTAAAAACAGATGAAGGGTACTCGATGGACGGTATGGATGCTGTTATTTGTAAAATTGATACAGAGAAACAAACTTTAGAATATGCATCCGCTAATAATTCTATTTACATTGTTCGTCAAGCAGAGTTAAGTGAATACAAGTCTCAGAAAATGCCTGTTGGTTATATGGAAGGAGCGGTTCCTTTTCAAACTTCAAAAATAGAACTTCAAAAAGGAGATGTGATTTATACTTTTACTGATGGTTTTGCTGACCAATTTGGAGGACTGAAAGGTAAAAAATATAAATATAGTCAGCTAAAACAAAAATTAGTATCCATTAGTCAACAATCTTTAAAAGAGCAGCAATCTGTTTTAAATCATACGTTTGAAGATTGGAAAGGAAGCTTAGAGCAAGTAGATGACGTATGCATTATCGGCATTCGTATTTAACGAATGGCTGATAATTCGATCCGATTACTGGCGTGATTTGCGTGATGGGCTTTAAGCTTTAGTTTATATATCATTTAGTTCAAATGATTTCAGTCAATTTTGAGTATAAAAAAGCTCATTTCTTTTTCGTATTTTTAATTCACAAAACAATTACCATGAAGAAATTTTTACATTTTTTAACTGCTATAATATGTTCAGGAAATTTGATATCTCAAACACTATTACATTGTGGTGCTGACGAGATGAGAATTAACACGTTAAAACAAAATCCTCAAATTGCTAATGCGGTTATCAATAGAGATGTGGAACTAGAAAGTTTTACTCAAAATTTTACTCAGTCTCAAAGTAAAAATACCAATATAGCAACGTATGTTATTCCTGTTGTATTTCATGTGATTCATAATTATGGAGTCGAAAATATTTCGGATGCTCAGTTAAAAGATGGTTTGGATATCGTTAATAAATCATTTAATAAAACCCATCCCAATACATCTTCCATTGTTGCTGCATTTCAGGGTATTCATGCTAATTGTGATATTGAGTTTCGTTTGGCAACAAAAGATCCAAACGGTAATTGTCATAGTGGTATCAATCGCATCGCATCCTCATTAACTAGTAGCGGAGATCATCGAGTTAAAAATTTGATTCATTGGCCACCAACTCAATATTTAAATGTATATATTGTAGCTAATGCTGCTGGCTTAGCGGGTCATGCAGTTTGGCCAAGTGATGCAGATACGATCCCTTTGTGGGATGGTATTGTATTATCTCATAATTACGTTGGAACTTTTGGTACATCTAACTTAACACAATCTGTGGCTTTTGCTCATGAGTGCGGTCATTATTTAAACTTACACCATATTTGGGGAGGTAATAATGTGCCAGGTTTTTATTTTTACCCATGTGCTGATCCAAATAAAGATTGCAATATTGATGATTTAGTAGCTGATACACCTCCAACCATTGGCTGGCAATCTTGTAACTTAACAGGAGCTTCTTGTGGCAATACAGTTGATAATGTGCAGAATGCGATGGATTATAGCTATTGTAATATTATGTTTACTCAAGGGCAAAAAACTCGAATGCAAGCTTGTTTAAATTCGCCAATTGCAGGACGTAATAATTTATGGCAAACAGCTAATTTAATTGCTACTGGAACATACACTAACACTTCTCCATTATGTAAAGCAGATTTTATAAGTAATAAAACCATGGTTTGCCCTAGTGCAAGTTCTGTTACTTTTACAAATACATCTTATCATGGAACATTTACATCTATAGAATGGAAATTTGCTGGAGGAACTCCATCTGTTTCAACGGTTTCTAATCCTACAGTATCATATTCAATCCCAGGTTCTTATCCTGTTGAATTAAAAGTAAAAAACGGAACAGATTCATCAACTATTGTGAAGCAAAATTATATCAATATGCAAGCTACGTCTGGAGCAGGTTTGCCTTATTCAGAAGGATTTGAAACGGTTACTTCTTTAAATGGAACGGAATGGTTCACCAATAATTTAGATACTTCTAATACTTGGAAGCTTACTAATTTAGCAGCAGCTTCAGGTAGTATTAGTATTATGATTGATAATTTTTCCACTTCAATTAATGGAAAAGATGAATTGTTTAGTAGAGCTATTAATTTAACTGGAGCTACAGGTTTAAATATAAATTTTAAATATGCGTTTGCCAGAAGAGATACTTCTAATAAAGATAAACTACAAGTATTTGGTTTAGGAACATGTAATGGAACTCCTTTACCAAGATATAGTGCTATTGGTTCAGCTTTAGAAACAACCACATTAACAACAAATCCATATTATCCAATAAGCACAGCCGAATGGAGATCAGTATCTGTTTCAATGATTGCTGCTCAAATTACCTCTGGATTTAGATTAAAGTTTGTTTTTTCTAGAGATGGTGGTAATAATATTTTTATTGATGATATAAATATTGATGTTGCAACAGATACAAAAGATTTATCAGAGATTTTAGATTTTGTAAAGATATTTCCAAATCCCACGACTGATGAATGTGCAGTAAAGTTTACAGCATCTCAGACCAAAACATTATTTATAGATGTATTTAATATTTTAGGAGAAAAAGTTTACTCTATTCAAAAAGGAATCTATGAAGAAGGAGAGCATGAAGTGAAGTTAAATACCGTAAACCTTTCTAATGGGATGTATATCATACAAATAAATGATGGCGTTAGAGCAATTAATAAGGAATTAGTGATTAGTAAATAAGCAATTTTTAGCTTTCTTATCTGTCGTTTCCTTATTACCTTTAGCCTGTGTCATTTAAACTTATATCTGAATTTCAACCTACTGGAGATCAACCAACTGCTATTCAACAATTAGTAGAAGGTTTAAATGCTAATACTAAACATCAAGTTTTATTAGGAGTTACTGGTTCTGGTAAAACGTTTACGGCAGCGAATGTGATTCAGCAAGTCAATAAGCCAACGCTTATTTTAAGTCATAATAAAACATTAGCCGCTCAGTTATATAGCGAATTCAAACAGTTCTTTCCTGAAAATGCTGTTGAGTATTTCGTCAGTTATTACGATTACTACCAGCCAGAAGCATACTTACCAACTACTGGTACTTATATCGAAAAAGATTTACAAGTAAATGATGAAATTGAAAAACTACGAATCAGCGCTTCTTCAGCATTATTGTCGGGTAGGAGAGATGTGATTGTTGTATCATCAGTGTCTTGTATTTATGGTATTGGTAATCCAACAGATTTTAAAAAGAACATTATAGAAATTGAAGTAGGAAAAGTTATTTCCCGCAATAAATTGTTGCATCAATTGGTAGGTGCTTTATATTCAAGAACGACTGAAGAGTTTAAACGAAGTACATTTAGAGTAAAAGGTGATACAGTTGATGTGAATTTATCATACGCTGATTATGCGGTTCGCATTAGTTTTTTTGGAGACGAGATAGAATCGATTGAAACCTTTGATCCAATTCATGGAACTATCATTCAAAAACACGAAGACTTTAGAATTTATCCTGCCAACATTTTCGTAACGGCACCTGATACTTTACAAAATGCCATGGTGAATATTCAAGACGATATGGTAAAGCATGTTGCTTTCCTTAAATCACAAGGTAAAGATTTAGAAGCGAAGCGTATTGAAGAACGTGTCAATTACGATTTAGAGATGATGCGTGAATTAGGATACTGTAGTGGTATTGAAAACTATTCTCGCTATATGGATGGAAGAGCGCCTGGCACTAGACCTTTCTGTTTATTAGATTATTTTCCTGAAGATTATTTAATGATTATCGATGAAAGTCACGCGACATTACCACAAGTTCGTGCGATGTTTGGCGGTGATTTTTCTCGTAAACAAAATTTAGTTGAATATGGTTTTCGCTTGCCATCAGCCATGGATAACCGCCCTTTAAAATTTGAGGAATTTCAAACCTTAATTAATCAGGTTATTTATGTGTCAGCAACACCTGCTGAATATGAATTAGAACAAGCAGAAGGAATTGTGGTTGAGCAATTAGTTCGTCCAACAGGTATCTTAGATCCAATTATTGAAGTCCGTCCTAGTGGAAATCAGGTAGATGATTTATTAGATGAGATTCATAAAGTGGTTGAAAGAGATGAGCGCGTTTTAGTAACGACCTTAACTAAACGAATGGCCGAAGAATTATCTAAATACTTAACCAAATTACAAATTCGTTGTCGATACATACACAGTGAAGTAGATACTTTGGAACGTGTAGAAATATTGCGTCAGTTGCGAGTTGGTATGTTTGATGTATTAATTGGTATAAACTTATTACGAGAAGGTTTGGATTTACCTGAAGTATCTTTGGTAGCAATTTTAGATGCAGACAAAGAAGGCTTTTTAAGAAATGTAAGAAGTTTAGTTCAAACTTCTGGTAGAGCAGCTCGAAATGTAAACGGAAGAGTAATTATGTACGCTGATAAAATGACGGACAGCATGCGAATTACGATTGAAGAAACAGGAAGACGCAGAAAACGTCAAATAGAATACAATTATAAAAATGGCATTACTCCATCTCAAGCTGGTAAAAAAGCTTTATTACAACCAAATGATTCTGGTGTAGAAGTGACAGTAGATGGCAAATTGGTAAGAACATACATTGAGCCAGATGTATTTAGTGTTGCTGCTGATCCAGTTGTTCAATACATGAGCAAGGATGAATTGAAAAAACAAATAACCAAATTAAAATCAGCCATGCTAAAAGCCTCTAAAGAAATGGACTTTATGAAAGCAGCTAGTTTGCGTGACGAAATGTTTGGTTTAGAAAAATTGTTAGAGGATAAATAATGAAAATTGCTACAAACAAACTATCCGATTTATACGAATTCTACAAAAATGAATTATCATCTAATTATGATGAAGGAGAGTTATATTCCATTTTTGAACTGGTTTGTGAGAAGTATTTAAATTATTCTAAAACAGAAGTAAAACAACATTTTAATGAAAATATCAATCAATCAAATTTGATTAATATATACAATACAGGAGTTGAATTAAAAAAAGGGACTCCTGTACAATACATTTTAAAAGAAGCATTTTTCTGCGATTTAACATTTAATGTTTCCAATGCTGTTTTAATTCCTCGTCCAGAAACAGAAGAGTTAGTTGATTTAATAATTAAATCTCAAACAACTGATAACTCTCCAATATCTATTTTGGATATTGGAACAGGCTCTGGCTGTATTCCTATTACACTAAAAAAACATTTACCTCTAGCAAAAGTTTTTGGAATTGATATTTCAGAACAAGCTTTAGAAGTAGCTAAATTAAATGCTCTAAAAAATAATGTAGATGTTGAATTTCTGAAATTGGATATTCTTTCAAACAACCAAAAACTCGATACTTATAACTTAATAGTTAGTAATCCTCCTTACGTTTTAAATTCCGAAGCACAACAAATGGATGCTCGAGTTTTAGAACATGAGCCTCATTTAGCTTTATTTGTGGAAGATAATGATCCTATCATTTTTTATAAACGCATTATCGACTTGTGTGACAAGCATTTAGAAGAAAAAGGATGTTTGTATTTTGAGTTAAATCCACTATATGCATTAGATGTAAAAAACTATGCAAATGACAGTAAAATCTTTAATTTTACGGAGATTTTAAACGACATGAGTGGCAAACAACGATTTTTAAAAGCACAAAAAAAATGAGAATCCTAACGGTATTAATATTACTTTTTTCAAGCTCTTTATTTTCTCAAGAAAAAATTGAAACAGTAGTTGATAAACCAGCTCAACCTGTTGGGGGTAAGTTAGACGTAGATTATGTATTTCAATCTCAAGTGATTTACCCGGAAAATTTATTAAAGAAAAATATTAGTCAGGATGTGGCTATTTATTTTACAGTTTCATCTGATGGCTCAGTGAAAGATATTGAATTTAAACAAGAGTATATAGAAGAATTTAAAATTGAAGCTAGACGTTTATTGCGTTATTTTATTTTTACTCCAGCTTCTATTGGCAATGTAAATGTCGCTTCTCAAAGTTTTCTACTATTTAAATTTAGCCCTGATACTTATAAAAAATATACTAAAGCCCGAGGCTTTGTTATTCATAAAGACCAAGCAACCTTTGATACAAGTTTCGTCGTATACAAAATGGCAGATTCTTCTCCAGAATATTATAAAGGTGAAGAGGCTTTGGGTGAATTTGTTTTGGAAAATTTGGAATACCCTGATTTAGCAATTCGTCAAAATATACAAGGGGCGGTAGTTATGAGCTTTATCGTTGAATCAAATGGGACATTAAGTAATATCTCAGTTGAAAAAGAATTTAACCACTTATGCACTCAAGAAGCTCTTCGCATTATGCGCCAAACCAAATGGAAACCAGGCAAAAAAGAGGGGAAAGCAATTAGATATAAAACCAAATACCCAATTATATTTAATTTAAATAATATTAATAAAGACAACGCCACTAGCGAACAGCGATAATTTACAAGAATAAAATTTTATGACATATTCAATTTCAACCGACAAACAAATTACATTAAAAGATATTCAACATATCATTGACTCAAACGCCACGTTAGTGTTATCTGATAAAGCAAAAAAAGACATTGTTGCTTGTCGTGAATACTTAGATAAAAAAATGGCTTCTCAAAAAGAACCTATTTATGGTATTAATACTGGATTTGGTTCTTTATGTAATGTCATTATACCTGATAATGAATTAGAGCAACTGCAAACTAATTTAGTGATGTCTCATGCTTGTGGCATGGGAGATGAAGTGCCAGTTGAGATAGTACGTTTAATGTTATTGTTAAAAATACAATCATTATCATATGGTAAAAGTGCGGTTCAATTACAAACCGTTGAGCGCTTAATTGATTTATATAATAACAAAGTATATCCTATTGTTTACGAGCAAGGTTCACTTGGTGCTTCTGGAGATTTATCACCATTAGCACATTTATCATTGCCTTTATTAGGAATGGGAGAAGTAAACTATCAAGGAAATAAATACCAAGCTTCTGTAGTTTTAAAACAATTAGGTTTAGAGCCAATTACATTAAAATCAAAAGAAGGTTTAGCCTTATTAAATGGTACTCAATTTATGAGCGCTTATGGTGTTTGGTGTTTATTAAAATCAAATAAATTAAACGCTTTAGCTGATTTAATTGGAGCTATTTCTTTAGATGGTTTTGATGGAAGAAGCGAACCTTTCAAAGATAATATTCATATTATTCGTCCTCATAAAGGACAACTACAAACAGCTCGTGCGATTCGTGAAAACTTAAATGGAAGCGAAATTTTAGCTCAGAAAAAAGTTCAGGTACAGGATCCATATTCTTTCCGTTGTATTCCTCAAGTACATGGTGCTACTAAAGATGCAACAACATATGTAACCTCTGTATTTGAAACAGAAATTAATTCGGTGACTGATAATCCAACGGTTTTTCCTGAAGATGATGAAATCATTAGTGGTGGTAATTTCCACGGACAACCGCTAGCTATTTCTTTAGACTTTTTATCTATTGCTATTGCTGAATTAGGAAGTATTTCAGAAAGACGTGTGTATCAATTAATTTCAGGAATCCGAAACTTGCCAGCATTTTTAGTAGCTAAGCCAGGTTTAAATTCTGGTTTTATGATTCCTCAATATACAGCGGCAAGTATCGTTAGTCAAAATAAACAATTATGCACACCAGCAAGTATTGATAGTATTGTATCAAGTAATGGCCAAGAAGATCATGTGAGTATGGGAGCTAATGCTGCTACTAAATGTCATAAGGTTATTGAAAACGTTGAGAAGTTGTTTGCCATTGAATTATTAAATGCTTCTCAAGCTATCGAATTTAGAAGACCATTAAAATCATCTGCTAAAATTGAAAATCTATTATCTGACTTCAGAAAATTAATTCCTTTTATTAAAGATGATAAAATTATGTATCAAGAATTAGAAGCAACTTTACAATTTGTAAAAACCATAAACCTATAAATGTCAGTTCGAGGTGTCACACTGAGCGGAGTCGAAGTGAAAGTCGAGAACTGAAGTATAACTATCAATTGCAAAAAAATCCGCGCTTATCTGCGAAATCTGCGGGAAACAAAAAATGAAACAACTACTCATCATATTCTTTTTAATCATCACTAGCAACATATCATTTGCTTGTCAATGTCCTTTAACAACTTTAAACGAAAAGGAAATTGCTAAGTATGAAATTATATTTAAAGGTTCTGTAAAATCTATCAAACTAAATAAAACTAAGAGTGAAGCTATTTTTACAGTTTCTGAACTATATAAAGGAGTTATTGCTCAGGATTTTAAACTATTTTTTGACGATGAAGATCCTTGTAAATTACAACTAAGAGTAGGCGAGGAGTGGATTATTTATACCAACTACTATCAAGTTGATAATGCTAAATTAGATTATTGCAGCAGAAGTCGTTATTATATTAAAAATATCAATGAGGATTTTTTTACTGAAACTACTGGTATTTCTTATGATGAAGAGCTTCGTTACTTACAAACTAATTTAGGATTACATAAACTTTTAAAAGAGAATCCTAATAAAACAGAAAATAGAAATATTATCCCTAATACCAATCAATTAATCATCACGCTTTTATTTTCTATAATAGGAGTAATTGGTTTTTATGTGATTGTCAATAAACTATTTAAAAAATACAAATAAGGTTCATGAAAGTTCAATTACACAAAGCGCATCCTTGGCACGGTATCTCCATTGGAGAAAAATCTCCTGAAATTATTACTTCTTTTATTGAAATGGTTCCTGCTGATCATGTGAAATATGAAATAGACAAAGCATCTGGCTATCGAAAAGTGGATAGACCTCAAAAATTTTCAAATATTATTCCTGCATTATATGGATTTGTTCCTCAAACGTATTGTGGTGATTTAGTTGCTCAAAGAGCCAATGAAAGAACGGGGCGTAAAGATATCATCGGTGATGGAGATCCATTAGATATTTGTGTGTTAACAGAACGTAATATTACTAGTGGTGATATTATTGTGGAAGCTATTCCTATTGGTGGGTTTAGAATGATTGACAAAAACGAAGCAGATGATAAAATCATTGCAGTGATGGCAAAAGATGAAATATACAGTAAATGGAAAGATATTTTAGATTGTCCTGAACCATTAATCAATCGTTTGCGTCACTATTTCTTAACTTATAAAAATATCCCAGGTGAATCAACTGCCATTGTAGAAATAACAGAAACATATGGAAGGGAAGAAGCTCACGAAGTGATTAGAAGAAGTGTAAAGGATTATGATAAATCATTCCGTTCTCATTTAGATTTGGGAATGTAATTCAAATAGAAAGGCTGCTAAATTTAGCAGCCTTTCTGTTTATCTGATTAATAAAACATAGCCTGGAGCTAAATGCTCTTTATCTTTTTTATCAATTACTTTTATGATGTAATAATAAGTCGCATCTGGACATTTTTCTCCATTACTAGCTATCCCATCCCACGAGTTTTTTAGAGCATCCCAACTATATAATAATTGTCCCCAACGATTATAGATATATCCTTCAGCAGATTTTACTCCTTTGACTTTAATATGAAATAAATCGTTCACGCCATCATCATTTGGTGTAAAAACATTTGGAATCTCAATCACAAAACCTTCATCTACAAAAATAGTTTTAATGGCTGTGTCATTACATAAACCAGAACTTGCGACTAATACAATCGTATATGTTCCTTCTGTGTTATATACATTGCTTGGATCTTGATTGGTTGATGTACTTCCATTTCCAAAACTCCATGTAAAACTATTTGCATTTGTACTAGTATTTGTAAAGTTAACTGTTAAAGGAGCTTCTCCAGTTTGTGGATCAAAAGTAAAATCAGCACTTACATTATTTTGAGAAACATCAACGGTTGAAGTTGCCGTACATCCTGTTGTTAAATTTGTAACGGTTAATGTATATACTCCAGTATCTGTTACAGTTGGTGTTGCAGTATTACTTCCCGAAATAATACTTCCTGCATTAGGACCACTCCATGAATAAGAGACTGCATCTGTCGTTGTTGAAGTTCCTAATAAAGTGGTTGTAGATGAATTACAGGGCATTACAGTTGCCGCTCCAGCATTTGCATTAGGCGAAATAATACTACTTGTTAAAGTGATTGTTTGAGAAGTTGAACATCCATTAGTAGCATCAGTAACAGTTGCTGTGTAATCCCCTGCGGTAGAAGCAATTACAGGGTTAGTAGCTGCTCCAGAAGGTGTAATCCATGTAGGAGTATCGGTCAATGTTGATATTGCAGTTAATGTACTGCTAGTATTAGAACATGTAATAACTGAGCTTGTTGCTGCTATAGATAGAGTAGGCGCAGTGGTATTTGTTCCTACGGTTGAAAATGCAGAACTATTTATACATCCATTGATTGGATCTGTAATTGATAAACTATAAGTTCCAGCTGCATTAGCAGTAATTGAAGAGTTGTTTACACTTCCTATAATTCCTGGTCCAGACCAAGTATAAGTACTTGTAGAAGGATTAACCGTAGATGTTATAACAACAGTATTTGAAATACAAGTAATAGATGCACTTGGTGTTATTGTAACACTTGGAATTACTGTATTTATTCCAACAGCTACTTGTGCAGCACTTGTTGAACAACCATTAGATGTATTAGTTATCGTGCATGTGTAATTACCAGTAGCTGTAAATGTTGCATTTGCTGATGAACCACCAGAACCAGGAGTTGGACTCCAAGAATAAGAAACAGGAGTTACAGTGGAAGTAAGAGACACACTTGGTGATGGAATAGCACAAGTAATAGTTGCCGTATTAGAAGATAAATTAAAGGTTGGTAAATTTACATCTGGAGTTAATGTTACAGTTCCGATAGATGAAACACAACCATTAACCGTATTTGTAACAGCTACAGTAAATACACCAGTACCACCTATGGTAGGATTATTGATCGATGTGTTACTTATTGTTCCTGTTGCAGGAGCAGTCCATGTATAAGTTGTGTTTGGATTTGAATTACTAGTTACTGTTACAGTTGTACTTGGATTACCGCATGTTGTAGTAACTGATGTCGCGCTTAAACTTAATGTAGGAGCAGTTGTATTAGTTGGAACAAAAACAACAGCGCTTCCTGTAGGATTTGTACAACCAGTAATTGTATTTGTTACTGTAACAGAATAGTTTCCAGTAGCGCCAACTATAGGATTAGCAGTTGTGCCACCAGAAATAATATTAGGGCCAGACCATGAATACGAATAATTAGCACCAGTTGGAGTGCTACTTAAAGTGACACTTGAAGAAGTACAAGTAATACTTGCTGTAGGAGCAATGCTTGCGCTTGCAGAAACAGGAGTTGTATTAGTTGGAACAACCACTGGATAAGATTGCGAACAGCTAGCTGTATTTGTAATGGTAATAGTATAAGTACCTCCTGATGATACAGTTGTAGCAGAAGATGTTGGGGAAGAGATTGTTCCTGGTCCTGTCCAAGAATAAGTAAGAGGTGATATTGTAGATGTTATACTTATTGATGCGGAGGTAAGAGAGCACGTTATTGAATTGGAAGCGGCACTAACATTTCCGTTTGGAGTTCCTGCACTTGGCGCTACTTGAACAGTTGATGTAACAAAACATCCATTAGCTGGATTAGTAGCTGTTAATGTATATGTTCCTGCACCTCCCACGGTGGTAGTATTTGTAGAAGCGCCATTACTCCAATTTAAAGTTGAGCCTCCAGTAGCATTACCTGTTAATGTAACTGTAGGAGCGGCGCATGTAATTGTTTGGTTAGAACCAGCAGTGACTGTTGGTGTAGTTAAGTTATTAGTAACAGTTGCTACAGCAACAGAAGAACTTGAACAGCCATTAACAGTGTTTGTTGTAATTAATGAATAGGTTCCTACAACAGAGGCTGTAATATTAGCTACAGTATTACTTCCAACTATTCCGGGACCAGTCCAACTATAAGTAACACCTGCTGTTGGTCCTCCAACTAATACAGTTGATGTTTGAGCACATGTTAAAGTTCCTCCCGATGCAGATGCGGAAGGTGTTGTTGTATTTATATTAGCAGCTAATGTTGTTGTAAAAGAACAGCCAGCAGAACTCATAACGAATAAAGTATAAGTCCCAGAACCTTGTCCTATAGCATTTTGACTATTTGCAGTTCCTCCTGAAATTGAACTTCCACCAGGAGCAGTCCAAGTATAACTTTGACCTGATAAACTTGAATTTAAATTGATTGTATTAGTAACACAGGTAATGGTTCCTGCTGTACTTGCTGTTGATGTAGGAATTGGATTAACCGTTATAGTTCTTATTGAAGTATTAATACAACCATTAGCATCAGTTCCAGTAACCGTGTAAGTTGTAGTTGTTGTTGGTGAAAAAGCAACACCATTAGATACACCTCCTGTCCAAGTATAGGTGTTTGCTCCGGTTCCATTTAACGTCGTAGAACTTCCTCTACAGATAACAGAATTAGAAACAGAAGAACCAACTGTTGGTAATGGATTCACTGTAATTGTTCTTACAGCTGTATTGGTGCAACCATTAGCTGCAGTTCCAGTAACGGTGTATGATACTGTGGTACTTGGAGTAAATGCAACTCCATTACTAACTCCGCCTGTCCAAGTGTATGTACTAGCGCCAGTTCCATTTAAGGTAACAGAGGCTCCATTACAAATAACTGAATTACTAGTTGAAGAAGAAACTGTTGGAGGTGTATTTACAGTAATTGTTCTAACGGCAGAATTAGTACATCCAGTTACCGCATTTGTTCCAATTACTGTATAAGTAGATGTAATAGTAGGAGTAAATGCAACTCCATCAGTAACGCCTCCTGTCCAAGCATATGTGCTAGCTCCTGTTCCATTTAAGGTAACGGAATTTCCATTACAAATAATTGAACCTGTTGTTGTTGAAGATACAGTTGGTTTAGGATTAACAGTAACAGTATATACCGCAGAATTAGTACAACCATTTGCTGCAGTTGCTATTACTGTATAGTTAGTGGTTATAGTAGGAGAAGCAGTGACGGCAGTTCCTGTTGAAGCACTTAAACTAGTGGATGGGGACCATGTATAAGTACTAGCTCCACTTACTGATAAATTTGTGTTTGATCCATTACAAATTGTATTAGAAGTTGAGGCAATAGTTAACGAAGGCACTGTATTTACCGTAACCGAAGAAACGGCCGTATTAGTACAACCATTGACGGAGGTTCCGATAACAGAGTAGGTAGTATTACCCGAAGGTGCCACGGTGAATGAAGTGGTTGTATTTCCTGTACTCCAAGAATAAGTACTTGCACCTCCTCCAGTTAAAGTAATTGTTTGAGTTCCACAAGTTGTAATAGCCGCCCCAGCATTAATAGAAACAGAAGGAACTGTATATAAGAAAACTGTTTTTGTTAAAGTTTGTTTGTAACCACAAACTCCTCCAACGTAACATGTGTAAGTCATTTGTGTACCAGGTGCTACTGATATAGTTTGAGTATTTTGACCACCTGGCTCCCAAGTATATCCTGTTGCTCCAGTAGGAGCCGTTAAAATAGAACTTTGACCAGGACATATTGTGCCTGGAACAGCGGTGATTGCTGGTAATGCTACTCCAGAAATGGCTTGAATATTATAATTACAAATATCTCCACTCCAACCATCAACCATCACATAATAATCATCACCTACGGTTAAGCTATTTGCGTTTACAGTGTATGTACTTATACCGCCCGAAAATGAACCCGATGCGTTTTCTTTGTAATCTGAGACAGGTGTGAATCCACAACAAGCAGAGGTTGTAGAAAAAATTTGCATTTGCACGCCTCTTGGTGTTCCTGGAGTTGCAGTAACAGAGTTAGTACCAACTCCCCAACAGTTAGATACTGTAACTCTTAATGAAACAGTAGGACTTGCCGCTGTAAATCTAACCCATGAATTATTATCAATGTATACATCATTAATAGTAGAACCAGTACCCCATGTTCCACCAGCTCCAAAAGGTCCAGCTGGGTTTGCGCCTACGCTATATGTATAAGTTGGACCAGGCCCTTCTCCATTTCCTCTCATATTACAAGGATGGTCGCGAGTGTAGGCTGGACTAGTAGTTGCAGAATATCCATTAATATCACAAATGTATAAAGCGTTAGCGCACAAATCGTTAGTTGGAGATTGTACACAAAATCCAAAGTTACCTTGAGCTGCACCATACCCCCAATATCTCAAATAAACGGTCTCTCCTGGAGTTAATCCTGTAGCTCTAATAAAAGATTGTAAATCATTATAGCCAGCAGGATAATTATAATCATCAGAGCAAGTATAAGTTGTTAGTGTTCCACATGTTCCTCTGTATAATGTCATAACTCCATCTTGAATCCAACCAGCTCCCATATTTGGTTGAGGAGTGATATAAATATTACCACTAGCAGGCACTGTGATACTAAACCAAACATCTTTTGAGGTTGCTCCAAATCCACCATTTGAAAGAGCTCCCATTGAATTGGTTGAATTATCATAGTTTTCACAAACAGCTCCTGGACTTCCTGGGAGAATAGTTTGTGTAGCCCCAACATTTGAAAACACTAAGTTGTTACAGTCTGCTGTTACAGCAGGAATTTGAATAGCATTACAAGGCTCATCATTTGGTTGAGAACCTGCAATAATACTTGTTCCAGATACACAAACACTAAAGGTACTTCCTGCACTTGAGTAATAATCATAAACTCTAAATAAATACGTAACACCTGGAGTTAAACCAGATGCCGTAACAGTTTCCGTTCCTCCAGAAAAAGTATTATCAATACAACTTAATGAAGTTAAAGCTCCACAAGTACCATCGTATAATTCAACCACGGCATCAAAATTTGCTGAACCAGCTACTTGTATAGTTTGAGTATAATTGGTAGCTGTAAATGAATACCAGACATCATCATTAGCAGTACCTGCACATCCAGTTAAAGAAGTAGTTGCTCCATAAGAAGTACCAGATGTATTAACACAACCAGCATTAACTGCTAAATTAATGGCACTAGTACATGGATCATTTGCAGGTGCAGCTGGAGGGTTATTTAAACACATTGTAAAAGTGCTTGATCCAGAACCTGCTCCATAGTGATATACTCTGACATAATAAGTGGAGCCAATTGTTAAGCCTGATGCTATTGTAGATTCAACTTGTCCATTAAATGTATTATCAACACAGCCATTTGAAACTAAAGCAGCACAAGTTCCAGAAAATACTTGTAATACAGCGTCAAAAGTTGCTGAACCTGTAACAGTTAATGAATGACTTGTGCCAGAGGCTACAAATTTATACCAAACATCATCATCAGCATTACCAGCACAACCAACAATGTTTTGAGAAGTACCAGCAGTTCCAACTACACAGACTCCATTAGTTAATGTAACAGCTCCCGAACAGTTTTCGGATTGAGACCATGAACTAAAGAAAGATAAAACAAAAAGAAGAGTAATATTAATATTGCGCATACTTAAATAATGTAAAAAGTTTTTATAAAAAAATTATTGAATATATTTTCCAGTAGTGTATTCCATCGGAGCTAAGCCATTTTTAAGAATAGCTTGTTTAATGGATGTTGGACTAAAGGTTTTATCACCTTCATTTGTAACAGTTTTTTCTTTAACTACAAGAACAATTTGTCCCATGTTTTTTTCAGTCTTATATTTCACTTTTGCTTGAGACACAAATTCGATTTTTAATAATACTTTTTCAAACGCCTCTATTTTTTCTTGATTCATATTTCCTTCAAAAGTGTAATAGTGCATCGTAAAAAATTCATCTGCTTTTAATGTGTTATTTACTTCTTGAGAAAATAAATTATTAAACAAGCCAAAGAATAAAAGGAAATAAAAAATAGGTAATTTGTTTTTCATTTGATTTTTAAAATAAGTGAAACACAAAAATATACCAATTAAATGACACAAACAGAGATGTAATTGTTAAATATTAATTAAATCAATTTAGTAAAATCGCACTAGGATGGTTAATTGTGTTTTTTAATTTCTATTATTTGATTTATAATTTGATAAATAAATACAGAAAAAATACAATATATGATTGATTTTCATAGAAAATGAAAGGTAAACTATTCATACTAATTAGTTTTTAATTTTGAAACAAATAATTATATTTGTGATATTAACAAAATTACTATATGAAAAAAATATTAACTTTTTTTGCAATTGCTAGCTTTACATCCGTTTTCTCTCAAATTACAATTAATGCTAATTTCCCTTCAAATATGAATTCGGCATCAACAGTGGATGCAGATGTTAAAATTAACAAAGGAGCGGTAGGTAATTTTGCTAAATATCAATTGGATGTTCCTGCAGGTTATGTGATATCTATTGTGGATGCAAAAGGAGGAAATTTCACTTTCGAAAATCAAAGAGCGAAAATCGTATGGGTTTCAGTTCCTAGTGAGCCAGAATTTACAATTAAATTAAAAGTTCAGGCTAATTCAGATGCAACGAATCCCGGAACTTTCTTGCAAAAATTTTATTATTTAGAAAATAACGAGAAAAAAGAAGTAGAAGCAGCACCAGCAATTATTAATATTGGTGGAGGAAGTGCTGTTGTAGCTACAACGCCAACAGAGACAAAACCAGTTACAACAACTACACCAACAGAAACAAAGCCTGTTGAAACAACTCCTATTACTACACCAACAGAAACCAAGCCTGTTGAAACTAAACCAGTTACTACAACTACACCAACAGAAACAAAACCAGTAACAACAATGCCTTCAGAAACGAAGCCAGTTAAACCTGTTACTTCTTCTTCATCAGAGGCAGGAATGACTTATAAAGTTCAAATTGGTGCTTATTCGAACCAGCCAAGTAAAAGCAAATTTTCGGGTGCTGGAAATGTAAATATTGATTTAATTAATGGTATGTATAAAGTTACTGTTGGTAATTTTAAAACATTAGATGATGCTGTTAAACACCGTGATGAGTTAAAGTCAAAAGGCTATAATGGCTTTATTGCAAAATACAAAGACGGAGTTCGTATTAACTAATACTTTTTTTTCTAATTAATAATAGTTACTAAAATTTATTCTTTGATTAGAAAGTTTCTGATATTCATTTTTATTTACTTAACATACCTAGGTAATGCGCAGCAATATCCATGGTGGTCTCAATACAGAAATAACCAAACTCTTTATAATCCTGCATTTTGCGGAACAAAAAGGGTAGTTGATATTCGTATTAACTATAGAAATCAATGGACTGGTTTTGATGGTTCTCCAAAAACCTATGCTTTAGCTTTAAATTCTCGTTTATGGAAAGGACGTATTGGAGTTGGAGGTTTTATTTTTAAAGATGATATTGGTCCTTTTAGGAATTTATCTACTAGCTTAACGGCAGCTTATCATTTAAAATTTGCTGATTCCGAAATTTCTTTTGGAGTTCAAGGAAACTATTTAAGACAAACATTTAATGGGACTGATGTTACATTAAGAAACCAACAAGATAAAGCGGTTAATCAATATGTGGAAGACAAGGATAGTAATTTTGATGGTAGCTTTGGCTTATTGTATTACAATGATAGATTTCATTTAGGAGTAGGTGCTAATAATATTGCAAGTAGTAAATTCGAATTTTATAAAAATGATTCTTTAAAAAAAGGCAGGTTTACTAATGTTCCTCATTATAATTTATCGGCTGGGTTTAATTGGGCAGATGATCCAAATTTTACATTCGAAAACTCTGTATTAGCAGTTTATGTTCCTGGTGTTCCTTTTTCTTTTGATTATACTCTCAGATTACATATGAGACAACAGCTTATTGCTGGCTTAAGTTTTAGATTGAATGATGCTATTGCATTACAGTTAGGTTACACAATAAAAGAAAATTTTCAGATTTCATATTCTTATGATATAGTTACCTCGCCGTTAAGAAAATATCAAAGCGGATCCCATGAATTATCATTAGTTTTCTCGTCAAATATGGGAACAGATAAAAAAAGAAGAGGTTTAGACAAGCGATTTATCAGACAGAGATATCAATATTTACTTTAGTATTGATAGGAATTCTTGTGTTTTTTGAGTAAATTGGTATGTAAAATGGTTGTTTATGATATTTGCAGTTATAGATTTAGGGACTAATACTTTTAATTTGCTTATAGCAGAGCGACTACCTAATTGCACTTTTAAGAAAATTTTTAATACAAAAATTGCTGTTAAACTAGGGGAAGGCACAATTAATTCGGGATATATAGCAGATGCTCCTTTTCAAAGAGGAATAAGAGCGCTGAGACAATACCAACAATATTTGTTAGATTATAATGTAGAGCATACTTATGCTTTTGCAACATCAGCTATCCGTTCAGCGTCTAACGGTAATGAATTTGTAGTACAGGCAAAAAAAGTGTCTGGTATTTCAATTACTGTTATTGATGGAAATGAAGAAGCAGACTTAATTTACCATGGAAACAAAATGGCAATAAATATGGCTGATTCAGTGTCTTTAATTATGGATATTGGAGGAGGTAGTACAGAGTTTATATTAGCTAATCATGATACTATTTTTTGGAAACAAAGTTATTTACTTGGGGCAGCTAGATTATTAGAAAAATTCAATTTATCGGATCCTGTTACCAATCCAGAAATTATTTTATTTAATTCCTATTTGAAACAAGAATTGCAATCTCTCTTAGATGCTGTAAAAATACATCAACCAATAGAATTGATAGGTTCGTCAGGAGCGTTTGATTCAGTAGTGGATATCATTGCTGGGAAATTTAATAGTGAGGGATTAAATGATATTCAAACAGAATATTGCATTGATTTAAATCAATATCACAAAATTAGTGAGATGATAAAAAAATCTACTTTAAAAGAGCGCTATCATATACCAGGATTAATAGATATGAGAGTTGATATGATTGTTATCTCTGTTTTGCTTATTGATTTTATTTTGAAAGAACTAAATTTAAATAAAATGAGAGTTTCAACTTTTTCATTAAAAGAAGGTGTTATTAATCAAAAATTAGGATTAACACTTTTGTAAGTTATTTTAAAAATCTTTCAGTAACTTTGGTCAAATGATTATTCAGAGTCCATATACACTTACTGTTTCAGATTCTTTTCATGAGGATTTGTTAGCGAAGGATACATGGTTAGTTATTTTGCACGCCTCTCGAACTCCACCTCATATTGGAATATTAATAGATGGAAATTATAATTCTTTAACCATTAAAGGACAAGAATTAGATGTTGAGATCAAAGTATTACTAAAAACGATTCAACAAAAAAAAATAGAAACACTGTTTATTAAATTAAAAAAACATCCTGTTTTTAGTACAGGGTATCAAAAAGAAATTTGTCAGTTTTATATTAAGCAATTCACGCAAGTTAAAGCTAATGAAGCATCTTGCTTAAGTCCTATCAAGTTGTTTTTACAAGAGTTTTATGCAATTTCAGAACATAAACAAGAGCTTTTATTTGAATTAGTTGAACGATTAAAACAAAATCAATATATATCATTAACCTTAGGTTTAAATATTCAAGATAGGGTAGAGGAGAATGAATTTTCATTACCAATGTATACTAATGAAGAGTTACAATCTATTATTAATACTGAACGAGCAAATTATTACAAAGACTAATGTTTATTAATTCAGAACATATATATCTTAGGGCACTTGAGTCATCTGACTTGCAGTTGTTATATGTTTCAGAGAATGATGCACGTATTTGGAAAGTGAGTAATACGATAACGCCTTTTAGTAAAGATGTTTTAGAGTTGTATTTACACTCAGCTCATCAGGATATATATACGAATAAGCAATTAAGATTAATGATTTGTTTAAATCAAAAACATACACCTATTGGTACTATTGATTTATTTGAGTTTGAACCGATGCATTTAAGAGTTGGGGTAGGGGTATTAATTTTTGAGGAATTTAGAAAAAAAGGATATGCTTATGAAGCAATTGAATTAGTTAAAAAATATGCTCAAGAAACATTACTAATGCATCAATTATTTTGCAATATTAGCTCATCTAATCTGGAAAGTATTGCTCTTTTTGAAAAAACTGGTTTCCAAAAAATTGGAATTAAAAAACAATGGAATCAAGTTTCAAAAAATAAATTTGAAGATGAATTGATGTATCAATTCATTTTTTAATTTGTTTTTCTAGCCACAACAATCATTTCTTCTCCAATATTTAAAGCAGATAAGGTCTTATATATGATATTATGAATTTTCATATACAACTTTAGTTTCCACATTGGTTTTTGAGTAAATGTATTAAAGTATTGTTGACGTTCAGAAGCTTTAATAGTACTATTAGCTTCTTGCTGAGTTTGTTTTTTATTACCTTTTAATCTTTTTAATAAAGGTAAAATAGTATACATGATAAATAACTTTATTTCAAAAGAAGATTTAATCGTCTCCACTTTATACCCATGATTTGCTAGTAGTTGAGTAATTGTTTTTTTGCCAAAATAATTTACATGATCAATTCCCATCATCTTCCAATTATCTTTATGTTTTTTTGCAAAATATGAATCTATTTGTGGAACTTGAATAACGATAATTCCATCTTTAGAAGTTATTCTCGAACATTTTGCAATCACATCATCTGCTTTGTCTATATGTTCTAAAACATCCCACATGGTGATTACATCAAATTTTTTATCTTCTTTCATATCAAAAAAATCAATATGATCTACATTTAATTTTAAATCATTTTTTGAATAAAGATAAGGTTGTTCAGAAATTTCAATTCCATAAACATCATAACCTAACATTTGTCCCGTAAGCATAAAATGTCCCCAGCCAGCTCCTAAATCAAATAATGAACCACTTGATTTGTATTTTTTAATCAAATCGTAGCGTAATTTATGACGTTCAATTTTAACCCAATTATTTCCATTACGAACAGCATTGGCTACATTTTCATCCTTGTAATTATCATAAGAAATTTGTTTTCTAAAATAAGGAGGAATAAATGTGAAAGAACATTTTTTACATTCTATCACCGAAAACTTTTCTTTTTCGTAATTGATTTTAAAATCGGAAGGATTTGTGTTACCGCAAACGCAACAATGAACGTCTTCAAAAATATCTGGCATAATAACTTTTAAGGTTTAGTTTCTTGTTCAAAAGTAGATTCAGTAACCGCTTTTCCATCTCTGAAATATGATACACCTCCCCAACTAAAGATTTTCTTTTGATATAAATATGCAGCTGTTTCTTTTACAACTACTCTTTGAATAATGACAACTCCAGGACCTGAAATAGTTTCTTCTGTAACTCCCGGAGGATATTTTGCTAATAAAGCTTTTTGTTTTGCATCAATATTATCAGCTGTGGCTGAATCTGATTTTAATATTTTTTCTATTTCAGCTAAACGCCCTTTAGCGTAACTATCATTAGCTTTTGCAATTAAAGCCTCTTCATATGATTTTTTAGAATCCAAATAACGTTTCGCGTTAAATTGCCCATCTGCTTTAGTAATTGCCTCTTTATATTTATCTACAACTGGAGCAGTCGTTTTTTCTTTTGCTTCTTTATCTGCTTTTTCTTTGGCTAATCTTGCTGCCTCTTCTTCGGCTTTTTTCTTAGCAGCAGCTTCTGCTTCAGCCTTCGCTTTGGCCTCTGCTTCCGCTTTAGCTTTAGCAGCAGCCTCAGCGGCTGCCTTTTCTGCTGCAGCTTTTTCAGAAGCTGACTTGTTTGCTAATTCTTTAGCTAGTTTATCAGCAGCTTCTTTATCCGCTTTTTCTTTTGCTAAACGGGCCGCATCTTCCTCTGCTTTTTTCTTAGCAGCAGCTTCAGCCTCAGCTTTCGCTTTTGCTTCGGCAGCAGCTTTTTCAGCAGCTGACTTGTTTGCTAATTCTTTAGCTAGTTTATCAGCAGCTTCTTTATCCGCTTTTTCTTTTGCTAAACGGGCCGCATCTTCCTCTGCTTTTTTCTTAGCAGCAGCTTCAGCCTCAGCTTTCGCTTTTGCTTCGGCAGCAGCTTTTTCAGCAGCTGACTTATTTGCTAATTCTTTAGCTAGCTTATCAGCGGCTTCTTTATCTGCTTTTTCTTTAGCCAAACGAGCGGCATCTTCCTCTGCTTTTTT
>DIHL01000011.1 GCA_002420145.1 Bacteroidetes bacterium UBA5697
CCGAGTGAAATTTCACTCGGCTTTTTCATTATGAAAACGTGTGTCTTAGAAAATTATTTAATGATTTTTTTGGAAATTGAATTGCCGTTAATGTCGATTGCATTTGCAATATAAACTCCTTGATTAAGTAATGAAATATCAATCTTATAAGTTGAATTTGCTTCAATCTCAATGTCTTTTTGCTCAAGTACTAATTTTCCAGACAAATCAAATATTGAAATTTGAGACAATTTGTGGTTAGAATTATTTGATTTTAAGTTCAATACGTTATCTGAATTAAAAATCATTAAATCATTTGCAAATACTGTTTGACTGATAGAAGAGCTTTCTTGGTTTTTACTTAAACGTAAAACAAAATCATTGTTTTCTCCAGTTTTATCAACGTTTATAGGAACAGATTTATTTAAATCAAATCTCTCACCAGTTTTAATGTTTTCTATCCAAATGAATTTATATTCACCAATATTTAAAACAGATGGTTGTATGTAATATAATCCCGTTTTAGGTGAAAATAATTCAATTGGTAGTGTAACATTATTTTGTTTGTCATTTACAGCATTAGTTAATAGTTTTCTATCACCTGTATTGAAAGATATAGTAGAAGCTTCTGCTTCGGGGCTATTGAAATAAACAGCATCAATACCAATATCCCACTTTTCAGTAGTATTTTCTTCAATGTTTACTTTTGCTTCATTAAAATATTCTACACTCGAATTGGTATACATTAATTTTATATCATAATTAGGTGCTAAACGATGAAAACTTGTCGCAGTAACGGATGATTTTGAATTTTCAGGAACTGAGATAGAAGCACCTGAGCTAGTAGCATAAGCCCAAAATCCTTGGTGAGAAGTAAGAATGGCATTTGTTCCATAATCTGTCCAAACTCCATTGTCATAACCATAAGCGTGCCCGTCAGTGTTGGTTTTATTGACAAGTGAGTAATCAATGGCAGAAGCAAACGGATTTCCAACTAAATTTAATCCAGCATTAGCTCCTGCGCCCGCTGAATAAGACAAATTTATAATTTTTGTGTTAAAGCTAGGTACTCCTCTTGAATCAAAAATTTTAGCGTTCCAGTTATTCATATTGTCAGATAAATAGACCCCATATCCTGTTCCAGGGTTCAAAACTGTCAATGAATTTGTTATATAAGCATAGGTTGAAGTAGGTTCATTATACGTATACACTGATTTAAAAGAACCAGCGCTTCCATCAGTACCCGTAATACCTGCCGGACAGTCACAGCCTAAACCACTCATATACATTTCATCATCCCAGTCATAAATAGTAGTGCCTTGAACAGGACTACTTAAATCATGCCATGCCTTAGTACGACCAGAAACATGTTTTTGAATTATCATATTTCCTGAGAAAGAACCACTTGCCCCTACAATTCCCAAACGTGCCGTTTTAGAAGCATTACTAATTAATGTGAGATTTCCATTTGAGTTAAAATCACCATTGGTAACTGTTAAAACATCTGTAACAGATTGAGGTGAATTGATTGTTACTCCTGAAGTGTTGTTAAGAGTTAAGGCATAAAATTGTGTATTACTCGAACCTGATATACTTTGAGTTGCGGTTCCATTTAAGGTAATTAAACCACTTCTGCAATTTAGGGAGCCATTATTTGTTAGATTACCACTTATGTTCAAAGAATAGTTAGAGGTCGATACATCTAAAGTGCCACTATTAATAGTTGTATTCGTTGAGGTCAGGTTGGTTCCCAGTAAAACAGTGCCTGTTCCACCTACAATCATGTTATTAATAGTTTCAGTTGAACTACGCGTGATTGTTTGAGTACCGGAACCATTGAAAGTAATTGTGCCCTGATTTAAAATCGTTCTATTAGCATTATTCAACCAATTCCCTCCAACTGTTAAATTGAAATTATTCAAGTCAAGAACGTTATTAGTTCCGGCACTCAAAGTCAAATTATTTAACACTATCAAATTTCCAAAGGCTTTTTTTGTCTGTGAAGTTGCACTAGTAAGCGTTAAATTATAATAAGTTGCAGGATGTACAGTAATTTGTATATATGTCACAGTGTTTCCAATAGCAGAAAAGTTTACATTTAGTGTTCCTCCAATGGCTGCAGGTAATGTTAAAAATGAATTTGGTCCATTAACCCAAGAAGCAGAGTTGCTTATATATATTTTTGAAGTAACATTCCCAAGATTAGTAACAACAGCATTATTACTCGGCCGCATGTAATTAGTTGTTGGTTTGTTTATTACAGTTCCAGCCGCTATTGTAGTATTAGCATAAAAATACCATTCTCCAGAATTTGTAAGAGGAGTTGAACTTGTTATAATCGAAGGTGCAAATATTCTAAAGTAATAGAATGTTCCAATAATTGAACCATTATTAGTTAAATCACCATAAGCGTTAAGAGCTTTTGAATTCAAATTTAATGTGCCACTTGCAGCTATTGTTAAGGTTTTAAAATAGTTTTGCAAATTAATTAAAATAACTGTATGCCCCCCATTAATAGTTACATCATCATCCAAATCAGGAATGCCATCTGTATCTATCGCGCCAGTTACAGTCCATGTTCCTGGAGCGCTCCAAGTCCCAGAAGCTACACTTGAAAAGGTTGAAGCAGTTGTATTATTTATGCCTATTAAGACAAAGAATAAAATTGTAAATATTTTTCCCATGGTGCTAAATTTTAATGATTAAACCAAATGTATAAAAAACAAACGAAAATTCCTACTTAAAGACTCAATAAATATGCCATTTGTTAATAAAAGCAAAAAGCGCCCCATGATTTAACATTAGACGCTTTTTGCTAAAAATAAACTAGTCGTTAAGCTTGGGCAGTTGGTCCGCCAAAACTTAATGGTAAGGCGTTCATTTCGCTATCTTTTATTTTTCCATGCATTTGTTCAAAACGAGTAACATTATCCGCTAAGGCTTTCATTAAACGCTTCGCGTGTTGAGGAGTTAGTACAATACGAGATTTTACTTTTGCTTTAGGTACACCCGGCATTACTTTAATAAAATCAACCACAAACTCCGTTGGAGAATGCGTAATAATAGCAAGGTTTGAATATATGCCTTCTGCAATCTCTTCAGAAAGTTCGATGTTTAACTGGTTTTCAGGGTTTTGATTTTCCATGGTGTTTTTTTATTAAAGGTACTATTTTTATTTAATGTTACCGTCGTCACCCTGAACTTGATTCAGGGTCTCATGAGATGCTGAATCAAGTTCAGCATGACTGAACTCTCCGAGTTGAGAAAATTAATTAATCATTTCAACTGAGCGTTTTACAAATTTCGTTAACTCTTCGCCTTTTAATAAGCCTTGAGACAACAAGGCTAAATCGGCTGCTTGTTTTGCTAATTGACTTTGTTTAGCGGCATCTTTTTCCACTAATATTTTACTAATTAATGGGTGGTTTGCATTTACTACTAAGTTATACATATCAGGCATTGAACCATAAAAGTTCATGCCGCCTCCGCCACCCATGGCTTGCATGTCTTTCATACGACGCATAAACTCAGGACGTGTAATTAACATCGGAGAATCTGTCTCGCTTAAGCTTTCAAAAGTAACGGTGTATTTTTCTTTAGCTACAACTCCTTCCACAATTGGTTTTAAGGTATTTTGCTCTTCTTCACTTAATTTACTGACTTGTCCGTCGTCTTTCTTAATCAATTTTTCAACTGTATCAGCATCTACACGCACAAATTGCGTATTGGTTAATTTACTTTCTAAGTGATTGATTAAATGCGAATCTAATGGAGAATCCATTAATAACACATCATAACCTCTTGATTTTGCTGCGTCAATATAAGTATGTTGTTCGTCGGTATTAGTTGCATACAAGAAAACCACTTTACCATCTTTATCTGTTTGATTAGCTTTTACATGAGCATCATATTCTTCTAAGGTAAAGGCTTTAGCTTCAGTGTTTTTTACTAATGCAAACTTCGATGCTTTTTCGTAAAACTTCTCGTCGCTAATCATTCCATACTGCACAAATATTTTCACATCATCCCACTTTGCTTCAAAATCAGGACGTTCTTTTTTGAAAATCTCTTCTAATTTATCTGCTACTTTTTTAGTGATATGTGCTGATATTTTCTTCACATTTCCGTCAGCTTGTAAGTAGCTACGGCTTACGTTTAATGGAATATCTGGGCTATCAATCACACCACGTAACATCGTTAAAAAATCAGGAACAATGTTTTCTACATTATCCGTTACAAACACTTGGTTACTATATAATTGAATACGGTCTTTAGGCGCTTCAAACTTATTCGATAATTTAGGGAAATATAAAATACCTGTTAAGTTAAATGGATAATCTACATTTAAGTGAATATGAAACAAAGGCTCTTCAAATTGCATTGGGTACAATTCACGATAGAATGCTTTATAATCTTCATCTTTTAAATCTACTGGTTTTTTAATCCAAGCTGGCACAGGATTATTGATGATATTTTCTACTTGAATTTCATTTTCTTTTTCGTGACCTTTTTCGTCTTTTTCTCCCGTTGGAACCCATTCTGATTTTGTTCCAAAAACAATTTCAACTGGTAAAAACTTACAGTATTTTTTTAGTAAGCCTTCAATTTTTGAGTTTTCTAAAAATTCTAAACTATCTTCAGCAACGTGTAAAACAATCTCTGTTCCTCTGTCAGTTTTTGTAGTAATTTCTTCAATCGTATATTCAGGACTTCCATCACATTCCCAACGAACGGCTTTACTACCTTCTTTATGAGATAATGAGAAAATTTCTACTTTTTGTGCTACCATAAAGGCAGAATAAAAACCTAAACCAAAGTGACCAATCACCACGTTTTTATCTACTTTATCTTTGTATTTAGTCACAAATTCTTCAGCACCACTAAAGGCAATTTGTGTAATGTATTTTTCAATTTCTTCAGCTGTCATACCAATACCTTTATCTTTAATGGTAATGGTTTTAGCTGCTTTATCAACTTTCACTTCAATTTTTAAATCACCTAATTCGCCTTTAGCTTCGCCCATGGATGATAAGGCTTTTAGCTTTTGAGTCGCATCCGTTGCGTTACTTACTAACTCACGTAAAAAGATTTCATTATCGCTGTAAAGAAACTTTTTAATAATTGGGAAAATGTTTTCGGTTTGTACGTTAATTTTTCCAGTGCTCATGTTTTAAAATATTTAGGTTTTATGAATATAAATTTTTTCCGCCTTTTATAGTCAAAGGTTGTACCAATAGGGTAGAAGGTGACAAAATGACAAAATAATATAATTTATACAGTTGTCCTAGTCGGACTCAAACCTATTTTATTTAGGTGATTTACCGTTATTAAACATACACTTTTTAATATTTTAGAAAACTTTATTTCATAATATCAGTAAACTGTTCTATTTTTACTACAAATTAAATTACATGGCTAAAGAAGAAATAGTTGAAATTTCTGAAAGTTATATTCATTTACGAAGTGATGAAGTGCCTGAATGGGTTAAAAATCTTGATTCATTGAAAGTAAAGATTCGCGAAAATATTTTGAATTCAAATTCTCAAAATAATATTGAGGGTATAACTTTTTGCCATCCTATTCATGTACCAAGTTCGAAGTAACGGAAATGGTTATTCTTTTCAAACCTCAAATGGAAGTATTTATGAGGTTTACTTTACAAAATTAGATACTTATGGTGAATATTTCTTAAATGAGATAGGAACTAGCGATATTTATTATTTTGGCATAGAAAGAATGACACCTAAAAAAGGTGGAAAGGATTTTTTTATTAAAAGAACAATAGCTTACATAATTATTACTTTTTTTATCGAAAATCCTAAGGCTGTTTTATTTTTCAATTATAGTAATGATAATGAAAACATAAACGGTAGGAGAAAAATTTTCAAGGACTGGTTTGATGAATATTCAGAACATTCATTGTACCAATTTTACCAGCATGATTATTCCGATAGTGTTACCTTATGTGCATTATACAGAAGACAAGGAAGAGAATTTGATAAAATCAGAAGTGGTATCAAAAAAATTACGATGAATTTTGGAAATGATTTTGAAATAGGTAAATAAGCATTTAAGAAGCTGTTAAAATCAAAAAGCCCTCTCAATCATTGATTAAGAGGGCTTTTTTGTTGTCCGACTAGGGCTCGAACCTAGACTCTACTGAACCAAAATCAGTCGTGTTGCCAGTTACACCATCGGACAATCTAAACTTCCTGAAAAGTTCGGGGCACAAAAATAACAAAATATCTTCATTTACAAAAAATTCATAAAAAAAAACTTTCATTCTGTTTAAGTGCCTTTTTTAGTTAAATTCGCATCTTATAGCTTTTTAAAATAAAAATATGCAGTTTAAAAAATTAAACAACATTATTGGCTGGATTGTTTTCGCCATTGCAACATTTACCTATGTTTCTACAATTGAGCCAACAGCAAGCTTTTGGGATTGTGGCGAGTACATTGCTTGTGCTTATAAATTAGAGGTTGGTCACCCTCCTGGAGCACCATTCTTTTTATTAGTTGGCCGCTTCTTTGCCTTAATGGCTGGTGGAGATCCTGCCATGGCTGGTAAAATGATTAACATCATGTCGGCTTTATGTAGTTCGTTTACTATTTTATTCTTATTCTGGACGATTACTCGTATTGGAATTAAAGCTATTGTAAAAAAAGGTGAAGAATTTACTTCTGCTAAACAATGGGCAGTTATTGGTGCTGGTATTGTTGGTGGTTTAGCGTATACATTTTCTGATTCATTTTGGTTCTCAGCTGTTGAAGGTGAGGTATATGCGATGTCATCTTTCTTTACAGCTTTAGTGTTTTGGGCAGTTTTAAAATGGGAAGAAGAAGATACGACTAATCCAGCTGGTTCTATGAGATGGTTGGTGTTAATTGCTTATTTAATGGGATTATCAATCGGTGTCCATTTATTAAATTTATTAACTATCCCAGCTATTTGCTTTATTTATTATTTCAAAAAGTATCCATTTACTTGGAAATCATTTTTTATCACAGGAATTATCTCATTAATTATTTTAGGAGGTATTCAAAATATTATGATTCCTAAAATTGTGAAGTTCGCAGCTGATTACGAAATTTTCTTCGTGAACAAATTAGGAATGGGCTTTAATATAGGTTCAGCATTTTATTTTGTGATTTTATTTACGGCGCTTACAGCATTGATTATGTACACCGTAAAAAAGAAAGAATCTTACTATAAATTTGGTTTTTATACAGCAATTTTATTTGCTGGAATTGCAGTCATTTCTGCAAACGGCATAGGCTCAATGTTTACTCGCGTTCTTGTGTTAGGTGGTTTATTGTACGGAATTAACTACTTGAAAACAAAAAACATCAATACGCTTAATGTCATTTTAATAAGTTTTACAACCCTAATTATTGGTTATTCATCATTCTTTATTTTAATTATCCGTTCTCAGGCAAATACACCAATGGATGAAAATGATCCAGAGAATGCCATTACAATGTTGTCATACTTAAATCGTGAGCAATATGGCGACTGGCCTTTAACTTATGGTCAGTATTATAATGCTCCAACAGATAATGCCAATTTTAAAGATGGAGAACCTGTTTATGCTAAAGATGAGGCTTCTCAAAAATATAAAATCGTAGACGATAGAAAAAAATCTATTCCTGCTTATCAAAAAGAATATTGTACGCCTTTCCCACGTATGTGGAGTCAACAAGGAAATCACGAGGCAGCTTATCGCTATTGGGGGGATGTTCAAAATCATCATAAGAAAAAAACAACGATGAATGAACAAACTGGTCAAATGGAAGAAGTTCAGATTCCGAATTTTGCAGCTAACATGACTTATTTTATCAATTATCAAATTAAGTATATGTACTTGCGTTACTTTGCTTGGAACTTTATTGGTCGTCAAAATGATATTCAAGGTTTAAACGGAAATCCTTTAGAAGGTAACTGGAAAACAGGAATTAAAGCATTAGATGATGTGTTTTTAGATTCGGATACGTCTTTAACGCCTCATGCTGCATCTAATAATATGGCTAGCAATTCATTTTATGCATTGCCATTTATTTTAGGATTATTAGGTTTCTTCTTCCATCTAAAAAATAATAAAAATGATATGTGGGTTGTTACCTTATTGTTTTTATTAAATGGAGTAGCAGTGGTGTTTTACTTAAATCAATATCCTTACCAACCACGTGAGCGTGATTATGCGTATGTGGCCTCCTTCTATGCCTTTGCTATATTTATTGGTTTAGGTGTATTGTTCATTTTTGATTTTTTAAGTAAAAAAATAAATGCCAGAACAGCTTCTATTGTTGCATTAGGATTAGGTTTAGTTATTCCTGCATTAATGGCTGCTGAGGGTTGGGACGATCATAATCGTTCAAAAAGAACCATGAGTAGAGATTTTGCCGTGAATTATTTAAATACTTGTGCGCCAAATGCTATTTTATTTACTAATGGAGATAACGATACATTCCCATTATGGTATGCTCAAGAAGTAGAGGGTATTAGAACAGATGTTCGTGTTGTAAATTTAAGTTTATTACAAACAGACTGGTATATTAATCAAATGCGTCGTGCAGCTTACGAATCAGCTCCAGTGCCATTTACTATTCCAGCTGAAAAATATACTCAAAGTAAGCGCGAGGTAATTTACATTATGGATAAAGGGTCAGGACCAATGAGCTTGAAAAAAGCAATTGATTTTGCAGTATCTGATGATTTAGAAAACAAATTAGATTACGGAAATAAACCTTTAGATTATTTCCCATCAAAATCTTTCTACGTTCCAATTGATTCGATGCAAGTGATGCGTGAAAAAGTAATTGCTGTAAAAGATACTGCCCGTTTAGCTAAAGCTATTAAGTGGTCAATTAATCGTCAGTACTTAACTAAAAATGATTTAATGGTATTAGATTTAATTGCACATAATAACTGGAAACGTCCCATTTATTTTGCTGTAACCACTGGTTCCGAGGCTTATTTAGGATTGGAAGAATATTTCCAATTAGAAGGTTTAGCATATCGTTTAGTGCCAATTAAAAATACTGATAATGAAATGGCACAAGGTGGACGTGTAAATACAGACATTATGTACGATAACCTTATGAATAAATTTGCTTGGGGTGGTTTAGATAAAGAAGGTGTGAGTTTAGATGAGAACTGTACACGTATGGCATCTAATATGCGTATGCAAATGGCAACATTAGCAGGTGCGTTAATCAACAAAGGTCAAAAGCAAAAAGCCGAAAAAGTATTGGATTTATGTTTAGAAAAAATGCCAGATTCAAATGTGCGTTATGAAGCTACACTTTATACAATCATAGCTGGTTACTATCAAATTGGTAACATGAAAAAGGCAACAGAGTTATCTGGAAAATTATTTGATATTTATGAAAATGACTTAAAAGTCTATAAATCTCAAAAGCCTGCTCATAGAGTTGCGTTTAATAGAGAAATGGATCAAGCTAAAGAAATTATGCGTCGTTTAGTAATGTTAGCTGAACAGTTTAAACAAGAAGAACATTCAAAACAATTAATGCAACGTTTAACCGCTAGTGTTCCCATGGAGGAGTTAATGCCGCAAGAAGAGCAGCAAGCGCAACCCATGCCGCAAGGTGGTATGTAGTAAAAACTAAAAGCGCTTACATTTGTAGGCGCTTTTTTTATTTAAAATAAATAGTTATGAGTCAAATTACTTTTCCAATCTATAGAAAATATAAAAACAATAAAAACTTCTTTAAGATTATTAGTCAAGATGAATTTGAAGAAATTAGTTTTATTGGGTCTAAAGTAATTGTGACGAAACACCTTGCTAAAATTTTACCAGATAGAAATTTGATTGCTGATTTACTTCATGATAGCAATATAGCAGATCAATCAACTAAAGAAGAATACGAATCATATTTAAATAAATAATATTGTCAGGCTGAGCGAAGTCGAAGCCTAATTAAATTAATGATAATCACCATGAATAAAATAGCCATTATAGGATGTGGTAATATGGGACTTATATATGCCAATTCCTTTTTAAGATATAAAATTGTTACCAAAGAAAATTTGTTATTAGTAGAGAAAAATATTGATAGACAAAAAAGTTTATCTGAAATGAATATTGGTAAAGTAGTTACCACTGATAATAAAAGTATTACTGAGTGTAATATTGTAATACTAGCTGTAAAGCCACAAGATTTTAAGGAATTATCAAATACTTTAAAAGAAGTAATTAATCCAACCTGTGTTGTTTTATCAATTATGGCAGGTACTGAAATCTCATTTATACAATCAGCTTTAAACCATCAATTTATTGTTCGTGCTATGCCAAATCTCCCTGTGGAAATCAGCATGGGTATGACAGCCTTTACGGCTTCTGATAAATTATCACATGATAAGATTATGTTAGTGGAAAATTTATTATCTACTACAGGAAGAACCTTATATTTAAAAGAAGAAAAACAATTAAATGCAGTAACGGCATTAAGCGGTAGTGGGCCAGCATATTTTTTTTACTTTATGAAACATTTAGTAGATGCTGGGGTACAGATGGGATTAGATGAGCATGTGTCGTCTATTTTAGCTAAGCAAACCATGCTAGGGTCTTTTCATTTAATTAATAACGGACAAAAAACATTAGATGAATATATTACCTCAGTGGCGTCAAAAGGAGGAACCACCGAAGCAGCTTTAAAAACATTTAATGAAAATCAAATGGGTGAAGTTATTATAAAAGCATTGCAAAATGCAGAACATAGGGCAGAGGAGTTGAGCATTAAGTAAAAAAAGAGGCTACTAATCAGTAGCCTCTTTTTTTATTTCGAGTTGTCACCCTGAGCGCCTGCCTTGTCGGCAGACAGGGAGTCGAAGGGTGAAATGTGTCTTTTATTCTTTAATGAATTTTTTAGTTGAGGTATTTTCTCCAGAAATTATTTTTACAAAATAAATCCCTGAACTTAAATTACTGACATTGATAGATGTTTGATTTAACACTTTATATTCTTCAGATATTAATACTTTTCCTAATGCATCAATCACTTCTATTTTAAAGCCATTTGTTTTTAAATCACAGCTGATGTTTAAAGTTCCATTAGTAGGATTGGGCGATAATGTAAAAACAGTTTGATTTTTTTGCTCTTTAATACTGGTTGTTAAACACTGGTTTAAAGTGGAATTGTAAATAGAATGTAATGTTTGAACATCAGTATCTAATTTTGCGAGAGGATTATTAGTAATACTATCGAAAGAAACAATATAAGCATATTCTAGTTCATCTACCGCGCCTGGTTGTAATGTATATGGCCCAGAACTCATTACAAATTTTTTATCACTTCCTGCTCCATTTTCCACCCACGATGTTGTGCCACAAGGCCCATTTGTATAAGTATTACTTGTGTAAGCAAATTTTGTGGGAGTACTTCCTCCGTATCCATTTCCTCCACAAGTTAAAGGAGTTCCATCTCTCCAAAAACCATTCATGTATTGAAAATATTGAGAAGCATTACTAGGGTCAACTTGAGATAATGGTACGCCTGGAAATGAATTATTAAAATACATAAAATTAGTCATACTCATTTGTTCCAATGGTTCATCGATTGTTCCGTCTGAGTCATCATCAATGCCGTTTGATGATTCTATAGGACCTTTCAATTGAACAACCCCTATTGCCGGATTATTTGGCGCCAACATATTATAGGTATAAGCATAGCTGTCTTGTACATCGCAACCAGTTAATTCATGTATGTTTATTTTCTGATCATTAAATAAGCCAGCATATGAGTTCAACAAAGTAAAAGAACTTCTGTTGATGATCTTGAAATTATAAAAGGTGGTATAGTTTAAAAATGAATTGCTAGAAGTGATACTACAAGGCCCATAAGCATATGCCATTAAATGAACTTCAGTACCCAAAGCTTTTCCTCCGCTTTGATGTAATTGATAATTGTCATTAAAAATGGTGTAAATGGCTTGGTCTCCTTTAATAATTGGATAATCACCAGCCATTGGATTGTATATAGCGTCTCCATCAACATCCATGTATGGTGCTAAAATTCCAGAATAATTTTGAGAAATATCTCCGTTTGCCGGCCATGATAATAAATCTGCAGTAGGAGTAAAGCTCCCATTTTGAACATTCCCGTTAGCAAAGTTGGTTAAAAAATCATCAATATCTGTTTTGTTTAATTTCCATACACGGTTATATTGATTTACAGTTGTGGAGTTAGTTGTAGCACCAGAAGTTGTTAATGGACCTGGCCAAAAATCTACACCACTTTGATGATAGGTTTGTGCAGCTAAATGCAATTGACCACCAACATCTAATCCACCCATCCATATACTTGCGGTTGTACCCCATGTTTTACCACTACCTTTCGGACATTCATAACCGCTATTGCCAGTTGCTGGATCCCAATGTAAATCGCCACCGCTATTTACTCTAGACTTTACCTGATTAATATCTAAATATTCAAATGTTTGTGCTTGTGCTAAACTTGTAATTAGTCCCGCACATAATAGTAAAGTAGTTTTCATAGTAGTAGAATTAATTGGTTTCTCATACAAAGCTACTTTCAATAAATGCAACAAAAAGCCCAAACTAACAACTGGTTAGTTTGGGTTAATAAGTGGGGTGTTTAAAAAGATAAGTGATTACTTCCCTTCAATCCAATTGGTGATTTCTGCATCCATTGGTTTTGTATTAGATGATAAATATTTTACCAAATGGCCTTTTTCATCCACTAAAAATTTATTAAAGTTCCATTTTACAGTAGCATCCAAAACACCATTTTCTGATTTTGAAGTTAACCATTTGTAAATTGGACTTGTAGCAATACTTACTTTTTCCATCATTTGAAAAGTAACTCCGTAATTTTTAGTACAAAATGCTTTAATGTCAGAGCTAGACCCTGGCTCTTGTCCTCCAAAATCGTTGCAGGGAAATCCAATCACTATAAAGTTTTTTGATTTGTATTTTTCGTAAAGAGCTTCTAAGTCTTTGTACTGTGGAGTGTATCCGCATTCTGAAGCTGTATTGACAATTAAAACTTTTTTGCCTTTTAAATCAGCAAAGTTAAAATCTTTCCCTTCAAGGGTTTTGGCTTTAAAATCGTGTAGGGATTTTGTGCCAGAAGTAGTAAATGCCATAGTTATTGCAGATAATGCTAAAATGAATAGTTTTTTCATATAAGTAATAGTTTATTTCTTTTATAACAAATATAAACCAATAGAGTTTACCAAATGGTAATTTATTTCCTAAATTTGTGCCGCTTTGCAAACTGATACTCATACATCAACTCAAGAAACTATTACCTATAGTAAAGTAAAGTCGTTTTTAAAGTTAACCAAGTTTACACTTTCGGCTTTAGTGGTGTTTTCAGCTATTATTACATTTTTTACAGTTGCCGAAGATTTTACTTGGAAGCAAGTGTTTGCTATTTGTGTAGGTGGTTTTTTAGTAACAGCTGCTGCCAATGGTTTCAATCAAATTATCGAAAAAGATTTAGATAAGTTAATGAATAGAACTAAGTTAAGGCCTATTCCTACTGGCAATTTAACCACTAATCAAGCATTTGTTTTTTGCGCCATTTTTGGAGTATTAGGAACTATTTTATTATGGGTATTTACAAATCCATTAAGTGGTATCATTGGGTTTGTATCTATCGTTTTATACGCCTTAGTTTACACACCGTTAAAAAGAGTAACTCCTTTTTCTGTATTTATAGGTGCTATACCAGGAGCATTGCCAACTTTAATAGGTGCTATTGCTTCTACTGAAGGTTTTGGACATGTTACGTTTTTTGCTATTTTATTATTTTGTATCCAATTTTTTTGGCAATTCCCTCATTTTTGGGCTATTGCATGGGTAAGCCATGATGATTATCAGAAAGCAGGATTCTTTATGTTGCCTTCAAAAGGAGGTAGAGATAAAAGTTCTCGCTCACAAATTTTAGTATACACATTATCATTATTTCCTATCGCCCTCACTCCTTTTGTATTTAACTTCACTGGTTGGGTTTCCGCTTCAGTTGTAAGTTGTATGGGATTAGTTTTTATCATTCAAGCGTATAATTTATATAAATCGGGCACTATAGATGATGCCCGAAAATTAATGTTTGGATCGTTTTTATATTTACCTGTAGTGCAAGTAGCATTAATGATTGGTCACAAATTTTTAATATAATAGTATGGAAGAAAAAATCAAACCTAGTCCAACGTATAAAGCTGATTTAAAAGCGGCTCAACAAAAAGCATCTAAGCCATTGTTATGGGTAGGTATTTTGAGTATTGTGATGTTATTTGCTGGTTTAACTAGCGCTTATGTGGTTAGAGCCGATAATGGAAATTGGTTAATATTTAATTTGCCTAATGCATTTTATTTAAGTACAGCAGTAATTGTGACCAGTAGTATTACTTTGTTTTATGCCTTGCAAATGGCTAAGAAAAACAATAAAAAAGGCATGGTTTTAGGATTACTAGCTACGTTTATTTTAGGTTTGGCTTTTGCCTATTTACAATATGCAGGTTGGGGCGAATTATATAGTAAAAATATTGTTTTTGGAGGGAAATCATCAAACGCTTCTGGTTCATTTTTGTATTTAATTACATTTTTACATCTTTTACACCTTTTTGCAGGCTTAATTTCGGTTTTAGTAACCCTCAAAAATGCCATTAAAGGGAAATATAATGCTGAAAATACGCTAGGTTTAGAGCTTTGTTCAATATATTGGCATTTTCTTGATATTTTATGGGTCTATTTGTTTTTATTTTTGTATTATATTCGTTAAACTTGCACCATAATTTATAAAAATCGTTAAAACGTAAATTTCTATTATGTCTCACAGTACAGAAATCGATTCAAAACAAGCTTGGGATGGCGGTCAATCACCGTTTCGTGTAAGCTACGGAAAAATGATGATGTGGTTTTTCCTAATCTCTGATGCTTTAACCTTTGGTGGTTTATTAACATCTTATGGTTTTATCCGTCATAAATATGCAGATGTTTGGCCAAAAGCTGAAAATGTGTTTACGCACTTTCCTTTTGTTGAGCAACATTTGCCTTTAGCTTATGTAGGTTTAATGACTTTCATTTTAATTATGTCTTCTGTTACTATGGTGTTAGCTGTAGAGGCAGGGCACAGAAATGATAAAAAGAAAGTAATCGTTTGGATGTTTTGGACAATTGTTGGTGGAGCTACTTTCGTAGGTTCTCAAGCTTGGGAATGGTATCACTTTATTGTTGGTACTGAAACTGGAGCTTTACGTCATGTTTGGAGCCAAGAACTTCACACATACGTCGAAGAAACCGTCTATGGTGCTAATATGACCGTGAATGAATACGGTGTTCCGCAATTTGCTAATTATTTCTTCTTTATCACTGGTTTCCATGGATTCCACGTATTCTCTGGAGTTATGATTAATCTAATCATTTTCTTAAATGTATTAAAAGGAACTTACGAAAAACGTGGTCATTATGAAATGATAGAGAAAGTTGGGTTATACTGGCACTTTGTCGATTTAGTGTGGGTATTTGTATTTACCTTCTTCTATTTATTGTAAAATATTTAAAATTCATAAACTCAATAATTCATAAACTCTCAAATTAAAATTATTATGTCAGAATTTCACGACGATTATCCATCATACGAGCACATGGCTCACCATAGTGAAGAAGAAGGAAAAAAAACTAGAAAAACTCTTTGGAGAGTGTTTTGGTACATGTTGGCAATAACTATATTTGAATTAGTTATTGGTTCAATGGCACCAGCTCAAGGTTGGAGTGGTACTTTAGGACTTAAAGTTTTATTTATTGGATTAACCATTCTTAAAGCTGGTTTTATTGTTATGGCATTCATGCATTTAGGGCATGAGGTTAAATTTTTCAAGTATGTAGTATTAGCTCCATATCTTATTTTTATGTCATACACTATTTTTATTGTTTTGGACGAAGGTATTTATAGCGGAGACCCTGAAAATAGAACTAAAGTAGATCCTATTTTAATTAAACAACAAGAAGATTTAAGAGCTGGTCACGGCGCTCATCATGCAGGAGGGGAAGCGACTCCAGCTCATGGAACTGAGCATTCTGCAGAAGAAGCTCTCCACTAAAAAAATACTATATTTTTTAAGCCCATCAGTTAATAGCCGATGGGTTTTTTGTTAAATACCATTTGTTAAATGCTATTTGCTAAAAAATTTAGACTATTTTTACTCAAACTTTAAATTATTTAATATGAAAAAAATTTACTTATCAATCATTACTGCTACTATTGCATTTTCTGCAAACGCACAATTAACACTAACAAAGGCATTTAATGAGCCTGTTTTGGGAGATGTTAATTCAAAAGAAATTTTTGATTCAGTTGCTGTTTTAAATAATAGTACGGGCTTAAATCAAGTTTGGAACTTTTCTGCCTTAACGTCAAGCTCAGTAACTGAAGTGGGAACATTTACTACGGTTGCTTCTACGCCAAATGGCTCTAATTATGCTGGAGCTACTATTGTTGAAGATGATGGACAAAGTGGATTTACATATTATAAATCAACTTCTACACAATATGAGATAGTTGGGATAGAGGATCCTAATATTGTATTAAACTTTACAAACACGGCTATTGCAGCTATTTGGCCAGTTACAATGGGATACTCAAATACAGATCTTTTTGCTGGAAGTGCTGCGGCGGGAGGAACTTTAACAGGGACAGCTACTGGTACAACTACTACGATGGGAACAGGAACAGGAACATTAATTATTCCTGGAGGAGCTAGTTTTACTAATATTTTACAAGTTAAAACTCAACAAAATGTAGAATTGAATTTAGCTGGTGGTTTTATTACTGCTACTGTTCAAACAACAGATTATAATTACTATCACGGTACACAAAAATTCCCTTTGTTAACAGTAAGTTATAGTGATGTTCAAGGAGCTTTTGCAAATACATCGGCAACTATTAAAATAAATAATTCAGTTATTACTGGGATTAACGATCTTAATTTTGATGCTAGCTTCAATATTTTTCCTAATCCTGCAAAAGATTATGTGAATGTGAAATTACATAATGCAGTTAATGCTAATTGTAAAATTCAAATTGTAAATTCAATTGGTCAAATTGCTCAAGAGATTGACTTAGGAAGTGACTCTGAAATTACTAGAAATATATCTGTTTCAAATTTAAACTCAGGTATTTATATGGTGAAAACTACTTTAGGAGATAAAGTATCTGTTAGAAAATTAATTATTGAGTAATTATTTTGTATAAATCAAAAGCGCCATCAATTAGTATTGATGGCGCTTTTTTTGTGGTATTAATTTTTTAGTAAGCTCTTTCGTTTTTACCTTCCATAAAATTAACAAAGGCTTTATTTGCTACTTTGTTTCCTCCAGGAGTGGGATAATTACCCGTAAAATACCAGTCTCCTAAATTATTAGGACAAGATTGGTGTAAACCCTCAATGGTTTGATAAATGATTTGTAAATCAGCTTTTAAATCTTTTGGACGCAATAAATCTCCAATTTTTTGAGAAATTTCTTCGTTAGTAAACGTTCTGTAAATTTCTTGAACAACATTAATTTGTTCTTCTTTTGGTTTTAATAATTCAGCTTTAGCTTTTTCGTATAAATTATTTAAAATACTTTCTTTGCCAGTTTCTTTAATTAATGAAATAGCAGCATCAAAAGCAATAAACTTACTTAAAATAGCCATATCAATACCATAACAATCAGGGTAACGAATTTGTGGGGCAGAAGAAATAATCACAATTTTTTTAGGATGTAATCGATCTAAAATTCTTAAGATACTTTGTTTTAAAGTAGTTCCACGCACAATACTATCATCTAAAACCACTAATGTGTCAACGTCTTTTTTAACAGTCTCGTAAGTAATATCGTAAACTAAGTTTACTAAATTATCTCTGCTTTCATCGTCTGTAATAAAGGTGCGTTGCTTAGCATCTTTTAAAACAACTTTATGAATTCGTGGATGTCTTGATAATATTTTGCTTAATGCTGGCTCAGAAACATTAGCCCCCATTTTTAAAATTTCAGTAGCCTTTGATTTATTGATATGTTCGTCAATACCTTCAACTAAACCACCAAATGCAACTTCAGCCGTATTTGGTATGTAGCTGAAAACTGTATTTTCTAAGTCGTAATCAATTGCTTTTAATACTTGAGGCACTAAGTAGCGTCCTAATTGTTGACGCTCTTTATAGATATCAGCATCGTTACCTCTACTAAAATAGATACGTTCAAATGAACACGCTTTTTTTTCTAAAGGTTCAATAATTTGTTGTTCGGTAAAGCTGCCATCCTTTTTAATAATTGCTGCAAAGCCTGGATTTAATTCTTTAACATCTTTAATATCTACATTAAATACGGTTTGAATAACTGGTCTTTCACTTGCAACCACTAATACTTCGTCATCTTTGTACATATATGCTGGACGAATTCCATTTGGATCACGTAATACAAATGCATCACCATGCCCCATCATACCGGCCATCACATAGCCGCCATCCCAACGCTTACTACTTTCAATTAAAATGGATGCAACGTCAATGTTTTTTTGAATTTCTTTAGAAATTTCAAAATTATTAAGACCCTTTTCTTTAAACTGTTTAAATAATCGATCGTTTTCTTTATCTAAAAAGTGACCAATTTTTTCCATTACAGTAACTGTATCAGCTTTTACGGTTGGGTGCTGTCCTAATTCCACCAAATGCTCTAATAGCTCATCAACATTAGTTAAATTAAAGTTTCCAGCTACTAGTAAATTACGGGCCATCCAATTGTTTTGTCTTCTAAATGGATGACAGCTTTGAATATTGTTCCCGCCATATGTTCCATAACGTAAATGACCTAAAATAAGCTCACCCATAAATGGGATATTCTTTTTTTGCCATTCAATATCGTTATAAGCATCAGGATTTTTTTGTTTAGCATTAATATACAAATCATTGATTTGCGAAAAGATGTCCTGAGTAGCTTTAGGTTCTATAGATCTTAAGCGATCAATGTATGGTGTTCCAGCTTCAACATCCAGTTTTACCGTCGCAACACCAGCGCCATCTTGTCCACGGTTAATCATCTTGTCCATGAGTTGATACATCTTATGTAAGCCGTATCTACTACTACCGTATTTTTCTTTATAAAAACTTAAAGGCTTTAATAATCTTATTAAAGCAACGCCGCATTCATGTTGTATTTTATCACTCATAATTTCAGGCTACAAATTTACCATTTAGTTTGGAGTTTATCGATAAGAATTTTTTAACTCTTTTGTTTAAAAATCCAATTCCAGACGATAAAAAGTATGTTTTGTCGAATAAAAATTGTAAATTTAAGGTTGTTAAATAGATAACATATGTTTAAAAAGTTAATTCCAATAGTTGTATCGTTTTTTTTATTGAATGCAGTAAATGCTCAAGTAAAAATAAATGAATATTCTGCCTCTAATTCAGGGGCTGCCATACTAGATAATTTAAATAATAATTCAGATTGGTTTGAATTGTATAATTCTAGCGCATCTCCAGTAAATATTGGAGGTTGGAATATTAGTGATGATCTAGCTGATTTAACTAAATATACAGTTCCTTCAGGAATTTCAGTTCCAGCTAATGGTTTTTTAAGAGTTTGGTGCAGTGGTAAAGGTGGTTCTGCTGACGCAGTAGGACATTTACATACGAACTTTAAATTAACTCAATGTAACGGAGAATGGTTAATTGTTAGAAATGGCGGTGTTTTAATTGATTCTTTAAAATTAAGAAGAACACAAGCGCTTCATTCGGTTGGTAGATTTCCAGATGGTTCTGCTGGATGGAAGATATTTACATCACCAACACCTAATGCATCTAATACAAGTACAGCTTACGATGCTTATGCTCCAACTCCAGTCATGAATGTGGCTCCAGGTTTTTATTCAGGAACTAAGATTGTTTCTTTATCTGTAACACCATCAAATAGTTTAACTATTTATTACACAACAGATGGTTCTGAACCAACAACAGGATCTTCGATGTATGTTTCTACTCCTGTGAGTATTAGCACAACTTCTGTTTTAAGAGCTTATGCTGTGAGCAGCAACCCTTCGATATTACCAAGCTTCATGGAAACTAATACTTATTTTATTAATGAAACGATTAATGCTCAGTATGGAGTTGTTTCAATAAGTGGTGGATCTCCATTAGATCAGTTATTAGGAGGAACTCAAAATAATCCTAAAACCCATTTTGAATATTTTGAAAACCAAGCATTTAAAACAGAAGGATACGGAGCTGCTGATAAACATGGAAATGATTCTTGGGCCTATCAGCAAAGAGGAATTGATGTAGAGACCTATGATGAGTATGGATATAATAACGCGTACAAACATCAATTTTTTACTGACCCTAACATGAATCCAAGTCCTCGTGCCGAATTTCAACATATTATGTTGAAGGCAGCGGCTTCAGATAATTATTCATCTTCAAATAATATTGGCAAATTATCTTGTCACATGCGTGATGCTTTTGTTCAATCATACCAATTTAAAAGTGGATTAGAATTAGATGGGAGAAGAAATAAGCATGTGATTGTATTTAAAAACGGTGCTTATTGGGGGTTATACGAATTGCGTGAAGCATTTGAAGGAGATTATACAGATTACTATTACGATCAACCTGCGGACAGTATTGATAATTTAGCGTATTGGGGAAGTTTGCAAATTAGAAATGGTAGCGACACGGGTTGGGTAAATCTATATAATTTCATTATGGCAAATTCAATGACTAACGTGGCGAATTATGCTTACGTTGAAAGTAAATTGAATTTTAAAAGTTTGGTAGATTATATGGTTTACAATTCTTACGTTGTGAATTCGGATTTTATTAATTGGAATTCTGCTTGGTGGAGAGGAAGAGCAACACAAGGTGATAAAAAGAAATGGCGTTACTGGAGTTGGGACATGGATAACGTATATGATTTAGGAGAAAATTTTTCAGGCTTACCAACAACTGATATGAATTCCAGTCCGTGTGATTATACTAATGAATTTCAAAATGCAGGCCCAAACATGGGACATCCTGATATCTTAGATAAACTATTGACGAATCCCGATTTTAAAGCTTACTACATAAATAGATATGCCGACTTGATTAATACAGCATTAAAATGCAGTAAGATTATGCCTCATTTTAATTATTTCAAAACTATTTTAACTCCCGAAATGCCTCGTCAAATTGCAAAGTGGGGTGGTTCAATGGCTCAATGGCAAACTAATATGGATACGTTAGAGGCTAAAATTCAAAAGCGCTGTGCGTTGATAGAATCTGCCATTGTAGATTGTTACAATGTAACAGGACCTTTTAATATTACAGTGGATGTTGATCCTCCAGGTGCTGGTAATGTGAAATTAAATAGTATTTGGTTAAACAATTTTGTGTGGACGGGTAATTATTTTGGCGGTGTGAAAATGAATTTCCAACAAACGGTTTTAGATACTTCAAAATACGAATTTGATTATTGGGAATTTAAAAATCATGTTCCTTCAATGAATACAACAGATGATAGCGTTTCAATTCAACTAACAACAACAGACAATGTTATTGCACATTATACTGAGAAGGCAAAAGATGTTGTATTTCCTACAGCATTTACGCCAAATGGCGATGGGCGAAATGATATATTATCTCCTTTAGGTATTAGAAATGTAAAAACAATGACCATTGAAATTTGGAATCGTTGGGGACAATTAGTTTATAGCTCTACAGACCCTACTAAAGGTTGGGATGGTAATTTTAATGGCACACCTGCTCAAACAGGAGTATACGCTTACAGAGTATATTATACAAATGCCATTAATGAGGAGAAAGTTATAAAAGGTAATGTTACATTAATTAGATAATTTGGTTATACCCATATAACAATTAAAAAATATTAATATCTACATATGAAAAAATATTTATACATCATTACGATATTTGTCTCCTCAGTTGGTTTTTCTCAGGATGTACATTTTTCACAAATCCAAGAATCGCCACTTTGGTTAAATCCTGCAAATGCAGGATTTATGAATGGCTATTTTAGAGCCATTGCTAATTATAGAAATCAATGGGCGTCTATGGGAAATGCTTATCAAACTATGGCTATTTCAGTTGACGCATCAACTTTAAAAACTAAAAAAGGAAAAGCTTATTTGGGTTTAGGTTTGTTTGTGTTTAATGATAGAGCAGGCGTTGCTAAAATGGGAACTACACAGGGTCAGTTGCATTTAAATGCGATTATTAAAACGAGTAAAAAAAGTAAATTAGGCGGAGCCGTTTATATTGGATTTAATCAAAACAGCGCCAATTATGCTTCTTTAACTTATGCTAATCAATATAATGGTAAAGAAATTGATAATACGATTGCAAATGGAGAAGTAGTAACTTACAATTCATTTGTAAGTTCTGATGTTGGAGCAGGATTAAATTATGAATTTTCATCAGCAAATATTGACATGTTGCGTGATGATATTTTTAGTTTAAAAATTGGCGGAGCGGTTCATCATTTAAATCAACCTGTTCAAAAATTCGCATCTGGTTCTACATATAAATTACCAATGCGTTACGTAGGAAATGCTCAAGCAAGAATAGATATTAAAGGAACTAAAATTGCGATTTTGCCTAGTGTTGTTTATTTAAGACAAGCTACTGCTTCTGAAATTATTGTTGGAACCCATATACGTTACCGTTTTAAAAATCCAACTAAAGTAACTGGTATGAAATCTGAAACAGGTTTAAATATTGGTGTTTATTACCGTGTAGGAGATGCTATTGTTCCGCAAGTGAATTTAGACATGGGTAAATATGCTGTAGGAGTAGCTTATGATTTAAATATTTCTAAATATAAACAAGTAAGTCAAATGCAAGGTGGATTTGAAATTTATTTAAAATTCATGACTTTGGATGATGCTTTATTTAAGCGTAAACGTGAACATGGATTGAATTAATTTCTGTTTTATAACTAAATTTAAGTCGAGATAAAACTCGACTTTTTTTGTACCCTATTTTTAAATATAAAAAAACAAGTATTGCATTAATTATCTTTTTGGGATTGTTAATGTGGTTTTTGTTATGTTTACCCAAGCCTTTATTTAAAGATTCTTATTCTATCATTTTAAATGATAAAGATGGAAATTTGTTATCGGCTAAAATTGCTAAAGATGGACAATGGCGATTTCCTGAGTCTAGTACTTTAAATCCAAAATTTGTTTATAGTATATTGGCTTTTGAGGATGAATATTTTTTTCAGCACAAAGGGATAAATCCTTTTTCGATTTACAGAGCAATTAAACAAAACAAAAAAGCAGGTAAGGTCGTTAGTGGCGGAAGTACTATTACAATGCAGTTAACAAGGCTGATTCGTCAAAATCAAAAAAGAACGTATTACGAAAAATTTATTGAAATAATATTGGCTTTGCGGTTGGAGTTAACTTATTCTAAATCTGAAATATTGCAATTATACTCTTCTCATGCACCATTTGGTACTAACGTTGTTGGAGTAGACGCAGCATCATGGCGTTATTTTGGAAGAAGTTTATCTGAATTGTCTTGGGCCGAATGTGCTACACTAGCTGTACTCCCAAATTCACCTTCCATTATTTATCCTGGAAAAAATCAAGAAAAACTAAAACGCAAAAGAGATAAATTGTTGAATAAGCTTTTTGCGTTAAAATGTATTGACGAGGAAACTTATCGATTAGCGATTCAAGAACCACTTCCTCAAAAACCATTTGCATTACCAAATAAATCAAGACATTTATTAAATAGAGCATTAAATGAAAATGGTAGTGAAAATAATTTTCAAACTACTATTGATGCTGAAATACAAAATAGATTATTGGAAATTTTAACTAAACATGCTTCATTACTAAAACAAAACGAAATACACAATGTGTGTGCTTTGGTTTTAGATATTAATAATAATGAAGTGGTTTCTTATATTGGAAATACGCCAATAAAAGACAAAGAACCACACGGTGAAGATGTAGATGTGATTATATCAAACCGTAGTACTGGTAGTTTATTAAAGCCTTATTTATATGGTTTTATGCTAAATGATGGTCAGTTATTGCCTAATATGTTAGTGCCTGATATTCCAACTCAAATAGCAGGTTATGTTCCTCAAAATTTTGATTTTACATACGATGGTGCAGTTCCTGCAAAACAAGCTTTATCAAGAAGTTTAAATATTCCTGCAGTAAAAATGTTGCAGCAATATACTATTGATAAATTTTTAGATAGGTTAAAACAAATTGGTTTATCAAGTATGAATCGCTCGGCTGATAACTACGGCTTGTCTTTAATATTGGGTGGAGGTGAAGCTAGGTTGTGGGATATGTGTTCGGCTTACGCCAGCATGGCAAGAGTTTTAAATCATTACAATGAATCAAAAAGATATCATGTCACTGATTGGGAAAAACCACATTATCTTTTAAATACTAAAGATTTAAAACATCTCAAGCAAAGCGAAGCTCCATTATTGTCAGCCTCATCTATATGGCTAACATTTGAAGCCATGGCTGAGGTTGGTAGACCAGATATTGATGCCAGTTGGCAACGATTAGGGAATGCGCAAAAAATTGCTTGGAAAACAGGAACTAGTTTTGGTTTTAGAGATGGCTGGGCCATTGGCATTTCTGGAAATTATGTAGTAGGAGTATGGGTTGGAAATGCTGATGGAGAAGGTCGTCCAGGTTTAACAGGAATTTCAGCAGCAGCACCAATCCTATTTGAAATTTTCGGTTCTCTTCCAAAATCAAATTGGTTTAAAATGCCAGTTAATGATTTAAAAACCGTTGAGGTTTGTAAACAAAGTGGTTGTTTGGCTTCGCAATATTGTAATGATGTTAAAAAAGAAAGAATCCCAAAAAACAGTATTGTATCTATCACTTGTTCTTATCATAAACCTATACATGTAGATGCAAGTGAGCAATATCGTGTAACAGATGCCTGTGTATCTCCTTTAGACATGAAAACAATTTCTTGGTTTGTATTACCACCTGTTCAAGAATATTATTTTAAAACAAAAAATCCAATGTATAAATCATTGCCTCCCTATAAATTAGGTTGTGCACCGGAGATTGAAAAAGCTATGGAAATGATTTATCCCAAAGCAGGAACAGTTATTTATATTCCATACGAATTAAGTGGCGAGCAAGGAAAAACAGTTTTTGAAATAGCACATCGTAATCCTTCTAATTCGGTTTTTTGGCATATTGATGGTGTTTTAGTAGGAACAACAAAAGATATTCATCAACTAGGTTTAAATCCTACAAGAGGAAAGCATATGTTGTCTTTATCAGATAATACTGGCGAAACGCTCAATATTCCTTTTGAGGTGGTGAGTGAAAAAAAGTAAAACTGTTAATTGCTTTATCGTTTTTGTTGAAAAAACTTCAAAGTCACTAAGACTTTCCTTTATTATATTTGACTAATGGCATTACTAGAAAAAGAAACCGAAAAATTATTTTATTCTATTGGCGAGGTAGCTGATATGTTTGATGTAAATACATCATTAATACGTTTTTGGGAAAAAGAATTTGATGTCATTAATCCAACTAAAAACAAAAAAGGGAATCGTCTTTTTACAAAAAAAGATATTGAGAATTTTAAATTGATTTTCCATTTTGTAAAAGAAAAAGGCTACACACTGCAAGGCGCTAAAGACAAATTGAAAGGTGGAGTTAAAGAATCAGATCAGGTAAAAGTGGAAGCGATTGATAGACTAAAAACTATTAAAGAGCAGCTTTTAAAGATGAAAGATTCTCTTTAATTTAACTCCCTTTTGGTTTATAATTTTTCCTTTTATTTCATCTAATTTCTGTATTTTTACTGTTATGACTTTAGATAGAAAACAAGCACCAGATTTCAAAACCATCGATAAAATCCATATTCAACATGCCGTTGAGAATACTTTAGATAATGGTATTAAAGTTTATACAATAGATAGTGGTTCTCAGGAATTAACTAAAATTGAATTTATTTTTAAAGCTGGAATGTATTACCAATCTCAACCTTTATTAGCATCGGCTGCTAATAATTTATTAGAGACAGGTACTAAAAATTACACAGCGAATGAATTATCAGATAATATCGATTTTTTTGGTTCTTTCTTCGAATGTGCTGTTGAGCAAGATTTTGCTTCCTTAGCGTTGTTTAGCTTAAATAAATACATTGATAAGAGTTTGCATTATGTAGAAGATATTATTAAAAATCCAACTTTTCCAAAAGATGAATTTGATATTTATATTTCCAATAAAAAACAAAAGCACTTAGTTAATTCCGAAAAAGTAAATGTATTGGCACGTCGTCGTTTTTCAGAATTAGTATTCGGCGAAAAACATCCTTATGGTGTTACCGTTAAAAATGATGATTTTGAAAAGTTAACTTTAGATAGCGTTATTGAGTTTTATAAAACTTTTTATCATTCGGGTAACTGCACCATCATTGCCTCTGGAAAATTATCAAATGATTTATTAGAAGTATTAAATAATCGTTTTGGTAAAATGCCTTGGGGACATGTTCAAGTTGTTCCAACACCTCAAGTTAAATTAGATACAACTCAACAACAACATCACTTTATTGAAAAGTCAGATGCTATTCAGTCAGCTGTGAGGGTTGGAAGATTAATGTTTAATAAAAAAAATCCAGACTATTTTAAATTTCAAGTTTTAAATACAATTTTAGGTGGATATTTTGGTTCTCGTTTAATGGCAAACATCCGTGAAGACAAAGGATACACATATGGTATTGGAAGCGGATTAGCTTCTTTAGTAAATGGCGGTTTCTTTTATATTTCAACTGAAGTAGGAACAGATGTTACTAAAGATACATTAAAAGAAATATACAAAGAGATTAAATTATTACGTGAAGAATTGGTTGACGCGGATGAATTAGAAACTGTTCGAAATTATGTATTAGGACAGTTTTTAAGAAGTGTGGATGGGCCTTATTCTTTAGCGGATAAGTTTAAAGCAATTTGGGAGTTTGGTTTAGATTACGATTATTTTGAAAAATATTTTGAAGCAGTAAAAACAATCACGCCTGAAGAAATAAAAACCTTAGCAAATACATATTTGCAAGAAAAAGATTTAATAGAATTAGTTGTAGGAAAAAAGTAAGTTAAGTGGCAAAAATTTTTATTATAGGTCCTGCTTATCCTTTACGTGGTGGTTTAGCAACGTTTGATGAATTGTTTTGCGAGGCATTTAATAAACAAGGTCATGATTGCGAAATTATTTCTTACAGTTTACAATACCCTAATTTTTTATTTCCAGGCAGTACCCAGTTTGATACAAGTGGCAATGCACCAAAACATATTAAAATTCATACACTAATAAATTCAGTTAATCCATTATCGTGGATTAAAACAGCTCGTTTTATTAAAAAACAAAAACCTGATTTTATTGTATTTCGTTTTTGGATTCCGTTTATGGGACCTGCGCTAGGAAGCATAGCTCGTATGGTTCGTAAAAGCGGTGTAAAAGTGTTAGCCATTACAGATAATGTAATACCTCACGAAACAAGACCTGGTGATGTTGCATTTGCAAAATACTTTATCAATGCCTGTGATGGTTTTGTAACAATGAGCAAAGCTGTGATGAGTGATTTGGAGAAGTTTACGAATACAACTCATAAAAAATATTTATTACATCCATTGTATACTTCCTTTGGTGAAAAATTAAATAAACTGGATGCACGCATGGCGCTTGGTTTGCCAGAAGATAAACAAATCGTTTTGTTTTTTGGATTGATCAGAAAATACAAAGGTTTAGATATGTTGTTGGATGCGATGAATGAATTGAAGTCTAATCCAAATATTGTGTTGGTAATAGCAGGGGAATTTTATGAAGATAAACAACCATATTTAGATTTGATAGACAACTATCAAATTCAAAATCAAGTAATAGTACACGCAAAGTTTATTGCTAACGAAGATGTAAAATTATATTTCTCTGCCACTGATTTGGTGGCATTGCCATACAGAAGCGCTACACAAAGTGGCGTTACGCAAGTATCCTTTCATTTTGAAGTGCCTACTTTAGTTACTAATGTTGGTGGTTTAGGTGAAATTATCCCAGATAAAGTAGCTGGATATGTGGTGGAATCTAATGGAGTCTCAATAGCTGAAGGAATTAAAGATTATTTTGAGAACAACAGAATGCATTTGTTTACCGAAGGAATGATAAAAGAAAAACAAAAATATGATTGGAAAATTTTTGTTGATGAAGTGTTTGATATATTTAAAAGATTAAAATGATAATTAGAAGTAAAGCACCTTTAAGAATTGGATTAGCAGGTGGAGGAACAGATGTGTCTCCTTATAGCGATATTTATGGCGGAGCCATTTTAAATGCGACGATTGATTTGTATGCATACGCAAGTCTAGAACCATTAGATAATGGTAAAATAGAATTTTGTATTGATGGTACGGATAAATGTTTATCTGTAAAATCAGAAAAAGAATTACAGTTAATTGAAGGATTTGAATTATTTATAGGCGTCTATAATCGTATTGTTAAGGAGTATGATTTAAAACCTTTATCATTCAGATTAACTTCTTATATCGAAGCGCCTCAAGGATCTGGTTTAGGAACTTCTTCAACGATTGTTGTTTCACTAATTGGAGCGTTTGTTGAATGGTTAAAATTACCATTAGGTAAATATGATATTGCTCGATTAGCGTATGAAATTGAACGTATTGATTTAGGAATGAGTGGTGGAAAGCAAGATCAATATGCAGCTACTTTTGGTGGTATTAATTTCATGGAGTTTTTAGAAAATGATAAAGTAATTGTAAATCCTCTACAATTAAAAGATGAAGTGTTGTATGAATTAGAATTTAATTTATTATTATACTTTACAGCTACGCAGCGTTTATCAGCTACTATTATTAACGAACAAGTTAAAAATGTAAAAGATAAAAATGAAAAATCAGTTGATGCGATGCATAATTTAAAGGAGCAGGCACAACAAATGAAAGATAGTTTGTTACGCGGCGATTTAAATAAAATAGGTGAGATTTTACATTTTGGTTGGATGAACAAAAAACAAATTGCTCATTCAATCAGTAATGATTTAATTGACAATGTATATACTACTGCTATTAATACTGGAGCAACAGGAGGCAAAATATCTGGTGCTGGTGGAGGAGGCTTTATGTTTTTTTATTGCCCTGGTGTTACTAAAGTAAAAGTAGCAAGAGCTATAGAAGGCTTAGGTGGTAGAGTACAATCATTTAAATTCACAACTCAAGGCTTAACTACTTGGACGAGTTTGTAAAATAAACCCTACCAGAACAAAGTTCTAGTAGGGTTAAGGTTATTCTGTTGTTTAATTAGAAGTTACCATTTGTTATTAGCTATATTTTATCGTTCACAATAACATGCAATTCTATTTGAGAAAGACTAGATAACATATTGTAATTAGATTGTTGCATAATTTTACCATTCAGTATTTTTTCAATAGTATTTGGGATTTTTCTATTATCATCACACATTGAATTGTATTTGTTAATTAGTTCATTCAACTTTATTATCATTTGTTCTCCTTCTCTCCCGTCTTTAAACTCATCCTTAAGTCCTGATTCTTCTACCCACATATTATTGCTTTCGAAATCCGCAGGAATACTTTTTTGACCTAATTCATCAAAGATGATCATCTCTTTTATTTTAACACACGTTTCTTCAATATCTTTAGAAACAGTATTCAATGCATTATTTTTTTGAGTAGTATCATTTTTTATGGATTTTGACTTTTTTATCAATGCTTCATCTTGCAAATAGTTATTTGTTTTGGCAATGTGAAATTGTGTACTCGATTTTAAACTTGTTTGCAAAAAGAATACACCCGCTAACATAATTAAAATGATAGTAGTAGTGATTGTATTTATTTTATTGGCAGGATTTTTTATTCCATTAAAAAAATAGAGTGGAATAAAAACGAAACTAAAAAGGCCTAATGTTATAAACCACAAGTTACTGGCATATGGCCAGTGCATTACTTTAAACAAGCTGTATGCACAAAACAATATGCCATTAATAACTCCAATTCCAAGTACAAGCTTTCCTCTACTTTCTGTCGTTTCACTTTTTTTAGTTAAAAAAATAAGTGGTAAGAAAATCAAAGTCCCAATTATCATTCCTAGCATTATTAGCACAGAGGCTCCAGGCCAATGCATGAATTTAAAGAATGAGCCAATTATAAAAAATGTTGCTGCAGCGATTCCGCTATTAATCATTATCTTTTTCATAGTGTAATAGTTTTTGTAGGTTAGTAATAGGAGAGTCTCTTCTTCAATTTCCCATAATTCATCTTTATAAAATGTTTCAATGGTTTTCTTATAGAAGCTCTCGAAGTCTCCATTTTCTTCGAGATTGTTTTCAATGATACAACAAACATGATCTAATAGGTTTTGCTGCAGGCTCTCCATCTCAACGCCACGTGCACCGATGTCGTTGAGGATATAGTCTATTTGTTGATCACTGATACGGTACATAATTTTAAGATTTAAGAGATAAGTTGTTTGTTTTTTGATTTGAATATTTTTTTCAAACAACCAACAACTTATTTCGAATAACTTTTAAGCAGTCTTTGTTTTGATGTCTAACAAAAATTTCATTGTTTCCATAAAGTCAGCTAACTCGCTTACTTTTTCTTTGGTTTTGTTTTTACCACTTGGACTAAGTGTATAATATTTACGAACTCGCTTTCCAATAAATTCAGATTCTGTAGTAACCAAACCATCCGCTTCCAAAGCATGTAAAGTTGGATATAATGCTCCTTCTGTAATTTGAATTTTATCTAGCGTTAATTCTTTTACACGTTGTGTAATTTCATAACCATACATTTTTTTATTGTCGGCTAATAGCTTTAAAACAATTGTTTTAAGTGTTCCTTTTATTAATTCTGAAGAGTAAATCATGATATTATAACGTTATACTTAAGACAAAGATACATAAGAATCTAATGTATCTGACTATTATGCTAAATTTATATCTCAAATTATTGAAAATCAGATAAATAAAATTTAAAAGAGTTTATAAGCATATATTAACGACTCTTAAATTTTACTTAAAAATTCTTTAATTTTAGGGTATGACAGAAGAAATTGTTTTAAGAGAAGCCACCTTTAGCCCAAGAGTAAAGACCTACATCTTTTTTGTAGTCTTAGTTTTTTTATGTTCAACAGTTATAGGACTTGTTCTTGTTCCATTTTGGATTTTTGGATTGGGGCAATGGTTAAGTGGAAAATATTTTACAACACTTTCTTGTCAAATCACCAACAAAAATTTAAGATTTTCTAAAGGCTTAATTGTACATATCGAAAAAACCATTCCTGTAGAAAACATACAAGACTTATCTTTTGTTGGCGGACCTATCCTTCGCTACTTTGGTTTAACTTTAATTAAAATTGAAACTGCTGGTGGTGGTGGTGGGCCACATCATCAAAATATGATGAGCATGTTAGGAATTAACGATGCCGAAAGTTTTAAAACACAAATTTTATCTCAACGCGAAATAGTAATTAATCAAAAATATGGTTATGGAAACGTCATTACGAGCGACGCGAAACAATCTCATGTTATTGATAACACTCAACTTTTAACTGATATTAAAAACGAATTAATAGAAATTAAAAACGCTTTAAAAAAATAAGAATTACGAATTAATACGAATATACGAATTGCGCATACCCAGATTCGTATATTCGTAATAAATTGGTAATCAAAAATACATTAACTCTCATCATTTACTAAATCTAAAGAATGTTCTTAATATTTGATACCGAAACAACAGGCTTACCACGCAGTTACAGCGCACCGCTAACAGATTTTGATAATTGGCCAAGAATGGTGCAGGTAGCTTGGCAATTACATGATGCTCAAGGAAATTTAATAAATAGTAATTCTATTATCATTAAACCCGAAGGTTACACAATTCCTTTTAACGCTGTTCAAATACATGGTATTACTAACGAACGTGCTATTGAAGAAGGTCAAGATTTAAAAACTGTTTTACAAGAATTTGTAGATGTTGTTAATCAAGCTAAATACTTATGCGGACATAACATTGAGTTTGATAATAATATTATTGGAGCAGAATTATTACGTTGTGGTTTCGAAAATAGTTTAGCAGCTAAACCATTTATTGATACGAAGAACGATGAAACTACAGAATACTGTGCTATTCCTGGCGGACGTGGTGGTAAGTTTAAATGGCCAACATTAACAGAATTATATACAAAGTTATTTAATGCTTCTTTCGAAGAAGCGCATAATGCAGCATTTGACGTATTAGCAACCGGTAAAGTATTCTTCGAAATTATTAAACGAGGAATCACAAAAGTTGCCGAAGTTTCAGATTTACAAACGGTTAATTATCAAGCACCAGATTTAACTGATTTATACAAACACGAGCAAGCTTGGAAAGAGAGAAAAAATAAGAAAGCGGAACCTGCAGTCACTTCAATCGGTGTCGAGAAATCTAATGTATTAACAGACACAACGAAACTAAAATTCTCTCATTTACATAATCATACACAATTCTCGGTTCTTCAATCAACAAGTGATGTTAAAGAATTAGTAAAGAAAGCTGTGTTTTATGATATGCCAGCGGTTGCGTTAACCGATCATGGAAACATGTATGGTGCCTTTTTATTTTGGCAAGCGATTGATAAGCATAATAAAGGAGTTAAAGATCATAATGCTGCAATTGCTAAAGGAGAGAAAGAGGGCGATTTACAAAATGAATTAAAATGTATCATTGGTTGCGAATTGTTTATTTGTAAAGATCATAAAGACAAAACCAAACAAGATAATGGTTACACCCAAGTATTTATTGCGAAAAACAGATTGGGCTACCAAAATTTATCGAAGTTAAGTTCAGTTGGTTTAATTGATGGCGCTTATTATGTCCCTCGTATTGATAAAAATTTATTATTACAATACAAAGATGGATTAATTGCTACAACTGGTTCTTTATCTGCTGAGATTCCTAATTTAATTTTAAATGTTGGCGAAGAGCAAGCTGAAGAAGTGTTTGTTTGGTATAAAGAGTTATTTGGTGATGATTTTTATGTAGAATTAAATCGTCATGATTTACAAGAGGAAAATCACGTTAATGAAGTGTTGTTGAGATTTGCTGCAAAATATAATGTAAAATACTTCGCGGCAAACAGTAATTACTACTTAGATAAAAATGGATTTGATGCACACGATATTTTATTGTGTGTGAAAGATGGAGAAAAAAAAGCAACGCCCGTTGGTCGAGGAAGAGGCTTTAGATATGGACTACAGAACAAAGAATTTTATTTTAAATCTCCTAAAGAGATGATAGAGTTATTTGCTGATATGCCTGAAGCCATTGAAATGACCAATGAAATAGTTGCGAAGGTAGAGCAGTATAAATTAGGCCGTGATATTTTATTACCAAAATTTGAAATTGCGCAAGATTTTATTGATGCTAATGTTGAAGAAATTAATGCGTCTCATCAACGCATTATTGCTTTAAAAGAAAAAGGTTGGGCTGAGAAAAATTTATCTCCAGAAGCCATTGAAGTTCAAAAGGCTGAGATGCGAGTAATTGCCGAGCAGTTTATTTACATGTCGCATTTAACTTGGGAAGGCGCTCATAAGCGTTATCCAGACATGTCAGATTCTACTAAAGAACGTATCGCTTTTGAATTAGCTACCATTGAAAGAATGGGTTATCCTGGTTACTTTTTAATTGTAGCGGATTTCATTGCAGAAGCTCGTAAAATGGGAGTAGCGGTTGGTCCTGGTCGTGGTTCGGCAGCTGGTTCTGCTATTGCGTATTGTTTATGGATTACTAACGTTGACCCTATTAAGTTCGATTTACTATTTGAGCGTTTCTTAAATCCAGATCGTATCAGTATGCCCGATATAGATATTGACTTTGATGATGAAGGGCGTGATAAAGTGATTAAATACGTTATCGATAAATATGGTTTTAATCAAGTAGCTCAAATTATTACCTATGGTACGATGGGTGGTAAATCCGCTATTAAAGATACAGCCAGGGTTTTAGATTTGCCATTAGAAGATTCTAATAATTTATCTAAAGCATTTCCTGATAGTTTAGATGCTAAATTGAAAAAGTTGTTGAAACCAGGCGGCATCGATCAAAAATATTTAGATGGCATTAAAGATAAGCGCGAAGTAGTTGAACAATCACACAACTTTAGAAAATTAGCTGAAGGTAATTCACCACAAGCAGCAGTTTTAAAACAGGCTTATGAATTAGAGGGTTGTTTACGAAATGTAGGTATTCATGCCTGCGGTGTGATTATCACGCCAGATGACATGGTAAAGTTTGTGCCTGTTACTAAAGCAAAAGATAGTGACATGCTCGTTACTCAGTTTGATAACTCAGTAGCAGAAAGTGCTGGTTTATTAAAAATGGACTTCTTGGGTTTAAGAACCTTAACCATTATTAAAGATGCGATTAGTTATATTAAAATAAATCACGGCGTTGATATCGATATTGACACCATAGATTTAGAAGATAAAAAAACTTACGAATTATTTCAACGAGGCGAAACAAACGGTGTGTTTCAGTATGAGAGTGCTGGTATGCAAAAATCTTTAAAAGATCTGAAACCAGATACCTTCAATGATTTAATTGCGATGAATGCCTTGTATCGTCCAGGTCCAATTGCCTACATTCCAAATTATATTAATCGTAAACACGGTAAAGAGCCTGTTGTGATGGATTTAGAAGGAATGGAAGAATATCTTGGTGAAACTTATGGTATTACTGTTTACCAAGAACAGGTAATGCGACTGTCACAAAAATTAGCAAACTTTACAAAAGGTGATGCTGATACATTGCGTAAAGCAATGGGAAAAAAAGACAGAGCAACACTTGATAAAATGAAAGGCAAGTTCATTGATAATTGCAAAGCCAATAATCATGATCCTGTGGTTGCCGAAAAAGTGTGGAAAGATTGGGAAGCTTTTGCGAGTTACGCATTTAATAAATCTCACTCAACGTGTTATGCTTATGTAGCATTTCAAACGGCATACATCAAAGCGCATTATCCATCGGAGTTTATGGCTTCGGTATTAAATCACGCAGGCAGCATAGATTCTATTTCTTTTTTAATGGAAGAGTGTAAACGTATGGGTGTAAAAGTGTTGGGTCCAGATATTAATGAAGGTTTTGCGAAGTTTGCAGTAATACCAGGTGGTACTGACATTCGTTTTGGAATGGGCGCTATTAAAGGAGTAGGAGAGAACACCGTCAATAATATTATTGAAGAAAGAAATGCAAATGGAAAATTTGTTTCTGTTTTTGATTTAGCAAAACGTTTAGATAGTAAATGCGTTAATAAAAAATCTTTAGAAGGATTGGCATTAGCAGGAGGCTTTGATAGTTTCGAAGGAATTCATCGTGCGATGTTTTTTACTCCTGATGCAGATGGTTTAACATTAACCGACAAAATGATTAAGTACAGTAATCAAATGAGTTTGGGTAATGATACGTCACAGGCAAGTTTATTTGGTGGTGATGATGAAATTGAAATTACAGAGCCACAACTACCTCAAAAAATTGAACCGTGGGGCAAATTAGAAGAATTAGCAAGAGAAAAAGAAGTTGTAGGTTTCTTTATTTCGGGACATCCTTTAGATCCTTATAAATTAATTATTGAACATAAGTGTAATGCTAACTGCGCACAACTAAAAGCAGGCCTAGAGCCATTTAAAGGTAAGGATGTAACTTTTGGTGGAGTCATCACTGGTTTTGAAAACAGAACGAGTAAAACAGGTAATGCTTTTGGTAAATTGATTATTGAAGATTACCATGGTTCTGTAGAGTTAATGCTGTTTGGTAAAGACTTTGTGGAGTATAGTAAATTTATGGTATCGCCATTGTTTGTTTATGTAAAAGCTAAAGTACAAGAGCGTTATGGACAGCCAGGAAGTTTAGAATTAAAAATTCAAAAAATTGAATTATTAGAAACGGTTAAAGAAAATATTTTCTCAACGATGAAATTAAAAATGGACATTGCCGCTATTAATGATGAATTAATTGCCAATATCGAATCTATTTTTAGTACGTCTCAAGGTAAATGTAGCGTTGAGTTTTTTGTAGAAGATCCAGCTGAAAATTTGAGTGTGAAACTGTTCTCTAAATCTCAGAAAATTGCTGTGAGTACGGAGTTAATGAACGAATTAGATAAAATTGGAAGTTTAACTTATGAGTTGACCTAGTGATATATTTATGAAGAATGCAGGAATAAAAATTTTTAGCTCAGTAGTTTTTTTGTTATTGGTTTCTTGTTCAGATTCATTTGATGGTAAGAATGGAATTAAGACAGTCAAATTTCCTGGTACAGATAAAATCTGTCAAACTATTGAATATAAAGACGGCAAAAAAAATGGAACGTTAAAGGAGTATTTTGAGAATGGGAATTTAAAAACTACTCAGCAGTTTAAAGATGATAAAAATGTAGATACAGCTTTATATTATCATATCAATGGGAATTTAGCGGCTATTCAAATTCATCATGATGGTTACAAATCTGGTTGTTGGAAAAAATTCAATGAACAAGGAAAGTTGTATTCTGAAATGTCTTTCAAGAAGGGATTAATTGATAGTGTCGCTTTAACATATACTTATAAAACACTCCGTTTAATTGAGAGGTTTAATTTTAAAAGCGGTTCAAAGCATGGAAAACAAGAAGCATTTTATAATAGTGGTAAGCCGAAAAGTGTTGAGTATTATAATGATGATAGATTGTGTTTAGGAACTCAGGAATGGTTGGAAACTGGCGAACTTCTAAATAATGATTTCTCTATTAAGTATATAGAACAAAATAAAGTAAATATTGAAAACACACTTTATTATATTGTTTCTTTAGAAAATCCTAATCCAGACGATGAAGTGTTTAGGGTTTCAGATAAAGATACAGGGAATGTAGTTTCTCAGATGTCGAGACTAGAGAAAAAGGGAGATAACTTTGTGCTTCAGTTTTCAGTTTATGAAGGTGGTTTTGTGATGGAAAAAGTAAAATTAGCGGCTTATCGTAAAACCAGATTAGGTAATACGTTCATTAAAACAATTAGTTTTAATGCTTCAGCAAATCATTTTTAAATTATAGTTGATTTAATCTCAGTTTTAATCCAAAATTGTCGGGCGAATAAATTAATCCATTTTTCAATGTTTGTCTGGCTTTTGATACGTTTCCTTTTTTGTAATATACACCAGCTGCAAAAGAGTATGCTTTTTCAATAAAGCTATCATTAGCCTTTGTCTCTTTTTTTGAACCCATTAAATTTTCAAATTCTTTTAAATAGTTTTCGCCTTTTGTAATATCATTTATAGCAAAACTTTGATAGGATAACTCTAAAATACAATTTGCTTTCACTCCATTAAATCCGTTGTTATCAGTAGTAAAATCAAAGGATTTAGAATTTATCTCCATTAATTTAATAATATCTCTTGGATCATTTTTTTCTTTCAATTCTCTTTCTAAATAGCTTAAGATAATAGATTGTAGGTTTGCATTTTTTGGATTGATTTTATATGCAGCTCTTAAATGCGGTAATTCATAAGTTGAATCTTTATTATTTAAGTAACCCAGGCGAGATAATTCATAATGATAACCGTATGAAATTTCATTATTTAAAGTAGTATCCGAAACTTCTTTAATGATTGTTTTAAATGATTCGTCGTATAGTGAGTAATTTGAATTGTTAATTAATTGACTTTCTGTTAAACGCAGAAATTCATTTTTTAAAAACTCATTACTTAATTCATCGTCATTTTGAGTTCTAAAACGACATAAAAGCGCAAGATTTTCAATTTGTTCTTTTTTCTCGTATTTATTATTTTGAACATTATATATGAGAGTTGATTTTAAAATATATTTATTTCGATCATACGGATTAAAATAGTATGCTTTTTTAATTTCGTCTATTGCTTCTGTATATTTTTTTTCTTCTAAATGATAAATAGAATAATTACTATACTGTAAACTAACTACTTCAGTTAAGGTTAATCCTTTTGAACTAAAATAATATTTATCAAATAGTTGATTGGCACTATTGCTTTCATATTCTGATTTTGAAATTAGTTTAGAATTGTATAAACTCTTCACATATTGATTAATGAAATTTTCATTAAATTGATAGTAGCCTTTTTCGGGACTAGTAGTTTCTATAAGAATTTTAAATGATTGAGGATATGTAATCAAATAAACATGTTGAGGAGATTCAATAACATTATATGGAATGTCTAGCTTGCTAAAAATAATAGCATATAACGCAGAGGCAGAAACACAATTATATTCTCCTTTTGTAAAGATGTCAGCAAAGCTATTTTGAAGTTTATATACTTTTAAAAACTGTTTGTGTACGTAATCGTACACGTACTTTACTTTTTTTACCTCTGATTTACCGTTTATTTCTTGTTTCAATTTATTAACACACTCGTCAATTTGCTGTATTGCTTTAGTGTCACTATAGATGTTTTCTTTTTCATAAGAAGATAATAGTAAACCGATAATACTATTTGGATTTGATAAGTTAGATTTTGAGAAAGCTAATTGTTCC
>DIHL01000086.1 GCA_002420145.1 Bacteroidetes bacterium UBA5697
ATTTATAATAGACTAGATTATTTAGTCGATAAACAGAATGATATAATGTTTATATATAATATACTTAATTAAGCTGTTTGTTTTTATCACGCACTTTTTTATATTTATTTCGTGGCGCCTCATTGTTTAGTTCATTTATTCTTTCATAAGCCTTTTCCAAAGATTTTGGAACTTCGCCTTTGTAATCTATTTTAAAATATGAAAAACCATTAAAAGGGATGTTATTTTTGATAGGATTAATTTTTACTCTTTTACTTATTTCAATATCTTTAAAAAAAGATTTAAATACTTTTTTTCGAGAAGCATTGAGTTCGTCTAATTTTTTATTAACGAAATCATTTCCTAATACATTCAAACATTTGTCTTGCACCGTAAATACGAGTTTAGAGCCAAGTTTAGAATTTAAGTACCTTACAAAAAGCGAATCTTTATTCGACATTTTATCTATTGCTATCGTGTCATCCTCACAAAGTGATTTAGCGTTACGGTTTTGGCTAGCTAAATAGTATTGTTTTTTTGCTTCAAATAATAAGAGGTATTCACGTTCCTTATCTGTATAGGGCATTGGGTGGATAGAGATTGATAATTTAGGGTCCTCTTTTAATAAATCAGCCATGTTTTCTAAAAAATGTTCCTGACTAGATGATAAGTCGTTTTTTCGCATGTCCCATTTCAAAAACATCGATTTCTCTATTTCATATTCTGTATTTTTAACTTCTGTTCTATAAGATGTTGTGGCTGGTTTTACAAAAATATTTTCTAAGGCATCAAAAATGGCGTCTCTGTAAATAAAATTTGGCTTGTTTAAGTTGCCTGTAATTGGGATTTCGTAATCTATAATGTTTCCCCTTTCTCGCACAAAAAACATAATCAACCTCAATGGAATCCATTTGATGTTTTTGTTTTTAATTCGCTTGTTCACTCTTGGGTCAATTACCAGTAAGTGATTATTACTATTGATTATTCCATTTTTAACATGCCATGTTCCTTTTAATTCAATAGATCCTCTATCTAATGGAAAAGAGGTGTACTTGATTAAGTAAGGATTAAATAAACTAATGGGTAATTTGGTGATGTTATAGTTCAAATCAAAATCAGAACTATCTTTTGGATTGATACTTAAACTTACTTTAGCATTACCAAAAGGCTTTAAGCCCGAATTAAAAAGTAGTTTTACCCGACTGTTATTTTTATCAATAGAATCGGCAATGATATCAATAGGTGAGGCACTAATTGAAAATTTTTCGTTTAAGGTATAATCATTGTAAGTAAAATCACCTTTGTAAATTGCTAAACGATTGACTTTATAATTACTCTTAAAAAAGTTTTTTGCTAAGGCTTTGATATAGTCGCCAATTTCTAAAATTAAGTTAAACTCTTGTTCGTTGTTTAAAGCACCTGCCACTACTGTGCCTTTCTTTCCAAACATCATTTGTACATTATCTAAATAATCATACCTCTCAAATTTAAAATAGGGTTTGCTTAGTGACACAGAATCAAGTAAGTATTTTTTGTTTTTTGGATTCAAATCTTTTACCTGTAAAATAAATTTATCGAAGCACGCAAAATCTTTAGTGGACGTTTCCCCAAAATGAAAATTGATAAGAGTAACCATTCCTTTAGCATTTATATTTTGAGCATCCTTAAAATTTCCTGTTGTTTTAAGATTGGCATCTAGTATGGCTTCAAAACTTCCATAATTCGACATTTTTTTAAAGTATTGTTCTAAAAATTGGAGTTGTAATTTGTTAATAATAGCATCTAATTTGTAGTTTAAATTTTTTAAGTTGATAGTAATATTTCCATCAATACCGCCCGGACCGTTACCTGACAATAGAGACACTTTGGCGTTTAATGTATCCATATCCCATTTTAAACCTTTGCTTTCTATATTTACTTTTATCACTGATAAGTTAATTGGAAATGTATTTTCGCGATAATAAATAATACCATCATTTATTTTCATATTAAGCATATTAAAATGAAGGGGAGTTTTTTTAAATAAGGTTTTCTTAGGTTTGAATTTTTGAATTAAATCATCAAAATTTAAATCTTTATTGGTTTGACTAATGACTATGATAGGTTGATTTAGTGTAATATGACTAATTTCGTATGTTTTAGCAAATAACTTAAACATATTAAACCGAGCACTCAATCCTTTTGAAGATATAAAAACACTGTCGCTTTTAAGTTCGTTTATTTTTACGTTTTTCATGTAAACATATCCCGTAAAAGGATTGACATATGCATAATCCATAGTGACTTCTCTTCCAGTATATTTTACATCATATTTCTCTACAAGGTATTTAGCTATAGGAGAAATAAAAATGATGACAAGAGTTACAGAAACTGCAATTATTAGAACAACTGTTAATATTGTTTTTTTGACTTTGGTATTAATTAGATTCATTTATTATTTTTTGTTGTCTGCGCATTAGTTTGTATTCTTTTTACATATAAATCACTATTAATAAGTGTTCGCCTATTAATAGCTAGTTGAAATAAAAGAATGGTTAATTTCAATGGATGAGAAATAGATTTGTTAATTGCTATTTTCTCGGTTGTTTGTTTAGAATTGTCAGCGCATTTTTATGAATTTACTATCATGCAGTTTTGATAGTATTGCACTAATAATTTGTAATAGTTAAATCTACGTATTATAAACCAGTCATGGGGACATTAAAACGCGTTTTAAACTAAATACCAATAAATATGTAAGTAATAGTATTTATTGTGTAACAAAGCCGTTTTAAAAGCTTTGCTTTTTTGTATGTCCCACGAGTAGTTAGTTGGAAGTCAACCAACAATTAAATAGATTGACATTATTAAAAGGCATTTAGAATGTCATAAATCCAAAAAACACTGATAGAAAATCAGTGTTTTTTGGATAATCTCTATTTATTTATTCTTTCCCTTTCCTCCACCTTTTCCGTGTGAATTTCCTCCTCGATGTTTTTGATGTTGTTTATTCTCTTTATTCATTTGTTTGTTGAAATTCCCTTTACCAGGTCCTTTACCAATTGTTTTTTGAGGACCGCCACGGTACCCTTTTGCATATTTTAGTTTATGATTTTTAAAATAAATATAAGGAGCATTTCCACGGTAATTTGTGATTACTACTTTATAGCCGTTGTATAAATCATAATTTCTGTAAGCTCTTGGTAAGTAAATACTTCTAATCCACACGCCATTTCCAAAGTAAATAAATTTAGAAGTTTGAATATCGTAATAAGCTTCTATGTCTGGTAAATAATAGTAACGCTCTGTTGTATATCCTACAGGTCCCCAAAGGGGAGGAGATCCTACATTTACATTAACCGACACTTGTGCTTTTGTGTTCAATGAAAGTAAAATGATTACTCCCATAGCGATTATTTTTAAAGTTTTCATATCCTATATTTTAGAGGTTAATTATAATTTTAAATTGGTTTCTTGCCTTCTATTATTCTTAAGATTACTGAAATGATAGCTATTATTAATAATATATGAATAATTCCTCCTATGTGATATCCTATAAAACCTATAGCCCATCCAATTATTAAAATAACAGCGATGATATATAATAAATTTCCCATGACTCTTTTTTTATATTTAATTAAAAATGAACAGCTAAGCCAAATGTTGATACTCCACTAGATAAATCTAAAAATAAGCCTGTTTTTTTTGTCATGTGATATTCAGCGCCTATGTGAGCATCCAAGTATAAAGGACTTGCTGTTTTAGCAATTACTCTGTCGCCATAATATCCACTTTCCCAAACAGAATTTCTAAAAGCAAAACCTAGAGAACCTGCTGCATAAAAATCCCATTTTGAGTTAGCTTTAAATAATTCATCAAAATAGTAGCTTCCTTTTACACCAACCGGAACCACAACTGTTTTGTGGTAATAATATCGGTAGGGCGTATCTTTATCACCCCAATAGTAGCTTCTTTGATATTGATAAGCTCCAATGAATGGCGCTAACGTAAAGTTTTTAAATACATCAAACTCATAATTGATAATTCCAACTGGAAGAGCTTGACCGACGTAGCCATAATAACCAATACCTGCACCTAAATTTAAGATGTTTCCATATTTTTCAGGATAGGTAATTTCTTGTGCAGATGAAGTAAATCCTAATGTCATTAGAAATATTACTAAAGTTGTTGTTATATTTTTCATAATTTCTATTTTTTAATGGTTAATATTTATTTCCTATACAAATGTATTGCTTAATAGAAGCACATATTTTACTATTCGGTAAAAACAGATTTTGAATAGCCGAAATGGCAAAATGTTATTTTAGGATAACTTTAATAATAACAAAAGCCTTATTTTATTAATAAAATAAGGCTTTAATGAAAATTGTTGAAAATACATATTTGACTAAGAAGGATGTTCTATTTCATATTTCTTAAGTAAATCCGTTAACGAATTGTAATATCCTATTAAAGCTTGTAAATTTAATTGAGGATTGTTTTCATCAGGTATGGTAACTGGCATTTCGTCTATAAACTTCATCAATTCAGGATGTTTTTCTTTAATCAACGAAGTAATGGACATGATTTTTTCTATCAATATAATCTCTGTTTTCATAATTAAGTAGTTTAATGTTTTAGTTCGTCGTAAGCTTTTCCGCAAATGGTTTTCACATTTTCAAACAAGATTTTTATATGATCAAGTCCAGTTTTTTCAGCAGCTAATTTTTCTATATCTAATAAATCTTCTCCAATTAATAAATCAATACCCACAAATGGTATAGTAGATTTCATGTGATGTGAGATTGACTTGATGTTTTCAAACTGATTTTCTTGTATTGCAGCTTCTAGTGTTTTTATTTCTTCGGGATTTTCTTCTAAAAAAATAGCAATCATTTCCGCAATAAAAGCTGTATCACCTTTTGCCAGTTCATTTAAATAGTCAAGATTAGTTACTTTATCATAATGTACCATGATTTCTAGGTTTAAATTTTTATAAATCAATATTTATGTATGTATTTATTAGATTTTTTAAATCAATTGCTTTGATAGGTTTTGATATATAATCTGTCATTCCAAAACCTATACATTTTTCTTTTTCACCTGGTAAGGCGTCGGCAGTCATGGCAATAATTGGTATTGTTAATTTTAACTGATTTCTAATATACTCAGTAGCTTCATAGCCATTCATTTCTGGCATTTGAATATCCATTAAAATTAGATTATATTTTTCTGATTTTAATTTTTCTACTGCTAGTTTGCCATTATCACAAATATCAAAATCAATTTTCCAATCCTTTAACATAAAACTAGCTAGCTTTTGATTTAATATATTATCTTCTACTACTAGTATTTTTAAGTTACCTGTTATTTCTATTTTTTTATCGTTGTCGTTATTTTTTTTCAAATCGTTATCTTCACCCTCAGTAATTATGTATGGAATATTAAAAGAAAATTCAGAACCTTTACCTTGAATGCTTTCTACTTGTATGGTTCCTGATTGCAATTCGACCAATTTTTTTGCTATAGATAAACCTAAGCCAGTTCCTCCAAAAATTCGAGATGTATCTGATTTAGCTTGAGTAAATCGCTCAAAGATTTCTGGCATTTTTTCAGTAGGAATTCCAATTCCAGTATCGATTACTTTAAATATAATAGTCACATTTTTGTCATGTATCGAAATTAAATCTACTTCAACACAAACAGAACCTTGGTTTGTAAACTTTAAAGCATTGCCAATTAAATTAATTAATATTTGTGTTAGTCGTGTTGGGTCGCCTAAGATAAATTGAGGTACATTTTGTGAAATTTTTAATTCTAAATTCACTTGTTTTTCTTTTGCCTGTCCAACAAACATTGTTATTAATGATTGTAAGAGGTTTGATAAATTAAATCGAATTTTTTCAATTCGCACCATTCCAGCTTCAATTTTTGAGAAATCTAAAATGTCATTTACTATAGCTAATAAATTTTCGCCAGAACTCTGAACAGCTTCCGCATATTCTTTTTGTTCTGCATCTAGTTTGGTTTTGTTTAAGCGAGCGTTAAATCCTATAATGGCATTAAGCGGTGTTCGTATTTCATGACTCATATTAGCCATAAACTGCTCTTTAATGGCAGCAGCATGTTCTGCTTTTTTCTGGGTTATGATTAATTCTTTTTCAAGCCTCTCTCGTTTACTAATGTCTCTAAATAAAACCCAAACACAAAGGGTTATTAATAAAAATGCAAACACATAAGCAGAGGCGTCCATTTGTTTTACAAGCTCACTGTCTTTTTTATTTCTAGATAAAATTTCTTTGTATTTAACTTCCTCTATATCATGAATTTTTTGAAATTCTTTTAAAATGTTGGTTAGTAATACTCTTCCCTTATCAGATTTAATTAGTTCAATAGAGTTATTAGGATTAATTTGATATTGAAACATGATTTCATCCGTAAGCGCAATTTCATCATTTAATAAGCCTACTAATTTATCTATAGCAACAATTTGTTCAGGGTTAGGTGCTAACTTCTTCAAATCACTAAATTTTGAAACAATGTCGTTTAAATATTTTTCATTGTTTTCTAAAAGGCTATCATTTCCAGTAAGCACATAACCTTTTACTTTACTTTCAAAGAAACAAACTGATGACTTAATAGATTCTATTTCGGTGGATAATTTAGTGCTTTTTAAAAGTTCTTCTTGTGAGGCAATAACATTACTAATACTTTTGTTTAGACCATACTGCACACTAATTAATACAATTAATATAAAAGTAAAACCTAAAGTTATTTTTACTTTAATCCCTATGTTCCAAATTTTTTTCATTGCATAATGGATGAAGACGAAATTTTCATTTGTAAATTCTCTTAAATTTAATTTTTAATTTAGTAACATCAAAGTCTTTGTTAATACGAACTACTAACAAAGACTTTGATGCTGCTGTTAACGAGCCATGCTCTGTAATGCAAAAAACACAATAGCCCCCATCGTTAAAAATGTTACCAGAAATATGGCCATAAACTTTGATACGCCAAATTCTCTAACAATTATTCTAATAGGCGCGCTAATAACATGATTTACTAGCTTTGTTAGTTGTTTCCAAGAACTAGGACCTTTTATCACGTAATCTTTTGCTCCTGATCTGAAGGATTGAATGGCTAATGCAATATCCTCATTGCTACTTAACATGATCACCTCCGTTTTTGGATTTATTTCTTTTATCTCTTTTAAAACTTCCAAACCATTTTTGCCATTTAGATGATGATCTAAAATAACCATATCTGTATATTGATTAATTTTAGCTAAACAACTTTCTCCATCATAAAAAGTAGTAATGTTAATATTAGCTCCAAATTTATTTTGTAGAAATTGTTTTAATGCAGCAACCATTGATTTGTTGTCGTCTACAATAAATAGATTTAATCTTTGCGTTTCCATTTGGCCCTCCTTTTTTATTGGTTAAACTTTATAGTATACCACAAAGTTAATTTTGTGAGGAGGGTGTTTTTTTAAAATTCGGTAAAGAGGAAAAAAGTATAGTTATTCGCCCAGAAAATATAGGTGATATTATATCAAGTTAATTTTTCTCAATAATTCTTTTTTATATTGCTCTCCTATTGGCACAGGATGCTTGCCAATAAAGGCAGTTCCTTCTTCTACTTTGTCGATATGATCTAAAGCAATTAAATAAGAACGGTGTAAACGATAAAATTTATCTTGCGGCAATTTTTCTTCCATACCCTTTAAGGTAATATGAACAGTATAACGATTGTCTAAAGTGTAAATATTTACATAATCGCCTAAAGCTTGAATATATGTAATGTCTTTTACTTTAATTTTCGTTAATATAGAATTTGAACGAACAAACATATACTCTTTGTCTTTTTCGTTTAACTCTATTTTTTGACCTTTAATTTCAAACAATTCTTTTGCCTTTGACACAGCCGCCATAAAACGGGATAATGTAACAGGCTTAATAATATAATCGGCTACATTTAATTCAAATGCTTCTACAGCGTAATCTGTTTTTGAAGTTATTAAAATAATAATGGGGCGTTTTTCTAAATTCCTAACTAGTTCAATACCTGTCATACCAGGCATTTCTACATCTAAAAATACTAAATCAACTGTTTCTTTTATAAGATAGTTGTATGCGTCTACTGAGCTAGCACATTCTTCCTGTAATTCTAAAAAAGCGACTTGTTCAATTAATTTTTTTAAGGCTGTCCGTGCCATTTTATTATCGTCAACTATAATACAATTCATGTTGTTAGGTTTTTGATAGTGATGGTTCGCTTTTTATTGTCAATATATTTTTGACTTTAGTTAAACAAATAGTTATCTCGCATTAAACAACCAACCACTTGGATCCATGGTTTTTTGTCCCTTCCAAATTTGAAGGTTCATACTTGTTTTGCCATCTTCATCTAAGATGGTTCCAATAGTTTGCTTGATACTAACCTTGTCTCCTTGTTTTACAAACACCTCTCCAATATTGCTATATACGCTTAGGTATTCACCATGACGAATGATGATTAATTTACCACCTGTTGGAGAAATGGCAATGCTGGTTACTTCACCTTCAAAAACAGAACGAGCTTGAGTGCCTTTGTTAACGCAAATTTCTACACCATTGTTATTCATCATAAATCCTTTAATGGCAGGGTGTTCATATTCGCCATAAGGTTGACAAATAACGCCTTTTACTACCGGCCAAGGTAATTTGCCTCTACTGCTCGAGAAATCTGCTCCCACGGCTTCTGCTTCTGCTGTTAATTCGGGAGAGGTTGCTTTAGCTTCTGGTGTTTTAGTTTTAGACTCGGTTTTAGTTTTATTTGTTTTATTTTTTTCAGCCTTCTCTGCTTTAGCGGCTTTAGCTGCAGCAATTTTAGCCGATTCTTCTAATTTACGTTTAATCTCTGCTTCAATTAAACGTTTAATAGCAATTTGTAAGTTCTCGGCATCACGCTTTTTCTTTTCTAACTCTTCTTTTAATTCTTTTTCTTGTTGTTGTAATTCGCTTAATACAATTTCTTGTTGTTGTTTCTCTCCGTCTAATTGTAATTTTTCATCTTGTTCATTTCCTAACAATACATTTTTTTCATGACGCTGGGCCTCTAATTCGTTTAATTTTTCGGTTAGCACTAATTGTGTAGCAACAATTTCGTTAGCTTGTTTTTTTCTAAAAGCAGAGTATTGCTGAAAATATTTCATTCGCATATACGCCTGGTTGAAGTTGCCTGACGAAAATAAAAACATAATTTTAGTATATGAGTCTTGGTTACGTTGCGCAAAATAAATCATCTTAGCGTATTCGCTTTTTAGTTTATCAAGGCTTGCTTTTAATGAATTTACTTCGGTTACGTTTTTTTTAATGTTAGTGTTAATTTGAGCCAATTCGCTATTAATAGTGCTAATAAGCTCTTCACGAACTTTAATCTTCGTATTAATAATAACGATGTTATTTATTTGTGATTTCTTCTTATCCTTCGTTTTACTAATTTGAGAGTTGAGTTGTTTGATGTCATCATTCAACTTGTTTTTTTTACTCTGTAATTCTTTTTGAGAAAGATGTGATTTGGTTTGAGAAAATACGGGACTAGAAACACTAATAAAAAATAAGACAAGGCATATTATGATGCTATTGCTTTTCTTTTTTAATAGGAATTGGATCATAGTTCTTTGGTATATTCAGTGTTAATTTTTGTGGCTGATTTATTTCTATGCGAACATAGTTAATTTTAAGCTCTATTTTCTTCTCTGCCCTTATCTCAATATTAACATTGTGTGGTGCAAAAACAGAGTCTTGAGCTAAAAAATTATCATACTTGGCATAAAAGCTTCTATTTGTAGATACATCTTCAAAATTATTATTGATGATTTTAAAAGTTGAAGGATTAAGTCTCATGGTTTGTAAAGAACGTTTTAATGAGTCTTGTCCGCTGTTTATACGTCTTAATTTGCGTTTTCGTTCGGTACTTAACAAATAATGGCAATTTTCTCTGTCAATAACAGGTTTCATTTTGCTATCATCGTCATCAAAATCAGCGCTATTTCCAAATAAAGCAGCTTGTATTAAGTCAAAATCTAAGTCGGCATTTAATAGTTGGTTGATATAATGAAAATCTCCTTTGAAATATTGTTTTTTAACATATACCACCATTTTCACGGAATCTCTGGTGATTAATAATTTGGCAATATCAATTAATCCAACAGCTTGAATAGAAATCCAAATCGCGCTATCTTTTTTGCCTCTAACTCTAATATCTAAATTATGGTCCTCCCCATCAATTAAGGTTTGAACATCTGCCTTAGCATAAATCCAGTCGTAGGCTAATTCACTTTCTTTAATATGTTTAGATAAAACTTTTGCCGTTTTAAATCCTAAACGGCATTTGCCAGTTGTATCTTCAGTTTGTAAAGGATTAGTATTGGTTTGCTGAAGATTTTTTTTGGATTTACAAGACAGCATAAAAAACAACATAATAGATATGCTGATGAATGACAGTGATATAGATTGTTTTTTAATCATTTAATTTTTTGTCTGCTATTTTTTTGTCCAAGTATTCCGAACCACCTCCAATAGCTTTAGCTTCTTTCCAGTTAGTTAATGCTTCCTCTTTTTTATCTAATTTGTATAATACATCGCCATAATGTTCTATCAAAACAGCATTTTTTGCACCCATTTTAGCAGCTCTCGATAGCCAAGTTTCTGCTTCTGAATATTTACCTAATTGAAATAAAATCCATCCATAAGTGTCGATATACGATCTATTATTTGGAGAAAGTTCATTACTTCGTCTCGAAAATTTTTCTGCTTTTTCTAATTTTTCTTTTCGTAGAGATAAAAAGTAAGCGTAGTTATTTAAAACAGAAGCATCATCTGGATTTACTTTTAAAGCATCATCAAATGCTTTATCTGATTTTGTATAATTTTTAATGGCATTATAAGCATTTCCTAAGTTGGAATAGTATTCAAGTAGTAATGGTTTATTATCAAAAACAAACTCAATCCCATCTTCTAAAGATTCAATTCCTTTTTCGTATTTTTTTAATTGGATATTGGCAACACCGTTAAAGAAATAGGGAATAGGATTATTTGGAAATAAGTCCATCGCTTCCGAACTATTTATTTCTAAAGAAGCATAGTCGTTTAATTCAGATTCAACATACATCAATTGACTCCAAATAGAAAATTGGTTTTTGTCTATTTTAGTAGCTTTTAAATATTCGTCATGTGCTTCTTTTGTTTTTTTGTCTTTTAAAAGAAAATCTGCATAAATACTATGAACATCAGCAGAGGTAGAGTGGAGTTTTATGGCGATTTCACAAAGTTCAAAGGCTTGTTGTTTATAGGTTTCGTTCACATCAGATAATTCGTAGTAAGATGCTAGAATTTTTACTTTCGTGTCAATGTCTAAATCTGGGTTTTCAAAAGCTATTTTAACTTCTTTATAAAAATTCTCTTTATCGTTTTGGCTTTTATAGTAATCAGCTAATGCTAAATGAACCATAGGATTTTTTGGATCTACTTTTAAAATCTCTTTATAAGTATCCATGGCTTTTTCATTCTGACCAGTTTCCTGATAAAATTCTGCTAAGTAAGTGTAATATCTTGCCTCTGTTTTGTTTAACTGAATTAATTTTTTCAATTCAATTTCTACGGCATCATTTTTCTTTAGCTGTTTTAGTAATTTAACTTTGTTAAGTGTAAAGGCTTCGTTTTGTCCGAATTTTTTTTCCAAATCATCATATGTTTTGTATGATTTTTCGTAGTTGCCGCCGTACATATATTCAGCTGCTAAGCCTTCATGGAATTCGGGACGATTAGGGTAGTTTTTTACTAAACGAGCATAAACTTCAGCTGCTTGCAAGTATTGACGTTTATTATGAAGGCACTCGATGTATAATAATTGATACCATTCGTTTTTAGGTTCATCATTAGCACATTCTTTACCGTATTTTAAAGCGTTATCGTATAATCCATTAAAGCGATAAATATTTCCTAATTCATATTTTACAGCTGCTGATGTAGGATCAATTCTCAAACATTCTTTAAATCTATTTTCAGCAATTTCGATATTGCCTTTCATTCTTTCTTTACAACCTTCAATAAAATTAAAGGTAAAGTTTACTTGAGCTTCTTCGGGTAAACCCTTTGCATTGGATTTTGACTCTTCTGTTTTGCTAGTTTGCTTATTTGTTTTACACGACAAAGTAAACATTACCAACAAAGGCAAAATCAAGACATGAAAAAATATGTAGGATTTAAATTTCAATAATTATCTTTCAGATTATAAGGAAAGAGTAGTGTAATCACTCATGCTTAAGTCTAAGGACTTTCCTTTTACTTCTGCTCCTTCGCCAATCATACTATTTGAAATAACTGTGTTGCTTAGTTTTGTACTAGCTTGAATAATACTGTTATGAATAACACCGTTATTAACTGAACTATTTGCCCCAATAGAAACGTGTGGACCAACAATTGAATTTTTGATAACGACGTTATCACCAATAAAACAAGGTTCAATAATCACAGAGTTTTCTGTCACAATATTTTTTCCTTTTAATTCAGCGCTTCCTTTAATGAATTCTAGCACACGTTGGTTGGTATAAACAGTGGCATCTTTATTTCCGCAGTCTAACCATTCAGTTACTTTACCTGGAGTAAAAGCAATTCCTTTTTGCTTCATGTTTTCTAAAGCATTAGTTAATTGAAATTCACCTTTTTCAGTAATATTATTGTCTAATAAATATTGTAACTCTTTTTTCAAATTATCACCATCTTTAAAATAGTAGATGCCGATAATCGCCAAATTACTAACGAAGGTTTCTGGTTTTTCAACAAAGTCAGTAATAACACCAGCTTCGTTTACTTTCACAACACCAAATTGGCGAGGGTCTTCAATACCTTGAACCCAAATCACACCTTCTTGGTTAGTGTCCATTACAAAATCAGCTTTGAATAATGTATCTGCAAAAGCTACAACTGTTTTGCCAGTAATGCTTTCTTTAGCACACATAATAGCATGAGCTGTTCCTAATGCTTTTTCTTGATAGCAAATAGTTCCTTTAGCGCCTTGTGATTGGGCAATCTTTACTAAGTTTTCTTCAACTTCTTTTCCGAAGTCTGGGCCTATTATAAAAGCAATTTCATCTACTTTTTCACCACAAACTTTAGTAATATCTTCAACTAATCTTTGTACAATTGGTTTTCCAGCTACGTTAATTAATGGTTTAGGAACTGTAAGCGTGTGTGGACGCATACGTTTTCCTTTTCCAGCCATTGGTATAATAATCTTCATAATTTTAGTCTAATCAGGTAATAAATGGAAACAAATATAATATTAAAAAGTTGAGAAATAGGCAAGGTTTTGCCTATTAATCCTGTTAAATTACCACAAAGAATTAACTATAAAAAGTTGATTCTTTATTAAGAAAGGAGGCTTATAAGCAACCTGTTCTTCCCCCATCCACTGGTAAATTAATGCCATTGATGTATGATGCCGCTGGCGATGCTAAAAAAGCTACTGCATTTGCTATTTCAGAAGCCTCTGCAAAACGACCCATGGGGATTTCAGAAATCATTTCGTTGGTAACAGCATCTAAAGCATGGCCAGTTTTAGTAGATTTGTTTTCGATAATCGATTTTAAACGAACCGTTGAAGTTGCCCCAGGTAAAACGTTATTGACGGTAATATTAAATTTTCCTAATTCACCTGCTAGAGTTTTCGCCCAATTAGCAACAGCAGCACGAATGGTATTTGACACTCCTAAGTTTGCTAAAGGTTGTTTAACAGATGTGGAAATGATATTAATGATACGACCATATTTTGCATTCTTCATACCTTCAATGCAAGCCTGTGCTAAAATATGATTGCAAATTAGGTGATTATTAAATGCAGATAAAAACTCATCTGTTTTAGCTAAGTGTGCAGGGCCAGCAGCTGGACCACCAGTATTATTTACTAAAATATGTACGATTGGTTGGCGTTGTAAATACGCTTCAACAATTTGTTTTAATTCTTCAGGTTTACTAAAATCAACACATAAATAAGAATGCAACTGACCAGCTGAAGTACTTAATTCTGTTTTTGTAGCTTTTAAGGCTTCTTCGTTACGAGCAATTAAAGTGACGCTGGCGCCTAAGTTTGCTAGTTCTAAAGCAATAGCTTTTCCAATTCCTTGTGTGCTTCCGCATACAATCGCTTGTTTATGTTTTAAATCTAAATTCATGATATATTACGAATAAAGTACGAATATACGAATCCTTAGAAAAGGATTACTCTTTGGTGATATTATTTAATTCTTCTTCTAAAATATATTTACATTTCGTAACGCTGTTTCTTAGAAAGAAATAACTTATTCCAAATAAAATAGAACAATGAAATAATAAGAAAAGAGCAGCGAGAAATTCCATGTTAAATAGAGCAGATACAATAAAGTAGCTATAAAAAATCAAAATTATGAAACTTGAAATGAATATAAATTTTGAGTTTAAAGTTCTAATTTCTCCATTTAATAACACGGAATTGTCCTTTGAAACAAAATGGCCATTATAATTTGATAGATATGAAAGGGAAAAATCAAAAAATCTTTTTTTAGGACTAATTTTTAAACATCCATCTGATATTTTTCCGATAAATTTTTTGTCGTTAGTGATAAAATGTTCGAATAGTCTAAACTCTGATTCTTCAGTTATTTTATTTAATTGGCTTGTAAACTCATTCTTAGATATCGCAAGTGTTATTGCGAAATTTTGTATGAGTTTTATTTTTCTTAAAAAGTCAGTAAATATTAAAGAAAAGTATTTTATTGTCGTCATTCTATGTAATTAAGACTTTCTTTTTAATGCAAAAAAATCTTTTAATATGATTGAACACTCTTGTTCTAAAATTCCTTTTACCACAGTTGTTTTTGGATGTAACACCGTTTGATTGATTTTACTATATCCTTTTTTATCATCACTTGCGCCAAATACAATTTTAGTGATATGGCTCCAATGTAAAGCACCAGCACACATTAAACAAGGCTCTAGTGTTACATATAAAGTACAATCATTTAAATATTTCCCTCCAATGGCGTTAGCGGCTGATGTAATGGCTTGCATTTCGGCATGAGCAGTTACATCATTTAATCGTTCAGTGTAATTATGTGCTCTAGCTATTATTTTATTGTCGGCTACAATGACTGCACCTACTGGAACTTCATCGGCATCATAAGCTTTGCGAGCTTCTTTCAATGCCTCGTTCATAAAATATTCGTCAGTGTATAATTCCATTTTATTTGTTGTCAGTTCGATCGTAGTCGAGAACTATTTAATGCATCTCGACTACGCTCGATGTGACATTATTTTTGTAGACTTAAAGCTGTATTTAATCTAGCAATCGTTTCTTCTTTCCCTAATAAAGCTAACATATCAAATAATTGAGCTCCGCCAGCTACACCAGTTGTTAATACACGAACTAATTGCATATCAATTTTCCCTAATTCAGGTTCAGCAGCAGCAAATAAATCATGAATGCTTGTAGTTGTCCAATTATCTAAAGCAGTTAATTTTTCAGTTAATTTAGTATAAGTTGCTTTTGAGTTTTCATTCCATTTTTTAGCCATTACTTTTTCATCGTAGCTTGTTGGAGCTGCAAAAAAGTAAGAGCCTAAATCATAAAACTCAGTTACAAAATGTGCTTTCTCTTTTACTAAACGGCAAAATTCAACAACAAACGCTTTATCCTTTTTAATTCCTTTGGCTTCTAATAAAGGCATAACAGAATCCGCTAATTGCTCATCTGTTTGCATTCTTAAATATTGTTGGTTAAACCATTTTGTTTTTTCAGGGTCAAATTTAGCTCCCGATTTATTTACGCGTTCAAAAGAGAAGTTAGCAATTAATTCTTCTTTGCTCATAATCTCGCGATTATCACCAGGGTTCCACCCTAACAGCGCTAACATATTGATAAAAGCATCTGGTGTAAATCCAGATTCTCTGTACCCAACATATTTTTCTCCTGTGCGTTCATCATACCAATCTAATGGAAACATTGGTAAGCCTGATTTATCACGCTTAGATAATTTCCCGTTTCCATCTGGTTTTAAAATCAAAGGTAAGTGAGCCAGTTTTGGCATATCTTCTTCTAAACCTAAATAACGGTAAATTAAAATATGAGATGGAGCACTTGGCAACCACTCTTCGCCACGCACAGCATGAGAAATTTTCATTTCAATATCATCTACAATATGCGCTAAATGATACGTTGGCATCCCATCCGATTTTAACAATACTTTGTCATCAACCTGACTTGAGTTTACAGTCACCCACCCACGAATAATATCATGAAAACGAATTTCTTCGTTGCGAGGAACTTTTAAACGAACGACATAAGGCGCTCCGCTATCCATTAATTTTTTCACTTCGTCTTCAGGTAACGTTAGTGAGTTACGCATATTTTGACGAGTAATGGCATTATATTGAGGTGCCACTACTTTAGCAGCCTCTAAACGCTTACGCATTTCATCTAATTCTTCAGATGTATCAAAAGCAACATAGGCATGACCAGATGCAATTAATTGGTCAGAATATTTTTTGTAAATACCTAATTCTTTTCTTTCGCTTTGGCGATAAGGCGCATAAGGACCATCACCAAACCCAACACCTTCGTTAGGTTCAATACCACACCATTTTAAGGCGTTAATAATATATTCTTCAGCGCCATTAACATAACGTGTTTGGTCGGTATCTTCAATACGTAATACGAAATCACCGCCATGTTTTTTGGCAAATAAATAACTAAATAAAGCGGTACGAACACCGCCCATGTGTAACCCGCCAGTTGGACTTGGCGCAAAACGTAATCTTACTCTTTTTTCCATAGGGGGCAAAGATACTAAAAAACCCAAAACAGGAAGGCTTGCGGAATGGTATTTTTTTTGCTAGCTTTAATGTATAAGGAAGCTTGTTTTTAGTGATTATTCTTTTTGCTTTTAGGCTTCTGATATTATAGCATTACCCATTAATTATAAAATTATGACGTCAAAAGATTTTAATCCATTTTTATTTTATAGTGCTCAATTGCAAGGTTTATTGCTTAAGTCTTCAAAGCAAAAAAATCCAGCTTTATGGTTGTATAAAAACCATATAAGAACCACATTGTTTATGTTAGAAGCTTTAACTAGGTTACATGATAATGCCTTTGATGAAAAATTATTTGGAAAATGGAACAAGCGATTTAAAAAACTTGAAGATTTATTTGGCGAAATAGACCAATATGCTTCTCTTGAAAATGAGCTCAAGCTCAATAAAAAAGTTACTAATGAGGTGGTTAAATATTTCACGATTCATGCTGCTAATTATCTTGAAAAATGTAACCGTCGATTAATTGAAAAAGAATGGTTTAATGACAAGTTACATTCGTTTGATTATAAATTGAGTGAATTTGATGTGGAATATAATCATGGTTATCTAGATGATTTGAAATATTCTATGCTTGATGAAATAGATGCTATTTTGCAATTTGCGAAAAAATCTAACTATCAATTCACTAAAATTGAAGAAGAAATCCATGAATTACGTCGTAAATTGAGATGGTTAAGTATTTATGCGCAAGCGTTAAATGGCTTAGTTCAGCTAAAAAAATCAACTAAAAAAACGAAATTTCAAATAAATTATTTGACAAAGAATATTTTGAAATCTCCCTATAATGTATTGCCATCAAGGCCTAAAAACACTTCTATCATTGAGTTTGACCACGATTCGTTTTTTGCTTTAAGTTGGATCGTAGAAGAGCTTGGAACCCTGAAAGACAGAGGATTGAAAATTCAAAAATTGAGTGATGCTCTTTTTATTTCAGAAGACATTACGATAGAACAAGCAAATGAAAAAGCAGTAAAACTATTAGGACTTGATTTGAAGACACAGGAAACTATTTTAAAACAATCTTCTAAAATAGTAGAAACATTTTTGGTAAAAGATAAAATTTTAGAAAAGTTAATTATCGAATAATCACCATTTTTCCAAAACCTTTTTTAAAGAAAGAGTCTGCTTCAGTTTGATTTTTTTCTACTGACTCATTATTATGTCGGGTAATAACCTTGTATAAATATACGCCATTTGCAAGCTTGTCGCCAAACTCATCTTTTCCATCCCAAGCATACTCTGTTATATTTCTTCCAATGTGTAAATTACCTAATTCGTTTTTAGTTATTTCTCTTACAACTTTTCCAGTAATGGTCATAATCTGAATGGTAAATACATCAGGAATTTCATTTCCTGTTAAAGTAAAAACAAATCGTGTTGACGTGCTAAATGGGTTAGGGTAGTTTAATACTTCTGTTACAGTTTGTTTATTCACAATTTCAAACTGTATATTATAATCTACTGATCCAGAAACGTTTTTACTTCTGTCTGCCGCTTGAACTATTAGTTTATATTTGCCATCTTCTGCAAATTCAGGCTTCCATTCTATCTTACATGAATTATTAGGTAATTGAGCAGGCGTAAATTGCAGCGCGTTACTAAAATACAATCGCTTTTCTGTAGATTGATTAGGATATTTTATAAAAACATTAAAGTTTGAAGTATCGTTTAATGCTAAATATTTGTTTTCGTCTTTTAATGTAACTAGGATATGTGGTTTTGAAGAAACGATATCTCCATTTAAAATATGCGTTCCATCAAAAGTTACATCTAGTAAAGGATTAATATTATCCTTATTAACGTTAAATCCAATACGAGCAATATTATTAAAATGATATTGTTCTAATTGATATTTTGAGTTTAATTCAGGATTTACATCTATCCATAAATAATTAAAACCAGGATAATTGTGGCTATTAAATTTAATGGTATCAATAATGACTTGACCTGAAACAAATGGATTAGCTTTTAATTTTTGAGGAATTGCATGTGTAATTCTATTGGCATCTTCTAACCAATAAGTTACAACTAAACTATCATTAAATGGCTCTGTACCTATGTTTTCAATAGGTAAATGAACTATTAAGTTATCTCCTTCTTGAATAGCTTGTAAGCTCGAATTATTGGTGAATCCTTTTTTAGGATTAATAGCACATTCAGGAATAGGATCGTAAAGCACTTGCCATTTCTTTAATTGCGGAGTAATATGTAGTGCGTTATCACTCATAAATGCTACTAATTTTATTTTCGGATAAATAGAAGCATCTATATAATTATATAAGTCTAAGACATCAAAATTATTTTTATAGAAAATGGTTGGCAATGTATCGATACTGCCGTTAGATTTAATCCTCACAATTTTTAAAGCGAGGCTATCATTGGTGGTATTTTGTGTAGTGTATTTCCAATGTAAGCTATTCCATTTTGTGGTTGGGCCAATAATTTCAGATACAATAAATCCATTATCCCATTTGGTAGTAATGGTGTCTGTTAATGAAATAGTTGTAGTTGGAGATGCTGCAATTACTTCAGAAGCACTACCTATTAATGCAACACTTCTCTTCTTGCCGAAAATAATCATTGGTAGAGAATCAGATACTGTTCTGATACTGGCACTACCAAAACTTTCAAACGCTTGATACAAGGCAATGTTATAGGTGCTTGCATAATGGGCATCACTACTATACGCTAAAATGTAATTATTTACAGGAATATTATTTAAGAAATTTTCTAAATCTGTTTGCCAAGTTGAGGCGGGCCCACAATAAGTGGATTGTCCAAAATCAAAAGACGCACGATTTTCATTAGCAAATGCTAAACAGTTTGAATAAGTTGGAGTAAAGGCTGGAGCATTTGGTAGGGATGAAGTCCATGGTTTTATGGAAATAGAATCAAAAACGGCAATTGACCAGCCATTAAATGCAAAGTGCCAATTTGATTCAAGGGTTGTATTGAGAGAATATTGTATGCCCATCAAATCAGAGCTGGAATATCCGTTTTTGCAATTAATACTAATTGTGTTGTTAATGAAACCAAATTGTCTCTGGGGTTTCATATAATTTACAAATTGATATTTGTCGTTTTTAAATTGATGGAAGTGTGCCTGAGCCCAACCATGTTTTCCTGGAATTGTTTGAAAAGAGCTTTCTCTCCATTTCAAATTATCAGTTGGTAAAATGGAATCTTTTGTAATTCTCCAAAAATATACGGTACTATCCGCATAAGGTAAATTCACAGTCCATTCTATAACACCACCTGAGCTAGTAACAATAGTAGAATTAATTGGATTTGTAAAAGTGTCGTTTGTGTCAAGTTGTATTCTGTAATTTGCACTCACTGCAAAGGGATCGGCTGTTGATGCCTTTAAAGTAATTTGTGGAACACTAGGAATAATGGCATATTGGCTTGGATACACAGGAATAATATCTCCTCCTGAAATAAAAATATCAACAGTACCTGTTGTTGAATTATTTGTTTCGGATAATTCGTCTATTTCGTTATAATGATCAATCTTTATTTTAAAGCGGTTTAATCCAACACCATTTTCGAAATCTTTTAAGATAAAAAATTTGAGTGTGCTATTATTATTTGGAGCCTTAACTTTATGATAGTATGTTATCGAATCTCCACTAGGAAAATAACGTTCTGTTTTTACTACAAATGAATCTAAAATTGCTTTACCATTATTTTTTATATTAATGATAACTCCAATTGAGTCAACATAAGTTATCGGATCTAATGAAACGTAAGTGTTTTTAATTTCGTAATCAGGTTTTGCAAAGGCATTTATTTTTATAGAAGGGTCTCCTTCTAAAGTCATTTCTAAACTAGTAATTTCTTGTAGTTGACCGCCCGTAAGAGAGCCTTTGTATGAAGTGTTTTTAATAGCATCTCCAACGCCTTTATAATAGGTTTCATGTCCTAAAGATTTGTATATATTGTGAGAGTAATTATTCAATGGACCTACAAGTCCTGTTGAAGAAGATGCTATAAATCCTATACTTCCTTTTTCATGTATTAACGTAAATTTTTCACTAGTACTATTTCCACCAGGAAGATGAATATCCCCTGAGTAACATGAATTAGCTAAAAACAATGGATATTTATCTTTATTGTTATATGCCGTTGGATCGTCAATAGCTTGGTCAAATCCGGTTACAGAGCCATGACCAAAAAATGTAATTAATGATGTGCCATAATTAATTAATTGAGCAACAGAATCACTGATAGTGATTTGAATGGGAGCCGTTGTAGTTTTTTGAAAATTAAAAACTTTGGCGCCATACAAGGTGTCTTTTATAATATTAGCAAAATTTTGAAGATATTGTTGAAATTGATTTTGTTGAAAAGCATCAGTTCCTCCGCTAAAATGCAATACGCGTTTATGCCAATCTTCAGGTTGTGTAGTAGATATTCCATGAACGGGATGTGTTTCATGAGATATAACTTTGTTTAAATAATTTGTAACATCATTATCATTATTTGCAGAAATACGACCTATTGGAATAAATGGTGTACTAGAGTTGGAACCATGTATGCCAGATGTTAAAATATTGTCAGATGGAGGAACTCCCATTGTAGGTATTTTACAAGCATCCCAATTAGAGGAGCTACTTCCTACTAAAGTTTGTTTAATAGACTTACCAATTAATAATAAATATTTTGGAGGAGCAGGTAAGCTATCACTTAAATATCTGCAGAAATTTTTGATAGATAATGGGTTTTTAACATTTCCATAAGCAAACTGATCGTAAAGGTCGCTAATTTCAGCTAAGATGACATGATGGGAGCCTCCGGCAATACTTTGCCTATATGTTTTATAGTCGTTTGCGGGCGTTAATAAACTTTGATGAGTGATAATCACAAAGGCAGAATCTGAATTGGTTGTTTTATAATTTACAAAAAAACCTGTTTGATTAACTGGCAATAAAGAAGTTACATTGTAAACATTTGCACTTGTGGTAAGGAAACATTCTTTTTGAGAAAGAGAATTAGGAATCAAACATTTTACATTATTTCCTGAAACAACTGTGGATATATATTTATGATTGGTTAAATCATATAATAAAACTTGAGAAGAACCAACGTTTACATTTTGTATATCTAAAAAACTTTTGGAACCTGGTGCATTATTTACAAAAAAATGTTGTTCGGAGGAGTTTGAAAAATCAGGTATTTGAGGGTATTTTATAGTGATGTAATGGATGTTTGTAGAATTGTTTGTAATTATAGAACTGTTATTAAAACTATTGACTCTTATCGAAGATGAGTTCTGTAATTGATCAGAGGTGATTTGCTTGTCAACATATATCTGATTAATGCCGTAGAATGTTGTATCGTGAATTGTAATAAAGTTTCCTACATTGTTTTGATATTCTAGTTTAATGTGATGGTCGAAGCTAATGCTAGGATTATATTCGGCACTGGAACCAGAGTAGTGTGTTTTGATAAAAACGGGTAGAGCTGAAGATTGATAAATGTTTAAACTGCCAAAATTTGTTTGAGCAGTATTGCCTTTGTAAATGGTTTTACCATATCCTTCTGCTTTAATGTATCTTGGATCATAAATTCCATCATAATCGGTTCTTCCTTGGGAATAATTATTTGTGTAAGCATCTACTTTTTCTGAATAAAAATAATTAGCAGGAGTATAACCCGAAAAATTAACGTCTGTTTCTGGAGTTACTCTTTTATTACTAATGGAATTGTTCCAAGTTAAAAAAGCCGCATTAGTATCGTTAAATAAAGCGATGTAAGGATTAGGTAGTCGGTTGATATTAGTATAGGCTAAAGAGTCAAATACCCCATCATTTTTTTTTGCATAAAACTCTATATAATCACTTGGGTTAAATACATCATCACTTTCGCCGTTTATATGAATGTATTGTTCTTCTCCCTTAATAAATAACTGAAAGTTTTTGGGATTAATAGATGCTAAAGGGATACCTGCATTAATTAATGTTGAATAATCAATTCTATATAATCCAGTAGTGGGAATACTAATACGATAGTGTTTTTGAGTATAATTTATCCATTCGTTGCCATACTTTTGTGCAACTAAATTAGCTGTGATACATATTAAAAAATATAAAGCGAATAAACGTTTTATCATTTAACTATCTTTTTATTAATGTCAATTTTTACAGTAAAAATATGAGAGTAAAGAGACGTTGATACATTCCCAATATTTGTCATAGCATAATCTAATGCAAATATTTTGTATTTAATTCCTACGCCAATGTTTGGCTGAACAGTTGTAACATCAGTTCCTACAACATTTTTCGATTTTTGAATATTTCCAATACCACCTCTTAAAAAGATAAAGTTTTTGTAGCCTACTTCTAGTCCTAAAGCTGGCTCCATACTCCACGCATTTGTTTTGATAACCGTATTACGTTTTCCATCAAAGGTGTTTATGAAATTTAATTCGCCACCAATTGAAACACGGTCACTCCAAACGTACCAAGTTCTTGTAACTCCTAAAATCAATCGAGGAACAGTTACTTCTACAGAGTTAGCAGGAATTTCATTACCTGTTACTGCAAAAGTTTGTTTCATATCATCAGATAAATTATAACTCCATGCATTAAAGGTTCCAGTAATATCTCTTGCCATTGCTGCAAAACGCCATTTTTTGTAATCATACATAGCACCAGCGTCTAATCCAAATCCCCAAGCGCCAGCAAAATCTCCAATTTTACGACGGATGATTTTAGCATTAACTCCAATTTTCAAACCTTTAATTTTTGCCATATCGCGGGCATAGGATAATAAAACGGCCACATCCACTGCATTAAAAGATTTTAAGCGAGAATAATCTACATTTCCATTTGCATCTATTAATTCGGTAGTGTTTGGGATATTATCTACACCAAAACGAATAAAGGTAATTCCAGCTACGCTGTTACTATCCAAACGTTTAGAACCTCCAATAAAATCATATTTAGCAATACCAGCAAAATATTCGGCATGCATTAATCCTACTTGTAAATTACTTTTTTGAAGGTTTAAACCTGCTGGATTCCAATAACCCGCCGTCACATCATTTACAGATGCCACATTAGCATTAGCCATTGATAAAGCACGAGCACCTACGCCCACACTTAAGAACTCATTACTATACTTGGCAACTTGTGCTTTAAATGAAAAAGCGGTACCTAATAGGATGAATAGAATAATTAGAACTTTATTTGAAAGAATACGCATACGTTAATTGACCTTTAAAAATAATGAATTTATTTGTTAAATAACGTGTTTTGAGCCATAATATTATGGAACACACCAGAAAAACTTGTGCTAAATTTTTTAGCACCTACAAAGTTAAGATGCTCATTGTCAAAAAATAAGGTAGAATCGCTAAATTTTAACGAATCTGTATAGTCAAAATACGGGATATGGTTAATGAAAGCAACATTATGTAGTTGATTAACAAGGTTAGGTTTGTTTATCACTTGATGGTAACCTCCACCGTAAATAGGAGTGGTTACTAGCGTGAGGCTTATATGATTATTTTTAGAAAACGCAATAATTGAGTCGAGATAGTTTCTGTTTTTTTTGCTTATAAACGAATAAATAGGTGTTCCTTCAGAAAGCTGCCCACGCTCATTTGCTGCAGCCGTTTGAAATCCTTTATACATTAGTGTGTCGTATTTGCCAGGAATATCTAACCAACCATGAAGCGATGTACTTAAATATTCTATCTGCGTAAACGGTAATGAGTGAAATGGATTGTAATAAAATGAATTAAATCTGGAATCTATGTTGTTGAGTTCTGTTCTTAGGTATTTATTTTTTAGATATGGAAAATACCGAGGAAAGTCATTTAGCATGTCGATATCGCTTTTAAGTGAAAAGTAATCTATGTTTAAAATTACGTGCTTAGGTTTTTGATGTTGATGGCAATACGTTTTTAATAACGTATAGTTTACTCTTAAAGAAGCACCACTTACACCAAGGTTAAAACTATTTAAATGTGTAATGCTATCAAATGTTTTGGGTTCAAAGTGCATTTCAGCTCTCGATGAACCTAAAAATAATACATCGTATGTGTTACTTTCTTTTAAAAATAGTTCATTGTATTTGTTGAAAATACCTTGTTTGTTTTTTTTAATACCGGCATACAAAAATGCCCTGTAAACAAAAAGTATACAAACTATCGCGATTATATATATGATTATTTTTTTAATCAAAATTGAAAATAAATAAAGCTGTTGGCATTAAAATTACCTAAACAAAAAATAAGACAAAGTATAACAATATAAAAAGTAGGTGCTAAATAATTTTCTTTAAAATCAGATAGTTTTAAGAGCGTATATTCTTCTTGAATTTCCTTTATAAATAATATTGCTAATACAAAGGTTAACGCAACAAAAAATAATCTATCATTCAATGCAAACAAGTGATTTAAACCATTTGTGACATTAAAGTGAATGAAAATTTCTTGATAAATAAAGGTTAAATTATGGATATTATTTGCTCTAAACGCAATAAAGAAAATAGACACAAAAAATAGAGTGTACATCCATTTTAAGAGGCTAGGTATTTTAATATGTTGTTTAGTTGGAATGTGTTCTAATAAATAAAATAAACCATTTAGTAAACCCCAAATAATGAAAGTAAAATTTGCACCATGCCATAATCCACTTAATAAAAAAACCATTAAAATATTGAATATCCACTTCGTCGTACTAACTCTATTTCCGCCAATAGAGATGTAAACATATTCTTTAAACCAACTAGTTAAACTGATATGATGCCTTTGCCAGTATTCGGTAATTGATTTGGATAATAAAGGTCGTTTCCAGTTAATATTTAAATTGATTTTGAAGAGTTTGGCTACTCCAATGGCGATGTCGGAATAACCTGAAAAATCAGCATACAACTGAATTAAAAATAAAATGCCGATGATGATAAATTCAATAGAGTTAAAATCGTTTGGTAAGTTGTTAAACACAGGATTGACTAAATAAGCAATATTATCAGCAATCACCATTTTTTTAAAGAATCCCCAGATGATTAATTTCGAAGCATTACCCCATTCAATATCTTTAAAATAATGGATTGTTTTTAATTGCGGCATTAAGGTGTGATGCCGCACAATTGGGCCAGCTACCATATGTGGAAAAAAGGACACGTATAATAAAAAATCTTTTAAGGTATCATCGGCTTTGTATTTATTGCGATATACATCAATAGTGTAGCTAATGGATTGAAAAGTGTAAAAAGAAAGTCCCGCTGGAATGATAAAGTTGGAAAGTAATTGTGGATTATTTGAGAATAAAGAAAGACCTGAATTATAAAAAAAGACAAAGTATTTAAAAGCAAATAATACACCGATGTTACTAATGATACTTAAAACTAAAAGTGTTTTGCGTTTAGCTTGATTTTGGGAATTGGAAATAGCTTTTGCTAAATAGAAATCCAGACCTGATGTGCCAATTAACAATAGCAGAAACCAAGGATTATAAGAAAAGTAAAAATAATAAGAGGCTATTAATAAAAATAGATTTCGATGTTTTGCAGGAGTTAGCCAATACGCAGTAAATACGATTGGCAAAAACACTAAAAATATGAGTGAATTGAATAACATCTTTTGTAAATATACAAACGATTTAATTTATATATATTTACACCGTAAAATGAATATTAAAAAACATATCCCAAATGCTATCACCTGCTGTAATTTATTGTGCGGTTGTTTAGCTATTGTTCAGGCTTTTGAAGGCAATTTAGTGTATTCGGCTTATTTAGTTGGTTTAGCCGCTATCTTCGATTTTTTTGATGGTTTTGCAGCTCGTTTATTAAGAGTAGCATCTCCCATTGGTAAAGATTTAGATAGCTTAGCGGATATGGTAACTTTTGGAGTAGTGCCTGGGTTTGTAATGTTTAAGTTAATTTTCATGGGGCTTTTAGTTTATGGTATTGATGGATTATCTTCTGAAGGATGGACCATCTATCCGCCTTTATCAGTAAATGGAGTAACTAATGAAAGAACGATTTTGCCTGAATATGTTATTTATTCAGCTTTTTTAATTCCAGTATTTTCTGCTATCCGTTTAGCGAAATTTAATAATGATAATCGTCAATCGGATTCTTTTATAGGGGTTCCAACTCCTGCTAATGCTATCTTTATTTGTTCAATTCCTTTAATTTCCGAACATAATGATATCAGTTTTGTGTTAAATCCTTATGTTTTAATTATTGTAACAATTATTTTTAGTTTACTTTTAATATCCGAAATCCCTCTATTTGCTTTAAAATTCCGTAATTTCTCTTGGCGAGGAAATAGAATTCGTTATTCGTTTTTAGGATTAAGTTTATTACTTCTTATTACTTTGCAATACGTTGGTATCCCTCTAATCATTATACTTTATATTTTGATGAGTTTAGTAACCAACTTTTATTTGAAGAGAAGAGTTGTTTAAGCTTTTTAGGTTCAATTTTATTTTCTTGCCCTCTCTGCGAAAAAACTTTACCCTCTTGCGGTTAAACAAATCCATAAACGACTATTTTTCGTCATAAGCGGTAGCTTTTGTATTGCTTTATATCGCTACTTTTAGTTCGTGATAAAACTAGAGCAAATACGCAAAGCTTATAAATTAAATAATACGTCTTTTGAGGTATTAAAAGGAATTGATATGCATATCAAAGAAGGGGAGTTTGTTTCTATTATGGGATCTTCGGGTTCAGGAAAATCAACCTTATTAAATATTTTGGGAATTTTAGATAATTATGATTCTGGAACCTACATGCTTAATAATACTTTGATTAAAGATTTGTCGCAAACGAAGGCGGCTCAGTTACGTAATCAGTTTATAGGTTTTGTATTTCAATCCTTTAATTTATTGTCATTTAAAAATGCCATGGAAAATGTGGCCTTGCCTTTATATTATCAAAAAGTATCTCGTAAAGAACGAAATATAAAAGCTTTAGAATATTTAGATAGAGTTGGTTTAAAAGATTGGGCACATCATTTACCAAGCGAAATGAGTGGTGGACAAAAACAACGTGTAGCCATTGCTCGTGCATTAATTGGAAATCCAAAAGTTATTTTTGCTGATGAACCTACAGGAGCTTTAGATTCTCAAACCTCTATTGAAGTAATGGACATTTTTAAAGATATTCATCAGCAAGGTAAAACAATTGTTTTGGTAACTCACGAAAACGATATTGCAGCTTTAACAGACAGAACTATCAGATTAAAAGACGGACTTATCATTTAAAATTATGTTTGATTTAGATAAGTGGCAAGAAATATTAGGAACAATTAATAAAAACAAACTCCGTACTTTTTTAACGGCGTTTAGTGTGGCGTGGGGAATTTTTATTTTGATTGTTTTATTAGCTGCTGGTCAAGGATTAAGAAATGGAGCGCAATCGCAATTTGGTAATGATGCTGCCAATAGTATTTGGATTGATGGCGGACAAACAAGTATGGCATATGAAGGTTATAAACCTGGAAAAAATATTCAATTAACAAATTCAGATTATTACTATGTTAAATATGCCGTAGATGGCGTAGATCATGCTTCGGCAGTTTATGATGGAAGAGCTGGAAAGGTTTTGTCTTATAAAAATGAACATGCTGGTTTTACAGTGCGTTCTTGCGCCCCTGATCATAATTTATTAGAAAAAGCAAAAATCATATCCGGACGTTTTATCAATCAAAATGATTTTAATGATTTTAGAAAAGTCTGTGTTATTGGAATTCCAGTGAGAGATGCTTTATTTAAAACGGAAGATCCTATTGATAAATTTATTGATGTATCAGGAACTAAATATAAAGTAGTAGGTGTATTCAACGACCCTGGTAAGGGCGACAACGATCGAATTTATATCCCTTTATTAACGGCTCAAAGAATATATAATGGAAAGGATAATGTAAATGTAATTTGGGCAAGTACAGGAACAGTTAGTACAGAATACAGTAATCAAATGGTTACAACTATTAGAAATGCTTTAGCTAAAAAATACCATTTTAATCCTTTGGATATGAATGCGGTTGGTGTCTTTAATAATAATGTAGAGTATAAACGTATCATGGGAATGTTGGATGGCATAAAAATATTTGTATTTATTATTGGTGTATTTACTTTAATAGCAGGTGTTGTAGGAGTGAGTAATATTATGATGATTGTTGTGAAAGAGCGCACAAAAGAAATTGGTGTTCGTAAAGCTTTAGGTGCTTCGCCTTGGTCCATTGTATCTTTAATTATTCAAGAATCTATTTTTATAACTTCTATTGCTGGTTATATTGGATTGATGTTAGGTATTGGTTTGGTTGAGTTAATAAAATATTTTGGGTTAGAAGGTGATTTTTTTAAAAACCCAGATGTCGATTTGTCTATTGCAATTACGGCAGTAGTATTAATAGTTGTAGCTGGAGCATTAGCGGGTTTATTCCCTGCAATCAAGGCTGCAAAAGTTGAACCCATAACAGCATTAAGAGAAAGTTAATTTGATATTTGAACGAGATAATTGGCAAGAGATTTTTGCAACCATTCGCAAAAATAAACTCAGAACATTTTTAACGATGTTAGGTGTGTTTTGGGGTATTTTTATGTTGGTAATTATGCTTGGTTCGGGTAATGGTTTACGTAATGGTATTTTAAAAGAATTTGCAGGAACAGCAACTAATAGTTTTTTTGTATGGGCTCAGCAAACTACAAAGGCTTATAAAGGTATGAAGCCTAATCGTGGATTTAATTATACGTTGGCAGATGCAGAAGCATTAAAACAGTTACCTGAATTGGATGTTGTTTCTCCTTTAAATCAATTAGGTGGACACGAAGGAGCGAGTAATGTATTACGTGGTCTAAAAACAGCTGCTTGTGAAATACAGGCTTGTTATCCAAATATTACTGGAATTTCTGATATTAAATTAGGACAAGGTCGGTTTATTAATGATTTAGATATTATCGAAAAAAGAAAAATTTGTGTGATAGGGCCAAGAGTCGTTGAAATGCTTTTTAAAAAAGATGAAAAAGTGATTGGCGAATACATTCGTGTGAATGGAGTTTACTTTAGAGTGGTAGGAGTTACCTCTCCATCTGCAGGAGGAAATGAAGGAAGGCAGCAAGCTCAAAGAATAAATATTCCTTTTAGTACGTTTCAGAATGCTTTTAACTATGGAGATGTAGTAGGTTGGTTTGCTATTAAATCAAAAGATAATATTCCGGCTGAGCAATCAGAAGAAAAAGTAATGGCAATTTTAAAAGAACGTCATAAAATTGCACCCGACGATATGAAAGCTATTGGTCATTGGAATATGGCTGTAGAATATAATAAGTTAAGTGGCTTGTTTATGGGAATAGAAATTTTAGTTTGGATAGTTGGTATTGGTACTTTATTAGCAGGAGTTATTGGTATTAGTAATATTATGTTGATAGTTGTAAAAGAACGTACAAAAGAAATTGGTGTAAAACGAGCGTTAGGAGCAGTACCATCTCAAATTATTGGACAAATTATATTAGAAGCAGTTTTTTTAACGGCAATTTCTGGGTACTTTGGATTAGTGATTGGTATAGGACTGTTAGAAGGATTAAACGCTGCTATTGGAGATTCGGGTGAAATGTTTACAAATCCAACCGTTGATTTATCAGTAGCATTAAAAGCATTAACCGTATTAATTTTGAGTGGCGCTTTTGCTGGATTAATTCCAGCAAGTAAAGCGGTCGCTATTAAACCAGTAGAGGCATTAAGAACAGAATAAACAATTAAAGAATTTTTGAATTAAAGAATATTAAGTGAATTAAAATTTAAATAATACAACATTACCTTTCTGCGATAATCAGCGAAATTTGCGGGAACAAAAAACAAACACTATGATAAAAAAAATAATTAAAATCACTTTGCTAGTTGCCTTTGTTGGCTTAATTTTTTGGACATTTTATTTCTTATACAATAAATCCCAAAAACCACCAGAGGTTTTTAAAACAGTCATGCCATTTGATACTTCTATTGTAAAAAAGACTGTAGCCACTGGTTCTGTTACACCTCGTAAAGAAGTGAATATGAAGTCACAAGTAAGCGGTATTATTGAGAAATTATATATAGTTGCTGGTCAGCAGGTAAAACAAGGAGATGTAATTGCTAAAATAAAAATCATTCCTAATATGCTAAACCTTGCAAATGCTGAGAATAGAATTAGTTCGGCTCAAGTAAATTATGATAATGCAAAAATGGATTACGATAGAAATAAAGCTTTGTTTGACCAAAACATTATTGCAAAAGCAGATATGCAAGCATTTGAATTGCGTTTAAATTCTAGTAAAGTAGAATTAGATGCAGCGATTAATCAATTGCAAATTATTAAAGAAGGTGCTTCTAAATCATCAGGTTCATCAAGTAATACATTTGTGAAAGCAACTATTACAGGTATGGTACTAGATGTTCCTGTTAAAGAAGGTGGACAAGTCATAGAAAGTAACACGTTTAATGAAGGGACTACTCTTGCTTCTGTCGCTAATATGGGCGAAATGATTTTTGAAGGCAAATTGGATGAGAGTGAAGTAGGGAAGGTGCAAGAAAATATGGATATTGTTTTAACTATAGGTGCTATTGATAAAGAAAGCTTTAAAGCAAAATTAGAATATATTGCTCCAAAGGGTATTACAGAAAATGGAGCTATTCAATTTTTAATTCGTGCATCTATTGCTAAAGAAAATAGTTCGTTTTTGCGAGCAGGATATAGCGCTAATGCAGATATTATTTTATCTAAGAAAGATAAAGTAATGGCAATTCCCGAAAGTGTTTTGCAATTTGATAAAGAAAAACCATTTGTAGAAGTTGAAACAGCTAATCAGGTATTTGAAAAACGTTTTATTAAGACTGGATTATCAGATGGTATTAATATTGAAGTACTAGAGGGAATTAAAAAAACGGATAAACTAAAATTACCACAGTTAGTTGAAGCTTTAAATTAAAATAATACACCAAGCATTAAATTAAATCCTGAATCGTATTTTTTTAAAAATCCAAAATAACTGCCAGTTACAGTTATTTCAATGGTTTTAACTGGGAAACTTTGCATGATTCCTATTGTAGAGTAAGCGTGATAGCTCATTTCTGGCTTGTCTTTTATGTTGTAATACTGAGTCACACCTGTATTTAAATTTGTTGTACTTATTTTGTTAGTAACAGTTGGACTGCTGCTGGTTAAATTAAATCCAGCTAAAAAACGAGTAGACTTATATTTAAAGTAAGGTAATATTTCTAAAAACACATTATTGTTTAAATATTCATAAGCACTTACTCTATATAAATAATTGTTGGTTGAAGTGTTACTATTATTAGAGTTGTAGTTTGTTGTGTATTTTTGTAAGGTTTGGTAAAATCCTAAATTAAAATGAAAGCCAAGTTTTTTAGAAAACTGAGCTTCTAATCCAACACTAAAATAAGGGTTTACAAATAAAGTGGAAGGATTATCAGGTACATATAACTCTTGTTTTAAGCCTTCATTTAATGTTCTGTATAATTCTTCATTTAAAAAATTAACAGTTGTTCCTGCTTTTACTAAAACATTGACTTCTTTTTTAAATTTAGGTTTTATTATAGTATCTATTATTGGAGTCACATCAGGCTTTTGAGCATACGTTAAAAATGAAATA
>DIHL01000034.1 GCA_002420145.1 Bacteroidetes bacterium UBA5697
AATTATATAATATGATTTATCCTATACAAATGGAGCACTCCCCCTTTCCTAAAAAAATAGAATTTAAATTAATAAAAAAACCTTAACAAAATAGCTAAGGTTTTTTAATGTAATTAATTTAGTTTAAATCTATGGAGTTAATAAACCTGCTAAGATTGTAGGGTCTACCTTCTTTGCTGGCATAGTTCCACGACCTTTTACTGTTACATCTGTTCCGATGAAATCATTTAGAGCAGTTCCTGAGTTAAAAGCTGAATCGATGCCAGTAGAACCAAATTCTCTACCTAACATCCAAGCGTCACCATTTTGCATTACCGCAATAAGTACACATTTGTTTTTTAGGATTAATTGAATTTCTTCTTGGTCTAATGTATTTAAACCTACCATTTTAATAAGAGCCTGCCAGTCATAAGCGTGTGAGCCGTTTGCCACTGCACCTGTTCCTGTATAAGTCCAGTTTCCTTGTTCAATCTCTTGAGCGATAGTTTTAAACGCTACTGTTTTTGTAATAGCTGTAACAACGTTTGCCGTCAATACAGCGGTTAGCATATTGCTAAATGGTGTAATATACCAACTAGCGACACCCGCTGTCTCCAAACAGTCTTTTGTTGTATAATTTTGTGTAAGTGGACAAGCCATGTTTTATAATTTTAAATATTAATAATAAAGAAGGGATTAATTAAAACCCCCTCTATTTTTTTTATCCACCGTATAAAGTGATGTAGCGTTGGTTAGTTACCCATGTAGCCATAGCCTGAGTATTCTTAATGTAACGCTGCATTGCACCATTAGCCACTTTATCAATTTGTAAAGAGTTTAAATCAGAAGTTGCATCTGTTAACACTTTCAAATAGCTTGGTAAAGTTAAAATTCTGAAAGTTGCTCCAATTGGATGAAACTCAATTTCAATTCCATTGTAATAGATTTTCTCATTTGCTCCAGCACCTTCAACTAAGAAGTTGATTTGTTGAGCCGCACCTACTGCGTTGTTAGCTACTTTAATTAATTGTCTGTCGCCTAATGGTGCGAAAATACGAGGTAATTCAGCAGTACTATTAATTACTTTTTGGTCTGCACCTGCGTATAATTTAGCGTATTCTGCTGCAATGTTAGCAGATGTAACAGTTGTTCCAGTTACTTTAATATAGTCGCCTAATCCTGCGCCTGGAGTTGCTTTAGCTTGTGAGTCATTGTATAACGTTCTAGTTACTAATGAATCAAACAAAGTGGTTGGCATTGCCGCTACTGCTGCTTGAGCTGCTGCTGTAATAGAGCCTTGACCCGCACCCGCTACCAATGCTGCTACTGCTACTTTAGTAGCTGCTGTTGCGCCATTCCATAATTTACTCTCGATGTCAGCTCCAATAGCTGGTTGGATTTGAATTAATACTTTTTTATCGAACTCATCAGATACTACTTCGTAAGCACCCGCTTTCATTGATTTTTCAAAACGAGTTCCTTTTAATGAATTGTCATTAATACGGTCTTCATAGTTGAAAGCTACTAAAGATACTGGAGTAGAACTAAAGTCTAAATCAATATCGCCAGTTGCTGTTACTTCGCCAGTATTTAAGGCAGTCATAGCAACAGTTACTTTACTTTCGTAAACGTCCGTTCCTGATTTGTGACCTTCTTCAATATCAATTACTCTCTCTCTTAGAGTTTTTGAGTCTTGGTATAATTCTTCTGTGATTTGCTCTAACTCAGAGTGATTTCTTGTAGAGCCTGTGAAATTTATTGGCATGGTTTTATGTTTTTATTTTTGTTTATAATGTTTTAAATCTTCGATTAAAAAATCAATTTGTTCATCTGTTAATTTACCTTTACAGTAATCTTTAACGCTTACACCGTTTAATGCTTCTGTAAACATTTTATAGTTTACGCCTACTTCAAATGGATTAACAAATTCGTTTACTTCTTTTGTTTCTTTTACTTCTTTAGCCATGGTTTATAATTTACCTTTATTGAATAACATTTTTTCATGATTACTCATTTCTTCATAAGATTTAGCGACTTTCTTTTGACCTTTGTTTTTAGATTCTAAACTTAAAGCTACTGAGCTATCGTTAAATTCTTTAATAGCACTTAAAGCAATTCCTAGCCCTTGTTTAGTTTCTGATAATTCAGCCTCTAAAGTTGTTTTTGATGCTAAACTGTTTTTTTCAATAGTATCTAAACGCTCTGACAATTTAGATAAAATAGCTTTCATTTCTGATTCTTCGCTTGGTGCTGGTTTCTCAACTGGAGCCTCTACGTCTTTAGGTTTAATTTCTGTAACTACACCCTCAACACAAACAATCATTGTTCCATCTTCTAATTCATAAGTAGCATTAGCAGGAACAGGAACGCCATCCGCACCAGTAAATGTAGCGGGTGAGCCCACTTCCATTTTATCAACTGACAACATTGTACCGTCCATTAACTTAACATCTTCTAATTTTGCAACTGGAGCATCTACTTTTTTAGCTGGCAAATCAATACCGAATTTTGCTAAATAAGAAGCTACTGCATTTTTTGCTTTTTCGCTTAATTCCATTTTATAATTATTTTAATTAGTTTCAATATTATATACAAAAAAAGTTAGGTTTTTACAATTTATTTTTTTATAAGGTCGTAAATAATTGATTCGATTTGAGATTCGTTTAAATCTATTTCTTTTTCTAAGTCAAAAAACCCCTCTAAAGAAATACCTCTAACCTTACCAGCCTTTGCTTCATTCCAAATCATTTCATTATCTATTTTCATGGAACAAAATATAGTGCCGTCTGGTAAATCAAATCCTTTAGGCTGTGAAATGCCACGAGATTCATCACTCATAAAAACCTCAAATACATAAACCCCCTTAGATAAATCCTGAGTATCATGAGTTAACTTAACTTTCTTTTGATTACCGTCACTCATATATTTTTGTAATACTTTCATGTTAGTGTCTTTTTTATACACCACATAAAATTCCTCAAAAACACCGCTATTAGGCGAAGTTTCAATCTTTCTATAAATAGGCAAATCAGCTATAATAACTGGAGCTGTTATGATTCTTTGTTCCTCTTGTAGAGCTAACTTAAACTCAACTTGTTTATGCTCATCAAACATAAGCCATTCAGTAAGCATAGCTGGACTATCTACTAAAGCAATGTTTTGTATGCCTTGTTGTTTTAATTCTAACCCCGCTAAATCTTCGTTAATTGTAGCGTAATAAATTGGTATTTTCTTTTCCATAATTTTAAAATGTTGATTGTGTTTCTAATGCTTTTACTCTATCTTGTTTATCGTTTATCTCTTGTACACTTACACTCGATTCTACTTTAATTGTTGGTGTGGTTGTTTTATCTTCACCTCCTACTTTTTTTCCAGTTTCATCAAATGAAGTACTTTGATTTGTATTTGCACTTGGAATATTAATTGTTGGAGGTGCGGGAACAGCAACCGAAGCCACGGCACTAGCAGAACCCCCACCGCCTCCGCCCGCATCGAATTTACTTGATGCTATCTTTGCGATATTAGCAGCGGCACTAGCTCCAATAGCAACCGCTGTAACTCCTTTTAGAATAGCACCGAATGGCTCTGGAATAACAGACTGAGCGGATAAAGCATTAATAACACCTTGTATTCCTGAAATTGTTGCCGATGCAATAGATAATCCTTTATTGATGTCAAATTGTTTTTTAGCTTGTTTTAATTCTTCTGCGCTACCTTTTTGTAAATTTTTAGTTTTAAAATAGAAATAACTATCTGATAAAGATTGTAAAGAGTTAGTTAAAGATTGGGCTGTATTTAACTGAGCGTTATAGTTGGTTTTAAAAGCATCAAGTTCTTGTTTTCTTAATTCATCTTTAAACTCTTGTTCACTAACTGCTATTACTTTTACCTGCTCAGTTTGAGCCTGTGCGTCAAGTAAAAACTGTGCGTCATCCGCTGCCTTTTGTGCATCTTTAATTGCTTTCTGTTCAGCTTCATAAGCAGCAATCATTTCATCGCTTTTTATTTTAGCATCTAACTCTCTTGCAAAAGCCTCATTTCTTAATCTAAATTCATCGTCTAAAAATTTCTTCTTATCTTCTAATCTTTTAGTATTTTCTTCTTTTAGTTTTTGAGTATGTCCTATTTCAATTACTTGTTGCTGAGTTGCAGCATTAGCAATGGCATTTAATTGCTCAGTTAACAGTTTCTTTTGTTCATCGTTTAATATTCCACCTTGACGTACATAAGCAATTGTTTGTTCAACTAATGCTTTGTTAGTATCAATTATAGCTTGTTGTTTTGCTATCTCTAAATCAATTGCACTTTTACCACTCGCCTTTGCAACCGCTATTTGTCTATCATATTCGGCTGTTTGACTAGCTAATGCTTCCTTTGCTTTGTTAGCATTGTCAACAACAGATTCACCCATTTTATCGAGTTCGCTATTTGTCAATCCAATAGCATCTGTAAACTTGTAAATGTAATCTGTTATGGTTGTAATAACATCACCAACGCCCCTTAATACTTTTGCTAGTACTCCAGACCCTTGAGATAATTCGTTAAAATTCTCAACAAGGTACATAACAGCTTGAACTATTAATCCAATTCCTACGGCTGCTAATGCAGACTTCATAGCAACTAAACCAACTTTAACCTTGTCAAAATCTAAGTTTCGTAATCCTTCACCTAATTGATTAAATCCCTCACTTGCACGTTCTATTCCTGACCCTTTTAAAGACTTTGTAGAATCGTTTAAATCGTCCATTTTATCCTTTAAAGCACTTACTTTTTTTGATGCTTTAACGAACTCATCAGACCCTTCGCCAAATGCAGCAGCAGCTTTTATTTGCTCGTCTTTGGCAGCTTTAATAGCAGCTTTAAAGTCCTTCATGGACTGTATGGATTCTTCGCTACCTTTTACTTCTATCTCTATCGCTATTTTATCCTCTGCCATTATCTAATTTTTTAATCAATTCATCACTTCCAATGATAGCAACGTTTAAGCATAAATGAATACACGCTAAGCCTTCTAATACTTTTTGATTAGGTTTATTATCGAATTGTTTTTCTAAATTTTCTATTTGTTCTATCATTATAAGTTTATTTTAATATATTGAACCTCACAACTCCATTTAATTACAGTTGACGCTAAACCAGATATTGAATAGTTTAATTGCTCTGTTGGTAATCCAGATATAATTAGATTACATCCACTCATAGCGCCAGTAGATAGAATAGATGTAACAGCCATTAAATCAGTATAATTAACTATTGTAGAAAAATCAGTTGCAATTCCATTAGCTTCCCATTCTTTATAATCACCAGTAACTGTATCGACAGCTAAAACCTTTGAATAAACCTTATAAACAGAATCATTTTCTAAAGTAAACTCACCTGTATTTGTATTAAAAACTATTTGACTAGATGTATTATTAGTTGTTGTAGCTTCACCTGTTAAAGATGATAGCGAAGTTGACCCGTTGTTTATTACTAAGTTACTTTGAGTTAAATTATAATTATTAGTATTAATAACGCTACTGTTACTTACTCCTTCTGCCACTACAACATTATTACCAATCACAGTAATATTACTGGCGCTTTCTGGTATAAAATTATTATCACCAATAGATACACTATTGTAACCTAAGTTAATAGAGCCGTTACCAATATTTAAAGAGTTGTTTAAACGAGCTGATAAGTCACCGGAACCAGCACTAATAGCAGTATTTGAACTTATTAAACCAGTTGTTGGAGTGAAAACATCCGCTTCTAATAATTTAACTAACTCAAATTTTGTAGACGTTTCTTTTAATGGATTGTAGTTTTCAATCTTATTTACTATCCAATAAGCCCCATCTATAAATATTCTACGTCTAAAACTAAACTCTCTAATATTTAAAGCATTAACCCAAATGTATTTAGTTTCTATTCTACTATCTCTATCGGTTAAATTTTCTAGGTAGTATTTATGAAAACGGTTATAGCAGTTGTTAGTAGTAAAGTAACTATTTACATAAGCATAATAAACCTCTTTAGGTAACCCGAAGTTTAAATCAATTGTAGGATTAAAAGGGTCGTCTGTATGTCCAGCGTATAAATAATCATTAGTGATTAAATCAGTATTATTAAACTCCTTCCAAGTATATGGATTAACTGTTGTCTTTACGCCTCCACAATAAAGCAAACGAATATTAGGCACGATAGGTTTTTTAGTTATAACACCGCCTTGTTGCTCTTCTTTATATATGCGTGGAATTGCAATTCCTAAACCATAGTTAGCTACATTTGGAGTAGGACTAAATAATATCTCATTAATCTTATCGTTCTTTTGAAAATCATTCTCAACATCTATTTGTTGAGTTCCAAAAGTTTCATTCCAAGTGTTTTTATACTGTTCGTTATACTTGTCCTTGTCCTCTTTATACTTGTAAATGTAACGTTTTCCATCAAGTAAATTAGGGTTAACCGTTCTATCTTTATCAAAATCAGTTAACCCTTCATAATTAAGAATATCCTCAGTATTATAAAATTCATCAAACGATTCAATAATTAAATTAGTCTTATCGTCTGGGTCTAAGTCAATATAAAGATTCAAACGTTTAACTTCACTCATTAGTAAATCTTTTTGCTTTATTTTAATGGGTAAAGCGTTATTTGCTAAAAGCGTGTTCCCTGCTATAATATCCTTTTTAGTTGCTAAGGCATAGAACGAAGTTTTTGATGCTCCACTTAACAATTGTAAAACCCATGTTCCCGTTCCAGTTGCAACTATATTATCTAGCGCATCGTAATAAACTGGTGTACCTCCACTTGCGTATCCTAGAAAACTTCTACTTCTTAAATAGTCTCCGCCAGTTAACAGTTGCTCTCCCGTTGCTACTTGGTTATTAAAAAAATAGTTAGTTGAAGCATCTATAACATAGTCTAATAAACCAGAATCGTAATAACCTAAAGTACCGTTTGACGTTTTAAAATCTAGGGAGTTATTGGTCATTTGAAAATAAGTCGCTCCGCTATCCCCACTCTTTTGGATTTGTTTTTGTGTTTGAAAACCAACTTTACACTTAACCACCGAAGGGTCGCTATGAGTAAAAGACACTTTAAAGTAATCGGCAGCAGCAACATTGTAATATCCGCTATCGTTTAAAATAGCAACGCCTCCACTAACCTGGTTACCAGCGTCAAAGAAACCATCTAAAGCGGCTTCATTTGGATAAGCTGGATTTGTAAAAGGTGCATTAATAGTCATGTTAAAGTCAGCACTTAAACCAACATAAAACTGTCTATTGTTTAATTGTGTTTGAGATAATAAAACACTTGTAAGATTTGGATAAACAATAAGGCTTTTATACTCAGCACTATCTAAAATAGTTGAAGTATAAGTATAACCTGCCTTAGTTAAAATCTTTTGAATATACTCTCTAATATGAAAGCATGGTAAAAAGTCATTTGTATTCCAAACAGTATCAGAACCGCCATTGCTTCCTTTATCAATAAATGGATAAACAACGCCTAGTCCAGTACCTACATTTGAGCGTGTACTGATTTGAGTTGCCCTATCATAAGTGTGGTTATAAGCACTAAAATCTAAATCATCATTAGTATCACTATTGCCCGTAATTAACTTATCGCCTATCTCTAAAAACAAAGTACCTCCCTCACCAACTATCGAGCATTCGTATTCGATTCGTCCATCAGGTTTAAGGTTTATTTTAATCAGTTGTAAATTACCCTCAAAGTTTAATATCTCATCGACAAAGTATTTACAAGGTGTTTTTAAGTTCTTATTGAAATACTGAGTAGCTATATTAACTTCAAATATATTCTCGAAGCATTTATTTATCTCGTTGGTTGCATCAATAGAAATAGTGATACTTCTACTAGCCTTTCTTTTATCTGGCTCTCTAACATCTGCAATAGCAAAATTTAAAGCAACTGATATGTTGTCATTAAATGGTTGTGATTGTAAACCGCTACCGTCTGCATTAAATATCTCTAGTCTAGTCCTTACCATTAAATACCTCTTTGTCTAGTTTCTTGTATATCAAACTCAGCCTCTACTTTGTAAAAGAATAAAGGGTCTCCAAATGCTTCGTTTGGTTTATAACTTGTATCTGTAATTGTAAATGATTTATAGTTTTGGCTATCGTCAACAATCCATTTAACTGGACTATCGAAACATTCCACTAAAGATTCTGATTGCTCAACTGTTAACCAATTAGTGTTTAATGTTAATTGTCTAGTTGTTTGAGTACTAACAGTAACCTTTTCAGCATCCCAATCTCTCGAAGCATAAACACCGCTTCTTATTCTACTTGGGTTTAATCTTACAGTTTCATTCTTTTTAGAAACATTTATAGAGCTTATCATTTCAAAATTAAAACGTCCTAAGTTTCCGTTACGCTTTAAGTATTGAATAGTGTATTTTCTAAACTTAGTACATAAATCAGTAAATGTATAAGAGCCAGTATATCTAACCGTAACGCCTTGTTTAATTTCAATTGTAATCGTGTCACCTTCAGATGGTGTAATAGCATTAGCCAATAAAGTATTATAACCAACGTTACAATAATAAATATAATTATTAGTTGCTGGTATAGTCAAAGTAATAACAGTAATAGTCACCCCGTCACTATGGGTAATATCAATAGTATCACATGAATTTTTAAAGAAGTGAATCCATATATCGTTCTTTATATCTACTCTTGTATCTGGTATTAAGAATTCATTTGCTATATTTTCAAGTAAATAAACGTTTGCACCATTCGATACATAGTCAGTATAAATATAATCTCTAAAAACAGCATCAGTAAAACAAGCATCGTAAGCTATGTAGTTAATAGTAGTAGTTGATTGAATAGCTCCAGTATAATACTCTTTAATCTTAACCTCAACGGCACAGCTTTTACCATCTGCATATAAACATTGTGTATTTGTTGGGTCGAAGTAAGAACGAGTAATGTAATTCTTAACTAATTCGATAGGGTCGTAAACAACATATCCATCTGGACGTTGTAGTATATTTTCAGTATAAATAGTACCTCCATTAATTTGAACGGTTACAATGTATTTAAAATCAGCAACTGCTATCTGATTAGATAGGGCTGTAAACACTTGACTATTATAAGCTGGTGTATATGCTTGAGGTTGCTGACTAACTGTTAATGCCATTACTTATTTCTATTTTAATTTCTGCTTTTACTAATTGTGCTAGTCTTTCTTTTAACTCATCCAACCTACCGTCACTTATAACATCACTAAAGAAGTTAGTAGGCTCTAAACTCTTTTTCTTTAAAGAACGAGCTACTAAAAATCCCGCTGCTTTCTTTGCCCTATCAAATGGCATCTTCTTTAAGGTCTTTAATCCTTTGCGTTTGGATAAACTTTGTTTTTGCTTTCTACTCTCTAAATCTGATATTCTAATCTTTTCAGCTAGTCCACTTAATGCGCTCCAATCCGCTATCTTATTTTGCCCTTCTTCACTTACATTTGATGCTTTACGTCCACCGTCTACAATGTCCCAATAATAATTCATTTCAAACTTTAGAGTTAATACTCCATTTTGATACGATACTGGTAATGCTTTTGCACTAGCTTCCAATCTTGATGTTCTTTTACGTCCACCGTATTTTGATGCTCTTGCATCTAGTTTTTGCTTTAATGACTGTTTGGTATCAATAGTAAGGTTTAACCCAAACTCACTTAATACCTTTCTTATTTCATCATTTAGAGCCATTTAAACTTATTTCAAACTTTCCTTTATCTTTTAAGTAACTTAACTTACTTGCAAATCTTAATACATTCCAGTTATATATCTCATCTTCACTTAATCCGCTATCTTGTACGCATAATGTTACTGAGTATTCCCACCCCCATCTTTCAAAAAACTCTGAAACTCTTGGTCGTCCATCATCGTCTGATAGTGGTCTTTTAACATCTTGTTGTTGTTTTCCGTAAAGTCCGCGATAATCTCGCTGTAACTTTTCAAATAATTTGAATAAAAAAAAACAGCCCCCATTGTTTCAGATAGCTTTGATTTCTTAAATAGCTCAACGTTTTTAAAGTGATTTTCAGGGCAATACTTCCATCCAAATAGAGTTAACTCTTGGTGACAAATAGCCATTAACTCAGGTAAACAATTAATATAATTGCCTCCGTTCATCTTAAGCATTTCGGTAAAGTCTTTTTGCTGAGCTGTTGTATAAAAACTAATATCTCTAATGTGTCTAAACTTCTTGAAACCTAATACAACTGATTCTTTTAACGGCATAGATTCCAGACGCTGAAATAAGAAAACAGCATCTAAAAGTGTATCAAACACCTCAGACGGTTTCATAGCTTCAATGTAATCTATTGACTTGCCAGAAAGGATTGAAAGTCTTTGAATTGCTTTATCCAAAGGTTCTATTTTATCATTAGTCTTTAACTGCTCCAATTGCTGGAACTGTTCAACTGTTAAATCTTCGTATCTTTTAGGAATATTCATCCTATTTATATACAAAAAAATAGAAGTTTTTACAAAACTATTGTATAATGAATGTTGATTTTTTAAGTCTGTTTAGGGCTACATAACGAACACCATCTATTGCATGGTCGTTTCCTGATTCTGGAACATTGGTTTGTTTACCTTCTTTATCAGTAGCCCATCGGTAAGTTCTTAACTCAGTCTTTAGATTAGTAGAACGTTTGGTAACGTTTATAGGATGTCTCAGTAAAGTATCTAATCCGTTTTTAATACTATCGGCTCCTTTCTTTGCGCCTTCAATTCTGTAACCAGCTCGTCTAATATCTTCTATTGATTTAGGTTCGGCACTATCCGCTACTATCATTTGATGTTTGTTTACACCTAGCCTCTCAAACTCTTTTACAATATCGCTATTAGTTAATTTTGTTTTATAAAGCAACTCATCTAAATACAACTCGTTATTATAACGGTAAACAGCCGTTAAAGTTGTAGGGTCGTTTGTAAATCCAAAATCCATTCCATAGCTAATGAACTCAGCTTCTTTTGGTATCTCGTCACATTCGGTCCAATTTTCAAATATAACTCCAATTAGATTACCTATGTTTCCAAGTCCGTAAACTTGCCATAAGTTAGCCCAATACTTATTCTTTATTGTGCCATCTTCATTATAGCCTTGATTGTAATAGTTTAGAATCTCATCCCTTTCACCTTCTTTTAACTGTTCATTATCTTTGAATGTCAACTGCACGAAATCACAATCGGGTCGAGTAAGTATATCGGTATCGACATAGAACTCGGCATCTGGATTGTAATCTAAATAGATATTATCAGAACGAGAAGCCATTTGCCTAAACGTTTCCTGATTTACTTTATTAACCTCGTTAAAATAAACAACGTGAGAACGCAAACCCTTACCTACATCTTCTTTGTCTAATCCTAGAAATTTAATAGTTGAGCCATTTGGAAACTTATAAAGTGTTCCCGCTAAGAAGTTGTCAGGATTAAATATTCCTGCCTCATTCATAATATTAACAAAGTCTTTAATAACTGTTTCACGCATCTTTGTAAGTTCAGCACTTACCACGTAAATATTACGATTAGCCTTACCACTTGCATGGTTAATTAGTATCATTAATATACTAAAAGTCTTGGATGAGCCTTGACCTCCCCTAACAGCTTTATACTTCTTTTTTAAAGCGCATATCTTTTTTAAGGCTGTTGTTTGTTTTAGTGGCATTAATCCATTGGTTTATCTAAAGGGTCTATGTTTAGAATAGATATGTTAGTTTGTTCGCTTTGTATCTTATCAGTCCACCCTAATTTGTTCTTAGCATAGAATATTCCCTTGCCTTCATTTGCCACAATATCCGCTGCTAATGATTGAAAAACCTCATCTATTTTTTTTATAGTGTCGGATTTAAGCTCACAATCACTTTTACGCCATGTATAATAAGTGTCCCTATTAATAGTATCTAATTTTAATAAAGGCAGCCATATATTAAGAAAATAAGCAATAGTAGGTATATGCCTATCTTCTATCTTTACAATCTTACCTGAGCCTGTTGCAACCTCTTTAGTGTGTGATAAACATTCCTTTATGTAAGTGTCAGCGTATTCTGGTAATGCTTTTATGAACTCAATTGATTTTGCCATTATTAAATTCTTTAATTAGTTTTTCAATATCAATATCAGTTAATCCTTTACAATCGTTGTACGTTTCAAATACTGGTTTATCAATATCATCATATACAAATAAAACATGATAGTCATTAAATTGTTTTGATAATTTAAGACTTAATTTACCAATCATATCGAATGGAGTGTTTGCTCTAACTACTAATATCGGTTTTGCCATTATTTCCAAAAGTTTATTGTTTCGTATTCATCCATTACTTGCCAAATTTAGGGTTAAAACTATAAGTAATAGTGTCACCATTTAATTCAGACAAATAATACGACTCTCTTGGTTGGCACTTTTTTATTTTATTATCAAAATAAGCATTACTCAAATCGTTTAAAGATTTAGTTGCGGTGGTTTCAAATAAAGATAACAATCTATTTATCCTTTGTCGCTTTAATTCTAAAAGCCATTGATTAAATGTTAGTTTCATAACTTGATTACTTTAGCTGTTTGACTTGCGATATACTGTTCTTTAATAACTCCATTAACAAATACCAGAACATTATCATTTGAGCCTGACCCGCTATTAGTGAATATTAGAATTGAATCACTTAAAGTATTATTTCTAATAGTTCTGTTTAAAGAATTTGTAGTTGCATAACTTGAATCTATCTCAGGGTCGAAAGACCATTTAACAGAAGCATAGTTGTTTACTGAGCCGTATGTAATGAATATTTCAACTGATTTAGAAGCAACAACTAATGGAGTTGTTTGCTGTATTGTTTCTGGTTCTGGTTGTTTCTTAGCGCATCCTAATAAGACAAGACTAAGTAGTAATAGTTTTTTCATTATTTTATATCTGAAAATATTGTTTTTAATATAATATAACATAGCAATAAATAGAACGTAGCTGCTTCATAGTTTCCAAATATTGCGTTTCCAATTGTAATTACTCCGATTACTACTCCGATTAACATTAATATAATTAATGCGATTGATTTACTTTTTTTCATTATTTTTTCTTTTTATCTTTAAATGAATCATTAATTCCAGTCGCAGCCTCTATAACCTTTTCAGTAATAACTTTTGCCTTATCCTGTTTTGAATTAATATAAGCTAGTATAATCTTAAAAGTATCTTTAAACTTATTAGCACAAGTTGAGCAACCAACTAATATCTCGGCCGTATTATCTATCTTAGAATAAGCCTCTAATACTTCTTTAACCACTTGTTGAGATTCATCGGGACGTATAATATCTCTTACAACTAATTCAATAAACCCCTTGTGTTTTAATAATGTTTCCATTTATCTTAATTTTTGTTTTAATTCACTTTTAAATTTATTATTCTGATAGATTAACTTTCTTTGATTAACCCCTAAGTCTTGGGCTATTTGCCTTGTACTACTAACAACTGACTTAAAAAGAACCTCAACCTTAAACTTATCTTCTTTAGCAAATTTCACTATTTTATCAATTTGTTCCTCAACCTCAAAGTTATAAATATTTTCTTCAATATCAAAATCTATTATCTCATTTGAGTTATGCCTTTCAACCAGAGGGCATTTAGTGTTAACTAATGTATTAGCCTTTAACCTATGAGAGTTTAAGGTCTTTAATGTCAATACACAATAACCTATAAAATGAGCATTATCATATTTCTTTAATAGTATTTTTTCATCCTTTTGACACATATACAATAAGAACTCTTGGAATAAGTCGTGTTGTATATCCCGATGGTTACATAATTTAGCTGCTAAATTTCTAAGCATTTTAGACTCACTAGCTAATATCAGTAACCTTTCTTTAGTCATATGCTCACAAATATAACAAATAATCTATTACCTCCAACACGACAACAAATTTAATAGGCAAAGTAATTACCCTAGCTAAAAAGTATAGTGTGTTTAGTATCATTTGGTAAAGATAGTAAAAAATATTATAAAACGATTCTATTTGATAATCAATACTTTACATATTTAAATACTAAAATTAATATTTTTATTGTTAACGTTAACTTTATTATGCTTATATTTGTATCGTAATAAAAAACTAACTAAAATTATATGAGAAAAAAGGGATTTAAAGAAGAGTCAATAACTTTAGGGATTAGAGTTCCAAAGTCTAAAAAAGATATATTAAAAAAGAAGTTTAATAAAATAGTTTCTAAATATAAAAACAAAAAAGATGAATTATAATTTTCATGTATACTGTTTAGTATGCCCAATTGATAAAAATATTAAATATATTGGAATGACGCAAAATATTAAGCATAGATTAGACTGTCATTTTTATAGCCCTTTAAAATGCACTAAAAAATGGATTTTAAATTTAAAAGAAAAAGGATTAAAACCTATACTAAAAATATTACAGTCATTTGAGTCAAACTGCTATTTAGATAGAAATTTTGCTTTAGCCTCTGAATTTATTTGGATAAATGAATTTAAAAATAATGGCATATTTAATGTATCAGTTCCGAAAATTGAAAATATATATCCTACTTTTTTAAAAAAAGTAGAGATTGAAACAAATGATAAAATTAATGCTTATTATGAATCTTTAAAACTAGCGAAGTAATGGAAAACAAACTATTTAAAAAAGGAATCTCATTAGTAGATAAGAATAACAGAGCTTTATTTTGGGCTTCTGCTAATATCGAAGGTGCTGAACAAGAGCAACTATTAGATGAAATAGTAAAGCGATACAACGATTATAGACTATTAAAGGTTTATGTAATCGGATTAGGTTTAACGGTATTAACTTTAATATTAGCACTATGCAGTCAGAATTAAGTTATAACACCCCCATCTTCAAAGACGATGAGCCAATAGAAACAACTCACTATCGATGTGGCTGGTGTGGTGAAGATTCAAAAGAGGATATTTACTTCGACCATACAATTAACGGTAATATCTGTTTAAGTTGTTTAGAAGACGAAGACCATCAATATATGTTAGGTATGGACGTACATCAATTTAGAAATTATAAAACAAGAGTATTAAAATCACAACCAATAGAAATATAAAATTAAAAACTAAAATTATGAGCACAAACGACAAAGTACAAGGGTTAATTAAACTTTACAGACAAAATATTTCGGATAATAAAAAATCAGTAGAACATTGGAAAGACAAATGTGCTTTTACCGCTTTAAAATTCCAACATGAATCTGAAATTTTAACAACCGTAATTGATGAATTAAAAGAAATTGTACAGAAAAAATCTGAAAAATGAAACCAGAAACTAAACTAATCATCTATAAAGTAACTCTAGTATTTATAGGAATGTTACTAGCCATTGTTTTATTTAGCCAATTTTAATATGTTATTACAAGAAATACAAAGCCTAGAAGATAAATTAATCTATTCCACTAATTGTGGCTCTTATAGTCTTATCTTTACTGAAATGATGCACAAAACTAGCGAATGGATAGATAAAGAGAGTTTAGGAAAAGTAGTACATATTAGCCCTTATAAGTCAGAATTGGATAAAATAATAGATTTAGTAGCTTATTATATCGAGTGTGGGTCCGTTACAGATACTGCTTTTCAACTAGCAGGTGTTAATAGAAATACAACTAAAAACAAAATGAGTGAAATACATTTTATGATATTGCATGAGGCAAGACGACAAAGACAAATTAATAATTTAAAAAACAAAAAAAAGTAAAAACATGGAAATCAAAGGACAAGTAAAGGCTATCATGCCAGTAAAAGAAACAGCGACGTTTAAAAGTATTGAAGTAATTATTACTATTGACTTCGATGGTAAGTACCCACAACATATTAGCTGTCAATTAAATCAAGGTAAAACAAGTTTAATTGAAGGTATTAATGTAGGGGACTTAGTAACGGCTGAGATTAATTTGAGAGGTCGTGAGTGGCAAGACCCGAATACATTAGTAACTAAGTACTTTAATTCAATCGAAATTTGGAAATTAACTAAAAACTAAAACAATATGGAATTAAAATTAAACACACCTCTAAAAATTGATGAAATTGATTTTAGGGTACAATCTGTAAATAAGGGCGGTTATGCTACTATACTAGCTTATAAAGATGCTAGGGTTGATATGAACCGTTTAGATGCCGTTTATGGAGTTGAGTACTGGCAAAAGAAGTACGATTTAATAGATGGGCATTTGTTTTGCTCTATTGGTATTTATAATAAAGCTATAAATCAATGGGTATGGAAACAAGACGTAGGAACAGAAAGCAATACGGAAAAGGAAAAAGGCGAAGCTTCTGATGCTTCAAAAAGAGCTTGTTTTAATATTGGAATTGGTAGAGAGTTATACGACTACCCTTTAATACAAGTTAAGTTAACAGATGCTGAATTTGATAAAGCAACAGGTAAACCTACCTTTGCATTTAAGTTAAAAGAATGGGTTTGGTGTTCAGAATTTAACGATAAAGGTAAATTAGTGTTATTAGCTGCTAAAGATAATTTAGGAGTAGTAAGGTTTAAATACGATATAAGAACGAAATAATGAATATCACAATCCTAACCCTTAAACAATCTGACTATAATCTAATAATGGGACAACTCCCGTTATTGGATATAGTGCCTATCTCTGTTAAAATCATTCCAGACGATAGCGATATAAAAGATAATGAATTATACAAGGAAGCTAAAAAGAAATATAAAAAGGCTCAAACAGAAAAAGAAACAATAGCATTTAACCTACTAACCAACAAATAATATGCTAATAGCTTGTACATTAACACAATACAGACCTAAATCAGATAAATCATTTAGCATAACGTTTAATACTTTAGAACTTACTAAAGATCAGAAAACAGAACTAGATGATTTATTTCAAACTCATGGCATCATGTATTTCAAAGGTCAGGATAAAATAAGTAAATCAGAAGTCGATGAACTTGATAAAATTGATTTAGACTTATACGATAATAAAAAGACGCAAAGCCAAAGGTTACGAAGTGTTTTATATCTCAACTGGCAAAAGGATAACAAAGGATTTAGCGAGTTTAAAGACTATTATGCTATGGAAACTAACCGAATTATTGAACATTATAAAACTAAGTTGGAATGATTAAAGTAAACATTAAACCGCTTTCAATTAATCAGGCTTATACTGGTCAAAGAAATTGCACAGCTAAGTATAGAAACTATAAAATGCACTTAAATACTATGCTACCTAGTAAATTAGATTTGCCTAATCCACCTTTTGTCATTTACTTTGAATTTGGATTAAGTAGTAAGGCTAGTGATGGCGATAATTGCATAAAAGCAACGCAGGATTGTATAGCTAATAAATACGGATTTAATGACAGACTAATTAAACGATGGGTAGTTGATGCTGTTGATGTTAAAAAAGGCGAAGAGTATTTTAAGTTTAGAATAGAATCAATTAACAGTTTTTATTGTCATGATGAATTAGTAGCTAATGCGTGTGAAGATTATGATTTTAAAAAATGCAAAGAACAATGTATAAAATGTAAAAATGAATTTAAATAATATGGAAAATAAAGATTTACTAAAAGAAGCAGAAAGGTTTTTAATAACAAATGGATGTCAAAGAATGGATTGCGATGGAGAAGATTGTGATTATTTTGAAGATGTGCAACCTAAAGATTTAGTAGAGTTTTCTACTAAATACATTGATAATTTATTTATAAAATTAGAATATGATGGCGGTAAAAAAGCTGGTGAAATAGCTAAATTAAATAATGTTGCTGTTGGAGAAATAGGTTGTAAAAATTGTGGTGTAACTGCTATTGGAGCAATTATGCAAAATAAATGTATGTGGTGTGGAGAAAATTTAATTTAAATAAAATATAATGATAAGCATATTACATCCAAGAGATTTTGCAAGAGATAAAATTATAAAATATAGTATTAATATACCAAATGAAATAAAAGATGGCTTTGTTGTAAATAATACCAAACACTTAAAACTATGTTATAAATTAGCTTTAAAAGAAATAGATTCGATTATTAATTTTTCTATTTTAGTAAATGGAGAAAACTTTAAAAAAAGTGATTGGTATAAATTTTTAAAATTAGTTAAAATAGAAATAAATAATTATGGAAAATAAAGAGGCTATAATAAAATGGATAGCTCGTAGAATTAAAGATGAGCAAAGAAAGCATGAATCATTTCAAGTTAATTGGCATGAGATAGCGGCACGTAAATTATATGCTACTTATAATATTACTTTTAAACCTAATATTAAAGTTGATGAATGCGAGTATTGTAGTAATTTCGAGTGTAATAAAAAATGTGAGAAAGATTATGAATAATTATTTTTGAAATAAGTTAAAATAAATTTGTTTATTACGTTCTTTATTATTAAATTTGCATTATCGAGTCGAAGCGATATTTAATCACATTACTTAAAAACCTCTATTGCAAGGAACTTCGACTCCGAGCTTTAGGGGTTTTTGCATTAATAAACATTATGAAAATATTAATTATTACACAATTACCAAAAGAAAGTATTGAAGAATTTAATGAACGAGTAAATTTTTGTTTAGATATTTTAAATAAAGATTTAAGAACTATTGAAGATGTAACGTTTTCTTTTAGTTGTTATTCATTTGATACTGGAAGTACAATTTACCAAAATCAATTAAACTCAGTAATGATTAAATACTATTTATAATGGCAGAATTTAACAGTTACGAACTTAGCCGAAATTGGTTTGATTGGTGTTTTGAGAATCCAGATAAAATCAATTCTAATCACACAGCTTTATACTTTTTTATTATAGAGCATTGCAACCGTTTAGGATGGAAGGAAAAATTTGGACTACCTACTACTATGACAATGGACGCTTTAGGTATTAAAAATTATAAGACTTATGCTAAAACTTTTGATAGTTTAGTAGAATGGGGTTTTATAAAATTGATTGAAAAATCTAAAAATCAATGGAGTGCTACTGTAATTGCTCTAGTAAAAAATACCAAAGCAAATACCAAAGCACTATCTAAAGCAAGTCTAACGCACTCACTAAAGCAAGTCGAAAGCACTGTTAGTATAGATAAACCTATTAACCTAATAACTAATAAACCTAATAACACTATTCCTGAGTTTACAGAATTTTTAAAATATGCTTTAGAGAAAAAACCAAAGGTTAGCCAAACTGATTTGAGATTAAAATATGATAGCTGGGTTACTAATGATTGGAAAAATGGAAATGATAAGAAAATTACAAATTGGAAAACAGCTTTATTAAATACTTTGCCTTACATAAAAGAAGTTATTAATAACGAATTAGAAAAAACATTTAAACCAGCTAGAACATTTTAATTATGATAGTAGAAGGAAAAATACAACCTCAAAACGTAGAAATTGAAAAGCATTTAGTTGGGTCAATTATCTTATTTCAAGAGAGTTACGATTTAGTTAGTGCTTTATTGCGTCCAGAGCATTTTTATAATGAAGCTAATGGATTAATTTATAAGGCTTGTGTGCAATTAGTAGCTAATGGAACACCTTTAGATTACTTAACAATAGCAACTGAATTAAAAAAGAACGGTGATTATGAAATAGTTGGAGGTCATTATTACGTTATGAGTTTGACTAATGATGTTTCAACTGCTGCAAATATTGAAACACACGCTGCTATAATCGTAGAAAAATATCTTTTAAGAGAAACTATAAGGTTAGGTTCTCAAATGATTAAAAAGGCTTATGAGGATAGTACAGACTGTTTTGATTTAATTGATTGGTCTGGAACTGAAATTAATAATATGTTAAATGTTATTGAAAGTAAACAAGCTAAAAAACTTGAACAGTTAAGTAATGAAGTTTTAAACGATTGCTTTAAATCACTTAGCGAAGGTAAGCCAAGTGGAGTTCCAATATCAATACATAAGTTACAGCAACAAACTAATGGATGGCGTAAAGGTAATTTAATTATATTAGCAGCTAGACCAGCTATGGGTAAAACAGCCGTTGCTTTAGATTATGCTTACTATCCTGCTACAAAAGGAACTTCTATTGGATTCTTTAGTTTAGAAATGACAGGAAAAGAATTAGCAGGACGTTTAATGTCAAAAGAAAGTGGTATAAGTTCACAAAAGATTAACAATAATATAGTTGACACGTATGAATTAACAGCTTTACGTAAAGATTGTTTAACTTTTAAAGATTTACCTTTGTATATTGATGATACTCCTGCCCTATCAATTCAAAGATTACGTTCTAAAGCATTAAGAATGAAGCGTGAATTTGGTATTGAAATGTTAATTATTGACTACTTACAATTAATGGATGGTGCTGATTCTAAAGACAATAGAGAGCAGGAAATAAGTAAAATTTCAAGAGGTTTAAAAAAGTTAGCTAAAGAGTTGGATATTCCAATTATTGCACTTTCTCAGTTAAGTAGACAAGTTGAAAATAGACCAAGTAAAAAACCTCAACTTTCAGACCTTAGAGATTCAGGAGCTATCGAACAGGATGCGGATATGGTAATATTTCTTTTAAGACCAGAATACTATGAATTGGATAGATACCTTTACGGTAACGAAGAAATGCCAACAGAGGGTCTAATGGTGCATATTATAGCTAAATTTAGAGGGGGTGTTACTGGTGAGATTCGTAACCGTTGGATTGGTGAAACGACAAGTATAATGGATTGGGATAAGCCAATAGTAATAAATGATTTACCAAATGAAGATATTAAACAATTTAAAAATAATACTGATTTTTTAACACAATAAATTTTAACCAAAACAAACTATAAACTTTTAAATAAATAACTATGAAAGACGAGAAACAATATGCCGATGAGTTGATTGAGCAGTATTATAATATATATGATTTTCACCCAAAATATGCTATTCAATGCGCTATAATAGACGTTACTAATACTATTAAGGCTATGAGTCAAATGAAACTTATATTTTCAGATAGAGAATTAGTTTTAAAATACTACCAAACAGTTTTACAAATACTAAAAGAAAGATTATAAAATATTATTAAAATAAATTTTGTAGTTAAAAAATAATAACTACATTTGTAGAAGTTGGCTTGGTGGAGCATTTAAAACAACTAAAAAACTTTATCCTATTCCCTAGTATCGCCACCACGAGAACGGGCATAGGATTTTTTATTTTATAACATTATGAAAACATTTGAAGGAAATTTAATTATTAAAGAAAATGATGAAAGAGATTTTTCTAAACTAGAAAAAGTAACAGGTTACTTATCCGTTTATAGCAATGTGACGTTACCACAGTTAACAAGCGTTGGCGGTGACTTATACGTTTATAGCAATGTGACGTTAAACGTTAAATTTTTAACCAAAATTAATTATATAGTTGCAGATGGCAAAGTGTTTTATATTGAATCTAAAAAAACATCTAAGGGAATTACTATTTATTCTGGATTTAATATTAAAGGCGTTAATAACTGTAAAGTGAAAAAACAAGATATTATTTATTTAGCTTCAAAAGATGATTTTTTTGCACATGGCGAGACCATTAAAAAAGCAGTTGAAGATTTACAATTTAAAGTAGTTTCTGAAAAGTTAAAAAATGAACCTATAAAAGAAGATACTATATTAACTATTCAATACTACCGTTTATTAACTGGAGCGTGTGAATTTGGGGTAAAAGAATGGATGAGCAACAATAAGATTAGTGAGGGTATAACCGCTAAAGAATTGTTACCTATCTTAGAGCGCACTAACGCTTATGGATTAAGTAAATTTAAAAGTTTAGTGAAATTTTAACAAAATAATATTTGCGGATAAGAAAATAAGTTGTATATTTGCTCAATCTTAAATACTCTCACATTATGAAAACATTTAAAACACGCCTCATTTATTCAAACGCCTGTGAGAGGGCTATGAATATTTGGGGCTATTTTTTTATATGATAACATTCACCTTCAACCGCCAACTCGTCCTCCAATCCTTCGCTGAAACAGAAAAGGAGAAAGAAGCTCAAAAATCAGAGTTTTATAAGCATCAAAACGCTGGATTAAAAGGAGAAATAACAAAACTTAAACAACAAATTAAACTAGGAAACAATGGAAAGTAGAGAGATAGAAAAACAAATTACAGAGATTTTATATAAGAACTCAAGTGATGATTCAGACCACTTGAGAATAAAATTTGAAAAAATTAATGATGTAATTAAATTATTAGTTAATGTTTCAGACCAACAAAACAAACATCAAATAGAGTGTACTGAACACATAAAAGAGGTATGCGATGAGTACGAGAAAGAAAACAAACAGCTACTTGATGAGATTGATGATTTGAAAAGTAAATTGATTTTATCAGAAGCAAAAGTAAAGTTAAATTATAATTCTATTATTGAACTCCAAAGCGAGTTAAAAGACTGTACGGAGAATTACAATCACTATGTAGATAAGTGCTTTAAGTTAGAAATCGAGTTAAAAGATAAGGATAGTGATTTACAGCACTATAAAAAAATGGCATCTAATAATAATCATTTTTAACCAAAAAAAATAATAAGAGAGATGAAAAACTTAATGAAAAAAGAACCAAGTCTTAGAAATTGGTTAAAAGGCAAACATTCAAATCAATCTATGAAAGGTAGTAAAAAAGCTAAAAGGATAGCAAATAAATCTTTTAGAATGTATTTAA
>DIHL01000031.1 GCA_002420145.1 Bacteroidetes bacterium UBA5697
AATCGAACACTCGTGAAAAAAGTCGCCGCATTCCAAGTAATTACATAATTACAACTTTGTTGTAAGGTCTCACCGCCATTGGGTGTTAACAATATCGGTGTCGCTGGGGTTATTGTAAAAGTTGAATTACTTACATCCTGCATACAATTAGTAACGTAATCCATTACTCTCACTAAACAATTTGTAGAGGGAATGTTTGGTAATGTCCAGCTATAAACACCGGTTGTATTAGCGTAATTAGTTACAATATTTGTCCATGATGTACCACCATTGGTTGAATAAGCAATATTGTATGTATTAGATGTTCCTAGTGCATTCCACGTAATATTTTGTACTGTATTTCCTTGCCAAACTTCTCCACCATTTGGCGAAGTTAAAAGAACAGGAATATTAATTGTAAAAAACGCATTACTTTGATCGACTGTTGAACTGTTTAAAGCATCATACACTCTCATTAAAACTGTAGTAGATTGAACATTTGGAACAGTCCATACAAATTGTCCATTTGTAGAAAGGAAATTACTTGCAACTGATGTCCATATCGTTCCTCCATCTAAAGAATAATCAACATTCCAATAGTTAGAAGGGCTTCCTGTTTGCGTCCATTTAACAGTATATGTTTGACAAGCATATAAAATTTCACCTCCATTAGGTTGAGTAATTGTTATAGATTGTGCGCTCAATAAGCTTGTCCATATCAATGAAATAAAAAGTATTAGTTTTCTCATGTATTGAATTTTGAATTTTTTCTGAATATTAAAAGTAAGTCTTTAAAAAAAATGTAAAGATTTACTGTTAAACAAAATGTTGATATCAATTAACATTTTGTTTAAATAATTCATTAAAGAAAACAAATCACCTATAAGTAACTTAAAATCAGATAATTAAAATTAATTTCTAATTTACTACAATTACTTTTTTAGTAATTGTATTTGACTGATTTTTGTTAGATTTTATAATCTGAATAAAGTAAATGCCTTTACTAAAACTAGAAGCATCTACATGAATAACTTTGTTAAATGTTGTTGTTTCAAATACTTCATGACCTAATATATCTAAACATTTTATAGATAATTCAGAATAACTTCCATCATTAATGGCAATAGTTATTTTATCAGATGCTGGATTTGGATAAACCAATACATCATCATCGCTCAAAATTTCTTCTATCCCCACTCCATTAACATTAGTTGAATTAAAAAACGCTAATCCCCCAGCCTGATTTCCTATTAATAAATCTCTTTTGCCATCATTCGTTATATCTTCATAAAATACAGCGCAGCGAGGGCCTTCATTGATATTGAATAATGTAGTGTCAACTCTATTAAATGTTCCCGACAAATTACCGTCTATATTATCGTAAAAATAAATATTACCAATTTCGCTTCCCACTAATAATTTAGTTACGCCCGCATTGTTATACAAAAACGGCATACTATAACCAGTAATAGAACCAATACTTGTTTGCCTTACATCTACTCCACCTAAAAAAGTAGTTTGTAAACTAAACGAAGGACTAACAGCCGTGCCTATATTTGAATAATAAGACAATTTACCATTTATAGCTCCTATTACTAAATCTAAGGTTCCATTTTTATTTAAATCATATAACTGAGGATAAGCAAAATTACCTACATCAATAGATTGATAATTACTCATATGATTAGCAAATAATGCTGGAGCACCGCTAATGGCTATGTTTTGAAAATAATGAAGTTGTCCACTATTATCTCCAATAATTAAATCCTGATCTCCATCATTATCCAAATCGCCAAAAGTTGGAGCCATTGAAAAAATATTGTAAGATGACAATGATTGATAATCTTTTGTGATTAATGAAAAAGATGGCGCTGTTGTACTTCCAATGTTTCTATAATAAGCTAAACGTGATTTATTAGTATTTCCAGTATAGTAACCTAAATGTCCGACAATTAAATCTTTTTTTCCATCGTTATCAGCATCAAATAAAACAGGATAGGCTCCTTCGCCTAACTCAATCATATCTTCTTGCAAAAAGTTTTTCTTTTGGAAAACAAAATTTACTGTAGGTGTACTCGATACATTTTTATAATACCATACGCTTTGATAATTTTCAGATCCAGCCACAGCATTAGGACTAGCTATTAAATCTTTAAATCCATCATTATCTACATCTAAATTATAGGTACAAGGAAATGAATTCATTTTTATAATATCTGTACTTCCTTTAGCTGGATAATTGGGATATAAAATAGTTGTATCACCAATGTGAGCATTACTAATATCGCCCTGATTGTCCACAAAAAAAACATTACTGCAAGAAATATCTCCCATAATCAACTCTTTATCGCCATCTCCATCTCTATCAAAACACATAATACATGAACCAGAATGCAAGACCTTATTAGAAGTATCTTGAATACTATTGTTATACATTTTCATGAAAGGACATTGATTTAAATCGACCTGACAATTATTTTCTTTGATATCTCCCCAACAATCATCCACCATATCAAATACCAAACTATCTGATGTTCCATATAATTCCTGACTCATATTTTTATGGTATTCTATTTTGATGCCGAATACAGAAAAACTCAAAACGTCTAAATCGCCATCATTATCAATATCTGAAATACCTGGTAAAGCAACCGAATTGCAGTATAAATTCGACAAATTTGGCGTTCCTGCTGGATTATAATCACTTCTTAAAAGTGGACTTACCAAGGAAAAACTTAAATTTTGTCCAACTGAGTTATTTTTATAAACTTTGATTCCCCCGGGTGTATAAGTAAATAAATCTGCTTTTCCATCATTATTATAATCAAAAAACAATGCCCATTCATTTACACTCGGAAACTGGTCTTGATAATTAAAAGCATGTTTATATTTTGCAAGCCCAGCATAACCAACATTTAAATAAGCTCTTAATTTGCCACCAGAGCCACAAATCTTATCGTAGGCAACGATATCTTTCTTTCCATCAGCATTTAAATCAATTTGAGTGAATGAACTAAAATTAATACCACCTGCCCAAGGCATTAATAATCTAGTATTTGACTCAAAAACAGGAATGGTATCTCTATACACATTTGTTTGAGCTAAAAAAAGTTTAGCAAATAGTAGCAAAAACGACAAAAATCTTATACGAGCCATACAAAAGCAAAAATACGAATTAATAAATAAAGAAAACGCTAACTACTTAATTTTCAGCACTAAATTAATTTGCATTATATAGGTGATAAAACTATATTTGCAACCTTAATTTATTTAGAAATAATACCGATTTATGCAAAACAAAGGTGCCATTAAAATTTTCGCTATACTTTTAGCGCTTGCCTGTATTTTTTATCTATCATTTACATGGATTACTCGTGGGGTAGAAACTGAAGCAAAAGAATATGCTGAAAGCATTTCTAGTTCGGCGGGAGTTCAAGCTACTGCTAAGAAATACGCAAACGGAGACGCTACAAAAGAGCTTTTCTATGTAGATTCTTTAAAAGAAAAGTTAGTTGATAAATATTTAGATTCATTAAAAAATCAACCCGTTTACGATTTATTAATCGCTAGCTACACTTACGAAGAGTGTAAAAAACGTGAAATCAACTTAGGTTTGGATTTACGTGGTGGTATGAACGTAACTTTAGAGATTTCGGTTGCGGATATCGTTAAAAATTTATCAAACAACAATCCTGATGCTGCTTTTGTAAAGTCTATTAAAGACGCTCAAGAGAACATGGGAGTTGGAAACAATGATGATTTCTTAACTTTATTTGAAAAGAAATATAAAGCGAATGCTCCAACAGGACAATTAGCTCCTTTATTCCAAACTATTGAATTAAAAGGGAAAGTATCTTTTAATGCTTCTAATGACGAAGTAATTAAATTTTTACGTACAAAAGTAGAAGAGTCTATCTCTAACTCAGAAAAAACGTTCCGTTCTCGTATCGATCGTTTTGGTGTAGCTCAACCTAACATCCAAAAATTAGGAAATAGCGGTCGTATCTTAGTTGAATTACCAGGAGTAAAAGACAAAGAGCGTGTTCGTGAATTATTACAAGGAACTGCAAACTTAGAGTTTTGGGAAACTTATGATAATACTGAATTAGGAAACTTATTAATTGGCGCTAACGATAAGTTATCTAAAGCATTATACCCAAACTTTGCTTCTAAAGCAGATACAACTGCAAAATCAACTGATTCAACTAAAGTAGCTGATGTAGTAGCTGCTAAAGTGGATACAGCTAAAGGAGTAATTGATACAACGGCAACTTCAGCTGTAAAAACATCTACATCTGTTCCAACTGCTTTAGATACTTTCAATATGCGTTTCCCTTTAATTTATGTTGGAAATGTTCCTTGTCCGTTAAAAGCAAATGTATCTTTCAATCAACAAACACAACAGCCTGAGCAGTTTTTACCAGGTCCAGTTATTGCTCGTGCATATAGCAAAGAAGATACAGCTAAAGCAAATGCTTTATTAAAAAACCCAGCTTTAAAATCATACTTACCTAATAAATTGAAATTTATGTGGGGAGCTAAACCAGAAGAAGTGAAAAACGAATCTGGTGATGTAGTTGGAGAGTATTTTGAATTATACGCAATTAAAGTTACAGATAGAAGCGGTAAAGCAGCTATGTATGGCGATATCATTACTGATGCTCGTCCTGATTTTGATGCTCAAAGCGGTGGTCACCCTTACATTAGTATGACAATGACTGGTGAAGCAGCTACTAAATGGGCTAAATTAACAAGAGATAATGCTCCTCAGGGAGATAAAAAAGGTCGTTCAATTGCAGTTGTAATGGATAACATGGTTTATTCTGCTCCAACTGTTAATGGCGAAATTAAAGGAGGTCAATCTCAAATCACTGGTAACTTTACAGTAGAAGAAGCAAATACTTTAGCAGCTGTATTAAGCGCTGGTAAATTACCTGCTCCTGCTCGTATTGTTGAAGAGAGTGTTGTTGGTCCTACTTTAGGTCAAGAAGCGATTGATTCAGGTTTAATGAGTACTGTGATTGCTTTATTAGTAATCTTAGTATTTATGTACATGTACTATAATAAAGCAGGCATGGTAGCTAACATTGCCTTGATAGCTAACGTATTCTTTATCATGGGTATTCTTGCATCTATGACTGCCGTATTAACATTACCTGGTATTGCAGGTATCGTATTAACCATTGGTTTGGCCGTGGATGCCAATATCCTAATCTTCGAGCGTATTCGTGAAGAATTAGCTCACGGTAAAAACACTGCTCATGCCATTAAAGAAGGTTTTAAACATGCTATGAGTTCAATTATTGACTCCAACGTAACTTTAGCGATCTTAGCGATTATCTTAATGGTATTTGGTTCTGGACCAGTTCAAGGTTTCGCAACTACATTATTAATTGGTATTGGAGCGTCTTTATTCTCTGCTATCTTAATTACTCGTGTTATTTTTGAATGGATGTTGTCTCGTAAAATGGAAATTCCATTTGACAATACAGCAACTAGAAATGCTTTCAAAAATGTAGCTTTCAACTTCGTAGGACGTAGAAAAATATATTACACTATTTCAACTATTATCATTGCATTAGGTGTTGTGATGTATTTTGTTCATGGTGGATTAAAATTAGGTGTTGACTTTAAAGGAGGTCGTACATACCAAGTTCGTTTCGAAAAAGAAATGAATACAGAAGATGTGAAACAAGCTTTAAAAGGTGCATTTAAAGATGCTTCTTTAGAAGTGAAAACTGTTGGTAGTGCAAACCAAATGAAAGTAACTACTTCTTACCGCGTATCTGATAACTCACCTACAGTTGATACAGAAGTTGAAAATGCTTTAAATGATGGTTTAAATACATTAAATGTAAAACATGAATTAGTAAGTCAACAAAAAGTTGGTCCTACAATCGCAACAGATATTTTATATGGTGCATATGCCGCTATTTTATTCTCTTGTTTAGTAATGTTTATTTACATTGTTGTTCGATTCAAAAAATGGCAATATGGTTTAGGAGCAGTTGTGGCTTTATTCCATGACGTTTTAATGGTATTATCATTCTATACAATTTTAGATGGTATTGTTCCTTTCTCATTAGAAATTGGTCAAGATTTCATCGCAGCTATCTTAACCGTTATGGGTTACACAATGACTGAAACAGTAGTTGTATTTGACCGTATCCGTGAGCGTTTAGCTGAGCACGTAAATGCTGATGCAACAAATACTGAACGTAATACGTTAATTAATTATGCATTAAATAGTACATTAAGTCGTACGATTTTAACATCGTTAACTGTATTCTTCGTATTAGTAGTCATCTTCATTTTTGGTGGAGAAAGCATTCGTGGATTCATCTTCGCTTTATTAATTGGTCGTATCATTGGTACATACTCTTCATTATGTATCTCTACTCCAATTGTTGTTGATTTCGACAAAAAGAAAGACTAATAAAAAACTATAAATAATTAAAACGCCTTATCTGCCAGCTGGCGGATAAGGCGTTTTAATTTAGCTCATTTTCAAAGCTATTCCTTTATTTATGAAATCAATTACAACACGCACCGCAATTATCACTTTAGAAAAAGAGAACTTTGTCAGAATGACAATGCGGGAAGATGTGTATTTGGATTTAAAAGACATGAAGGATAATCATTTGGCCGAACAAAAAATTGCCAGTTATAAGCCTCACGTTATTTTAATCGATACTCGAAATAGCTCTATGAGTTCTGATGAAGCTAGAAAATACACTTCAAGCGATGAACCTACTAAATATAGATTAGCACTAGCCATATTATTTAAAGATTTGTCTGGTAGAATTGGAGCCAACTCCCTTATAAATATTTATCAACCAAAAGTATTGACGGAAAAATTTGAAAAAGAATCTGAAGCTATTAAATGGTTAGATGACATTTTAAGTAATTATTTAAAGTAGATTTTTTACTCCCTAAGTTAATAACACATTTATAAAAATCAGGATTTCATTCGTACCTTTAAAGTGCAATGATTTTAGAAAAATTATCTCTCATAAACTTTAAGAATTACGACGAAGCTCAAATTGAATTTTGTAAGAAGTTTAATTGTTTTGTTGGTAATAATGGAATGGGGAAAACTAATTTACTAGATGCCATTCATTATGTATCGTTTTGTAAAAGTTTTTTCAATTCTATCGATAGTCAAAACATTAAACATGATTTACCCTTTTTTGCTATCCAAGCATGGATTAATAAAAACGGAGAAACTCATGAAATTTATTGCGGTGTAAAACGAGGGCATAAAAAGCAATTTAAACATAACAAAAAAGAATACGAGCGTTTATCTGAGCACATTGGATTATATCCACTAGTGATGATTTCTCCTTCGGATATTGAATTGATTTGGGACGGTAGCGAAGTAAGACGCAAATTCATGGATAGCATCATTTCTCAATACGATAAAGTGTATTTAGAAAAACTAATTTCATATAATCATGTTCTTCAACAAAGAAATGCTTTATTAAAACAGTTTCACGAAAGCAGATCATTTGATAGTGCTAGTCTTGAAATATGGGATGAGCAACTCATTATTCACGGACAAGAAATCATAAAAACTAGGGCTCACTTCTTAGAAGAATTTATTCCATTGTTTACCAAAAACTATCAATTTATTAGTGGCAGTAACGAGCAGGTAAGTTTAGATTACGAATCATCTATCAAAGATTTATCCTACAAAACTGTTTTATTAGCAAGTTTAGCAAGAGACAGAGCTGTTCATTATACAACAGTTGGGCCTCATCGTGATGATTTGGACTTTAAATTAATGGGCAATAGCCTTAAGAAATTTGCCTCTCAAGGTCAACAAAAATCATACTTATTAGCTTTAAAGCTAGCGCAATTTGAATTCATCAAAGAAAAAAAACATACCAAGCCTTTATTATTGCTGGATGATATTTATGATAAATTGGATGAAACACGTTTCAGAAAATTAATTGAACTTGTAAGTGGTGATGAATTTGGACAGGTGTTTATTACTGACACGCATCCTGAAAGAATCAAAGAATTATTTGTGCAAAGTAATACGGAACATTTGATTTATATCGTTAACGAAGGCTCAATTGTTAAACATGGCTAAAAACAATAATCTCATAAAACTAGGTGATGCTATTTCTCAGATTTTTAAAGAAGAAAAATTAGACGAGAAATACAGCATCTTTGCTATTAGAAATGGCTGGGAAGGCATTGTTGGTAAAACAGTTGCAAAACACACCACGCAGATAAACTATGCTCAAGGAATATTGTTTGTGTCTATAGATTCTCCAATTGTAAGAAACGAAACCGCTTACGCCAAAGAAGTCATTATTGAGAAGGTAAATAAATTTGTAGGAAAAAGATTAATTAAAGAATTAGTGTTAAAATAAATGAAAGCATTTAACGTACCAGAGTTTTATAGAAGCCCTATCATCAGCAAAATAAAACAATACCGTAAAATACAAGACCCAAGAAAAAAGGACAACTCTCCTACTCTATTAGATTTTGGGGCTGTTCAATTTTTAATTGCCCGTCATTTTGGTTTTTGTTATGGTGTTGAAAATGCGATTGAAATTTCATTTAAGGCCCTAGACGAAAATCCAGGGAAACGTATTTTCTTATTAAGTCAAATGATTCATAATCCTGATGTGAATAATGATTTAATAGAAAGAGGTGTTCAATTTTTACAAGACACCAATGGTAAACAATTAATTCCATTTGATACATTAACGCCAGATGATGTGGTTATAATTCCTGCATTTGGCGCTCCGCTCGACATTATCGATTTATTAGAATCTAAAAAAATAAAAACAGAAGCATATAACACTACTTGCCCTTTTGTAGAACGCGTCTGGAAAAAATCTGAATCCATCGGTAAAGATAAATACACTATTATCATTCATGGAAAACATAGCCATGAAGAAACTAAAGCAACCTTTTCAAGAAGCGACAAACATAATAAAGCCATTATTGTGCGCGATATTGCGGAATCAAAATTATTAGGTGAATATATTTTAGGGAACAAAACAAAAGAACAATTTGCTATTGATTTTAATGGTCGCTACTCTGCTGATTTAGATTTAGAAAAAGATTTACAACGTGTTGGGGTTATCAATCAAACAACCATGCTAGCTAGCGAAACACAGGAAATAGCTGATTATTTTAAAACTATCATGTTAGAAAAATATGGGGCTATCAATATCGCCAATCATTTTGCTGATACACGCGACACTTTATGTTATGCCACTAACGAAAATCAAGATGCCACCTATGGTTTATTGGAAGCAGAAGCTGATTTAGCTATTGTTGTGGGTGGATATAATAGTAGTAATACATCACACTTGGTAGAATTATGTGAACGTAAATTCCACACTTACTTTATTTCTTCCGAAAAAGAAATTCTTGACAAAAACACGATTCAACATTTTGATTATCCTAATAAAAAACATTTAAGTAGTTCTAATTTCTTACCAAATAAGAAAACCGTTCGCATTATCTTAACCAGTGGTGCATCTTGTCCTGATTCAGTCATAGAAGGCGTTATTCATAAAATCAATAGTTTTTACACTGATATAAAGCCTGTGGAAGAAGTCATAAAACATTTATCAAACTAATTATGCAATTAAATTTAACTAAACCTCTTGCTTTTTTTGATCTTGAAACCACTGGTATCAGTGTTGGAGGAGATAGAATTGTAGAAATATCTATCGTTCGTGTAAATATTGACAACTCAACTGATATTTTAACCAAGAAAGTTAATCCAGGAATTCCAATTCCAGAGTTCTCATCAAAAATTCATGGAATTTATGATAAAGATGTAGTTGACTGTCCTAGCTTCAAAGAATTAGCCCCTCAATTAGCAAGCTTTTTAACGAATTGTGATTTAGCTGGATTTAACTCCAACAAATTTGACGTTCCTTTTTTAGTAGAAGAATTTCTTCGTTCGGATATTGATTTTGATTTAAAAAATCGAAAATTAATTGACGTTCAAAATATCTTTCACATGATGGAACCTCGAAATTTAACTGCAGCCTATAAATTTTATTGCGATAAACCATTAGAAAATGCACACTCTGCTGAAGCAGATACATTGGCTACTTATGAAATATTTAAAGCACAATTGGCTCGTTATGAAAACACTGAGTTAATTGATGAAAAAGGTAATACTTACAAACCTGTGAAAAATGACATGAGTGTATTAAGCACCTTAACCGCTCGTACTAGAAATGTTGATTTGGCAGGAAGAATTGTATACAACGACAATAATGTAGAAGTTTTTAATTTCGGGAAACATAAAGATAAATCAGTTAAAGACGTTTTTGAAAAAGAACCATCTTATTATAACTGGATGATGCAAGGAGATTTTCCTTTATATACTAAAAAAGTATTGACTCAAATTCGTTTGAGTATGAAATAAAAAAATGAGAAAATCAAATCATATAATTATACTTTTATGTTTCATTGTATCAACCATTACTTTGAAAAGTCAAACTGTTGGTGCTGGTGCCGAAGCTATTTATAACATTCAAACCGAAAGTTTTGGCGCAGGTGTGAGAGCAAGTATTTATCCTAATAAACGATTTAGCTTCACTCCTCAATTTTCGTATTTTTTTCCATTTAATAAAATAAATGAATACACCATTGGTTTAGGTATAGAAGGTAAATTCATTAAACGTAAAAAAATTAATATGTATGGAGTGATTCATGGGGGATACAACTCTTGGATAAACTACAAAAAATCAACATTAAAAGGTGCTCAACCCACCAATTGGAATTTGGAAGGTGGTTTAGGGATTTCTACCAATACATGTTTCAGACCTTTTTTAGAATACAGATATAATCTTAAGTTCAGAGAGACACACTTAAATTTAGGATTTTTGTATATCTTTGGTTGTAAGAAAGATAAGTACTCTAATAACGAACGTTGTCCCTCATTTAACTAATATATATTATGAATAAAATTAAAACAATTTCATTGGCATCCTTTTTATTAATTGTGATGTCAACCATTATTATCATTGGTTGCTCTAAAGAAAGAGTTCAACAACAGCCTACATTAAATACTTACAATTCGCCAAACACCTATTTAGATTCCAAGAAACAAACGGAGCAAGAATTTGATATTGATAGCACTGGCTCTGGCCCTATTGTTGGAAATCAAGGAACAAAGATTTGGATAGGTAAACAATGTTTAATGTTTCCTAACGGAGATAGTGTAGTTTATCCTTTTAAAATAAAATTGGTAGAATTATATACGCCTAAGGATATGATATACTATCAAATGCCAACCGTAGCATCTGGAAATATTTTAGAGACAGATGGTGAAATTAGATTAAGAGCATTTAAAAATGGAACTGAATTAGTTTTAAAACCTAATCCTTGCTATTCTCAAATAGAAATGCCAAATGCTGCACCTAAAAATTATATGAAAGTTCATTACGGATTTAATAATACCAACTGGACAGATAATCCTGCTTCATTAGGTGTAACATCTAGTTTAAATCCTTTATTTTCACAAACATCTTATGGCTACTTAGCTCAAATAGCTAAATTAGGTTGGATTAACTGTGGCGTTAATGCTGCAAGTTCACCTTCAAGTGCTTTAACCTTTACATCAAGCGTGGATGATTTAACTAACCTTGCGATTTTTGTTTATATCCCAAGCAAAAAAACAGTCATGCAAGTTCCCGCTAGTTTAGTATCTGACCAAATTCCAAACGGAACCAATGTGAAAATTGTAATTATTGGTGTTGATGCTAGCGGAACATTATTTAGCTATGACCAGCAATTAACGGTTAATACAAATACTCAAATTGATGTAACAATGGTATCTACGACTGATGCTACCCTTACAACATTATTAAATAATTTGTAATTACCGTTTATTACTATTCTAGTTTTATAAAAACCGCATGCACGAGTTAGAACCTTTTTATAATTGGCAACATTTATACATTGCGGCTGAAGATGAAGACTCTCCATTTTACGGAGCTGAGTATAGTGAGTTTACATTTAGTAATACAGTTTATAACTTCTACATTCATCCTCAATGGGATGATATGGGAAGTGAAACATTGTACCTCAAAATCTTATTTGTAGATTATGATGAGCATTATGCCATTATTGAATTAATTGGAGAATGGAATGATGCTATTAATAATGACATCATGCTTTTAAAACGAGATATTATTGATGAATTGGCTTTTCACGGCATCAATAAATATATCATTATTGGTGAAAATGTTTTAAACTTTCACCACTCAGATGATTCCTATTACGAAGAATGGTTTGAAGATGTTCAGGATAATGATGGCTGGATTACTTTTATCAATTTTCAAGAACATGTTTTAAAAGAGTTTAAGCAAGCAAATCTTGATTACTATTTTATTACAGGTGGCGAACTAAACGATTACGAATGGCGTAAATTTTCTCCTGGTCAAGTTTTCGGAAATATCTCTAAGATTATTTCCAAGAGATTAGCGTAGTTTGTGACTTATCACATTAAGATTACGAAAGACTATTTTTAAACCAAACCCTTCTTTTCTTGTTAATAGTTAGATGATATTTTCATCTTTCAAACTATTATATTTGATATTGATTTTAAACTAAGACTTTGGCTACGCAAAAAGATATTACCACACTTAATCCTAAAGAATACATTATTATTAAAGGCGCTCGCATGCATAACCTCAAAGGCATTGATGTGGCTTTGCCTCGTAATAAATTTATTGTCATAACTGGATTATCTGGTTCTGGTAAATCGTCTTTAGCATTTGACACATTGTATGCCGAAGGACAACGTCGTTATGTAGAAAGTTTATCTGCCTATGCTCGTCAGTTTTTAGGACGTTTAGAAAAACCAAAAGTAGATTACATTAAAGGTATTTCTCCTGCGATTGCTATTGAACAAAAAGTAATTTCTCGTAACCCAAGAAGTACTGTTGGAACCATTACAGAGATTTACGACTACTTAAAATTATTATACGCTCGTGTTGGAAAAACATACAGTCCTATTTCTGGTAAAATAGTCAAACGAGATACAGTAACTGATGTGGTTGATTTTGTGAATACTTTAAGTAACGAAACTAAATGCTTAATTGTTTCTAAATTAATTGTTCCAAAAGATAGAGATTTAGCCAAGCACTTGGAGTTACTTAATCAACAAGGATTTGCAAGAATTTTAGTGAATAATCAAATCACAAAAATATCAGATTTCGATGCTAAGAAATCAAAAAAAACAGATACTATATTTTTATTAATTGATAGAATTGTCGTTGATATTACAGACGAAGATTTTCAAAACCGTGTAGCGGATAGTGTTCAAACTGCTTTTTTTGAAGGAAATGGAGAGTGCGAAATTTTAATTGAGAAAGCAGATAAATCTTATAATACACATCATTTCTCTAATTTATTTGAAGCCGATGGAATGTCGTTTGAAGAACCCGACATGAACTTCTTTAGTTTCAATAACCCTATTGGTGCTTGTAAAACCTGTGAAGGTTTTGGTAGTATTATTGGCATTGATCCGGATTTAGCCATTCCAAATAAAAGTATTTCTGTTTATGATAGCGCAGTTGCTTGTTGGAATGGAGAAACCATGTCTCAATATAAAAATCAATTAGTTAAGAGTGCACATAAATTTGATTTCCCAATTCATAAACCTATTGCACAATTAACTAAAGCACAATACAATTTACTATGGACTGGTAACGAACACTTTGAAGGTATCACCGCTTTCTTTAAAATGTTAGAAAAAGAAAGCTACAAAATACAATACCGCGTTATGTTGGCGCGCTATCGCGGAAAAACAACTTGCCCCGATTGTAATGGCACGCGTTTACGTAAAGACGCTAACTATGTAAAAATTGGCGACATGGGGATTTCTGAATTAGTATTAATGCCTGTTTCTGATATCAGAAATTTCTTTAAAAAATTAAAATTAAATGAACACGATACCTCTATAGCAAAACGATTATTACTAGAAATCAATAGTCGCTTACAGTTTTTGTTAGATGTTGGTTTAGGATATTTAAGTTTAAATCGTGTAGCCAATACTTTAAGCGGTGGCGAAAGTCAACGTATTAATTTAGCGACATCACTAGGCAGTAGCTTAGTTGGTAGTTTATATATTTTAGATGAACCAAGTATAGGTTTACACTCAAGAGACACCGAACGTTTAATTGGCGTTTTAAAATCTTTAAAAGCTCAAGGCAATACCGTTATTGTAGTGGAGCATGATGAAGAAATCATGAATGCCGCCGATGAAATTATTGATATTGGCCCTGAAGCTGGCACAAATGGAGGCAGTCTAGTTTTCCAAGGGAATCAAAAAGATTTATTAAAAGATTCAAATAGTTTTACAGCAAAATATTTAACTAATAAATTACGAATTGAAGTTCCAAAAACACGTCGTAAGTGGAAAGAATTCATTGAAGTGCATAATGCTACAGAAAATAATTTAAAAGACATTACCGTTAAATTCCCTTTAAATACATTATGTTGCGTTACAGGCGTGAGTGGTTCGGGGAAATCAACTTTAGTGAAAAAAGTATTATACCCTAACGTCAAAAAACATTTAGAAGGTTATTTCGCCAATATAAAAAGCGATAAAATTTCTGGTAGCTTAAAACAAATACAACACGTTGAATTCATTGATCAAAATCCAATTGGTAAATCTTCTCGAAGTAATCCTGTGACTTATACCAAAGCTTATGATGAAATCAGAAATTTATTTTCCGACCAATCATTAGCTAAAGTTCGTAATTATAAACCTTCTCATTTTTCATTTAATGTGGATGGTGGGCGCTGTGAAGTTTGCGAGGGCGAAGGAACAATTACCGTTGAAATGCAATTCATGGCTGATATTTCGTTGCCATGTGAAGCTTGTAATAGTAAGCGTTTTAAAGCAGAAACATTAGAGATATTATATAAAGGCAAATCTATTTCTGATGTATTAGAAATGACCATTGACGATGCGGTGATTTATTTTTCTCAGGACGAAACCGACAGAATATGTAAACGCATTATTGAACGATTAAAACCTTTGCAAGAAGTTGGCTTAGGTTATGTACAGTTAGGTCAATCATCTAGTACTTTAAGTGGTGGCGAAGCACAACGTATAAAACTAGCTACCTTTTTAATTGGCGGAAGTTCAACTACACAAACATTATTTATTTTTGACGAACCAACGACTGGCTTGCATTTTCATGATGTGGCTAAATTGCTTAAATCCTTCAATGCATTGATTGAAAGAGGACATTCTATTATTGTTATAGAACATAATCTAGATGTGATTAAATGTGCAGATTGGGTAATAGATATTGGCCCTGAAGGTGGTGAAGAAGGCGGAACAATTGTAGTTCAAGGAACTCCAGAAGATGTAGCAAAAAGTAAGGTAAGCTATACGGCTAAATATTTAAAAGAAAAATTGTAATAAGCATTACTATTTAATCAGGATTTTTTAGGCGAACAAGATTTTAAAAACGAAGTATACATAAACGTATATGAGGCTTTTAAAATTGACGTTCAACGACAAAAAGACGATTAAATAGTGATGCTTACAAGTTTTTAAAAACCTATTAACAAATCTTTCTAATTCTTTAAATTATTCGCACCTTTGGTTTTTAGAAAAACCTTTCTAAAAATCTATGCAACTAAAATATCAAACTAAGCCTAAAGCCATCCTTTTATTAGAAGACGGTAAAGTATTTGAAGGCAAAGCCGCTGGAAAAATCGGTACAACTACTGGAGAAATTTGTTTTAATACTGGTATGACTGGTTACCAAGAAATCTTCACTGATCCTTCTTATTTTGGACAAATAGTCGTGATGAACAACGTTCATGTTGGAAATTATGGTATTGAAGCGAGCGAAGTAGAAAGCGACAGCATCAAGATTTCGGGTATGATTTGCAAGAAATTTAATGATGGTTTTTCTCGTAAACGTGCACAACAATCCCTACAAGATTATTTTGTAAATGATGGTGTAGTGGCAATTAGTGATGTAGATACAAGAGCCATTGTTCGTTATATTAGAGATAAAGGCGCAATGAACTGCATTATCTCTTCTGACAATGCTGATATAGATGCTTTAAAAGCTCAATTAGCAAAAGTACCTAAAATGGAAGGCTTAGAATTATCTTCTAAAGTTGCGACGAAAACTGCATATAATTTTGGTGAAACAACGGCTTCTCACAAAGTAGCTGTTTTAGATTTTGGCGTAAAGAAAAACATATTACGTTCGTTAGCTGAAAGAGATTGTTATTTGAAAGTATTCCCAATGAAATCTTCTATCAAAGATATTTTAGATTTTAATCCAGATGGCATTATGTTGAGTAATGGACCTGGAGACCCAGGAGTTATGAAAGAAGAGATTGCATTAATTAAAGAATTAGTTACTACTGGAAAACCTGTTTTCGGTATTTGTTTAGGTCACCAATTATTAGCTGAATCTCAAGGAATTTCTACTTATAAAATGCATGCTGGTCACCGTGGAATTAATCACCCTGTAAAAAATATCATTACTGGTAAATCTGAAATTACCTCTCAAAATCATGGTTTTACAGTAAATGCTGAGGATATTGCTAAAAATCCAAATATTGAAATCACTCATGTGAATTTGAATGACAAAACCATTGAAGGTATTCGCATTAAAAATAAGCCTGTATTTTCAGTACAATACCACCCAGAGGCTTGCCCTGGTCCGTTAGATGCTCGTTACCTTTTTGATGATTTTGTAAGCAATATCAAAGCTTCTAAAAAGTAAAGAATGTCTAAAAAAATTAAAATAGTCGTGATTGTTGTTATGACTATTTTTTTAGGCTATATTTTAGTTAAGTTAATTAAAAAAGTAAATCCAAATCCTAAGTACGAAGTTGGACAAGCTCTTGATAGTTTAAATGGAGTGAAAATCTATTATAATGGAGGTGTTGGTCATACTGGAGATAGAAATGTTTCTGAAGATGGCTATAATATTGGTTTAAAATATCAATGTGTAGAATTTGTAAAGCGTTATTATTACGAATATTACCATCATAAAATGCCTGATTCTTATGGAAATGCTAAAGATTTTTTTGATAATTCTGTAAAAGATGGTCAAATAAGTAAAAAACGAGATTTAATTCAGTTTACCAATCCAAGTAAAACAAAGCCTGCAATAGGAGATTTAATTATTTTTGATGGAACTGCTGGTAATCCTTATGGCCATGTGGCTATTATTTCAAAAGTAACGGCCCAAACCATTGAAATTATTCAACAAAACCCAGGTCCCTTTGCCAGTTCAAGAATAAACTTAAGTTTAGACTCCAGTTCTAATAGCTTTAAAATTCAGGAAACCAGATTATTAGGCTGGCTTCGCATGAAACATTAAGCATACTTCTTTTACTTAAAATTGATAAAAAAACCTTATTTTTTGTTACCTTCGCGGCATTATGCCAAATTTAGTAGCCATTGTAGGTCGTCCCAATGTTGGGAAATCGACCCTTTTTAATAGATTAACTGAAACTCGTGAAGCCATCGTTGATGATGAGCCAGGAGTGACACGTGATAGACACTATGGTAAATCAAACTGGAATGGTATTGAATTTTCTGTAGTAGATACTGGTGGATATATCAAAGGTAGTGATGATATTTTTGAAGAAGAAATCAGAAAACAAGTTCAAATTGCCGTTAACGAAAGTACAACCATTTTATTTATGGTGGATGTAACCGATGGTGTAACTCAATTTGATAAAGACGTTGCTAATATTGTTCGTAGAAGTAAAAAGCCCGTTTTATTAGTTGTAAACAAAGTTGATAATAGCGAGCGTAACTCTTACGCGGCTGAATTTTATTCGTTAGGATTAGGAGATCCATACTGTGTATCTTCTAATAGTGGAATGGGAACTGGTGATTTATTAGATGCTTTAATTAAAACATTCCCTGAAGATTTAGGAGCTATTGAAGGCAGTGATTTGCCTAAAATTGCCATTGTAGGTCGCCCTAACGTTGGTAAATCTTCTTTAACTAATGCTTTATTAGGAGAAGAAAGAAATATTGTAACGGCTGTTGCTGGAACAACCAGAGATACAATCCATACACGTTACAATAAATTCGGACATGATTTCTTATTAATTGATACCGCTGGTATGCGTAAGAAAGCAAAAGTACACGAAGATATTGAGTTTTACAGTGTGATGCGTACCATTAACGCCATTGAACATTCGGATGTATGTGTATTGATGTTAGATGCCACAATGGGTATCGAATCTCAAGATTTAAATATCATTCACTTAATTGTAAAAAACCATAAAGGAATTGTAATCGTAGTCAACAAATGGGATTTAGTAGAAGATAAAAATACCATGACGACTAAGCATTTTGAAGAGCAAATCAGAATTAGTATGATGCCTTTTAAAGATGTTCCTATTATTTTCACTTCTGTTACTGAAAAGCAACGTATCATGAAAGTGATTGAAGTTGCTATGGAAGTGTATCAAAACAAATCAACAAAAATACCAACTAGTAAATTAAATGAGTACTTCTTACCTTTAATTGAAAACTTCCCACCACCAGCAGTGAAAGGAAAAATCGTGAAGATTAAATACGTGACTCAAATTAAAGACACTTGTGCTTTTGTATTCTTCTGTAATTCGCCACAGTATTTAACAGATGCTTATAAACGTTTCTTAGAAAATAAATTCAGAGAAAGCTTTAATTTTACGGGTGTTCCATTATCATTTTATTTTAGAGCAAAAAGCTAAATCATATAATGAAATCAATTATTTTTTGTTTGGGACTTCTTTTTGTTTCAGCAACGTGCTTTGTTGCGCAAGAATTATCTGGCTTTGTAAAAGATAAAAAAACAAAATGGTATTCCATATGTAAATATTGGTATTCCGGCTAAAGCATTTGGAATCATTGCGGACGATAACGGTGCTTTTAAATTTAAAATTACCTCTGAAAAAGATACAGACACTTTGCAAATTACATCTATTGGTTATTATCCAGTGGTAATGAGTATAGCTGATTTTAAAAAACTATGCTCTCAAAACACTCCTATTACGTTAACAGAAGAAGTGTATCAATTAGCCACTACAACTGTAAGACCTGATGAATACGAAGCAAAAGTTTTAGGAACTACAAGTGTGGCTGATTTAGAATGTGTTAACCTAAGCGGATTAAAACAAAAGAATACAGCCTCTGTTCGTAGATATAAAGAAAAAGGATTAAGCGAAAAATCAGCGGGTATTGAAATAGGAAACAAAATTTCTATTAAAAAAGGACAACAAACATTTATTGATAAAATACAATTTAAAGCATGCTTAGCAGAAAATGACACTGCTATTTTCCGTATCAATATTTACTCAGAAGGAAAAACAACGAAGAGAGTATTAACTCCAATTGGAATGGTGAAGGTTATTAATTCTAATAACGAATTAAAAGAACCTATCATTATTAAATCAATTGGTAAAATACAGGTTCATGAAATTGATGTATCTAAGCAAAACATCGAAGTAACTGATGATTTTATCATTGCCTTAGAATGTATTTATGCATCTAATTCACAAATGAATATTGGCGCTAAACCTGCTATGTTTGGGTCAACTGATTTATTAATCAGAGAAAGTATCATGGATGAATGGGTTAAAGTTCCTATGATTAACTTAACCTTTATTGCCGCTACCGTTACCTACAAAAAGAAAGGTAAAAAATAGGCTTATAATTTCCTCGTATCTTTTTAAACATTCATCAGTTATAGTTTTAAACCACTAAACTTATGAATCATGAAAACTTACACCACCCTACTCTTTGCTCTATTATCTATTGCAAAAGTTTCAACAATTCATGCAGGAGATTCTTTAAAGGATAAACCTATAAAACCTACTAATCCCTGCGATATTTACGATAAACAAAACATCGGCAACAGGCTCCCTATAAATTACACCAGTTTAAGAGAAAGCGACGTTGCTTGGGAGAAAAGAGTTTGGCGCGACATTGACATGAGAGAAAAACAAAATCAACCATTGTATTACCCACTAGAATACAATGCTTGCAGAAGCTCTCTATTTCAAACTATCACTCGACAAATTTTAAATGGTAACATCATTGCTTTTAAAGACGAAGATTTTTTAATCCCATATAACGATGCTGAGATAAAAAACAAACTCGTTAAACGAGATACATTGCCTCAAATTATTTACAATGAATTAGGAGAAGAATTATCTCCAATCATGGTTCCAACTGTTGATTCAACTAGTATTTATGCTCGTATTTTAAAATTTAGAGTAAAAGAAGATTGGTATTTTGATAGACAGAAATCGAGTTTAGAAGTTCGTATTGTTGGCTTAGCAGCTATAGAATATAATGAGGAACGAGATTATTACAGAGAATTGTATTGGGTATATTTCCCTTCTTGTCGCCCCTACTTCGCTCGTAATGATGTTTATAATTTCAAGAACGATTCTGAACGAAGAAGCTTAGATGATATTTTCTGGAAGAGACAATTCACAAGTACCATTGTTAAAGAATCTAATGTACAAGACCGTTATATTGACCAATACCAAAAAGGTATTGATGCTTTAGTAGAAGCGGATAAAATAAAGATGAACATCTTTACTTGGGAACATGATTTGTGGAATTATTAAAAAACAAAAAAAGGTTCAGTAATTACTGAACCTTTTTTTAATAAACTATTTCTTTTTCTCAATCCATTTTCTGGCATTTACAAAAGCTTCAATCCATGGAGAAACCTCATCTTTGTGATCTCTATCTGGATAATTAGCCCAGTTCCAAGGGAATGTCGAACGCTCGATATGTGGCATCATTACTAAATGACGGCCAGTTGTATCACACATCATCGCTGTATTAAAATCAGAACCATTTGGATTTGCAGGGTAATTTGCATAAGCATATTTTGCAACGATGTTATATTTATCTTCTGCATAAGGTAATTTAAATTTACCTTCTCCATGTGAAATCCAAACACCTAAAGTTGTTCCTTCTAAAGTAGATAACATCACTGAGTTGTTTTTTTGAACTTTCACTGATGTAAATCCACTCTCATGTTTTTGAGACGTATTATGGTGCATTTTTCCATGAACTTCATGTTCAGGATTAATTAACTCTAATTCCATTAATAATTGGCAGCCATTACAAATACCAACCGATAATGTATCTTCACGTTTAAAGAAATTCTTTAACGCCGTGTTTGCTTTTTCGTTATATAAAAAGGCACCAGCCCAACCTTTAGCTGATCCTAATACATCTGAATTTGAGAATCCACCAACCGCACCAATAAACTGAATATCTTCTAAATTCTCTCTACCCGAAATTAAATCTGTCATATGCACATCCTTCACATCAAAACCTGCTAAATACATCGCATTAGCCATTTCACGCTCTGAGTTAGATCCTTTCTCACGAATGATGGCTGCTTTAGGACGAGGTTTAGAAGAATCAATCACTGGTAACTTTCCATCAAAGTGTGCTGGGAATGTAAATTGTAAAGGTTGATTTTTAAAGTTGTTATAACGCTCTTGCGCCATTCCATTTTTAGATTGTTTAGAATCTAAAAAGAAAGACGTTTTGTACCAAGTATCTCTTGTTTCAGACACATTAAATGTAAATGTATCTGCATTGTTTTTTATGGTTACTGAATTTCCTTCAACAACTGAACCAATTTTGAAAACCTCAACGTTGTGTTTTGCAAACTCAGCCTCAACAGAAGCATCTGCTTGAAAAACAACCGCAATGTTTTCGTTGAATAATGCTTTTACTGTATCGCTTTCTTTTAAAGCTGTTAAATCATAATTTGCTCCTAAGTTTACATCCGCAAAACATAATTCTAATAACGTCGTAATTAAACCACCGCTACCCACATCATGTCCTGCGTGAATCTTACGATCTTTAATTAAATCTTGCAATACATTAAATGTCTTTTTAAAGAATGCACCGTCTTTAATAGTAGGGACATCTGTACCGATTTTATTTAATACTTGTGCAAACGACGAACCTCCTAATTTAAACGAATCTTGAGATAAGTTAATGTAATAAATATTTCCACCGTTACGTTTTAAAACTGGTTCAACAACCTTTGTAATATTTGAACAGTTTCCTGCGGCTGATATAATAACCGTTCCTGGTGCAATTACCTCATCGTTAGGATATTTTTGTTTCATTGATAAAGAATCTTTTCCAGTTGGAATATTGATTCCTAATTCAATGGCAAATTCCGAACAAGCTTGCACGGCTTCGTATAAACGAGCATCTTCACCTTCGTTCTTACAAGCCCACATCCAGTTTGCAGAAAGCGATACTGATTTCATACCATCTTTTAATGGCGCCCAAACTAAATTAGATAAAGATTCAGCAATGGCAGTTCTTGAACCTGCTGCTGGATTTACTAATGCAGATATTGGTGAATGACCAATCGTGGTTGCAATTCCTTCTTTGCCTTTATAATCTAAAGCCATTACACCCACATTGTTTAATGGCAATTGTAATGGACCAGCACATTGTTGTTTAGCTACTCTTCCGCCAACACAGCGGTCAACTTTGTTTGTTAACCAATCTTTACAAGCTACTGCTTCTAATTGCAACACTTGATTTAAATATGCAGGAAAGTTTGCTGTTGAATAGCTTAATTCTGAATAATTTGTTTTAACGGTTTTATCCGTCATGATGGTTTTTGGAGAGCTTCCAAAGAAATCTTCCAATGCATAATCCATTGGTTTTAACCCTGTCGTTTTAGATTGGAATGTAAAACGGTGGTCGTTAGTTACATCCCCAACTTGATACATTGGCGAACGCTCACGGTCTGCAATACGTTGCAAAGTATCAATATCTTTTTGACCAATCACTAAGCCCATACGTTCTTGTGATTCGTTACCAATAATTTCTTTTGCTGATAAGGTTGGATCACCTACTGGTAATTTATCCAAATCAATTAAACCACCTGTTGCTTCTACTAATTCAGATAAACAGTTTAAATGTCCACCAGCACCATGATCATGAATAGACACAATTGGATTATTATCGCTTTCTACTAAACCACGCACCGCGTTTGCTGCACGTTTTTGCATTTCAGGATTAGAACGTTGAATGGCATTTAATTCGATTCCCGAACCAAAAGCTCCAGTATCAGCTGAAGATACTGCTGCTCCACCCATTCCAATTCGGTAATTTTCTCCTCCTAAAATAACAATCTTATCTCCTGCCTTAGGTTCCTTTTTAATCGCTTGGTTTAATTTGCCATAACCAATACCACCAGCTTGCATAATTACTTTATCGTAACCAATCTTACGAATGTTCTCTACTCCGCTCGAACTGACAGTTTTCTCTTGATGCTCAAAGGTTAATACCGAACCTGTAATTAAAGGCTGACCAAATTTATTTCCAAAATCAGAAGCACCGTTAGATGCTTTGATTAAAATATCCATTGGTGTTTGATACAACCATTGACGTTCTTTCATTCCTGCTTCCCACTCTCTTCCGTTTTCTAAACGAGAATAAGAAGTCATGTATACTGCGGTTCCTGCTAATGGCAATGAACCTTGTCCACCTGCTAAACGGTCACGTATTTCTCCACCCGAACCTGTTGCTGCTCCATTAAATGGCTCAACGGTTGTAGGGAAATTATGTGTTTCGGCTTTTAATGATAAAACCGATTCAAATTCTTTTTCTTCGTAAAAGTCTGGTTTATCAGCACTCTTAGGAGCAAACTGAACAACCTTAGGCCCTTTCACAAAAGCCACATTATCTTTATAAGCAGAAACGATATCGTTAGGGTTCGTCTCTGATGTTTTCTTAATTAATTTAAAAAGTGATGTTGGCTTAGTCTCTCCGTCAATCACAAAAGTTCCATTAAATATTTTATGACGACAGTGTTCTGAGTTTGCTTGAGAGAAGGCGAAAATTTCAGAGTCAGTTAATTTGCGTCCTAACTTCGTAGATAAGTTATTTAAGTAATCTACTTCTTCGCTGCTTAATGCTAAACCTTCTGATTTGTTGTAAGCGGCAATATCAGTAATTTCTAAAATTGGCTCAGGTTTAATATTGATGGTATAAATCTCTTGATTCAATTCGCTATACTTTTGAGACAACATGGGGTCAAAAGCAGTATAATCAGAAGTTACTTTTTCAAACTCTTCGATTCGGATAATACCAGTAATACCCATGTTTTGAGTAATTTCAACAGCATTTGTGCTCCAAGGTGTAATCATGGCAGCGCGTGGGCCAACAAAAAAATCCGTTAGTACGGATTTCTCTATTTTATGAGCGCCGCCAAACAGCCAGTTTAATTTTTGAACGTCTGCAGATGAAATGGAGTCTTGTGCTTGAACTGCAAAAACAGTATTGGATTGGTTTCCGAAGAAATGAATCATAGGTTTGATTTATTGGTTGTTTTTGAAAGCGCAAAGTTAATGTTATTAGAGAAAATAGCCAATTAGCCAAGTATTATTTATCCCCAGAAATCAACAGATTTAAACAAAAAAGGCTTGGTAAAAAATACCAAGCCTTTTTATATTTTAAAACTTCTAATTATCTACCACCTTGCATAGCTTTTAACTCATCCATGGTCATCAATTTATAACCTTCAGTTGATAATTCAAATTTTGAATCTGGAACTGGTTCAATAGAAACTTCTTTTGCAACCATTTTAAATTTCATTCCACCTTGTCCACCAGAATATTCAAAAGGAACTCCATTTAAACCTTTCATAATTGATTGGCCGCGACCTTTTCCGTCTTTATTAGGGTTTTCAAATTTGTCGCAATACCACATTTCTGTTTTTTCTTCTTTTTTATCTTTTCCAACAGTCGTAACAATTGCTTTTTTGCACTCATAACCAGCAATCATTTTTGTTTCGTTAACATACTCAATTTTTGGATCAGCAGGCTTTTCTTTTTGTTTAGCCTCTTCCTTTTCCATTTCTTCTTTAGTTTGTTTAACAGCAATTTTATTACCCATTTGTTCCATTAACATAACCATACCTTTTTCATCAACTAATGTTTGATTTGAAAACATCATCGATGACATTTCTGATAAAGCTTTACCATTTTTGAAAGTAGATTTTAATTCCATATCTCCCATCATAGCTGCTTGCTCTGGAGGAAGGCCTTCCATTGTCATAGCATAAGTTATAGAACCTTCTTTAATTTGTGCATTTAATGATAATGCTGATAACGCAACAACAGCAAGAGTAGAGAATAATTTGTTCATGGTTTTAATTTTATAATTGTGTGTTTTGTTTTTCAATTGATATGCCAATTTACAACTTTAGAAGTTTTATATTGTGAAAATATGCTAAATGGTAAAATGAATTGATGAAATGTAATGGAACACTGATGACACTGATTACACTGATTTAATGTGATTTTATTATTTCTTTTTTAAACCTAAAAAATAATCTTATAAATCATAACTATCTGTGGTATCTGCGTTCTATAAAATTAAGTATTTACTTTTGAATATCTTCAAATAGTTTCTCCATCTCAGCACGAGTTACTATTTTATAAAAAGCTGGAACTTCAAAAACATCATCTTTTATCTCTTCTTTTTTAACTGAAGTAGCAGTAAAACACATTTCTAAACCTAATTTTTTTAATCGATATTGCATTAACATTCCTTTTACCTGTTTATAAGGTCCAATATTATTGATACTATCTAACCCTAGTTCATTTGTATAATAAACGTCAAAATATTCTGTAGGATTATTAACATAAGTTGCTTTTATTTTTTTACAGTTATATCCAGCTATTTTTTTAGTTCCTTTTACTTCTTCTAATTTTAATTCATAATCCTTATTTTCTTGCACTAAATCTGATTCTGTTTGAATACAAGCATTCTTAATATCCATAAACTTAACCATTTGAGTCAATGTTTTTTTACCTGGATCACTAATAAAAATGGTATTAAAAATACCCATTGTACTCATTTCTACCTGTAAGCGGTTGTCTTTAAACTTTACAGTTGCTGATCCTGGAGCTAATCCAGCCATGGGGTGTGATTGGTCTACCACCTCAGCATTATATTCAATAACACCCTCTGTTAAAGCGTTTTCGGATTTACCAGAACCGCCACATGACACAAGAGACACTATGGAAACTAAGAAAGAAAATAATAATATTCGTTTAGTTGTTATCAAAAGGATAGATTAAAGAAATCGAAAGATAATCATTTGGATTAAATCGACAAATTAATACCCTAAAATTTTTAACATCGATTTATAACTCTGTTCTTTGGCAAATAACTTAGTCGTTAATTTTCCCTCTTCATCTTTATCTATCAACACATGTTTGGGAGCTGGCACTAAACAATGCTGCGTGCCGCCATATCCACTTAATGCTTCCTGATAGGCTCCTGTATGGAAAAATCCTACATATAAAGGTTGTTTATCTGTACGTGACACTTTGGGTAAAAACACCTGATTAGTATGGGCCTCACTATTATAATAATCCATACTATCACAAGTTAAACCACCTAAATTAACTGGTACATAAGGCTTGTCCCAATTATTAACAGCTAATAAAATAAAGCGCTGATTTATACCCCAAGTATCGGGAAGCGTAGTGATAAATGAGCTGTCAATCATATACCATTGTTCACGGTCGTTCTGTTGTTTTTGATCGATAATAGAGTATAATGTTGCTCCACTTTCTGCTACAGTAAACGATCCAAACTCTGTAAAAATGTTTGGCTCATCTATCTCGTGTTGGGTACAATAAGTTTTAATTTGAGATACAATCTCTTCAACCATGTATTCATAATTGTAATCAAAACTTAAAGAGGTGCGAATTGGCATACCACCTCCAATGTTTAATGAATCTAAGCTCGGACAGATTTTTTTCAGTTCTTTATAAATGTTTAAACACTTGTTTAACTCCGTCCAATAGTAAATAGTATCCTTAATACCATTATTAATAAAGAAATGCAACAACTTTAGTTCAAACTTAGGATTGTTTTGTATCTTCTCTTTATAAAGACTAATAATATCAGTGTAACGAACCCCTAGACGAGATGAATAGAAGGCAAAAGAGGGTTCTTCTTCCGTACTAATTCTTATTCCGAGTTGACATTTAGCAACTTTTACATTCTTTTTATAGTGTTCAAACTCATCTAAATGGTCAAGAACGGGGATTACATTATAGCCATCATTTAATAATTCCGAGATATATTGTTTGTAGTTTGTTTTCTTATAACCATTACATATAATGAAGGTGTCTTTAGTAATCATCTTCTTTTTAATTTGCTCACGAATAATTTGAATATCATAAGCCGAAGATGTTTCTATATGCACGTCATTCTTTAGCACTTCATCTAAAACAAAGCTAAAGTGAGAGCTTTTGGTGCAATAGCAATATACATATTTACCTTTATAATCAGCTTTTGCCATCGCTACATTAAACATACGTTTAGCTTTTTGTATTTGCGACGTAATTTTTGGTAAATACGTGATTTTTAATGGAGTACCATATTGTTTAATAATATCCATTAATGGAATATCATTAAAATATAATTCATCGTCAATCACTTCAAACGATTCTTGCGGAAAATCGAAGGTTTGTTCGATTAAGTTTTGGTATTTATTTTCCATAAGCACAAATGTAAGTTACTTGGATTAGAGTTCAAAGTACTAAAGTAAGTTATTTGGATTTATTAATAATTATTTAACCGTAAAAGCTTTGATTACGAATATAATACGAATCTGGATTTAACCAGTCTCGATTCGTATATTCGCACATGATTCGTAATTATTTTCATCTTATTAAAACAAAACCTTAATTTCGCGTCATGATTCAACGTAAACAAACCCTTTTCTTATTAGTTGTAGTTATTATAGCTATTACTTTGTTCTTTATTACTTTCCAAAACATTGTTATTCCCAATGGCCATTGGCCAATATGTTTAATGCCTGGCTGTAGTTCGGATATCACCAATTCAAATATTTACTTCCCCATCGTATTTAATGTCATTATACTTATATTAAGTACAACTATCATCTTTTTATATAAAAACCGAGTATTACAATATAAGTTAGCAAACTTATTAGTTCTGTTTAATATATTTTTAGTTGGTCTATTCTTTCTATTATCATATATAAAAGAAGGACAAACAGGAACCGTTTCTTACCAAATTGGATCTTTTTTACCACTTATTTCAGCTGTTTTTGCTTATTTAGCGGCTCATTTTATTAAAAAAGATGAGCAAATGGTAAGAAGTGCAGATAGAATTAGATAAAATCTACTGCTTTTTGGTCACCCTGAACTCGATTTAGTTTTTTTGAGGTGCTGAAACTCACACCTTGGCGTGACAGCATAACAAATTCAGATTTTATATTGTTGATAATTAGGTGTTTTTTTGAACATTTAGGCATTTTTCGACTAAAAACGAATGATTTATATCATTTTTTATAAATAAATGGTATTTTTGCCCCCACTAACTAAAACACTTAAAAAATGAAATTAACTGAAATTCAAGATTTAATTAAATTTGTTTCTAAAAGCGGGGTAAACGAAGTTGAACTAGAAACTAAAGAAATTAAAATAGTTATTAAAACTGGTAAGCAAACTACCGCATCACCAGTAATGTACCAAGCTACTCCTGCTCAAATTACAACAGCTCCTGCACAAGTTTTGGCAGCTCCTGTAGCTACTCCTGCTCCAACTGCTGACACTATAACTCCAGCGGCAACTGCGGCGGCGGCTAACGAAGCAAAATACATAACTATTAAATCGCCAATGATTGGAACGTTCTACCGTTCTGCTGGTCCAGATAAGCCTGCATTTGTAAATGTAGGAGATGATATCGAAACTGGAAAGCCAGTATGTATTATTGAAGCAATGAAATTATTTAACGAAATTGAAAGCGAAGTAAAAGGTAAAATCGTAAAGGTATTGGTAAATGATGCTACTCCTGTTGAGTATGATCAACCTTTATTCTTAGTTGACCCAGCTTAATTATAATTCAAAATTCAAAGATTTAAAAATCTTTGAATTTTAAACTTTTAACGTTAAATTCTAAACAGATGTTTAAAAAAATATTAATTGCCAATCGAGGCGAAATTGCTTTACGTGTTATTAGAACATGTAGAGAAATGGGGATTAAAACCGTAGCGGTTTATTCTACTGCTGATAAAGATTCTTTACACGTTAAGTTTGCCGACGAAGCAGTATGTATTGGTCCTCCACCAAGCAAAGACAGTTATTTAAACATGGCCAATATTATTGCAGCTGCAGAGATTACTAATGCAGACGCTATACATCCTGGTTATGGATTTTTAAGTGAAAACGCCAAATTTTCTGAAATTTGTCGCCAAAACAAAATAAAGTTCATTGGAGCTTCTCCTGAGATGATTAATCAAATGGGGGACAAGAGTAATGCTAAAGCAACTATGATTGCTGCAGGTGTACCCTGTGTGCCAGGTTCGGTAGGTTTATTAGACAGCGCTGATCAAGGAAAAGAATTAGCTAAAGAAATTAAGTATCCTGTGATTATTAAAGCTACTGCTGGTGGTGGTGGAAAAGGGATGCGTATTATTTGGAAAGAAGAAGATTTTCAAAATGCATGGGATAGTGCTGTTCATGAAGCAACTGCAGCTTTTGGTAACGGTGCCATGTATATGGAAAAATATATTGAGGAACCACGCCACATCGAAATTCAAATTGTGGGCGATGCACACGGTAAAGCTTGCCACTTAAGTGAGCGTGACTGTTCGGTACAACGCCGTCATCAAAAATTGGTTGAAGAAACTCCTTCTCCATTTATGACTCCTGAATTACGTGAAGCCATGGGTGATGCTGCTGTTAAAGCTGCTTTATCTATTGGTTACGAAGGCGTAGGGACTATTGAGTTTTTAGTTGATAAACACCGTAATTTTTACTTCATGGAAATGAATACTCGTATTCAAGTGGAGCATCCAATTACAGAGGAAGTTATTAACTACGATTTAATACGTGAACAAATTTTAGTAGCTGCTGGTGTGCCTATTAGTGGCAAAAACTACTATCCTCAATTGCATGCTATTGAGTGCCGTATTAATGCTGAAGATCCTTTCAAAAACTTCACACCATCTCCAGGGTTAATTACAACATTACACACACCAGGCGGACACGGTATTCGTGTAGACTCTCATGTGTATAGTGGTTACCGTATCCCACCAAACTATGATAGTATGGTTGGTAAATTAATTACAGTGGCACAAACTCGTGAAGAAGCTATTGCAAAAATGCACCGTGCTTTAAGTGAATATGTGATTGAAGGAGTTAAAACAACGATTCCTTTTCATATTAAATTAATGCAAAACGAAGATTTTAAAGCTGGTAATTACACGACTAAGTTTATGGAAACTTGGGATTTTAATAACGCTTAAAAAATTTAAAAGCCTTCATGTTAGAAGGCTTTTTTATTATTAAAAACAAAAAAAGCTCAACTACTTGGTTGAGCTTTTTTATGCTATTTTGTATAGATTATTACCAACCTAAAACCCAAGAGAAAATTAGAGGAGCTACAATAGTAGCATCACTTTCTACAATAAATTTAGGTGTATGAATATCTAATTTCCCCCAAGTAATTTTTTCGTTTGGAACCGCCCCAGAGTATGAACCATAAGAAGTTGTTGAATCTGAAATTTGACAGAAATAACTCCAGAATGGAACATCATGCATTTCCATATCTTGATATAGCATTGGCACAACACAAATGGGAAAATCTCCAGCAATACCTCCACCAATTTGGAAGAAACCTACGCCTTTGCCTCCACTGTTTTTTGGATACCAATCAGCTAACCAAGTCATATATTCGATACCACTTTTCATTGTACTTGCTTTAATCTCGCCTTTGATGACATAAGAAGCGAAAATATTACCCATTGTACTATCTTCCCAACCTGGAACTACAATTGGTAAATTACGCTCAGCAGCAGCTAACATCCAGCTATCTTTTGGATCAATTTCGTAATATTGTTTTAACTCGCCACTTAATAAAATTTTGTACATGTATTCATGTGGGAAATAACGCTCACCTGCTGTATCCGCATCTTTCCATATTTTATAAATATGTTTTTGTAAACGACGGAAAGCTTCTTCCTCAGGAATACAAGTATCAGTAACACGATTGTAGTGATTTTCTAATAAATCCCATTCTTCTTGTGGTGATAAATCACGGTAATTAGGTACACGCTTGTAATGGCTATGTGCTACTAAATTCATAATATCTTCTTCCAAGTTAGCGCCAGTGCAAGAGATAATATCAATTTTACCTTGACGAATCATTTCTGCTAAGGATTTTCCTAACTCAGCAGTACTCATCGCACCTGCCAATGTTACCATCATTTTACCACCTTCGGTTAAATGTGTTTCGTATCCTTTAGCAGCATCTACTAAAGCTGCTGCATTAAAATGTTTATAATGATTTTCTATAAATTTAGAAATAGGTCCTTTGTTTGCTGCTGTTGACATAATTGTTGTATTTTTAGTGGCGCAAATTTAGTATTAATCGTGTAATATTTGTATTATCTCTTGATTTATTGCATAAAAAAACCCCGCTTTAGCGGGGTTTTTATTTTTATACTTTATTTCTAGATTAGAAATGTAAGTTTAAACGTAAAGTTCCAGATGGACCAAAGAAAGTATTCATGTTATCAGTATCTAACATAAAAGTACTTGATTTAGCGCCTTCAACTGTTTGCTCTCCAACTGCTGGAGTAGCACCTCCGATTGACTCAGTAGTAGTTTTAGATTTTCCGCTCATTCCAAATCCAATTCCCCATCCGAATTCACCACCGATAGAGATTTTTGGAGCTACGAAATACTCAGCACCTACAAATCCACGAACACCAATACTTAAAGAAGTACCTGATTTTCTTAAAGTAACACGTGCAGCATTACCATAAGTATCAGTAGTAATATTAGCATTACCATTCATACCATCACCTGCAGCACTAACAACTACAGCTGGAGTACCAGTTGGGTTTAATTCATTTCCGTAAGTATATTTGTCTTTATTAGAACCCATGAAGATTCCAGCCTCAGCACCGTAAACACCTTGTAAACGAGTTTTACCACGACGTTTTTCAATACCAACAGAAATTCCGATGTTTGTATTAGAGCTTGAATGTTTGTTCTCTACCATTGCAGGTAAATCAGGAAAAGTTGCAGCAGTTGTTGCAGCACGGTCAGCAGTCATTGTTTTAGTAGAAGTATTGTCAAAACCTAAACGAACAGACGCACGGTAAGCGTTAGTTGCATCTTTAAATTTCTTACCAGTAATAACGAAATTGTTATTTAAGAAATTGAAAGTTGGAGCCGTGTTGTTGTTTGTTTTTCCAAAGAAATTACCAACATAGTTTAAAAATGGGTTAGCATCTACAGAGATAGCATACTCACCAGCCTCTGGTAAAAATGGTTCACCTTTTTTAGATGTTAAATCTTGAGCGAAGGCAGAAGTTACTCCAAATGCCATTGCTACTACAGCGATTGATTTTTTCATAATTGTTTGTTTTGTTTGTTTGTTTGTTTTATTTAATTATACAAATTTGGTCATTTTTATCGAGTACAAATTTACTAATAAGAATCCAATTATAAACAAGTATTTGTTAATATAGTAAAAAAAACTTGTTGATAATTATCACTCCTTATTTTGCAACATAGGCACAAATTTAAATTTACCGAACGCTTGTTTGTCAAATTCTGTGCCAGACTTTTTAACAATTACATTCATAATTTGCTCATCTCCCTCTCCTAATGGAATTACCAATATTCCACCAATTACTAATTGAGCTAATAAATCCTGTGGGATATAAGGAGCGGCTGCAGTTACAATAATTTTATCAAAAGGTGCAAATTGCGGTAATCCTTTATAACCATCGCCATAAACTAGTTTAGCGCCTTTATATCCTATTAAAGGTAAAAATACTTTTGTTTTATCAAATAGTTCTTTTTGTCGTTCAATAGAAAACACTTTTGCTCCCATTTCCAACAAAACAGCAGTTTGATAACCACAACCAGTTCCTATTTCTAGTACTTTTTCTCCTTTTTTAATATTTAGTTTTTCTGTTTGAAATGCCACTGTAAAAGGATGAGATATGGTTTGACCAGCACCAATTTTTAAAGCTTTATCTGAATAAGCGTGATCTAATAAAGCTGGACGCTCTGTTGACTGATCAAAAAATAAATGTCGAGGAATTTTTAAAATGGTATTTAAAACTGATTGACTAGTAATTCCTTTTTCTTTTAATTGTTCAACCAAACGTTTTCTTTTTCCTTGGAACAAATATTCGTCTTCTTTATTCGTATTAATTAACATGCTTTAAAACTAATTATAATAAACAATCCTATTTTAATATAAAAAAATGATTTCCAACAATTCACTTTTAATAGATATTATATTTGCTAAAATTGTTATTAAATGAATGTAGGAATTGTTGGACTTGGGCATCTTGGAAAAATTCACTTAAAATTATTAGGAGAAATTCCTGAATTTACCTTATCGGCTATATACGATATTGATAAAACAGTGATTGATAATTTAGTTTATCAAAAAAATGTAAAGTCTTGTAATAATTACCAAGAGTTACTTGATTGCTGCGAGGCTGTTTTAATAATAACTCCTACTCCTTCTCATTTCGAGTTAGCGAGCGAAGCTATTAAAAAAGGAAAGCATGTATTTATTGAAAAACCTGCTACTAGCAATCCTGACGATACAAAAAAATTAATTAATTTATCGAAAGAAGCTGGCGTTAAAGTTCAAGTTGGTCATGTTGAACGCTTTAATCCAGCTTTTACCGCAGCCAAAACTTATATAGACAATCCTACTTATGTTCATATTGAACGATTAGCGTGTTACAACTCAAGAGGCACAGATGTATCTGTTGTGTTAGATTTAATGATTCACGATATTGACTTATTATTAAATACGATTAAAAGCAAAGTTAAAAAAATATCAGCTTCGGGATCAACAATTATAAGTCAATCTCCTGATTTGGCGAATGTTAGGATAGAGTTTGAGAATGGATGTATTGCTAACCTAACAGCAAATAGAATCGCTACACATAATGTGAGAAAGATGGATGTTTTTCAACGAAATACGTTCATACATGTTGATTTATTAAATAAATCAACAATAATAAGGTCTATCAAGCCTATAACATCTACCACAACCAATAAAGGCATTGTTTTAGATCCTGGAAACGGACAACAAAAATTTGAAGTCATTCAAAATCAACCAATTATAAACCCTGTAAATGCTATAAAAACTGAACTTGAAAGTTTTTATCGAAGTATCATGGATGATTTACCCCTTGCTGTCTCTCTCCTTGACGCTGAAATAGCTCTTCAATTAGTAAGAGATATTGAATTTCAAATTAATCCAATCAAGCGATAGTTGTAGGATACGCAAAAAATGTTTTTTTGCTATGCAAATACAATAAGTACTGTTATCTTTACGTTTTACATAACGTATGAATAGATATTTACTTTACTTTTTAACATTTTTCGGTTTCCTAATCACTTTTTCTTGCAAAAAGGATAGCCTAAAATCTCCTACAGCATCATTTTTAGTAGTTGATAAAGTATCACTAAAAACGACTTCTGGACAAGGTGTCAATAGCCATAAAATAACAGACATATGGTATTATGTTGATGGGCAATTTAAGGGGACGTTTCCTGTAGGAAGTGTAATGCCCATAGTAACAGAAAATAATGCAAATATTACATTGTTTGCTGGGATAAAGAATAATGGTATTACAGCAACCAGATTGCCTTATGAATTTTACAAACAAATATCTTTTAACCAAACGGTAGAAGCAGGAAAAACATATACGATTTCTCCTGAATTTGAATATAATTCTAATGCTATCATTTACTATGCTCAAGATTTTAGTTCCTCAGGTAGTCAATTTTCATCCGTTGGCGATTCGGCTACAGTTATTGTTACTTCTCCTTCTCAAACCTATGGCGGGACTGGAGGCTCTCTTTTTATGGGAATGAGTGATGCTAAACCAACCGCTAAAATTGTTCAATCTACTCCTTATTTTCTTCCTACTGGTGGAGAAACTATTTACCTTGAACTTGATTATAAGTGTAATCAATCTTTTGTAGTTGGAGTTATTGGCGGGGGTTCTGATGAAAGAGAAGCTTTAACCATTAATCCTTCTGATGATTGGAATAAAATTTACATTCAATTAACTGGTGTTGTTAGTAGGCAACCTACCTACGGTTCTCAAGGATATCAAGTATTTATAAGAGCAACCAAGCAAGTAAATTCCCCTCAGATATATCTTGACAATATCAAATTAATTTTCCAATAAGTGAACAAGGTCCTACAAACATTCAAATATGTTTTCACTGATTATTTGTCGGCTGGTTTAGCGTGGAGTTTATTTTATTTGTACCGTAAATTTTATATAGAGCCTGATAAATTTGGGATTTTACCTGAGCAAATTTTTGATAGACAATATATTTTGGGAATGATTATTCTTCCTCTAGGATGGTTACTTTCATACTACTTAACGGGTTTTTATAAAGATATTTATCGCAAATCAAGGATTAACGAATTTATTCAAACATTTGCTACATCTATTATTGGAGTAACATTTATTTTCTTCTTTATTTTATTAGATGATTTTGTTCCTAATTATAAATCTTACTATAAAGTATATTCTGTATTGTTCTTATTACATTTTTTACTTACTGCTATTTTAAGATTTATATTATCAACAATAACCAACTATAGAATTAATCAAGGAAAGATTGGATTTAACACCATTATTATTGGTAGTAATCAGCGTGCCTTAAAAATATATGAAGAAATAACATCAAGTCATAAATCTTCAGGAAATGTATTTGTTGGCTTTATTCATTTAGATGAAAAAAATGGATTTTCAGAGCAATTAAAACAAAAACTGCCTCATTTAGGAGAATATAAAGACCTAAAAGAAATAGTTAATAAATATGAAGTTGAAGAAATTATCATTGCTATTGAATCATGGGAGCATGGTTATCTAGAAAAAATATTAAATGAATTAAATGATTTTGAAGCTATCATAAAAATTATCCCTGACATGTATGATATTTTATCTGGTCAGGTAAAAATGAATTCTATATCAGATACAGCATTAATTGTTATTAATAAACAGGTGATGCCAAACTGGCAACAATCTGTTAAACGCTTTATTGACGTGAGTGTTTCTGTATTTTTTATAATTGTTTTCAGTTGGCTATATGTGATTTTGATGATTGTTGTGAAATTAGGTTCTAAAGGCCCTATATTTTTTAAACAAGAAAGAATTGGTAAAAACGGAAAGCCATTTAACATTTTAAAATACAGAACAATGTATATCGATGCTGAAAAATTTGGACCATCTCTATCAAAAGCAAATGACCCAAGAATTACCAATTTTGGTCGTTTTTTAAGAAAAGTTCGTTTAGATGAAATTCCTCAATTCTACAATGTTATAAAAGGCGACATGAGCTTAGTTGGTCCTCGACCTGAACGAAAGTTTTTCATTGATCAAATTGTCGTTCATGCTCCTCACTTTGTTCATTTACATAGAGTTAGACCAGGCATTACAGGATATGGTCAAGTAAAATATGGCTACGCCGAAAACATTGAACAAATGGTTTCTCGAGTAAAATTTGATTTATTATATATTGAAAATATGAGCCTGTTGATTGATTTTAAAATATTAGTTCACACAGTTCTTATAGTTATTCAAGGACGAGGGAAGTAAATAACGAAGTACGATTGACGAATTTTCAATTTCGTAATTCACACTTCACAAATCGTAATTTTCATTATATTCGTCAAAGATTTAAAACAACTTAAAATGAAAATATTAATTACTGGAGGCGCAGGATTTATTGGTTCACATGTAGTAAGATTATTTGTCAATAAATACCCAAACTACAGCATTGTTAATCTTGATAAATTGACCTACGCAGGTAATTTAGCTAACTTAAAAGATATTGAAAACAAATCTAATTATACTTTTATAAAAGGAGATATTGTTGACGCTACTTTCATTAATCAGTTATTTAAAGAACACCAATTTAACGCTGTTATTCATTTAGCTGCCGAAAGTCATGTAGATAGAAGTATTACCAATCCATTAGAATTTGTTTACACAAACGTTATTGGAACTGTTAATTTACTAAACGCTGCTAAAGAATTACACAAAGCAGATACTACTAAATTCACAAAATTTTATCATGTGTCAACTGATGAAGTATATGGTTCTTTAGGCGATACTGGTTTATTTACCGAAACAACGGCTTACGACCCACATAGCCCCTACTCTGCCTCAAAAGCAAGTTCAGATCATTTTGTGCGTGCCTATCATGACACTTATAAATTACCTTGCGTGATTTCTAATTGTTCAAATAACTACGGTCCTTATCATTTTCCTGAAAAATTAATTCCACTTTGCATTAACAATATAAAAAACAATAAACCATTACCTATTTATGGAAAAGGTGAAAATGTAAGAGATTGGTTATTTGTTGAAGATCATGCACGTGCCATTGATGTTATTTTTCATAATGCAACATTAGGAAGTACATACAATATTGGTGGGCATAACGAATGGACAAACATTGATGTGATTCGTTTACTATGTGACATGATGGATGAAAAATTAGGAAGAGCAAAAGGCACTAACCAAAAATTAATCACCTTTGTTACAGATAGAGCTGGACATGATTTACGTTATGCAATCGACTCAACCAAATTGCAAAAAGATTTAGGCTGGAAACCATCTCTTCAATTTGAAGAGGGTTTATCTAAAACAGTAGATTGGTATTTGCAAAACGAAGAATGGCTTAATAATGTTACTTCGGGAGCTTATGCTAGTTATTACGAAAAACAATATCAACATTAATAAAGATCAGCTTATTATAAAGTAGATGGTTTTTAGCAGTATTACATTTTTAGTTTATTTTTTACCCATTTTTTTATTGGCGTATCATTTAACACCCAATAAATTTAAAAATGCCTGCATCCTTATTTTCAGTATTGTGTTTTATGCTTGGGGAGGTCCTAAGTTTATCTTTGTTATTCTTGGAACTACTTTCTTAGATTTCTTTTTAGTCAATAAAATGGCTGAATCTAAATCTAGTAAAGCTAAAAAGCAATTACTAGTCATTTCTTTATTAATGAATCTTGGATTGTTGTTTTATTTCAAGTACTCTAACTTTTTCATTGATAATATAAATGGAGCTTTAGGATTAGCTGGTGTTAAAGAAATTAGCTGGTTAAAAATTGTGTTGCCTATCGGTATCTCATTTTATACTTTTGAAAGTGTAACCTACGTTGTTGATGTTTACAGAGGAGTTCATAAACCTTTAAAAAACTTCTGGCATTATCAAACTTATATTTTACTGTTCCCAAAATTAATTGCTGGTCCAATCGTTCGTTATCATGATATTGCTGATCAAATAACAAACAGAGAAAAAAATTATACAGCCGAAGTAAAACTGAGTGGTTTTTACACCTTTTGTATTGGTTTAGCTAAAAAGGTAATTATTGCAAATACCATTGGCGCTCAAGCCGATGATGTTTTTAAATTAGATATCAATCAAATTGATTCTGCTGCTGCTTGGGTTGGAGCCATTGCTTATACCTTTCAAATTTATTTTGATTTTAGTGGTTATAGTGACATGGCCATTGGCTTATGTAAAATCATGGGCATTAGATTACCCGAAAATTTCAACAATCCTTATTTATCATCTAGTATTACTGAGTTTTGGCGCCGATGGCACATGACTTTAGGTAGTTGGATGAAAAACTACTTATACATTCCCTTAGGAGGCAATAAAGTAGATTCGAACTTTAAATTATATCGCAACTTATTTATTGTGTTTTTACTTTCAGGGCTATGGCATGGCGCTAGTTGGAATTTTATTATTTGGGGAGCCTTTCATGGTTTATTTTTAGTATTAGAAAGATTATTCTTATTAAAAGTATATGATAAAACAGGGAAAATTATTTCTACGCTTCTTACTTTTTTAATTGTAGTGGTTGGTTGGGTTTATTTTAGATTAGAGGATTTAGAGCAAGCCAATCATGTAGTGAAAACAATGTTTAGTTTTAATTTTACTGATGGTAAATTTGCACTTCATAACGATTTTTACTTCTCTTTAAGTTTAGCAGTGTTCTTTTCTTTCTTTGCTTTTATTCCATTTACTAAAAACATTCAAGCTAAAGTATATGGCGAGAACCATACAGTTTTATCAAATACGATCATGGTATCTGTTAGTATTTTATTATTCTATATATCCTTAAGTTATATAGCAGCTCTTGATTTTAATCCTTTTATTTATTTCAGATTTTAAGTCATGGCAAAAAATAAATCATATAACCTTTTTGTTATTGTTGCCTTTGTGGCATTATGCTATCCTATGATTATGGGATTTATGAAAAGTGAATGTATTCCAAATTTAACTGGTATAGTTATAAACAACGTAAATCCTGATTCACTTTTAAAGAAAGACAAAGGCATGTGGTTTAGTGGCGAATATCAATCATTAAAAGACGATTATAATAACGATCATTGGGCTTTTAAAGAAACCTTTGTGAGATTAAATAATCAATTTTATTATGACGTATTTAATCAAATACGAGTAAACTCTTTTGTGGCAGGAAAGGATGACTATGTGTATAGTGAAACCTATATTTTTTCGGCCTTTGGAGATGATTATGTAGGGGAACAAAAAATCAAAACGAAATTAGAGAAAGCAAAAGTTGTTCAGGATTCATTAAAGAAAAAAGGGATTGATTTATTATTAGTATTTGCTCCAGGTAAAGGAGAATATTGTATTGAAAAAATAGAAGACAAATACAAACACACTCCTCTTCGCACAAATTACGAATCATACATTGCCAATTCAAAACAGTTAGGCATTAATGTTCTTGATTTAAAAGCTTATTTTCAAAAATTAAAACCCACAACTCCCTATCCTTTATTTCCTAAGTTTGGACACCACTGGAGTTTTTATGGCGAGTGTTTGGCTGTAGATACAATTATTGGTTACATCGAGAAATTACATCAATGCGATATGCCAGATATTACTTGGAAAAAAATTGAAGTAGTCGATACTGCCAGAAGCAGAGATGCTGATGTTTTAAAAAGCATGAACCTTTATCGTAATCCAAACCAAAACATGAAACTAGCTTACCCAGAGGTAATGTTTGAACAGGATACTACAAAAAACAAAACACGTGTACTTACTATTTCTGATAGTTATTGGTACGGACCAGTGTATATGGGCGTTGGTTATAGTTGTTTTGCTGGTGGAGAGTTTTGGTATTATTATAACAAGGTTATTCCATCACCAACTCCAGGACAAAAAGTAGAAGTATGGCAGTTAGATTTAAAACAACAAATAGAAAGTAATCAAGTGATTATGTTACTATATTCTGATGGCAACTTGCCCAACTTTGCTAATACGTTTATTGAAGATGCTTATGAATTGTACACCAATCCAAAAGCATATTACACTCGTGTAGAAAAAAATAAAGCTATTAGAGAGTTTGAAAAACAAATTCGCGAAAAGCCTGTATTATTAAAAAAAGCAACTCAAAAATCTAATGACTTACAAATTCCTTTAGATTCGGCCATTAAACTGGATGCTATGAAATTAGCTGGTTTAAACTAAAATGAAACGTAAAGAACTGATTATATTAATTACCCTGGCCTTTGTTCAGTTCTCTAATATTTTAGATGGAATGATTTTGATGCCTTTGGCACCAACTATTAAAGATGCTTTTTTGATAGACACTCGTCATTTTGGTTGGTTAGTTTCTTCTTTTGGAATTGCAGCTGGATGTTCTGCTTTCTTTTCTACTTTTTGGGCAGATAAATTTGATAGAAAAAAAATCCTCATCATTCTTTATATTGGATTTATCATTGGTACATTTTTCTGTGCCATTTCTCCAAACTATAACTTTTTTATCATTGCTCGTATTTTCACTGGTTTATTTGGAGGCGTTTGTAGCTCAGTGATATTAGCCATTGTAGGCGATGTTATTCCTAATGAAAGGAGAGCACAAGCCATGGGTATTATTATGATGGGTTTTGCATTAGCATCTGTTATTGGCATTCCATTAGGATTAATCATCGCAAATTCATTTAGTTGGCAAATGCCTTTTTATGTGATATGTGCATTGGGCTTTATTGTATTGTTATGTATTATTATATTTATCCCTAATGTAAATTCTCATTTAAAGCAACCTTTAAAACACACTACAAAAGATTTTTATCGCGCTATTTTCTCAAGCAATTCTACATTGATAGCCTTAAGTTTGCCCGCTATTATGGTTGTGGCTCACATGGCCATTATCCCTTACATTACTGATTTCAGTGTCAACAATCTCCATTTATCTCGCACGCATGATGTGCCATTAATGTATTTAATAGGTGGTATTTTATCAGTTATTAATTCGCCAATTGTAGGTAAACTTTCTGATAAACATGGGCGCTATAATATGTTTGTGATATTGAGTTGTATTGCCATTTTTCCAATACTATTTATGACAAACTTACAAGCTGCTAGTTTAACTATCTTTTTGATTTGCACCTCATTCTTTTTTATTGGCTCCGGAGGAAGATTAATACCAATTCAAGCCATGGTTACTTCTGCTGTTCCTCCTCAATTTAGAGGAAGTTTTATGGCTCTAAACTCCGCATTGCAACAGTTTACAATGGGAATAATTACCTTAATTGGAGGTTTAATCATCACCAATAACGAAAAAGGAGAGCTTGAACATTACAATATTGTTGGATATATTGCTATTGCAGGCACACTTTTATCATTATACATCGCTAAAAAAGTAAAAGTAGTTAGTTAATTTTTTTACAGGTATTTTCTCTAGAATCATTAATTTCCGTAAATTGTGTGTGCTTAAAATAATCACATGCGAAAACTATTACTTCTTATTTGCTTAGTTAATTTAACTAACAATTTTACTGCTCAAACCTATCCAAGTCTTAATATTAATTTATTAGCTCACCTAAATCCTGAAACGGATGCAACTGGAACAGATGGCAGAAAATATTCGGGATGCTGGGGTTGGGCACAAACCAATAAAAACCGTGAGTACGCTATTGTTGGAACTAGTAGCCAAACCTATTTTATAGATGTGACTAATCCTGCTAGTCCAGTTGTGGTTGATTCTGTAAAAGCAAAACATGCAGGTTGTACTTGGAGAGAAATGAAAACATACCAAAACTACTGTTATATAGTTAGCGACGATGCTCCACCAAATACATTTCAAATTGTGGATATGCAATACTTGCCAGATTCTGTGCATGTTATTCATAACGGTACAACGTATTTTGAACGTAGTCATACCATCTTTATTGATAATGATAAAATGTATTGTGGTTCTGTAACCGAAGCATCTGGTGCAGGTTATTCAACGATGCGCGTTTATAGTTTAGCCACTCCAACAGCACCCGTTTTAATTAGAAAACTAGAACAAGATATTAATACAACTATTATTGATGTGGTTCACGACATGTATGTTCGTAATGATACAATTTATGCCTCTTGTGGTTTTAAAGGATTTCATATTTTAAAATTAACTGCAAGTAATACATTTTCCTTAATGCAATCTTACACTGGATACGCATACAGTGGATACAACCATAGTTCATGGCAAACCGATGATAGAAAAACAATGGTGTTTGCAGATGAAGTTGGTGCCCATTTACCAGCTAAAGTAATTGATGTGACTAATTTTAATAATATCACCTTAGTAGATACCATTCGTTCTAGCTACACAGCAACCGCTCATAATCCTTATATTGTAGGTAACAGATGGTGTTGGTTAAGTTCATACCAAGATGGTTTGTATTTATACGACATCTCCAATCCATCCAACACAACCATTTATGGCTATTTCGATACGCAGCCTCAAACTGGAACTACTAACTATAGCGGAAATTGGGGGGCTTATCCTTATTTACCAAGCAAAATTATTATTGCCTGTGATATGCAAAATGGAATTTTTATTTTAGAAGGAGACAATACTTATCAGGGTTCTGTTGGAATTGGAGAACAGTCCTCACAGTCTTCTATGTTCTCTGTTTATCCAAATCCGGCTAAAGATGAGATTCATTTTTTAATCGCCAATCAATCTCACAAAAACATACAATGCACTATTACAGATGTTTTAGGAAAAGTAGTTTACACTGAATCATTAAACATCGATGACGCCTTTTACAAAACAACCATTCATACGAGTGCATTACACAACGGATGTTATTTTGTAACATTAAAAGGTAACAACCTAAACGAAACTAAAAAAATACTTATTCAAAAATAAATATGTTTACTGAAAACTCTATTATTGGCGTTGTTGGTTCTGGCGCTATGGGAAGCGGAATTGCTCAAGTAGCAGCCACTGCTGGTCATCCAACCATTGTTTACGATACAAACTCTGCGGCATTAGAAAAAGCAAAAACTAATTTATCTAATTCATTAAAAAAACTAGTTGAAAAAGAAAAAATTTCTAGCGATAAAGCTCAATCCATTTTAGAATTAACGTCTTACTCTAGCTCTATTCAAGATTTTAAATCCTGTGATTTAATTATTGAAGCTATTGTTGAGAATATTGGTATTAAGCAATCTGTATTTAAAGAGTTAGAAAGCATTACATCTGATACATGCGTATTAGCTTCAAATACGTCGTCATTATCCATCACATCCATTGCATCGGCTTGTAATAATCCCGAAAAAGTCATTGGGATTCATTTTTTCAATCCAGCTACCTTAATGCCTTTGGTTGAAATTATTCCTGGAGTAGCTACTGATATGGTTGTGGCTAACCACTGTCAAGCATTAATAAATAGCTGGGGCAAAGTAACGGTGATGGCAAAAGATACTCCTGGTTTCATTGTCAATCGAGTGGCTCGTCCTTTTTACAGTGAGGCACTTCGTATTTATGACGAACAAATTACTGATATGGCAACAATTGATTGGGCCATGAGAGAAGTTGGTGGTTTTAGAATGGGACCATTTGAGTTGATGGATTTAATTGGACATGATGTAAACTATGTGGTTACGGAAACCGTATGGAAACAATTTTATTACGATCCTCGTTTTAAACCCTCTTTAACTCAAAAGCGTTTATTAGAAGCCAAATTTTTAGGGAAGAAAACCAATAGAGGTTTTTATGATTATAGAGAAGGAGCCTCTTTACCTGAACCAAATAAAGATGAAGTTTTAGCAAAATATATTGTTAACCGAGTACTTTGCATGTTAATTAATGAAGCTTGCGATACCAAATACTTAGGAATTGCCTCGGCTGCTGATATTGATTTGGCGATGACAAAGGGAGTCAATTATCCTAAAGGCTTATTAAAGTGGGCTGATGAAATAGGTATTGCTCATGTTTTAACTACTTTAAATGATTTATATAACGAATACCAAGAGGATAGATACCGTGCCTGCATATTACTTAAACAAATGGTAAAGCAAGGCAAAAGCTTTTATTAACTAGTTAATGTGCCAAACCAGTGAGTGTAACTGTTTGGTAATTAAATTTATAGTTGTTATATTTGGATATCAAAAACTCATTAAAAATGAAAAAACTCATTTTATCAGCATTATCGGTATTAATATTAGGAAGTATTGTGTTTATTTCTTGTAAATCAAAAAATGATAGCGATGCGATTGCTCCAACTTATAAAGATGAAGCGCAAGGCGGTACTGGAGGAAATCCAAACATTACTAATGTAACGACTACTGGTACAATTGCTACAACATCTACTCAACAAAACTCAAGTATTGCTAATGTTGGTGATGCTACATGGTTTAGTTCTGGTTGCACAACTGGACAAACATGTTTAACTAACGTTAATAACAGTACAGGAACAACTATTTCAATTTGTTTTTCTGCTCCTCCAACTGCTGGATCATACCAATTAGTTGGAAACAGTAGCTTATTAGGACCAGGTAAAGCATTTATGACTGTTACCAATCCTCCTAGTCAAGACCCAGGTACTTCATGGTATTCTTGGGCTGGTGGTAATGTAAATGTTACATTAGGTACTCCTTCAGGAATTACGGCAACATTCTCAAACATCCCATGTTATAAAGCACAAGGAACTTTTTATGCCGTTACGGTTTCTGGTTCTGTTGGTTGCTTATAATCTTAAAGAATATTAATTTTAAGGCTCTGCAACCATGCAGAGCCTTTTTTATTTACGGAAACTATCAATCACATAATTACCCGATTAAAAAAATCTTATACTTTAGATGTGAGGGCCCTATCCATTATGAGAATTGGAGTAGGCTTAATCTTATTACTTGATTTAGGTATTCGTTCCCTATCTATTAAAGCTTTTTTTACAGATGAAGGAGTTCTGCCAATCAGTGTTTTAAAACAATACAATTGGAGCGCTAATTATTTTTCTTTTCATACGATTAGTGGTGATTTATGGTGGCAGATTGTATTATTTATAATTAATGCTTTATGCATCGTTTTATTAATTGTTGGTTACAGAACTCGCTTATTTACATTTATCTGTTGGGCATTTTTAACCTCGCTTCAAAATCGTAATCCTTTTATCGTGCAAGGTGGCGATGATTTATTACGCATCCTTTTATTTTGGGCCATATTTTTACCTTGGGGAGAACGTTACTCCATTCAAAAAAAATCACACTATCCCACGCACTATTTTTCGATAGCCAATGTTGGCTACATGCTCCTTCCCTGCTCTATCTTCTTTTTTTCGGCGCTATTAAAAACTTCTCCCGAATGGCGTTCTGAAGGAACTGCTTTATACTATGCTTTAAGTTTGGATCAAATTAGATTACCATTCGGCACTTTCATTTATCAATATCCTAGTTTATTAAAAGCCCTCACCTTTATTGTTTTTTATATCGAATTATTAGCGCCCATTTTAATTATACTTCCATTTGTATCCAACAAAATCAGAATTTTTGGAATCATCTGCTATGTTGGATTATTTATTGGCATTGCTAGTACCCTTTATGTTGGCTTGTTTTATAGTATTGGTATTGTATCTCTTATTGGACTTTTTCCATCATCTTGGATGGACTGGTTTGAATTTAAACTCTACAAAAACAAAATAGAGATAGTACTTTCTGAATCAGAAAATACTAAACCATCTTTTATTTACAATTCATTCATATTTATCAAAAATTATTTCATTGTTGGTATTATCTTATTTTGTTTAATGATGAATTTAGGAAGCGTCAAAGAATTTCCGTATGCCTTAGATTCTAACATAGTAACCTATGGCAAAGTATTACGATTAGAACAAAACTGGGGAATGTTTTCGCCTCACATTTTAAAAGATGATGGTTGGTTTGTGTATAGTGGTTTTAATCAAAAGCATCAATACATTGATATTAAACATCACAAAGACAAAGTTTCTTTTGAAAAACCAAACCCCGTAGTTTGTGAATTTGAAAGTGACAGGTGGCGTAAATTTCAAGAAAACTATACCTTTAACAATAACAATTACATGAGACCTTTTTATTGTAAATATTTAATCAATAAATGGAACAATGAAAATCCTAATAATAAAATTAGCGACCTAACCATTTTTTTCATGAAAGAAACAAGCTTACCTGATTACAAAACAAAAGCTGTTGAAAAAATTGCCGTCTGTAATTGTCAAGATAAATAAATAATGAGTTTAAAAACTGTTTTAAAATATATCAATTATCGATTAACGGCTTATACTGAGCATGATTTGCATTCGCCGTTTTTGTATGATTTTTATGAGGAATTAATCAATAACAAACTTCCATTTGGTGATTTTGAAGAGCTTAATAACATTAGAAAACAATTACTATCAAACAACACAACGCTTGAAATTACAGATTTTGGCGCAGGATCAAAAAGATTACATTCCAATAAGCGTCAAATAAATCAAATTGTAAAACGTGGCATTGCACAAAAAAAACAAGCTGAATTTTTGTATCGCTTAATTAATAAATTTGCACCAAATACCATGATTGAACTTGGCACCTCTATAGGATTAACAAGTTTATATTTAGCGAAAGCTTCTCCAAAATCAACAGTATATACAATCGAAGGCTGTCCAAATTTATTTCAATTTTCAAAAAAATTATTTCAAGAACAAGGCATTAAAAACATACAAAGTATGAATGGTAATTTTAATACAGAATTACCAAAACTATTATCTCAAATCAATTCATTGGATTTTGTTTACATAGATGGGAACCATGCCTATGAACCAACCATGAACTATTTTAAAATGGCTCTTGAGAAAAAAAACTCAAACTCTATTTTTGTATTTGATGATATTTATTGGAGTGATGGCATGCAACAAGCATGGAAAGAAATTTGCGAGCACCCTGAAGTAAGAGTAAGCTTAGATTTATTTTATTTTGGTATCGTATTTTTTAGAACAGAAAATAAAAACAAAGAACACTTTGTATTAAAATTTTAGGATAATTGAGCTATTAAAATCAAATCTACTGTTTTGGTTTTGTCTGCTGCATCATAAATTTTTCTTTGCAAATCAATCATTTTAAATCCACTAGCCTTTAATGCATCTATTAAATAATCTGCCTGATGATAATGCATAAATATTTCATCTCCTGTACTTCCTTTTTTAAAACCAGACTTAGAGTAATCATCTTCCATTGTACTCATATAAATAATACCCTGAGAATTAAGTATCAACGCTACATCTTTAATTAATTGCTCTGTTTCTTCTTTCGACAAGTAAGGCAAAATAAACCCACACATAATCGCATCATACCTTTTATTTAAGCTTTTTATATCTCTACTATCTAATAATTGAAATGTAGCTGAAGGATTATTCAACTTTGCTAATTCAATCATATTAGGTGCTAAATCGGTTCCCAATATTTTAAAATCTGGGCGTCTATCTAGTAAATACTTAGTAATATTTCCTGGACCGCAGGCTAATTCTAAAATCTCTGCCTCCTTCTTTTGTATATAACTACAAAATATATCAAATGAATCGTGGTACATCGAAACATCCATGAATTTAGTTTGATATAAACTAGCGTTTTTATCAAATACATTAACAGCTATTTTAGTTTTATCCATCAATTATTACAAAGTTAAAACTTTATGAATACTGAAAACACATGCAACAAAAAAACGTTAAATCCGATAAGCAATTCAATGCATTTTTTTAAATTTGTGTAAAGCTTAACCATGAAAACATTACTCTTATTAATCATACTGTCCTTTACAGTTATATCATTTCATTCTTTTAACAAAGCTGAAACAATTATCCTTGTAAAAAAAGACGCAAAGAAGTTGGCTGAATATTATCGTCAACGTGCTTTAAGAGGAGAAAGTGTTTCTTCATTAGCTAAATTATATAGCGAAGACCCCGGCTCCGCTCAGAACGGAGGACAATATGATAACATTACAAAAGGCATGTTTGTTCCTGAATTTGAAAAAGTTGCTTTTAGTTTAAAGCCAGGAGAGATATCAGAAGTGTTTGAAACGCAATTTGGATTTCATTTTATTCAACTGATTTCTCGCAAAGGAGATGTTTTAAGTTTAAGGCATTTATTAATTACCAGAGACTAGTGTAAATAAAAAAAGCGAACTTGAAGTTCGCTTTTAATTTCATTTTTAACTTTATTAAACTCTTGTTACGTTTACCGCATTAAGACCTTTTTTACCATCTTGTACATCGTATGTTACTTCGTCGTGTTCTTGAATTTCATGTACTAATCCAGATGCGTGAACAAATACTTCTTGTCCGTTATCACCTTTAATAAATCCGAAGCCTTTTGCGTCGTTAAAAAATTTCACTGTTCCTTTATTCATTTGTTGTTTTTGTTTTGTGCTTACCAATGTGGCAAGCGGGTTTATTTATTTGTTTGTATATTGTAATTTGTTTTGTGGGAATACTTCCATTTCAATTATCAATGCGTGGTTAGCAATAAATAAGGTATTAATTTGAAACGGCATTCATTTTATTTAAGTTATACAATTAGTATTAAAGCCCAATAGGCGATAAAACCTTAATTTCAATAAGAAAATGTATAAAAAATAATGAATTGCAATTAGAGCTTACAAACCAGATTGTGATACAATCTTCAAAAGAAGTTGTGTAAAGGTAATCAAATTAATTGAATAACCTAATTATATTGTATAATCATAAATTGCTTTATGAAACTTTATTTTTAGTTGCTAGTTTCCCAGCTATAAAAGCCATAGGAATATAGGCTCCAATCAAATCAACCAATATAAACCACATAGGTGCCGGAATCATGGTTGCTGCCATGATGCCACCTAACAAATTCCATGCTCCAACTCCTAATGCAAAACGCATGTGATGTTTGGTAGATATTTTAGCTGCAATAAAGGATCCTAATAATGTACCTAAAGCATGAGCTAAAAATGGCATTATAAAATGTTTTGGTTCAAATAAATGAATTCCAGCTTGTAAGCCTTCTGCTGTGGTTACATCAACTCCTTCAGGAGGAGGAATGATGGAACCACTGATCATAATAATCCCCATGTTTAAAACACCACCGGCGATAACGCCAACCAACACTGCTAAAATATTTTTGACTGTATGATTCATGATTTTATATTTTAATTAAATATACATTTTTCTGATAAAAAACGAAAGCCCCTTTTACAAATAGTAAAAGGGGCTTTTAATATATACCAATCTATACAGCACTATACAATTAATACCCGCTTGGTTTATTTAACTCACCTGTCGTTTTTTGTTGTTCGCTTTTTGCTATTTCATTCTTCACTTCTTCATCCGTTAAAAACTGAAGATCACTCATCATTGCACTGGCATTGCCACCACTAACATAACGTAGCCCAGCCCATACATAATCTTTAAATTGTACCAATTGAATCACTATCACCACTTCTTTTTGCTGAGTACGTGGGTTAGTAAAGTAAGCCAATTTTGGCAAAGTCATTTTATACGGCTCCACATCTTTTAGTTCGGGCTTCACTTCCTTATCGATATACAATAAAGAGGTTCCATTTTGCGCTTCTTCGTAAGTGGGCATTCTGCCATTTACTACTGGAACCTTTTGCCAATCTTTTAATTCAATTCTTGGGAAAGCCAAATTATCTGGACAATCCCATGCCATAAAACTATGAGCATAATTCATTGGTGAATCATAGGTTTCTTTAGGAGTTTCGCCACAAGAATTTAAACATAGTGCTGTTGCACACACAAAAATAGAAGTCAATAATTTCATGATATTTTTTTATATGATGAAGATAGAAAATACTCACATCCCAATTTGATAACGAGGTATTATTTAGAGTATTTTAACATGTGAATCTTACAACTATTTATACATCAAATATAATTTCTCTGAAAACAATTAGCGCACATTTGTATCTAATTATTTATAAACCTTAACAATAATAAAATGAAAAAAATTATCTTAGCCTTTGCCATAATTGGTTTTGTAACCATGGCAGCAACTACAACAGCAAAAAAAACGAATAAAACAAAACTTACAATAGAAGAAAAACACAAAGCTTGTATTGATGCTTGCAATAAATGTATTGCTTCTTGTAAAAAAGTAGAAGCTATGCATTCAAAAAAAGATAATGCACAAATGGCTAAATGTATTGAACTTTGTAAAGCATGTATTGTTGATTGTACGGCTGCCGTTAAATTAATGAAGGCTGATAGCCCAAAAGCAAAAGCCATGTGTTTAACCTGTGCTAAAACTTGCGAGGCTTGCGCTATCGAATGTGATAAACAAAATTCGGAAACCGCTAAAATCTGTGCAACCGATTGCCGACAAGCGGCAAAGATGTGTCATGAAATGTAATACACTACATTTTCAATAAGAAACCCTCACTACAGTATGTAGTGAGGGTTTTGTTTTATATAGATGATTTATATAAATTATGTTGCTATTTCATAAACATACATAACCGTGAATGATATAACATTCCCAAAAGCTTATGTAATAACAATGGTTTAAACAAGTCCATATTTGCTATTATAAAACATCCTTATAAAAAGCCAATCATGGAACCAAAAAAACTGACTACCGCAAGCGGCATCCCCTTCACTGAATTCGAAAATTCGATGACGGTAGGTCCACGAGGCCCTATTTTAATTCAAGATTATTTGTTGCACGAAGATATGGCGCACTTTAATCGTGAGCGCATTCCGGAGCGTGTGGTACACGCCAAAGGTGCTGGTGCTTTTGGAACTTTTACAGTAACTCATGATATTAGCAAATACACTAAAGCCAAATTGTTTTCGGATATTGGTAAGCAAACCAAAGTGTTTGCGCGCTTCTCTCAAGTAGGTGGCGAAAAAGGTAGCGCCGATAGCGAAAGAGACCCTCGAGGTTTTGCCCTTAAATTTTATACCGAAGATGGTAACTGGGATTTAGTAGGCAATAACACGCCTGTGTTTTTTATTAAGGACCCTAAAAAGTTTTCGCACTTTATACATACTCAAAAGCGCGATCCAAAAACCAATTGCAAAAGCCCAACGATGATGTGGGATTTTTGGAGTTTAAATCCCGAAAGCCTTCATCAAGTAATTATACTAATGAGTAACAGAGGAACTCCTATGTCTTACCGCCACATGCATGGTTTTGGAAGTCATACTTTTTCGATGATCAATCATTTTAATGAACGCACTTGGGTAAAGTTTCATTTTAGAACCCAACAAGACATTAAAAATTTTACAGGCGAAGATGCCAACACGATGCGCGGCATCGATCCTGATCAGGCACAAAGAGATTTAGTAGAAGCGATTGCCAAAAAAGAGTTTCCGAAATGGTTGTTGCAAATACAAGTGATGACAGAAGATCAAGCTATTGAGTTTGAATTTAATCCTTTTGATGTGACTAAAATTTGGCCGCATAAAGAATATCCCTTAATAGATGTGGGCATGATGGAGCTACACACCATTCCCGAAAATTATTTTAGAGATGTGGAACAAGCCGCCTTTGCTCCTGCGCATGTAGTAAATGGCATTAGTTACTCACCCGATAAAATGTTGCAAGGACGAATCCTTTCTTACCCTGATGCGCAACGTTACCGTTTGGGCGCCAACTACGAGCATATTCCTGTAAACAAATGTCCTTATATGACTTCTAATTATCAACGTGATGGCTTGATGCAGGTGAGCGAAAATGGAGGCGCTGATGTAAACTATCGTCCAAACAGTTATGATGATATGATTGTTGATAGTCATTATAAAGAACCTTCGATGATTTTAGAATCGCATGAAGCTGGATGGTATGATAGAAATGTAAATGATGGAGATCATTATTCGCAACCCGCTAAACTAGTTACCAAAGTAATGAATGATTTAGAGAGAAGTCATTTAATTGACAATATCGTAAACTCCATGAAAGGTATTATAGGAGAAAAAAAAGAAGAAATTATTTACAGACAGTTATGCAACTTTTTTAGAGTAGATATGAACTTAGGCGTAGCCATTGCTAAAGGCTTAGGTATTGAACTAGATGAAAAAATCATGTCGAGAAAATAATAAAGAGTTTTTTACATAACCTGTGAATGATGTAACACTCTATGGTTAAAACGTAAAGCTTTTTTATTTAGATACGCTCACCTTTGCTTAACAATAAAACCAAACCTATTTAAACATAAAAACATGACCAGAAAAAAACATTATAAAACCGCATTTATTAAATCAACCATTGTAACCGCTACTTTATTTACAGCAATGGCTTGTCAGGAAAACAAAAAACCAGAAGACACTAAGGTTGTAGCCGACAATCAAAATGAATATAATTTCACCACCAACAGCAAAGAAAACGATGCACAGTTTTTAGTAAACGCTACGGCCCTAAATCTAAATACGATTGAATTAGCTCAATTGGCTCAACAAAAAAGCACCAACGATGATTTAAAAAGTTTTGCAATCATGTTAGAAAAAGATCACAAAGCATCTATTAAAGAAATTACAAGCTTGGCAAATACTAAATTTATGGTTATTCCAAAATCGATGACAGACGATGGAAAAACAAATTTTAAAGACTTAACTAATTTATCAACTATTGAATTTGAAAAAGCTTATACTAACATAATGGTAAAAGAACATCAAGAGGCGATTATATTATTTGACAAAGCCTCTACCGAATCAAAAGATCAAGAGATAAAAGCTTTAGCAGCGTCTACATTACCTAAACTTCGTCAGCATTTAGATATTGCGATTACATTTCAAGAAAAATACAATAAAAAATAAAAATCATTTTAGTGGGGTTCTTTGCGATTTGTCAGGTTGACGAAATGGTATCAGAAATATGGATATTTTTCAACCTTCTTTCCATAACCAACGAAAAGGTAGGCGAGTCTGTAACCCGTTATCGAATATAAAGAAGAATCCCAACTAAATGATTTTTTGAATACAACAACTACCCACAAAAAAACTCCCTCTATTGCTTAATAAAGGGAGTTTTTATTTAAACTCTCACGCCTATAATTGTAATATCATCTACCTGCTCGGTATTACCCATCCATTCAATTAGGATATCTTTTAAAGCTAATTGTTGTTCGTTAGTTGGCTTATGAGCAATAGAAATCAAAAGCTCTTTTAATTTCTTATACAAAAACTTTTTACCTTTTGGTCCGCCAAACTGGTCGGGAAAACCATCGGTTAAGGTATATATCATATCTCCTTTTTGTAATTCAATTTCATGTTGAGTAAAAGAAACAGAGTCTCTATCGTGTTTCCCTACTGGTATTTTATCGGGAGAGAGTTCTATTAATTGATTGGTAGCTGAGCCTGTCGAAGCTCGAACAATCCAAATGGGATTATTTGCTGCCGCATAGGTTAGTTTGGTTTTGTCTTTATTAAATGAAATCAAACTACAATCCATTCCATCCTTTCCGCCTTCAACGCTTCCATCTTTTTTTAAACGTTGTATAATCGTCTGGCGTGTGTGATTTAATATTTCTGCTGGCTCATTAATACCTAACTCTACTGCCCTTTCAAGTGATGATGTATTTAACAAACTCATAATAGCCCCTGGCACACCGTGTCCTGTACTATCGGCTGTTACTAAAGCAAAGTTTCCATTATGTAAAGTATGCGCCCAATAAAAATCGCCACTTACCACATCTTTTGGTTGAAATAATACAAAGTAATCTTTTAGGTTTTCATTCAATTGTTCTTTGGTTGCTAAAAAACTACGCTGAATACGTTCTGCATAATTGATACTATCTGTTATTTCTCGGTGTTTTCCTTCAACCATGTTTTTTTGAATAGTGATAATTTTATTTTGTCTATTCGTTACCCTAAAGCGATTAATAATAAATCCGGAAAAAATAAGAACTAAAACCAAGCCACCATATAAGGCATAGCTCTTTATGTTCGCTTGTTTAATTTGTTCTTGTTGCAATGAAATTTCCGCATCTTTTATTTTTTGTTCGCTAAAATGCTTTACGCTATCCGCAGTAGCTTTTTTCTCAAATTCAAAGTTCAATTCAGAACGTAATGTTCTTTTAGTATTTTCTTGATTAAACAAACTATCTCTGGTTGAGATAAATAATTGATATTCTATATAAGCTTTTTCCCAATTTCTCTTAAGATTATACAGTTTATTTAATGAATAATGCTGTTCTTTTTCAGTATTTAAATCTTCTGCTTCTTTGGCTAAAACTAATGCTTCTTTTAAAAAAGATTCTGCTTCATTTAGTTTTTTCTGTTCAATATATATAGCACCAATCGCTCCTTTCAATCTAGCCACCCCAGCTTTATCATCTAACTCTTTAGCAATTACTAAAGCTTTTTCAATAAACTCCAATGCTTTAGAATAATCTTTTTTATTCTGATAAACAGATCCAATATTCCCTAATGTATTTACTACTTGTAGTTTAAACTGCATAGTTTCTGCCATACTAAGTGATTTAAAATAATACTCTAAAGCTTTATCATATTCTTTCATATGATTATAAACCAATCCAATATTACCTAAATCAGCAGCAACACTGCGACTGTTATTTGTTTTTTCAGCAAGACGTAATGCCTTAAAATAATAAGTTAATGCCTTTTTATTTTCTGAAATAGCTTGATATACATTTCCAATATTTGCTAAATGAATGGCTGATATATTTTCTAAATGAAGTTCTTCTGTTAATTTTAAAGCGCCAAAGTAATTTTCTAAGGCTCTCGAATAATTACCTTGATCTTTAAACACATTGCCGATACTACCTAAACATGTTGAAATACCTTTCTTATCTTCAATTTCAATAGCTAATTTTAAAGAATAATTAAAATAATCTAAAGCTTTTGTTGGATTTCCTATACAACTTTGTACAATACCCATACAGTTATAGCTAGTTGCTTTTTGACGTTTAAAAAAACTAGATTGCATTTTTTTAGCAGTTGACAATTTAAGATCTTCAAAAACTAATGCTTGATTTGCAACACTATCAGCCATCTCATAGTCTCCTATAAATATTAATTCACGACTAAGGGAATTGTATGCCTTTACTAGAGTTGTATCTGTTGAATAAACAGATGGTTTTGCTACAATGCTTGCGCATAATTTTCTTAGTGAGTCAATTTTGTGATTTTGAGAGTGGAGAGTAACACTCAAAGTGAAAAAAAATAAAAAATAAAAACGTGTGTTACTCATAAACGGAGGAATATAAATACTAAAAACTGTAATCAATATATGATTGACACTCTTTTATCAAATATAATAATTAATACAATAGTACAATAAGCTTCTAATATAGAATCGAATATATTTAGTCGAAATAGTCAAAAAGAAAATAATAAACCATGCTCTATTATTAAACAAAACTCCCTCTGTTAAACAACAGAGGGAGTTTTAAATCTCAGACACCATCAGGTTTTAAAAACCTGACAGGTGTGAATTTATTTTATGCTTTTACGCTCGCACGAATAATATTTAAAGCGCCGCCAGCTTTAAACCACTCAATTTGTTGAGCATTATAGCTATGGTTTACTTTAAATTCTTCTTTGCTACCATCAGCATGCGTTAATGCAATAGTTAACGGTACACCTGGTGTAAAGCTTGTTAGTCCTAATACATCAATGGTATCGTCTTCTTTAATTTTATCGTAATCAGCAGGGTTAGCAAATGTGATTCCTAACATACCTTGTTTCTTTAAGTTTGTTTCGTGAATACGAGCAAAAGATTTTACTAATACTACTTTCACACCTAAATGACGAGGCTCCATCGCTGCATGCTCACGAGATGAACCCTCACCATAGTTTTCATCGCCTACAACAATAGACCCAATGTTTTGAGCTTTGTAGGCACGCTGAACAACTGGTACGCCAGCATATTCACCTGTAATTTGGTTTTTAACCGAATCCGTTTTGTCGTTAAATGCATTGACAGCACCAATTAACATGTTGTTTGAAATGTTATCTAAGTGACCACGGAATTTTAACCATGGACCAGCCATAGAGATATGATCTGTTGTACACTTACCTTTAGCCTTAATTAATAATTTTAAGCCTTTAAAGTCAACACCATTCCAAGCGGCGAATGGATCTAATAATTGTAAACGCTTAGAAGTTGGTTCAACTAAAACTTGAACTTTACTTCCGTCTGCTGCTGGAGCTTGGTAACCTGCATCTTCTACAGCAAAGCCTTTTGGAGGTAATTCGTAACCAGTTGGTTCATCTAATTTTACTTGTTCACCTTTATCGTTAGTTAATGTATCTTTTAAAGGATTGAAACTTAAATCACCGGCGATAGCCATTGCTGCAACTATTTCAGGAGAGGCAACAAATGCATACGTATTTGGATTTCCATCCGCACGTTTCGCAAAGTTACGGTTGAAAGAATGGATGATTGTATTTTTTTCTTGTTTCTCAGCACCTACTCTATCCCACATACCAATACATGGTCCGCAAGCATTAGTAAATACAGTTGCACCAACTTGATTAAACACATCTAAGAAACCGTCACGCTCAATCGTGTAACGAATTTGCTCAGAACCTGGATTAATCATAAACTCTGCTTTAGATTTTAAACCTTTAGCAGAAACTTGTTTTGCTAATGATACCGCACGAGAAATATCTTCGTAAGAAGAGTTTGTACAAGAACCTATTAAACCTGCTTCAATTTTTAAAGGCCAACCATTTGCAATAGCTGCTTCTTTTAATTTTGAAATAGGAGTTGCTAAATCTGGTGTAAAAGGTCCGTTTACATACGGCTCTAATTCAGATAAATTGATTTCAATAACTTCGTCAAAATATTTAGAAGGATTTGCATACACTTCTGCATCACCTGTTAAATGTTCTTTAATACCATCTGCCAAAGCAGCTACATCAGCACGTCCAGTTGCTTTTAAGTAACGGCTCATGCTTTCGTCATAACCAAATGTAGAAGTGGTTGCACCAATTTCTGCACCCATGTTACAAATTGTACCTTTACCAGTACAAGATAAACTAATAGCACCTTCACCAAAATATTCAACTACTTTATCAGTACCACCTTTTACAGTTAAGATACCAGCTACTTTTAAAATAACGTCTTTAGCACTTGCCCATCCGTTTAATTTACCAGTTAATTTAATACCAATTAATTTTGGCATTTTTAGTTCCCAAGGTAAACCAGCCATTACATCGCAAGCATCAGCTCCACCAACACCAATAGCAATCATACCTAAACCACCAGCATTTACTGTGTGAGAATCGGTACCTATCATCATTCCACCAGGGAACGCGTAATTTTCTAAAACAATTTGATGAATGATACCAGCTCCTGGTTTCCAGAAACCAATACCATATTTATTAGACACAGACGCTAAGAAATTAAATACTTCTTCGCTTTCATGTTTTGCTCTATCTAAATCCGTAGCCGCTCCAACTTTTGCTTGAATTAAGTGATCACAATGAACAGATGAAGGAACCGCTACCGTTGGACGTCCAGCTTGCATAAATTGCAATAAAGCCATTTGTGCTGTAGCATCTTGCATAGCCACTCTATCAGGATTAAAATCAACGTAAGACGAACCGCGAGGGTAATCCGTTAATTTCATATCAGCATCTAAATGCGAGTACAAGATTTTTTCTGCTAAAGTTAGTGGGCGACCTAAGGTTTTACGAGCTGCTTCAATGCGCGCTGGCATGTTAGCGTAAACCTTCTTAATCATTTCAATGTCAAATGCCATAATATTTAAGATTTAAGAGTTGTGATTTTAGATTTAAAATTGCGTCACGAATTTACGAAATAAATACCTTTTTTAAGGTATAATAGCACAAAAAGTTTATGAAATATTTTAGAACATTGAATTTCAGATGAATGACAAAAGTTAGTTAAAAACAAAAAAACAGCTATCTAACCTAAGTTAAACAGCTGTTTCAAGTTAATCACAAAGTGGATATTTATTATTTTCCTAAATCATCAAAGTTCACATCCTCAGAACTTGGCGATGCTCCGTCATTTGAATAAGCCTCTCTCTCAACGATTGGAGGAGCATTTTCCTTAATCACTTCAATAGACTCGTTTAAACCTTCCATAAATTTTTCGAAGTCTTCTTTATATAAAAAGATTTTATGCTTTTCGTAAGTAAACTTGCCATCAGTACCAAAACGCTTCTTACTCTCAGTAATGGTTAGGTAATAGTCGTTTCCTCTTGTCGATTTCACATCAAAAAAATACGTGCGTTTTCCAGCTTTCACTGCTTTAGAAAATAAATCTTCTCGTTCTGTTCTTTCTATCTCTTCAGACATATATCTTATTTTTTAGTACATAACAAATATTTACATTTTTTGTTGAAACTTTTCATCGTGTTGAAAATTAGTTGATAAATATCAGATTCCTCAAAAATATCATTTAAGCATAAAAAAAGCCCCTCATTGCTGAAGGGCTTTTTTATTTGTCTTTTATCCTTAAGATTATTGAATAATTAATTTTTTAGAAACACGTTGATTATTCACGTCAATATTTACAATATAAACACCTGATGCTAAATTACCATTAGCATTTACAGTATGATTAATGTGTCCATTATTATCAGGAGTCACTATGTGTGTTTCCAACACTCTTCCCATCAAATCCACTAAACTAATTGTTGCTTTCTCGTTGGTATTAATATTAAAATCTAGTATAGAAGAAGACTCTGTTGGATTAGGATAAATAGCTAATTCCATTGATTTTTCTAATTCTGTAATATCTGTTACAACATTCCCTGTAATATTAATTTGGTCGATATAAATATTATTTGATCTACCTACCGTAGCATCACTTCTAAAATAGAAACGGAATTTAACGCTTGGTTTATTATTTAAAGCTGTTAATAAAGAAGGGGTGATAGTTTTCAGAATCCATTGAGCATTTGTAGGAACAAATGCAGTTGTTGTGGTTCCTCCTGATGCAGCTGCCATGGCAGCTGTTGAAGGAACCCCTAATACATTTGACCAAGTTCCGCCACAATCTAAAGAGTATTGTATTCTAAAGGTATCTGCTTGTGTTGCCAATCGTTTTGCATAAGCGTAATAGTACGAAATTGTTACACTGGTTGTATTTGCAAAATTATATATCTGAGTTTCGAATACATCTAAATGACCAGGAGTACTAGTAACAGATGCGTTATTGATATAGATACTTTTTGTTGTAGAGTTAGCACCTTTTGTTGTATTTTGAATCCAAGTTACAGAGCCTGCGTTACTATTAGTAACTGTTAAACTTGATGGCAAAGTAGCACCTTCAAAATCAAATTGAGCTGGAGCAAGTATCCCTGTTGTTCCGTTTACAACAGATACGTATGATGTTTTATTCATTGTATTTGAACCTACAGAATTTGTAGCTGTTAAACTAACTGAATAAGTTCCTGGAGTGGCGTATGATACAACTTGTGAAGTTGATGTAGATGTTGCTGGATTACCTCCTTGAAATGTCCAATTTACACCACCTGATGTTCCAACTTGACTTAAACTAGTATAAGTAAATGAATTACCGGCGCAGTTAATGACTTTATTAGCATTGAAATCAGCAACTGGAGTACATGTATACCCACCAGTGATACCAGTAGCTAAATAGTTAGTATTTGTCCATAAATTGCTTCTCCCTGCTGTTGCACTTGTAATAGCAGTTCTCATACGAGTAATTTGCCCTTGAGTAAACATTTTAGGACAAGATGCATAATCCATAATATTTTCAACATTATCATTAGTGGAAGCGTCACAAGCATTACCACCAACACTTGCTGGACAAGTACTAAAGTGACCTTCTGTTAAAGGAGTATCACCAACATTATCATTTCCACAGCTTACGCCTGGTTGATTGGTACTACCCCAAATATGTAATAAGTTTAACCAATGACCAATTTCATGACTTAATGTTCTTGAATCTCTTGGGTCTGATTGTCCTAATAACCCTTTTAAATAAACAATGGCATCAGCACTTGTACTTGGAGCACTTCCTGGTAGGTAAGTGTATCCTCCAATATATGATCCTGTTGGAGGACAAGGACTAGATGGACCAGAAATACAATCAACAATATATACATTTAAATACTGATTAGTTGGCCAACGGTTTGTACCTACTCCAGAATAATTATACGCTGGACTAGTTTGACTCCAATAAATACTTTCGTTATTATGGCGAATAATACCATTAGTACATTTTCCTGTTGGGTCTTTCTGAGCCAAAGCAAATCTAATTTCAACATCTTTATATAAAGATTTAAATGCTGGGCTAATAGAACCTGTATCACTTCCTAATCTGGCAAAATCTTTATTAACATTTGCCATAAAATCGATAAATACTTGATCTGAGACAACTTGAGGGCCCATAATATGAAAAACAACAGGTACGGTATAAACAGTTGCTGCCATTTTTTTATTCGAGTGATCTGTTATTGCTTGCTGATAATCCAACTCAAATTGAGCTTGGCTAGCTTCATACTTTTGTTTTAAAGAAGGATCTGCTTTAAAACTTTGTTCCATGACATCAAATGTAGCACATGGAATCATCTTTGATTTATCTAATTGAGCAAAAGTACTAGTGCTCATCATTGATAAAGCAAAGGCAGTAAGTAATTGTTTTTTCATTTTGTGTATGCTTTGTGTTTGTAGTTTGTTTACTAAAGTTAAGACATTTATATTAAAAAGTCAAGTAATCAAATATAAATGTCAATTCTGTTATTTTTTTGGATTTATGTCTAATTGATTCAATCCCATCATTTGTTTCATCGTTTTATCCATTCCTTCAACGCTTCCATCCAAAAAGATGACATTTCCTTTGCCTTCTTGGGCGAAATTTTTAATTGCTTCTGTCCACATACTAAATAAAATTAACGAAGAATCTAATTTTGCCTCTTCCATTTCTTTAGCAGCGCCAGCCATACCTTTAGCTACTTCTTGACGGAATAAGGCAATACCCTCCCCTTTTAATTGAGAAGCATCTTTCTCGGCTTGTGCCGAAATTTTAATAAAATTACCCTCAGCTTCTGCTGCTTTTGTTCTTGTAATTAATAAGGCCTGTCCTTCATTTTCGGCAGCAGCCTTTAAGTTATTACTAGCTACTACTTTAGCCATTGAGCGCATTACTTCTTCATCAAACGTAATATCATTTAATTGTAAATCAATTAAATGATATCCCCACTCTTCCAACATCACATCTAATTGTTCTTTCACTGCCTCAACAATATCTCTTCGCAATGATAAAACTTCTGATTGTTTTTTAGTAGCCACAAATGCTCTTACCGAACCTTCGATGGAACGAACTAAAGCTTGCATTAAGTTTTTATCATCCACAAACTTAAAGGCTACATTTTTAATAGATTCCTCTTGTTGATTAACTACAGCATATAACAACATGGCTGTAAAATTTACATTAGCTTGATCAATGGTAACTGCTTGAAAGCCTAACTCCGCACTGCGGTTTTGAATAGAGATTTTTTTGTATACTTTTTCAATAAAAGGAATCTTCATACTCAAACCTGGAGTTAAAATTCTTCTATACTTTCCAAATACAGTAATAACGGCTACAGTTCCTTGTTGCACTGTTACAAAACTTAAAAAAATCAATAATAATCCGAAGACTATAATAAAAATAAAGAATGGCATAGTTTTTAATATTTAAATTGTTTACGTAAATTTAGTCATCCAAAGCAATAAACAAAATATTATTTTATGAACGGTATTTCTCGTTTACTAATAGCAATAGTATTATGTTTTGTTTCCAATTTTGGATTCTCCCAAAAAGATACCGCAAAAGCAAAAAATGCAGAAGCCGACCTTTACAAAACAGCTTGTAAACTAATGGATTCTGCTAAATATAAAGAATCCATCGTTTTATTTAAAAAAGCGATTAAACTAAAACCCGATTATATTGAAGCCTATAATAAAATGGCTTTAGCCAAAATTAAAACTCAGGATTATAAAGGTGCCGAAAAAGATTTACAAGCTGCTGTAAAAATTACTCCTGATAATTTTGAGAGTCAAAAAACAATGGGCATTTTGTATTATGAAACAAAAAAAATGAAAGAAGCGAAAGCTTGTTTAGATTCGGCATTAGCTTTAAATAATGAGGATGTTGAATTACTCTATTACAGGGCTAAATTAATGTTTGATGGAAAGGCATATAAAAACGCGCTAGATGTTTGTGCTGCAGCTATTGAGATTAATCCAAAATATTTAGACATCTTGTTTTTGAAAGGTGAGATAAGATTTGTCATGAAAGATTATGCCTATTGTATAAAAGATTTGAACGAAGCTATCAAACTAATGCCTGCTACTAATCCCAATTATAATGCTTATAAAACCAGAGCTAAAGCCCGATTTGAAGTAGGTGATTATAAAAACGCAGTGAATGATTGGAATGTATATTTAGAGGCTTTTCCTGAAGAAGAAACAGCACTCGTTGCAAGAGGAGCTTGTAAAATTGAAACAGGAGATTATACAGGAGCCATTGTTGATTTGGATGCTGCTATTAAACTAAATCCAAAAAATCCTGTAAGTTATAATTACAGAGGAGTTGCTAAAGGAGAAAACAAACAATTTGTTGAAGCCTTAAAAGACTTTGATTACTCTATCAAACTTAAATTTGATTATGCTGGTGCTTTTGTAAACAGGGCTGCTATAAAATTTGCTAGTAAAGATAAACGTGGGGCCTGCGAAGATTTAAATAAAGCAGATAGTTTAGGCGACGAAATGGCTATTAAACTCATTGAAACTTATTGTAAACATTAAAATGAAGAGAATCATGTTATTTGTTGTTGGTTGTTTGAAAACAGATTATCTTTATATCCAACAACACATCTCAAATAACCAATAACTTTTATGAGAACCGCCGTATTTAGAAAAGCTAACTTTAACTCCGCTCATCGTTTAAATAATCCCTTGTTTGACGAAAAAACAAATGATGAATTATTTGGTTTATGCAATAATCCAAATTATCACGGGCATAATTACGACTTAATCGTAAAAGTAGTTGGCGAAGTTGACCCTGTTACTGGTTATGTATTTGATATGAAAATATTGAGTGATATTATTAAAGATGAAATTATTGAACGCTTTGATCATAAGAATTTAAATCTTGACACTATCGAATTTAAAACCTTAATTCCAACTGCCGAAAATATAGCTCGTGTTATTTACGATATTTTAAGACTTAAAATAGATTCTAAGTTTGAAATTGAAATTACACTTTACGAAACACCTCGTAATTATGTTGTATATCCAATTAAATAATGGTTGAAGTGTTTGTAAAATTTTCTTTTAGTTTAATTCTACTTTTGTTCTTTGCTTGTAACTCGCCCATTCAAAACAATAATGATAATAAAAGTACAACAAGCAAACAACCTTTATTACTCCAAAAAGTACCATATATTTCTCGCGACTCTTCTGATTTAGAAAAATTATTTGTTTCAAAAAAATTAGTGAATATAAGCGCCCTTGATTCTAATATTAGAGTGGTTCTTCACTACGCTACATCTCAAAACTTTTTAAATAAACCTATCTACAAAGGATTAACAGACTGTTACCTTCCTTGCGAAGTAGCCATTAAACTATGTAATGCGGAGTATTTATTAAATTCAAAATTCTCAAACTATCACATCATTGTGTTTGATGCTGTGAGACCATTACATATTCAAAAACAAATGTGGGAGGAATTACAGATGCCTGTAGAAGAAAAAATTAATTACCTTGCTCATCCTAATGATTTATCGCTACATAACTATGGAGCAGCTGTAGATGTAGGAATTATTGGAGACAATGATGTATTATTAGAAATGGGAACTCCTTTTGATTTTTTCGGAGATTTGAGTGAACCTAAGCGAGAAAAAGAATTTGTAAATAATGGTCAGCTATCAAAGGAAGCATTAACTAATCGTTTGCTATTAAGAAGTATAATGACTCAATCAGGATTTACTACCATTACTTCCGAATGGTGGCATTTTAACGCCACTAATAAAGTAACTGCTGCCGAAAAATATGAACTAATTAATTAAATGGTCTTTTTTGTGAAGGTATTTCCCAATTATATAATGCCCCAAATAAATCATTGGAATTAAAGCTAAAGCCACTAATAATTTAAAAGCATAACCCCAACTAGCATTTACTATAAATTCATTAAAGGGCCATTTTCCTGGCAATACAAACGCTATAAATTGCACAACAAAAGTATCCACTAACTGACTTACCATAGTACTTCCTGTTGCTCTTAACCAAATATGTTTATCGCCTGTTACTTTTTTAAAAGCCCAAAACACATACACATCAATTAATTGAGAAAATAAAAATGCCACAATACTACCTACAATTATCCATTGCGATTGACCAAAAACTGTATTAAAAACACTATCGGATACAGGAGAGAAAGAAGTTGCTGGGATATTAAGTGCAACGGACAATAAAATAAATGTAAATGAGATTAAGCCTACAGTGATATAGGTTAATTTTTTGACACCATCTTTTCCATAGTATTCATTTATTAAATCGGTTAAAAGAAATATAACTGGCCACAAAATAATACCTATACTTTGTGTAAATAATCCAAAAAACTGAACCAATTTACCGCCAATTAATTCGGCTACAATAGCATTAGTGATAAAGAAACCAGCTAACACTAAAAACACAATATCTTTTCTGCTTTTTAAATCCACTATTTGTTAAATTATACAAGATTATAAAAAATAACAATGGTTTGCACATTTTTATTAATTTTATACACTTGTTATGATTTTAAAGAACACTCAAGGTATAAAATGGTTCTTTGTTTCGCTAATTTATTTTTTAGCGATTTCATTTGTGCATTCTCAAAATATTAAATTTAAACGAATTAGTATAGAGGAAGGTCTATCGGCAGTTACTGTTAATACCATTTATCAAGATTCACAAGATTTTATTTGGATTGGTACTCAAGATGGATTAAACCGTTTTGATGGATATCATTTTAAAGCATTCAAAAACGACCCATCTAATCCCAAAAGTATTTCATCAAATGATGTAAAATGTATTTTGGAAGATAAAAATGGAGATTTGTATTTTGGAAGTAATGGAGGTGGTTTATCTATCTATAACAAATACAGCGAAACCTTTACTAATTTAAGATCAGGTTTAAGCTCAAATTCTTTGTCCAACAATGTTATTAAAGATATCATTGAAATTAATGATAATGAATTGTTAATTTCTACAGCTAATGGTATTAACCTTTTTAATAAAACTGCTAAAACATTTAAACAAATATTTTATAAAGATTCAGAAGAAGAAATTGGTTTTACAAAATTTTTTAAAGACAGTTATGGTAATTTATGGATAGGTTCAGAAGCTAATTATATTTTTGAATATGATATTAAATCATCTAAACTAATCAATTACGAATTACCAGCTCGTTTTTTAGAAGTTGACAAACACAATAATAATGTGAATGTTCGCCGAAAAATCATTTACAATTTCACGCAAAAACAAGGCAATTTAATTTGTGGGTCGGATGGTGGTTTATTGTTTTTTGATATCAAAATGAAAGCCTTTACAAAAGTTTTTTCTTTTGATGAAAAAAATCGATATAACAATCGCATCAAATGCTTCATTAATTTACCCGATTCAAATAAATTAATGTTTGGTACCTGGGGAGGATTAGTAAAATTAAATCTTTCTAATTTCTCATACACGATAGATCAAAAAAGTGAAACGTCTATTTACTCTTTATCTAGTGATAAAATTTCGAGTGTATTAAAAGACAAACAGGGTAATTTATGGATTGGTACTGAAGAAAATGGCTTAAACATTTACTTTAACTCATTAAACAAATTTCCACTATACAATAAAAGTAATGGTTTAGGAAATGATTTTATTTACTCAATTTACCAATTAAATAACAAAAATATTTTAATAGGCACAGAAGATGGGTTATATAGTTTTAATCCTCAAACAAATGTTGTTTCTGATTATAATGCCATCTTAAAAAAATATGAAGTCAATACTGTTCTTAGCTTATTAGAAGATAAACAAGGAAATATTTGGATTGGTAGTTATGGACAAGGTATTATTGTCTATAATCCAAATACAAAAAAAGAAACAAAACTATTAGCCGATAAAAACTTTGGTGGAACAGTCATGAAAATGATTCAGGATAAAGCTGGAGTTATTTGGGTGGCAACTTATAAAGATGGTTTATATTCTATTAATCCTAATACTTATGAAATAAGACGTTACACCACCGAACAAGGCTTATCATCTAATAATATTTATTTTGTATATGAAAACAAAGCTGATAATACCTTAATGGTAGGTACAGATGGAGGCGGCTTATGTATTTTGAATTTTGTAACTAGCGTCGAAAAACCATTAGTCACTATCTTTAAACATATCGATAATCGGAACTCCATAAGCTCCAACAGCATCAATAATATTTATAAAGATGAGAACGGTATTTTTTGGATAGCTACCAGTAATGGTTTAAATAAATTCGATTTAAAGAAGAAAAACTTTACGGTTTACTCTGAAAAAGATGGTTTACCAAACAGTTACATTTACGATGTTATACCTGATAAGGATAAGAATTTATGGTTACCTAGCAATTTTGGTTTAACCAAGTTCAATCCTAATGTAAAAAATGAAAATGGGTCAGCTTTCAAAAATTACAATACAAATGATGGTTTACAAGCCCGTGAGTTTAATCAAGGAGCTTCGTTTTTATGCAAAGATGGTAAAATATTAGTGGGAGGTATTGCTGGATTAAACTATTTTGATCCATTGATGATTAAAGGAAGTAATATTACCTCTAAATCTTATATTTATTCCTATTCAAGACAAGGAAAGGATATTCAAACGGATTCCAGTATCATTTATAAACATAAATTAGAATTAACCTACAAGGAAAATTATTTCACCTTTGAGTTAGTCGCACTAGATTTTGTTTCGACCGAAAAAACCAAATTCATGTATTATTTAGAAGGTTATGACAAGGATTGGTCATCCCCTACTTCCGTTAGATTCGTTTCTTATACCGAATTACCAGGAGGAGAATATACTTTTAAAGTAAAAGCAACTAACAGCGATGGTATTTGGAATGAAACACCTACAGAAATAAAAATTAAAGTCATTCCACCTTGGTGGAAAACTACTTGGTTTTATGTAATAGCAGGACTTAGCTCTATTGCATCCATTGTTGGATTCATTAGATATAGAACTAATATTATTAAAAAAGAAAATAAAATACTTGAAAATAAAGTATCTGAAAGGACCAAAGAATTAGCTGAAAAAAACAGGGATATTACAAGTAGTATTCAATACGCTAAACGTATTCAAGAAGCTATTTTACCTTCAAAAGAATTGATTTTCTCTAAACTAGAACAAGCTTTTATTTTATATCAGCCAAAAGATATTGTAAGTGGAGATTTTTATTGGTTTGGAGAAAAAGATCAGTATAAAATTGTAGCAGTAGTAGATTGTACTGGACATGGAGTTCCGGGCGCTTTTATGAGTATGATTGGGCATAATTTATTAAACCAAATTGTTTCCGAAAAGGGTATTTACAATCCAGGATTAATTTTAGAGGAATTACACAAAGGCGTTCAGTCCGCCTTAAAGCAAGGAAATAATGCCGTTAACACAAATGACGGTATGGATGTTTCATTACTAGCCATTAATACCGATACCAAAGAATGCATGTGGGCAGGTGCATTTAGAAGCTTAGTGATTGTTAATGATGAAGGTGAATTAGATAAAATAGATGGAAATAAATATCCTGTAGGAGGAGCTCAACTTGATTCAGATAGAATTTTCACAACACATACAAGAAAATTAAATAAAAACGACTCTTTATATATGTTTACTGATGGCTATGCAGACCAATTTGGGGGCACTAAAGGCAAGAAATTCATGGTAAAACAATTTCACGATAATTTAAAAGCCATCCATCAGTTTAGCATGGGAGAACAAAAAAAAGAGCTTGAAAAGCAATTAAACGATTGGAAAGGGGATTTCGAGCAGGTGGATGACGTTTTAGTCATTGGAATAAAAGTTTAAAAAAAAAGCTCCAAAGTGTTTTTTAAGTAAATATTGTTTTTATATTTGATTAATAATTTGGCACTTTTATTGTTAAAATAAAATCACAAAAAATATTAAAATGAAAAAAAAATTCACTCTATCATTTCTTTTAGCCCTTTCGTCGCTTTTTATCTTAAACTCATGTACTAAAGAAGATCAAGAAGTAGACAACGAAACTCAATCAGCTGTAGATAATGCTGTATGTGAGCAACAATTTATGGCTATCGCTCCAGTAGTTAACGAAAAAGGTATTAACGAGGCTGGTATTAAAAAAATAGCTGCATCTTGCGGAACATGGACTATTTTAGGTGCAATTGGTAACACTACAATTACACCTAGTTCAAATGATACTATTGATAGTAATGCTGATGGATTTTATGACAATGGTCCTGTTACCTTTGAAATTGATTATGGAACAACAACTGGATGTTTAGCTTTTGATAGTTTATCTACTAAATATGGTAAAATCCGAATTACAACTGCTAAAAGATGGAGCGCTTATAACAACCCAGTTACTATTGATTTATTGAATTATAAAATCAACACCGTTAACTACTCTGCGCAAATTATTATTACGAGATTAGACTCTGTAACAGTAACAACACAAATCAATAATGGCCACTGTACAAATGGTACATGGAATATTGATTACACTGGGACAAAAACAATCAAACAAATTGCGGGTTTCTCAACTAAAAATAACGAAGCTGATGATGTTATCTCTATTACTGGAAGCTCTTCTGGTAAAAATAGAGAAGGTAGAAATTTCACCACAAATATTACTAGTGCTTTAATTAAAAAATCTACATGTAAATGGATGTCTTCTGGTACTGTTGATGTAACTCCAGACGGCTTTAAAACAAGAACTGTTGATTTTGGAAACGGCTCATGTGATGATGACGCTACTTTTACTGTAAATGGTCAAACAATTTCATTTAAACTTAAGTAATTGAAACGACAATCATCCCTTATGATTGATGCATTTAACATATACGACAATATGGACAGGAATAATATTCTGTTGTCCTTTAAAGGTGATATTACTTCAGAACTATTAACCTCTATTCTTCAAATTATGGAGAATAAGATGGATAATATGCAAGAAGATTCTAAAACTAAAAAGAAAGTATATAATGTATTAGTTGAGTGTTTACAAAACTTATATCACCACATGGATGATGCCACTGATGGAAATGGCGACAAAAACAGAAGCGCTATTTTTATGATTGCAAAAACAGGTGGTTCATACAACATTATTACTGGAAATTACATCTTAAATGAGAATATTCATGGTCTGAAATCCCGTTTAGATGATGTGAATGCATTAAGTAAAGACCAACTAAAAGACTACTATAAATCTGTTTTAAATAACGGAGAAATGTCCTTAAAAGGAGGTGGCGGTTTAGGCATGATTGACATTGCCAGAAAAACTGGTGAAAAATTAGAATATAATTTTTTGGAAATTGACAATAAAGTTTCTTTCTTTACACTAATAATAAAAGTAACACAACCACAATTAATATAAAATAAGTAACTATGGAAAAATACGCTATCGAAGGTACACCAAAAACACCAACTATATCTTTTGATATTCAAGGAGGTATATTAGAAATTAAAGGACGTTCAATCCCTGAAAATTCAATTGAGTTTTACAAACCTTTAGTTGACGCATTAGACAAGTATTCTACGGCATCAAAGCCTGCAACTACTGTTAATATTCAATTAGAATATTTTAATACAAGTTCTTCTAAATGTATCTTAGACGTGTTTAAGAAATTAGAAGCTATTCACAAAGGAGGAAGTGCAGTTACTATTAACTGGCATTATGAAGAAGATGATGAGGATATGTTAGAAGCTGGTGAAGATTACCAAGCAATCATTAATGTTCCTTTCAAAATGGTTCAAGTAGCAGAATAATTTTAAACTGGATATATGTTTATAAAACCCCGAAATTTCGGGGTTTTTTTATGGATTTTCCCCAATAAATCATTAAATTTGTTACCTCAAAAAAAAGAAATTATTTATGTCTAAAATAACAGATTTATTAGGAGCACAAGCTGATAGTTTATTAAACCACACTTGTAAAACCATCTCTAAAGACCAAATTGTAAATCCAAACGCTAACTTTATTGACCAAACGTTTGTATACAGTAACAGAAATCCTCAAGTATTAAGAAGTCTTGCCCAATTATACGGAAACGGACGTTTAGCAAATACAGGTTACATGAGTATTTTACCAGTAGATCAAGGTATTGAACATAGTGCTGGTGCATCATTTGCGCCAAATCCAATTTATTTTGACAGCGAAAACATTGTGAAATTAGCAATTGAGGGTGGCTGTAATGCTGTTGCTTCTACTTATGGTGTACTTGGTTCTGTTGCTCGTAAATACGCTCACAAAATTCCTTTTATTGTAAAAATTAACCATAACGAATTTATTTCTTACCCAAATAAATTTGATCAAATAATGTTTGGAACTGTTGAAGATGCTTACAACATGGGCGCTGTAGCAGTTGGAGCAACTATTTATTTTGGTTCTCCTGAATCAGGAAGACAAATTGTTGAAGTCGCTCAAGCTTTTGAACGCGCTCATCAATTAGGAATGGCAACTATTTTATGGTGCTATACTCGTAACAATGCCTTTAAAAAAGATGGAGTTGATTACCATACAGCAGCTGATTTATCATCTCAAGCAAATCACTTAGGAGTAACAATCCAAGCAGATATCATCAAACAAAAAATGTCTGATAAAAATGGTGGATACACTGCATTAAATTATGGTAAAACGCATCCTAAAGTTTATTCGGATTTAACGACTGATCATCCAATTGATTTATGCCGTTACCAAGTAGCAAATTGCTATATGGGTAAAGTTGGTTTAATTAATAGTGGTGGCGAAAGCAAAGGCGCTTCTGATTTATCTGAAGCAGTTACTACCGCAGTGATTAATAAACGTGGTGGTGGACAAGGCTTAATTTCTGGACGTAAAGCTTTTCAAAAACCAATGAAAGAAGGTGTTGAATTATTAAATACAATTCAAGACGTTTATTTAGATAAAACAATTACAGTAGCTTAAAAAATTTTAGATTTAAGAATTTAGAAGTCAGAATTTTTCTAAATCTTAAATCTTTTTTCTTAAATCTTAATTTAAAAAAAATGGGTTGGTTTAAAAGATTAAAAGAAGGTATTACCACTACTACTACCGAGAAGAGAGAAACTCCCGAAGGTTTATGGTATAAGTGTCCGTCATGTAAAAAAATACATACAGCACAAGAACATAAAGCACATCAACATGTTTGTTCTGATTGCGGATATCACGAACGTATTGGTAGTGAAGAGTATTTTGAAATCATTTTTGATGACAATCAATTTACCGAACTTCATGAGAATTTAGTGAGTGGTGATCCATTAGATTTTTCAGACACTAAAAAATATACTGATCGTTTAACAGACACAATTAGAAAATCTGGATTAAAAGATGCTTTAAGAAGTGGTTACGGCAAAGTAAACGGAAATGATTTAGTGGTTTGTTGCATGGACTTTGGTTTTATTGGTGGTTCGATGGGAAGTGTAGTTGGAGAAAAAATTTCTCGTTCGATTGATTTTTGTTTAAAAACAAAAACGCCTTTATTAATCATTTCTAAATCAGGTGGAGCTCGTATGATGGAAGCGGCATTCTCTTTAATGCAAATGGCTAAAACCTCAGCAAAATTATCTTTAATGGATAAAGCTGGTATTCCATATATTTCTTTATGTACCGATCCAACAACAGGTGGAGTTACTGCTAGTTATGCGATGTTAGGAGATTTAAATATTTCTGAACCGGGTGCACTAATTGGTTTTGCTGGTCCTCGTGTTGTAAAAGAAACTATCGGTAAAGATTTACCAAAAGGATTTCAAACAGCTGAGTTTGTATTAGAACATGGTTTCTTAGATAAGATTGTTCCTAGAACAGAATTGAAAGCGAAATTAGGAACCTTATTACAAATGTTTAAAAACTAAAAATTATACCTCATAAAAAAGCCCATTCGACAATTGTTGAATGGGCTTTTTTATTGATGTGTTTTTAAATTAAATCAATTTCTCATTTTCAATTTGCTCATCCTTGTAGTAAATATCTATGCAAACAAGCATTGCTAAAAATCCCCAAAATGGAACGGATGCCTTATCTGTATCTAAAAAGTTATTTAAAAATCCATGCACAAAATAAGTACTCATTCCCATTAATATAGCAATAGTTAATACCCTCATCGATTTATCCTTCACTGTATATACTAATCGATAACCTAAAAACATAACCGCTAATACTAGGGCTACAACAATTAATGCACCTAATAATCCTTGTTCACATAAAGGACCTAAATACTCGCTGTGAGCATTCCCTTTATCTCCAAAATTGGTAGAAATAATTGTTTTTTGGCTACTCTTTTGAAAAGGTGCATACAAAAATTGATATGTACCAGGACCAAAACCTAACACTGGTCTTTCTTCAAACATTTGTAAAGCGCAGCTCCATCTATTTAATCGCTCTAAATTTGAAGCGTCGGTAGATATATTAGACATCGATTCGATATTAGCTGTGATATCTCCATCAGAGTCTGTATTGTTTCTTCCTAATATCATTAGTACCTCAGCTTGAAATGATAAGAATATCACCACTGCTCCAATGATTGTAAACAAGATTGTTCTGAACTTTATTTTTAATAGCAAGCTTACAAGTACTGCTAATGATACAACTAAACTTAACCAACCTGCTCTAGCAAAAGAGATGATAATGGAAATGATGAAAATAACTAAAAGACCAAAACAAAGTATCTTAACTAACTTCGAAATATTTTTCATAAATAATATTCCACACATAACTGGAATATACATTGCTAAGGCTGCACCATAAGCCGTATGGTCATTATAAAAAGGAGATACAATCCAATCCGCAATTTTCTCATCAAATGCATATGAAGCATGTTTTACGGTAGTGATGATAGCGACAATGGCTAATGCTATAGCATAAAACAATAAATGATAGATGATTGCTTTTTTCTTTTTAAATAACTCTGTACAAATAAAATAACAAGAAGTCAAAAACCAAAGACGAGCTAAAATGAATTTAATGGAAATAACTGGAAGCTCACTAGAAAGCATCGTTATAAAAATCCAAAGCAATTGAATAAAAATAATGATAGTGATGGGATGTCTTAAAATTCGTTTATCTGTGATACCAGAACTTAATTCATTTAAAAAATAAATTAATGTAATACCAATCATTAAAGGCTCTGCTGGTAAACTTAAATTAAGTCCTTCGTTGTAACCCAGCTCCTTTAAACTTATGGCTAAGGGAGTAGAAAAAACCATGATGTACATGATTTTTTCTATATCAAAAATAGCCAACAAAATAATTAATACTGCAAATGGCAACAAATTGAAAAGATAAAACATATCTTTTGCAAAAAGCAATACATAAGCATTAATTAAAATATAGCTAATGATTACGAAATAAAATACGTAGGTATTTTTAAGCTTAATCAATGTTTTGCTTCTTAGTATTTAAAAATAAAATAACAATACTAGCTATTAATAAAGATGATAAAGTAATAATAGCTACAATCAAAGAGCGAATTGGATAACATTTGCTATCTGGCAATGTAGGCTTAGAAACAACATTTATAAAGCTAACCTTATTTGCATAATCTAAATGATATAACGCTTTTTGATTATTTAATAGATTAAATGTTTTTACCTGACCAGCTAAAATCTTCTTCATTTTATCTAAATCAACGCTTTTTGTTTTTAAACCTTCGGCTGTTTTAGAATTTAATTCAGATAATTTTGATGAATTTGTAAGCTCTTTAGAAATGTATTTTGATTGTGATTTTTCGTCGATAATATTAAACTCTTTCTTAATTTCATTTACTACTGTTTTAATAGAATCCATTGACATTGCCGAAACTTTTAATTCGCTTTCATAATTACGGATATACTCTTTTAAAATTTCCTTTTTTGCACCCATAATTAATTCATTAGTTGCCTCCATAATAGCTTGCACAATTTGTTTAGCCAAAAATGGATCTTCGTCTTTTACAGATATCTCTATAGATTCATACAAAGTAGAATTGATTGACACCAACTCTTTGTATCTTAAGTTAAAATACGTTTCGTGCTTCTCTCCCAATGTATCAATATCATAATGTTTATATAGATTGAATTTTTTGGCAACAGCATTTTTCACCTCTTCACTATTAAACCATTGTAATAATTGTTCTGTATTTGACTCCTCTGAATTTGGAGTTAAATTAACTGGGTACACAACTGCATACGATTTATACAAAGGCTTAATAACCATTGGAGATGAAATTACAAAACCTGCTATAATTGCTAATACAGCAACAATAGTCAACTTTTTCCAATGAGGTAATAATACTTTTAAGATATCGGCCGTTTTAAAATTTTCCATTACTATTTGTTTTGTGAATTTAAATATTGGTTAACATTATTTTTGATGAGAGCTAATCTATCTACAAACAAAAGATATAGCAAAGCTATTAAGAATGCGGATATTGAAGATATGATTACAATTAATGTTCTTAATGGTTTTGCCTTTTTTTCGTTACCTATGGCTTTATCAACAATAAATTTTGAGGGCATAGGATTATTATAGTTTACGATAGCTTCATCATATTTGTTTTTAATAATTGGGTATTTCAATCTATACTTTTTTAAATCAGCATAAACCGCATCATAAGCCGTTCCGTATTTTTTTAAGATGTCTAATTTCTCTTGTAGTTTTTTCTGAGCCGATTCGTTCCCTTTTTCTATGGCTTTTGCCATACTTTTCGAATACGCTTCTATTTCCGATTTATTGTCTAATACACCTAATTCTTTTATTGCCTGAAGACTATCCTCTAATATGTTAATTCTCGAAATAGTGCTGTTGTATTCGTTTTCCGTAATTGTTAAGGCTTGCTTAGCAACTTCTTTTGTCATTCTAAACTTCACAGAATCAGCAAAAGCAACAATTGAGTTAGCAATATCCGCCGAACGATTCGCCACATAATCATACACATCAATTCTAATAGAAACAAAATTGGTACGTTTAAAACTTACCATATCGTCCCATTTTAATTTTAAGTAATGCTGAGAGTAAACAGTGTTTTTTTCAATATCCCAATTAGTCCACAAATCATACTTTTCGGCTATACGAGTTCTTATTTCAGATGAATTTAAAATTTGTAATAATTTTTCGGCATCATCTTCATCGCCTAAGTCCATATAATCTTCTTGAGCACCTTGATTTTGCTCAATTAATAATTTTGATACAGAAAAAGTACGAGATGGAAAAACAACAGCAGTTGCTTTATATTGTGGTGAAATTAAAAATGAAACAACGATAGATACAATAGCTGCAATAACTGTTACGATAATTAACTTTTTTCTCCAGGTATATATTTTAGCAAGAAGCCTTATTGATTCGTTATTAAAACCTGATTGATTCATACATGGGATTATATTGTTCTTTTTTAGCTCGTTAAACATCTAAATAATTAAAGGTTAGATGCTTTTTTATTATCCGCCAAATATACAATTTTCACTTATAAATCAAGGTTTTTTGGATTATAAATTGGAGATAAAATGCTTAAAAAAGGTCTTTGAACTTATTTGTATTTCACAAATCTGAAAATAGACTTAATATTCAGTAATCCAGACACGAAAGCCCATAGGCCACAGAATGCTGTCATAATTCCAAAATTAATCATCCAATTTTGAGTAAAAGATCTTGATACATAATTAAAAATAACAACACCTACAATAAATACAACTAGGGCAATAATTAACCTAACATTAACCTTAAATTTAAAGATTTTGTATGCGAAATATATTTGAATACCAGCCGTAAAAAATTGAGTAATTAAACTCGAAATAGCACTTCCCATTGCCATATAGCGAGGTATTAAAATAAAGTTTAAAATTAAATTAATACAAATCCCAATAATCGCCATAATGTTTAACTGCTTTAAATTTCCGTTAGCGGTTAATAATGTCCCAAAAATATAGGTTGCAGAAACGGCTGTAAAACAAAGCATTAATATACTAAACTCAACTGCCGAATCTGTTACTCCATGATTAATCAAAGCGGATAATTCATTAGCATAAAAAAAGCAACCTACCGATACCACTAGGGCTGGTGTTACAAGAAGAATAAAAGATAATTTTACTAATTGCTCCACATTTTCTTTATGCTTTAGCATTCTACTAAAAATAGGAATTAATTGCACCGAAAATAAATAGGCAATCATGTTCCCCGCTTCTAATAAACGAAATGCTTTGGCATAAATACCAGCCTGCTCAGACCCCACTCCTGCTGGCAATAAAGCGCCCAACATCACACTATCCAAACGGTTATAAAACGTCATTAATAAAACCAAAATTGCAAACGGGAAACTTTGCTTTAATATCATTAAACTAAATGGCCAGTTCCATTTTAAAGTAAAATGATCGGTTTTATAGTACACTGTGATAAATGCAATAACAGCTGTTAAAAAATAACCTATTGTTTGAGAGTAAACAAAAGTCATGATATCAATCTCAATTCCAAACCACCTCAACAATAATCCTAAACACAAAAATATCATGATAATTCGGTCGGCAACCGAAACAAAACTATCTGTTTTAAATAAGTGCAAACCCAATAAACTAGAACGCAAATACAATATCATACTGATTAAAAACTGATTAACAGCCAAAACACTTAATAATTTCATGTATCGATAATCGTAACCAATTATAAACCCTAACAAGATGGTAATAAAAAAGTAAACAATACCCAAAACTAGTTTTAGCGAAAACAAACTACTAAAATGCTTAGTTAATAAATGGTTGTTTTGCGCGATGTTCTTGTTATTGAACTGAGTAACTCCAAAATCAAGAATGATATTTAAAAGAAAAGAGAAGTTAAATAAAATAGCATATTCGCCATAAGACGCATTACCAACCGCATTTTGAACCGATGGTTCAATACCCAACGGCCAAAAAGGCTTAATTAATAAATTAAGAATAATTAAAAAAGCAATATTTGTAACAAACTTCTTCTGTTGCATAAGGCAGAAGGCAAATATATTGTTTTTTTAATCTTAGCCGCGTTAATTTTAACCTGTTTTTAGGTTTTTTAAAACTCTTTCATTTGAAACAATAATTAATACTATAAGGCTAATTCAATAGTGGGATCCCAATAATGTTTTTTTAAATCAACTACTGTGTCATTTACCACTTTCACCTTTTCTTTTTCTAGTAGTTCTTGCATTAAATAAGGCGTTTCAAAATAATGTTTGCCTGTTAACTGCCCATTTCTATTTAAAACTCTATGAGCGGGAACATATTCTTTTTGAGAATGAGCGGCATTCATGGCATAACCCACGACTCTTGATGATGACTTAGCACCTAAATAATTAGCAATCGCTCCATAACTGGTTACTTTGCCTTTTGGAATCAATCTCACCACTTGGTATACTTGCTCAAAAAAATCGGAAGGTTTCTTTGTCATTGCTGTATCATTAAATTACAACCTCTTAAGTCGCTATTATCAAATCTACCTAATATTTCAAATTTTGACGATTCTAGCATTCGCCCTAAATCTTTAGTTTCAATAAACGAACAAGAATTAATATTCGCCAAATCAATCACATTAACTCCTCCACTCTTTTTTGCTGAAACATAGCTAAAAGGGTCGTTCATATCTCTTATTAAAACCTTCATCCAAGGAGAGCATTCAAAAGCTCCATCTTGTTTTGAGTAAGCTTGAGATAATAATTCTGTCATACCATATTCGCTATGGATGACAGATACATTAAGTTTCTGTTTTAAATACTGATGTAATTCCTCTTTCAATAACTCCTTTCTTCTGCCTTTCATTCCTCCAGTTTCCATCACAATAAAATCATCTGTTAACTCCACGTTTAGGTCTGCTAAATCCAACAAAGCATAGGTAACACCCAATAAAATGGTTTTTTGTTTTTTTTCTTTTAATGTCTCAATGGTATTAACCAAATCTGTTAAATTATTTAAATAAAACCCACTTAAAAAATGTTTCGAATCTGTGATTAACTGATCAAACATGTATACTAACGAAGAGCCCTGGCGTTCTAAATAATTTGGTAGCAAAGCCAATATGCAATACTCAGAAGGATTTCCATAAAACAATTCAAATCCTTTTTTGAAAGAAGTTTCGTAAATGCTAATATCATTTACATAATGTTTTGAGGTAATTTGTCCTGTGGTACCGCTACTCGAAAAGCAAACTACCTCGGTAGATAAATCATTGCAAACGATGTGTTGAGATTTAAAAAACTCAATAGGTAAAAATGGAATATTTGAATAATGAGTAATCGCATCAGGATTTACTTTTAAACTCCGAACATATTGTTGGTATATTTTATTATGTTGTAGTTGATAATGAAACACTTTTATAGCCATTGAATTAAATAATTCATCGCTCCAGTTTTCAGAAGTTTTAGACTCTAAAATTACTTTTTGTATTTCTTTTTGTAAGGACAAGTAGTAGTTGATTTAATTTTTCGTAAATTTATGCTGAATTATTTATGAAGGCGACATTTTTTAAATATTTATTATTAGTCATCACAGGAAGTGCCTTTGTGTTTTCTTGTGTTAAAAAAACGACATACAATACCGTTCCTGAAATAGAATATCAAGCTTTTTACCCTTATGTAGGTGATTCAGCTGACATTCAAGTGAAGTTTACGGATGGTGATGGAGATATTGGTGTGGCAGAGGGTGATTCTACCAAAACATTTTGGGTAAATTATTATTACAAGGATACCGTTACTAATAAATATATTGGATACTACCGTCCGTTTGAAAACGATACTTTAAAAACTGGCTACATTGTAAAAGCCCCTTCCGATTCTTATAAAGGAAAACCAATTAGTGGAGAAATTAGCGTGCGTTTACAGCAAATGCGACACAGCAAAAAAATAAAAAACATTAAATATGTGATTTATTTATTTGATGCTAAAGGCAACAAAAGTAACGTGTTAACCACTCCTGAAATTATTCTCCAATAATTTTCCATTTATTTTAATTCCATTTCTCTCTCAAAAATCAGTTTTTGTTTGATTTTTTGTTTCCATTATATATATTTACTGTAAACAAACTATTTACACTAAAATGAAAAAACACTTACTTACTATCGGTTTAAGTTTTCTTGCCTTAAGCATGAGCTTTGCTCAAAACACAAACAAGTGCGCCACTATGCCTGTTTACAATGAGCACATGCAAAACCCTGTATCAAAAACTAATTTCATAAATGCTGATTTGGCTGCTCAAAACTGGCTAGCCAACCCTGCTAACAAAGCCAACGTTTTAAAAAAGCAAAGTGCTATTATTACTATACCTGTTGTAGTGCATGTGGTATATAAAAATACGATTCAAAATATTCCCGACACGCAAATTGTTCGTCAAATTCAATTATTAAACGAATGTTTCCGTTTACAAAATGCTAATTTCCCAACAGGTCGTGCTATTTTTGATAGTATTGGGGCTGATACCGAAATTCAGTTCTGTTTAGCTGGTACAGATCCTCAGGGAAATCCAACAACTGGTATTATCAGAAAATCAGCGCCTTCAAATGCTGCATTTGACCCTATCTTTAATATGGATAAAGTAAAAAGTTCGGCTACTAATGGTGATGATCCTTGGCCAAATGATAAATACTTAAATATTTGGGTATGTGACATGAGTTTATTTGGAACTGCCTTTGTTTTGGGATATGCAACTTTCCCTGGCGAAGTTCCAGCTTTAGATGGAGTTGTGATTCAAAGCGAATATTTTGGTTACGGAACAGCCGCTGCACCTAATAATTTAGGAAGAACAACTATTCACGAAGTTGGCCATTTCTTTGGGATGCGTCATATTTGGGCAGATGATGATGGAGGTTCCACTGGACAATGCGATAGTACTGATTTTGTTTACGATACTCCAAATCAAGCAGCTAAATCCGAATCTGATTGCAATTTAACGATTAACTCTTGTTCAACCGAAGACCCTTATTGGGGAACTGTTGACCCACAAGATATGGTAGAAAATTACATGGATTACTCAGCAGATGGCTGTATGGCTATGTTTACAAAAGGGCAAAAAGCACGTATGTATTCTTATTTAAATACTACTCCGTCTCGTATGGGGCTAAAAGTATCTACAGCTGGCTGTAGTACTGTAGGAATCAAAGAATTATACAGTAATTTTAGCGACTATGTGTTTGTATATCCTAATCCTTCTTCGAATGAGTTACATATTAACATTACTCAAATAACACCTGCCGATTTAAAATGCGAAATTTATAATGCTAACGGACAATTGGTGAAATCAATCAAACAACTCGATTTTCAAAACACCTTTGATTTAAGCGAATTAGCTAGTGGTATATACGTTGTAAAAGTTTATAACGCCGAAGTAAATGCCATTAAAAAAATCACCATTGCTAAATAATTTTAGCGCTAAAGCCTATATGAATTTTATTTTTGTAAGCCCAGACTCAAGTCTGGGCTTATTTGCTTATACTACATGATAATAAGGCTTTAGCCATGATTCATAAAATACTTCTATCAATTTATTAACATTATTATACAAAAACGTTGAAATAAATCCCTCTATTTTATTTGATTAGAGGGATTTTATCGTTAAAATTGTGCCTTTATTAAACAAACTTATATTATGGCAGATATTCATTTATTGGGAATAAAATTTATAGAACAAAATACTCAAGACGGTTTAGAATTTACATACAAACCAGACGTTCCAAAATTAAAAGTAATTGGCACTATATTAATCGCTGCTGAAGAAGAGGAAGATAACGGCTGTGTGTTTTTAACTCAAAAACAATTAAATCAAGTATTATTAAATAAAGATGTGGATTTGAAATTGGTGGACGACACGTGGACTCCTTCAAAACCATTAAGTAAAGAACAAATTAAAAAAATTGGTTTAGTAACAATCGATGCTGAATATTTAGGTACAGCAGGCGACGTAAGATGTTACGAAGCAATTAAAATTTCTGAATAATTTAAACTAAATACAACATCCCTCTCAGTTTTGAGAGGGATTTTTTTATGGCATTAAACTTCAAAACATTAACCATCCGAACAATGACTGCAGCTGTTTTTGTAGCTGTATTGTTGACCTGTATCAACTATAACTACATTAGTTTTGCATGTCTGTTTTTAGTTGTTTCTATTTGGGGATTATATGAGTTCTATCAGTTATCCGAAAAGCTTGGTGCCAAACCCTACAAACCAATAGGCTATTTAGCAGGTGGCTGCCTATTTAGTTACAGTGTGGTTACAAACTCCAACATGGCTTTGTTTTTTCCTACTGAAAACATTTTTGCCTATATATTAATCTTTGTATTTTTTGTATTTGTCATTGCTCTATTTGATGAGAGTAAAAATGCTGTGTTAAATATTGCTCACACCTTTGTTGGTTTAATTTATGCCGTGGTACCTTTTGCCGTGTTGGTAAATATTACTTGCATTGATAAATCATTCACCTTAAATCATCAAACTGGAAACATTTACAACGATATTGCGCCTTATAATCCACACTATATATTGGGTATTATTTTATTAATATGGGCAAACGATGTGTGTGCTTATTTAGTAGGAAGCTTAATTGGCAAACATAAACTTTACGAACGCATCTCTCCGGGCAAAACCTGGGAAGGTTCTATTGGTTCAGCCATTTTAACTATGGGATGCTCTTTTATTATTGCCAACTGGTATCCCGAATTGTCTTTAAAACATTGGATGATTATCACCGTTATTATTTGTGTATTTGGCACCATTGGTGATTTAGTAGAATCCATGCTAAAACGCCAAGCTGGGGTAAAAGACTCAGGACGAATTATGCCAGGACATGGTGGAATTTTAGATCGTTTTGATAGCCTTTTATTTGTGGCGCCTTTTATTTATGCTTACCTGATTTTAGTCAGGTAAAAAGCCTGTTTTTCTCAACTTTTAAAGGTTAAAAACTCTATGTTTATTTAGACTAAAAGCATTAAATACATTATAAATTTTACTAAATTTGTTCCCCTAACTAAAACTTTAAATTAAAACTAAAAACATTATGTCGACAAAAACTGCAAATGCAACAGCTCACGAATCTATGTTCGAAGCCGTATTAGCTCGCTTAGACGTAGCTGCTAAATTGATGAATATGTCTGAAGACGTTGCCACTATATTACGTAGCCCTATCAAACAAGTTAAAGTAAGTTTACCAGTAATGATGGATAACGGAAAAATTCAAGTATTTGAAGGTTACCGTATCGTTCACTCTACAGTATTAGGTCCATCTAAAGGTGGTATCCGTTATGCAATGGATGTTAACCAAGATGAAGTAATGGCTTTAGCTGCTTGGATGAGCTTTAAATGTGCTGTAGCAAACTTACCTTATGGTGGTGCTAAAGGCGGTATTAAATGTGATCCTCGTACGATGAGTGTTGGCGAATTAGAGCGTTTAACACGTGCATATGCATCATCAATGAAAGATGTATTTGGTGTAAATAAAGATATTCCAGCTCCAGATATGGGAACAAGCGGAAGAGAAATGGCTTGGATATTAGATGAATTTAATAAAGTAACTGGCGAAGATAGCCCAGGTGTAATTACTGGTAAACCAATTGTTATTGGAGGTTCATTAGGACGTGACGCTGCAACAGGACGTGGTGTAATGGTAAATACATTAGCAGCTTTAAAGAAAATGGGATTAAATCCTAAAGAAGTTTCTGCAGCTGTGCAAGGATTTGGTAACGTGGGTTCTCATGCTGCACGTTTATTGTCTGAGCAAGGAATTAAAATTGTAGCAATTGGTGATCACACAGCTACGTTTTATAACGAAAAAGGAATTGATATTAGAGCGGCTTTAGAATTTGCTGCTAAAAATAACAGAGTATTAAAAGGATTTACAGGAGCAACAGAAATTGGAGCTAACGACATCTTAACATGCAAATGTGATGTATTAGTACCAGCTGCTTTACAAAATGTAATTTCTGAAGAAATTGCTCACAATATTCAAGCTAAGTTAATTGTAGAAGGTGCTAACGGACCAACTATGCCAGAAGCAGATGCCGTATTAAACGACAAAAAAATTATTGTTGTTCCAGATATCTTAGCTAACTCAGGTGGTGTTACTGTATCTTACTTTGAGTGGGTACAAAACAAAGCTGGTTACTACTGGAGCGAGAATGAAGTAAACATGAAACATGATGAAAAAATGGAAATTGCATTTGCTCACGTTTGGGATAATGCAGCAACATTTAAAACATCTATGCGTATTGCAGCTTACATTACAGCATTACAAAAAATTGAACAAGGTGTTCAATTAAAAGGTAACTACTAGTTTTAACTTTATAATTAAAAGCTCCTTTGAAAAATATCAAAGGGGCTTTTTTATTATAAACCTTTTTTGATTAAATTTAATTATACATTAAAAGCCAAAAGTAATATGACAAAGGTGCTTACGATTTTTAGATAAATTATTTTGCACCATATTTATACTGTCCTTCTTACTTAAATATTTTCATTTTTAGCACCTATATTTTTCAACTCCAAGATTATGAAACAAAAAATACAATTCTTATCAGCTTTAATTTTCACTTTAGTGCCCTCCTTAATCAACGCACAATTAAAAACAAGTATTACAAATGGCAACTTTAGTAATCCAAATACATGGAATTGCTCTTGTGTACCAGCAAATGGTGATAGTATAAAAATATTACATACAGTTACATTAGATAGTGATTTGCACCTTACATCCAAAGAAATAAAAATATTAGCTCCTGGGAAATTATTACAAGACATGTCGAATAGAACTCTTTGGATTGATGGAACAGCTCACCTTCAAAACCAAGGCACCTTAACAGTAAATAAAATTCGAATTTCTCCAACAGCAACTATCTATAACAATTTAACTATTATTTCAGTTGACTCTATTGTAAACGAAGGTCAATTCATTAATAATTTTTCAACACATGTAAATACCATTTCAAACAAATCCAATTCAAACTTTCAAAATTTTGGGAACATTGGCTCCTTTTCAATACAAAATGAAGGTATTATTAAACACAGCGGTTCAATTTATGTTCAACAAAATTTTGACAACTGCAATTCAAATGGTAATTCGAAACTCGATTTTTCTGGTTCAATTTGCATAGTTGGAGATTTTAACAATTGCTCAACCGATACGGTAATGGGGACTGGAGTTATTAGTGTTTCAGGATCAGCAATCAATTCGGGAGTAATAATTCAACCATCCGTATGGTATGTTGCAAGCGGAATAATTAATAACACAGGAACAATAAATCCAGTAGTAACAATAAATGTTGGCTCATGTCCCACTTTAGATATTGTTAATCATAATAATATCTACTCCATATATGTTTTCCCTAATCCAGTTGATAATATTATATTTTTGGAGCTTGGTAATTTGTTAAGTATATCTCAATTCAATCTTTTTAATAACATTGGTCAATTATTAAAAACTGGGCATATTGAGAATAAACAAATTGACATTTCAAATTTAAGTCCTGGATTATATCAATTAGAACTGTTTGATGGGAATTCCAAGATTTATAAAAAAATTATTAAGAAATAAATTATAATTTATTTATCTCCCTTTAAAATATCTTTGATTTTATCTTTTAGGTGAATTACCTTTTCGATGTTTTCCTGAATAGCAGGAACGGTCATTTCGGTAATTTGAGAATCGCTTAATGATTTTAAAGACTCAGGATAAAACACAATAAAACTTGTGAACTCATTATTTTTATTCAATGTTTTAGGCATATTGTCAATATGAAAATCATAAGACACTGTTTGCTTTCTACTACTCAAAAACACAAATAAATCATCCTCTTTCACGTTATCAATAATATCACTATCATCAAAACCATTCACAATTAAATAATTATAAAACTCACGTTTTTTATCTTTATTCAAAACCGTAAAAGCATCAATGGTTTTCTTTTGTCCGTAAACAATAGCGTTACTTCCCATTTGTTTTAACACGGCATTAATTTTACGAACTATCAAATTAAATCCACTTTCCAACTCGGCATTAGGCGCTAATAAAACCACAATACGCTTGTAAGTATTTAATGGCTGAATCACTTTAGAAATGATAATACTTTGTTTTGTTTTCACCAACAAGTTATCGGCAATACTTCCAAAAATTAAATTACCACTTCCTTGTTGTGCTTTCCAACTAATTAAAACATCAGTAATACTATAAGCCTTAGCCGTTCGTGCAATTCCATCCACAATACTTAAATCTACTTTTTTAAGCACTTGCACTTTTTTATCACCCGATGATATTTGCTCAACCACACCATCAATAACCTTCTTCACTACATTAATTTTTTCATCAGCATCTTCATTCTCCTCTACAATCGATAAAGGATAAATAGGCTCATGTGATTTATCTTCTTTAATAATCAATGCTAAGTCGATTAAACGAGCAATATTTTCGGGATTACTGACTGGGATTAAAATACGCTCAGGTCTATCAATAATTTTTTTAGAGGTTTCTTTTTCTGTCATGGCAATTTTACGAGCCGCTCTTTCAGTCACAAACGAACTTACCATGCAGGTAATTAAAATTAAAATAATGGTTCCGTTAATTACATTTTGATCAAACAAACCAATATCATAACCCACTTTAATAACAGCCAACGTTGCAGCTGCATGAGATGCGCTTAAACCAAACATCACACGTTTTTCGTACTTGGTATATTTATAAATAGCACCTGTTGCTTGTGCGGCTAACCATTTAGTAACTAAAGCCACAATACTTAAAATACCAGCAAACACTAAAGCATTGGTTCCTTTAAAAAATAAAGAAAAATCAACCAACATACCAGCACTAATTAAAAAGAAAGGAATGAAAATAGTATTACCAATAAAAATAACACGATTCATCAATACCGAATTATGAGGTATCACTCTATTTAAAGCTAAACCAGCTAAAAAGGCACCAATAATGGGTTCAACTCCAGCCAATTCCGAAAAGAAACCAGAAATAAATACAACCGCTAATACATAAATGTATTGCGAACTCCCCTGCCCTTCAATGTTTCTAAAAAACCAACGACTTACTTTTGGCAATAAATACAATACCGAAAAAACCAATAAGCCTAATGATACCACTAATCGTATCCAAAACATCGAATTGATTTCGCCACCAACCACATTGGTGATCACACCCAACAAAATTAAAACAGCACTATCGGTAATAATAGTTCCACCAAACGAAATTTGAACAGCTCTATTTTTTACAATACCCATATTACTTACAATGGGGTAACTTAATAAAGTGTGTGTAGAAAACATACTAGCCAACAGCAACGCTGGCCATAAACTAAATCCAAATACATACACACAAACGACATAACCTATTGTTATAGGAATAAAAAAAGTAAAAGCACCAAACACTAAACTCTTGCTTCGGTTTTGTTTGTACTCCTGCATGTCAATTTCTAAACCAGCCAAAAACATAATATAAAGCAATCCTGTTTTACTAAACAGTTCAAAGCTGGTTGATTTTTCGATGATGTGAAGTGTATTGGGACCAATGATAACACCAGCTATAATTAAACCGATGATGCCTGGAATACGAAAGCGTTTTAATACTAAAGGAGCAAATAAGATAATAAGTAGTGTTAACGCTAAAATTAATACCGGATTTTTTACTGGTAAGTAATGATTGAAGAACTCCTGAAAAGCTTGTAAATTACCAGCAAATAACTGCATATAAAATCTTTATAGCAAAAATAAAGAATTAATGTGTACTAACTACAAAATCCCGAAAATATACGTTATTAAAACGTTAACACGTATTGAATGGCTGCTGTTCTGGGAGATTCAATCTTTAGTGGTCTTAAGGAATAATCTACATTAAATATATTGTTACATACAATAGATACTTTCTGTTTTTTATCTACGTTGTAGCTTATGCGAGCGTCCCAAATACTTATATCCGAATGTTTTTCCCAATAATTAAGAGCGTAAATCCTATCAAAAAAATCTTGTCCATTATAGGTTGTTTCTTCAATAGTTTTAAATGCCTTATCTATATTTTGCATTTTAGTATAATATTTATTGCTCACTCCGAAATTAAATCGGTAAATTTTAAATTCAATATCTAATTTAAACATATGCCTAAATCGGTATTTTAAAATGTTATCCGTAGTATCCATACTACTGTTTTTATAGGTTAAGGCTTGTCCTATATTACCATCCACAGTTTTATCATATCCATAAACACTATCAGGAGTTAAACAAATAGGTTCTATATATGTGTAACCAATTAATGCAGTGACGCCAAATTTTTTATTAGTTTCTGGAGTTGTGGCTGCTAAAGATAAATCCAACCCTCTAACTTGCGACTTTCCTGTATTCAAAAACTTAAAGCCTATAATAGATACATTTGGATCCCAAATCCCAAATAAATATTCTATATTATTTTCATATTTTTGATGGAAAGCTGCTACATCTAAATACCCTTTACAATTTCCGATTTTAAACCCTTGCTTAATTCCAACTTCAAAACTTTTACTTGTTTCTGGCTTTAAATCTGGATTTGGAAAAACGCCAAATAAACCTGCTTTTGTCGTGATATACCGTTCTGTAATGGTTGGGTAACGATATCCTGTTCCATAAGATGACCTGACAAAAGTTGCTCGTGTTAACTGAAGATTTCCCCCAAATCTATATATGAAAGCATCATCGCTTTTTAAGTTATTAATTTTAAAATTCTCATATCTAACTCCTCCTGACAAATTCAATATCCTCCAAAATTTTTTATCTAATTGAAGAAAAGCTGAAGTATTTACTATTTTATTATCTGGCTTTCCACTAGCTGCATATAATCTAGACGTTGAATAAGAGATATTACCTGTAGTTCCTGCAATAAAATTTAAATCAATACTCTTAAATTTTCGCTGTATTTGATATTCACCAAAATACATCGTTCCTTTATTTGATTGGTTATTTGAAATCACATTATCTGAATGAAATACTCGCGTTTGCAGGCTATGACTTAACCCATTTTTTGTAGTATATTTAATAAAAGGGTCAACATTAAATAAGGTTTGATCTTCTAAAAACACGGCTCCAGGATACCCTCTGTATAATCCTAATGAATCATCTAACCACGCAAATACCATGTTTGTTTTGTTTAACATGAAATTAGCATTCACGCCAAAATTTAATCCTTCAATTCGTTTTGCTCTATAACGTAAATTAAAATTAACTCTCGCTCTTTTTTTTATCATGTCGTTATTTGAAAATACAGCTACTGTGTCTTGCATATGCAAGGCTTCCTTTAAATCACTAGGAATATATTTTCCTTGTGGAGGAGGTCCAATATAACCTTGATCTATATTAAAATTCGCGCCAATCACAAAATCCAAATTATTTTTGATAATGCGAGAGTGGAATAAATTTAAATTTGAAAAACCTGGAAACGAATTATTACCTCTGGTTCTATACCAATTTTCGGCAGGAGATTGAGGAATACTATATTGACCAGTTGAGTAATTAACACTTGTTTTTGGCTTACTGCGTGGATATGCAGAGCGAATATTGATAACTCCATTTAATGCAGAAGAACCATATAATACTGACGATGCGCCTTTTATAACTTCAATTTGTTCGATATTTTCAACGGGGATGTAACTCCATTCTGGTCTTCCTGCATCACCACTTAACAAAGGCACTCCATCCACTACAATAGCCACTCTACTTCCTACCCCAAAAGTAAAACCACTTCCTCCTCTAATTTGAGGGTCATTATCGATGATTGTTAATCCAGGAACTTGTTCTAAAGCCGTTTCAATACTAGTTGTGTTTTTATTTGCAATTAAATTTGGTTTTAAAACTTCCATCGAAACAGTCAATTCCTCTATTTTTTGTTCAAATTTACCAGAAGATACTACTACTGTTTCTAAGGTCTTTGCATTTTGTTTTAAGACTATATTTTTTTGAAAAATTTCGTTCTCTTTAATTTTCACAGAAAACGTGTCACTTTGTAAACCTAAGTAACTACATAATATTTTATAATATCCTGTATCTAAAACCAATACATAGTTTCCATCAATATCAGTAGCTGTTCCTTTTGATAAATCACTCAAAAGTTGAATAGTAGCACCTATAATAGGCTCTTTTGATTCTTTATCAGAAATATTTCCTTTTAATACCCCTGTTCCTGTTTGAGAAATCATCACAGCAGGAAGAATCATAAACGAAATACAAAAAAACAAGATAGCTTTAAGCATAATTTTAAAAAGAAAGAGGCTGTCTCAAAAGTTTGAAATCGTCATGCTGAATTTATTTCAGCATCTCTAAAACGATTGATTTTGTTTAGAACAAATTCTGAAACAAGTTCAGAATGACAACAAAATTTAACTTTTGAGACAACCACTTAAAAAAGTATTTAAAAAAATTAATCAAT
>DIHL01000037.1 GCA_002420145.1 Bacteroidetes bacterium UBA5697
TATTGATTTAAATAAACAGTTTGAAACTACATATACGATTCATCAAAAAACAAAAATATTTACAAAGAAAGGTTTAGATATTCATCCTGAGTTTTTTTTGCCAAATATTAAATTGATAGATAAAATAAAAGCTCGTTCAATCAAACCTAATGGTAGTTATACAGATTTAAAAAGAGAGGATATAAAAATTACTCCACTTGAATTTGGTTCAGGGATTTGCAAGTTTGTTGTACCTGCTACAGAAATAGGTGATGAAATTGAGTTTTTAATTTCATATTCAGAAAAAGGTAATATTTCAATTCCAGATATTTTTTTTCACAGGGAGGCTTTTACTTTACTGTCTGAATTTACAATAAGTACAGCTCAAGGAATAAAAATTGAAACAAAAGGATATAATAATCTCCCAACTGCTAAGACTGAATTTGTTAAAGATAAAAAAATATATATTTGGAGGTTTAATAATCTAGATAAGGTAGGAAGGAAGAACAAATTAATTTTGTATAATGATTTGCCATTTTTAAGAATTGCTGTTAGAAGTGTTTATTATAAAGATAAATACACAATACCATTAGAATATGACTATTGGAGTGACTATAGAAAAGATATAGTATTTGATGAGTATGTTGGGCATAGGTTAAGTTACGATAAGAATCTTGGTAGCTTTATCACCAAGCATTTAGGTGCAGAAACTGATAATCTTTCAAAAAAACAAAGATTTGATAATTTGGCAACTACTATTGGATTTATAAATGATAGTTTGACTTTGTTTTATCCAAAAGATACTGCCCAAGCTAATAGATTATTAGGAGATCATTTAAAAGAATATAGATTGCCTTATTCTTCAATTATGGATTTGTATACGGTATTATTAGATATGACATATTTTGATTATAATTTGTGTTTAGGTAGAAGTCGTGAATTGGGAAATATTGATGATCACTTTGTAAGTAGAAATCAAATAACAGAAATATTTTTTTCATTTGAATTTGAAGGAAAGTATTGGTTTATATTTCCAAAAGGTAAATATGAATCTTACGATTTTGGCGAGATTCCTCAAAATTTAGAAAATACAAAAGCTATTTCATTTCCGCGAAAAGGAACAGCAAGTAATACAAGTGTTTTAATTTTACCTACTACCTCAAAATTAAATAATACAAAAAATATAAATACTTTTTCATACATAAAATTAAAGCATAGTGAAGATAAATTTTTAGAACGATCTAAATTGATTACAACAGGAGCTTTTACTTCTGTTTATAGAAATTTATATCAAAATCTGCAAATGGATTCAGTTGATATTAATGATATAAATAAAATAATTTTTAATGGTTCTGAGGATCAAATAGACTCTCTTTCTCTTGAAAAAAGTGAACATATTTTCCCTTTTATTTTCTCTTTAAGGTTCAATAAGAATCAAGCTAGTATAATTACAAACCTTAATGATAGTTTAAAAACAGTTTCTTTGTCTAATATAATTGCACACAAATTGGCCGATTCTTATTCAGAAGAAGATGATGATGCTGTTTTACCAGTCACTTTTTCATTTATTGATAATATTAAATATTATTTAATATTCGATAAAAACATTAAAATTTTTCATAAAGAGGAGGAAGATATTCTCGTAGAGAATGACTTTGGGATTTATCAAATGAAGATAACGCAATTAAATTCAACTACAGTTTATGTTTACTCGCAGTTAATTATAAATAAATCAAATCTTAATAATACAGACCATACTTCACTAAATGAATTGTGTAAGAAGGTAAAAGAAATAAAAAATACGAATCTGTCTTTTAAAATATTAAATTAATCTTTTGTTAATTAAGTAAATCTACCCCTTAATATTTCTGATAATTTCTTCTAGTTGAGCCATGTCTTTGCACTTTACTTCACGTGCTTTAGAGCCTTCAAACTGTCCAATGATGCCTGCAGCTTCTAATTGATCCACTATTCGTCCTGCACGGTTATATCCTAGTTTTAATTTACGTTGTAAGAAAGATGCAGAACCTTGTTGAAACTGCACCACCAATTTGGCAGCTTCGTCAAACATTTTATCGCGTTCACTTAAATCAATTTCTTCTTTGCCATCGCTACCATCTTCACCTACATATTCTGGTAATAAAAAGGCGCTAGGGTAGGCGCGTTGTGAACCAATAAACTCTGTGATTTTTTCAGCCTCTGGTGTATCCACAAATGCACATTGAATACGAATTAAATCATTTCCTGTACTTAATAACATATCACCTCGTCCTATTAATTGTTCAGCGCCACCTGCATCTAAAATGGTACGGCTATCAATTTTACTAGTTACACGAAAAGCAATACGAGCAGGAAAGTTGGCTTTAATAGTACCAGTAATAATGTTTACGGATGGGCGTTGAGTGGCAATAATTAAGTGAATACCAATTGCACGAGCTAATTGAGCTAATCGCGCAATAGGAGTTTCTACCTCTTTACCAGCAGTCATAATTAAATCGGCAAACTCATCTACTACCAATACAATGTATGGTAAATATTTGTGGCCTTCATTAGGGTTTAATTTACGGTTAATGAACTTTACATTGTACTCTTTAATGTTCCTAACCTGCGCGTCCTGTAACAAGGCATAACGGTTATCCATTTCAATACACAAACTATTTAATGTATGAACCACCTTTGTGTTATCAGTGATAATGGCATCTTCGGAGTTTGGTAATTTGGCTAAGAAGTGACGTTCAATTTTATTGAATAAGGTTAACTCTACTTTTTTAGGATCTACTAACACAAACTTAATTTGCGCCGGATGTTTTTTGTAAAGTAATGAAACCAATACGGCGTTTAATCCAACTGATTTACCTTGACCTGTAGCACCTGCCATTAATAAGTGAGGCATTTTTGCTAAGTCGGCAATAAAAATTTCGTTATTGATTGTTTTACCTAAAGCAATTGGTAAATCATGCGTGGTGTTTTGAAACTTCTCAGAAGCAATGATATTACGCATTGGCACCATCTCCGGATTTTGATTGGGCACTTCAATACCAATCGTTCCACGTCCTGGAATAGGAGCAATGATACGAATACCTAAAGCGGCTAAACTTAAAGCAATATCATCTTCTAAATTTTTAATTTTAGAAATACGCACACCCGCTGCCGGAACAATTTCGTACAACGTAACAGTTGGTCCAACTATTGCTGAAATTTTATCAATCTCAATTCCGTAATTTTTTAAGGTATTTACAATTCGGTCTTTGTTAGCCGTTAATTCTTCATTACTCACCTTAGCGTTGCCTGTACCGTAATCAATTAATAATTCAACACTCGGGAATTGATAATGCCCTAAATCTAAAGTTGGGTCGTATTGCCCAAATTTTTCAACTAATTGTGATGCTTTTAATTCGTCATCCAAAGTAATTTGATTTTCTTTAGGCTCCTCTTTAACGAATTCTGGTTCTTTTAAAACTTCATCAGCACCTGGATTATTAATTTCAAACGCTAAATCTTTCTTTGGTTCTTCTGGTTTAGGAGTCACTTCTAAATCTAAAGGAATGTTTTCTTCAATAGGTTCAGTAATTGGTTCTTCTTTTATTTCGTCGTTAGTTGAAATAACTTCAAAATTTAATAAGGCTTCTTCTTCCTCTTTACTCAAACTTGGTTCTTTTTCAAAAACAGTATTGGCATGAGGATTAATCGTATTAGAGTCTTCTTTTAATTCTTCTTCAATAATGGCTTCGTTTTCTAAACTAGGAATTACATCTTTTTTAATATTGAAATTCATATTAAAACTTAATACTAAAAAGGCAAGCATACTAAATGCCAATATGGCTAGTGTTCCAATGCTTCCAACGTAATTAGATAATTGAATGTTTAACACATAACCATATCCGCCACCAAGAAAAAATAATTTATCGTGAAAAAAGAAAGCTAACACTAAGCTTGTCCATACCATAAAAAATATCCATTTAGCAGTAAAGGCTGATGGTTTAGTGATTTGTTTATTTAAAACTTTTTGCAATCCGTAAATAACAAATACAGGCACTAAAATAAACGAGGCCATGCCAAACCATTTATACATGAACGTATGAGACACTAAAGCCCCAAACTTGCCAAGCCAGTTAAATACTTTAGTGTCGATAGCAAATAATTCAGATAAAGGACCTAGTACTTTGTCTTGATCTTTTTCCCAAGTAAAAATATAAGAGAGTAGGGCAATGAATAAATAAACTCCCGCAAGCATTAATAGTAAGCCAACTAATTTTTGTGTGCGTTCGTTTTTATAAATAGTAACCGTTTTATTCCAGCGCTCCAATAAAGAGGCTTTGGTTTCGTTAACAGAAGATTTACTCTCAACTTTAGTTTTTGTTGTTTTAGCCGAATCTGTTTTGTTAGATTTCGTTTTATTTTTTGAAGAGTTTGACACAGTTTCTTCAATATCGTTTTTATCGATAGAAGATTGTTGAACAACTGTATCATCAACTGGTTTTTCTCTGAATTTATTTTTTGTTGTTGCCATGGCTTATAGGTATTAAAAATAAGGGCAAGAGGGCAAAATTGAGGGAAATACTTAAAATGTTTTAAACGTCAATAAGTTAAGAAAGTTTGAAGATTTGGAAGGTTAAAAAGTTTAGATTTTGATTGTCAGTTCGAGTAGGATTTGCCTGTCCTTTGCAAATACGTATCGAGAACTCTTCAGGAACACTTCTCGATACAGCCATCGTACCTCTGGCATACTCGAAGTGACAAAGCTTTTAAACAGTAGCAGAAACTAACTCCCCACTCACAAAACCATCTTCGGTAATGGCTTTGGTTTGAATAGAAACCGATTGATTTACCAGTTTTTCATCAAATGGATACACGATTTTGATATAGTTTTCGGTAAAACCATTCATGATGCCATTTTTATCTTCATGTTCAAATAAAACAGTGTATTCTTTATTTAAGTTTTGCTCATAAAACTGACGTAATTTCTTCGCAGATAAAATACGCAACATTTTGTTACGGCGTTTACGTTCTGCATAATCTACAACACCTTTCATTTCTATAGCTTCTGTATTATCGCGCTCACTGTAAGTAAACACATGTAAATAAGAAACATCTAATGAATTGATGAAGTTGTAAGTGTCTGTAAAATGCTCATTTGTTTCTCCTGGAAATCCGACAATCACATCCACGCCAATACAACAATGTGGCATTAATTCTTTGATTTTAGCGACACGGTCTTGATACAATTCACGCTTATAACGGCGTTTCATTTTAGCTAAAATGTCGTTATTACCACTTTGCAAAGGAATATGAAAATGAGGCATAAAACGTTGAGAATTTGCTACAAATTCAATCACTTCATTCGTTAATAAATTTGGTTCGATAGAAGAAATACGAATACGTTCAATTCCTTCAACTTTATCTAATTCTTTAATTAAATCTAAGAAATTATATTCTTTACGTTTTTTAGTTTCGGTATCTATATCAATTCCGTAACCAAAATCACCAAGGTTTACGCCTGTTAATACAATTTCTTTAACGCCACTAGCCGCAATTTTTTTTGCGTTAGCTACAGCATTTTCAATCGTATCGCTGCGGCTTTTGCCACGTGCTAAAGGAATGGTACAAAATGTACAGCTATAATCGCAACCATCTTGTACTTTTAAGAAAGAGCGGGTTCTATCGCCAACCGAGAATGAATCGACAAAGGTATGTACGTCCGAAATTTCACAATTGTGAATTTCGGTATGAACGTTTTTGCCAGAAAAATTAATGTAATTTAATAATTTGAATTTTTCGGAAGCTCCTAAAACCACATCAACACCTTCGATATTGGAGATTTCATCTGGTTTTAATTGAGCATAACAACCAACAACAGCAATAAACGTATCGGGGTTTTTTGCCAAGGCTGATTTAACGATTTGTTTGCATTCTTTGTCCGCATTTTCGGTCACCGAACAGGTATTAATCACACAAACATCTGCTCCCGAATCAAATGGCATTTTCTGAAAACCTTTTTCTTGCATCAAGCGGGCAATCGTAGATGTTTCTGAAAAATTCAGTTTACAACCAAGTGTATGAAATGATACGGTTTTACCTTCAAATGACATGGCGCAAAGATAGGGTTTTCTTGTACTTATTGCTTAATAAATTTCGAATAAATACTAGGATTATTTTTTAGTGAAATAAAATAAATCCCACTTTCCAACTCTTTGATGTCGATTATTGTTGATTTTTCTATATTCACAACCTTTACCAACACACCAAGGGAATTGTAAATTTGTACTGGTTCAACAGAGGAGATATTAATTAGATTGATGCTAATTTTTTCGGATGTTGGATTAGGGAAAATAGAAATGGAAGCTTGTTTATTTAAAATAGGCTCTTTCACAGATACAGGTGAACCAATTTTTGGTAAAAACCATGGATCTGCATCATATTTATCAGTAGCAATGCCATTAACGGTATCTTGGTATATAACAACAAAAGATAAGTCGCCATTTTGAGTAAGAGTAGGTTCTCCAACAGCAAGGGAGTTGCCAGCGCCAACTACAGATTCTTTGTTTATCCAACTATCCCAATTGCCAGGTGTAGCTTGTTTTGCTCTAAATATTTCTGTTTTACCAGTTATGGCATTTGCACCAGTGTAGTAGATATACCATACAGAATTTGCATCCTTATAAAGATGTGGTTGCTGCTCTCCAACAGAAGCTGTATTTAATGAAGATGCTTGTAAAGGCGCTGTCCATGTTAATCCATTATCAGAACTGGTGGAATACCAAATATCTAACTGGCCAAGTCCTCCTGGTCTATCATCCGAATCAAAAAATAACACCAAATTGGAAGGATCAATTCTTTCAATATGTGGATTGTCTTCTTTATATTGAGTATTGACTGGCGCAGGTAAAAAAGCTCCTTGAACGGAAGGATTGATGCTGGTGTTTTTTAATAAAACAATATCGGTGGAATAATCGGGCGGTGTATTATTTGACGTGGTGACAAATAAATCCACTGTAGATGTATTGATGGCATTATGTTGTGGCGCACCTTCCGAATAGATAGGATTAGCCAAGTTGGATAATGTCCAAACTAAAAAGCTATCATTAGTTGTATTGCGATGAGCATAAAGAATGTCGGATTGTAACCATTCTGAAGCACCAACTGGATTAGTAATTAAGTCCATGCCAAATGTTGGACCTCTTAAATAAGATGAGATATTAGTTGGGTTAGCAGGACCAAAAAATGTCCATGAAAACAAATCAATTGGAACATAAATACAATACAAATCTAATCCGTCTCTAGAGATAAAAATTCCATCTTCCCATCCTAAAACAGAAAGAGGTTGCTTGTGAGGAACACCAAATTCTGTAGGGATGGATACGCTAGGCGTCGTATTACTTTTTATGAGTGGCCAATTAGGTTGAGCAATACTTTTGGGTTGTAGTATCACTAAAACAAAAATTGTAAGCAGAAGTATTTTTATCTTCATTTTGACTTTAATTTTATTACAACTAAGGTATAATTTATTTGATTACATTTAGATAATTAAACATATAGCAATGACAAAAACAAAAATTACAATTAATAACAATGGTTCAGTAAGATTAGAGGGTGATTTTGAAATAGTTGATAAAAGTGGAAATGCATACGATTTAGGAGGACGAGAAATAGTGTCTTTATGTCGTTGTGGTTTATCTAAAAATAAACCTTTCTGCGATGGTTCGCATAATGGGAATTTTGAGCATGAGGCATTGGCCTTTGCTTTGCCACCAAAGAAATAATGAGAAATAAAAAAGACCTATTAGATAACTCTAATAGGTCTTTTTTTTAATGACTAAAATGAAACTACTTCACTAACTTCATTTCATTTAATAAGTACCCTGCTCCCGCAAATTTATCAATCACAAAAAGCGTGTATCTAACATCTAATACAATATTACGACATTGGTTAGGGTTGTACATAATATCACTCATGGTTCCTTCCCAGTTTCTGTCAAAGTTAGTTCCTATTAACTGACCTTTTGCATTAAATACTGGACTTCCACTATTACCGCCAGTGGTATGGTTGCTAGCTGTAAACGCTATTGGTAATTTACCTTCTTTATTGGCATATGGTCCGTAATCTTTTTTGTTATAAAGATCAATTAGTTTTTCAGGTACATCAAACTCTTCATCTTTTGGAATATACTTTTCCATAATACCATCTAAGGTGGTATAGTAATTATATTCAACGCCATCTTTTGGGATGTAATTATTTACTTTACCGTAAGCCACACGCAATGTTGAGTTAGCATCTGGATAAAAATTTTTGTCTTTAAAAACTTCTTTTTGTCCTTGAATATATAATTTTTGTAATTCATTAATCTCACGTTCGTCGTACTGAAATTGAGGAAAAACAGAAGTTGCATAATATTTAACAATTGCATTAGTTATCTGATATACAGGGTCTCTTTCGAAAAGCTGAGGGAATTTCTCAAAATCATTTAGCATAGATTCTGCCTTTTCTTTATCAACAAAATTGGTATTTGAGAATAAAAACTCTGTTATTTTTTTAGCATCATTGTTATTTGCAACAATAAATGAGTCTAATACATAAGGACGATTATTTGATGGAACTCCTTTAATGTATTCGTTTAGCATGGCTTCACAGATTTTTATATCCGTTGGTTTATTATAGCCTTTAAAGAATCCTAGTTTTTTAAATTCACTCAATGATTTATCAAAGGTATTTGTAGAGCCTTTTTGTTTTTTATTTAATTCAGCTATAAGAGTCATATAGCTTCTGGCATAAACAAAAGCATCAATCGTCATTAAGCATTCGCTATAATAATCCACTTGTTTATTTAGTACTTTATATTCAGCATATATTTTTTCAAGTTGAGGAAATATATTTCCGTACTTTTCTTTTTTTATTGGGTCAGCATTAATAGCATCATTAAATTGTTTTTCGAATAACTGTTTTTTCGCAACGGCATCATATTTTTTTAAGCCATTCATTTCGCCCATCCATTTTTTGTAGTAGTTGGCAACACTTGCATATTTACTTGCATAAGCAATACGAACAGCGTCACTTTGCAACATATCTACATTCATAATATTTAAACGTTTTTCACGAAGAGAAACTTTTAAAGGATCGCTTTCGTTCATAATCATATCAACCGCATAGCTCGATAGATATTCTTGCGTACGACCAGGAAAACCATAAACCATTGTAAAATCACCTTTGTTGTATCCTTTGATAGAAATAGGAATGACATGTTTTGGTTTGTAAGGAACGTTATCAGTACTGTATTCTGCAGGCTTATTATCTTTATTGGCATAAATACGGAAAACAGAAAAATCGGCATTATGACGTGGCCACATCCAGTTATCTGATTCTCCACCAAATTTACCAATAGCAGAAGGTGGAGCTCCAACCATACGCACATCTTTAAATGTTTCTACAACAAATAAGTAATATTCGTTACCATAAAAAAACGGACGAATAAAAGACTCGTAGTGTGTTCCAGCTACAGCTTCTTTTTCAATGGCTTTGATGTTAGCTTTTGTAATAGAATCTTTTTTGGCTTCGGTACTAGTAGCCGTAATGCCTTTTAAAACTTTTGCCGTTACATCTTCAATACGTTGAATAATAGTTGCGGTTAAATTAGGAGTGTAAACCTCCTCGTTTTTATTCATTGCCCAAAAACCCTTTGTTAAGTAGTCTTTTTCAACTGTGCTATGATATGCAATAGCAGAGTAACCACAATGGTGATTGGTTAAAATTAATCCTTGATCAGAAACGATTTCGGCAGTACAACCACCACCAAATTGAACAATGGCATCTTTTAAACTAGATTTATTAACACTATAAACTTGTTCGGCTGTTAATTTTAAGCCGTTCTTCTTCATATCTTTTATGTTCATAGCATTTAAAAGTTGCGGCAACCACATACCTTCATCCGCTTTACTTACTAAAGAGATTATTAGAGTTAATGCTAAAAGTGTTTTTTTAAAGTTGTTCATTTTTATATTTAGTTAATCAAGAAATTAGTTGCTTTAATCGTTTCAAAAAACAAGTTCTGTTTTACATTGAACGAATTAATTCTTTCATTAATAATGTCATTTTAGGTTCTTGCATTTTTGCAATTTGTTGTACTTCTTCATGACTTACATTTTGAACATCGCCTTCAACACCCAAGTCAGTTACAATGCTAACTCCAAATACACGCATGCCACCATGTTTAGCAACAATTACTTCAGGTACAGTGCTCATTCCCACAGTATCTGCGCCAATTCGTCTGATGTAACGATATTCTGCAGGGGTTTCAAAACAAGGACCAGTTAAGCCTGCGTATGAGCCTTGACTAACTTTAATATTATTAGCTTTTGCAATATCAACAGCTTTGGCAATTAATTTTTTGTCATAAGCTTCACTCATGTCTGGGAAACGAGGCCCTAATTCTGCAATATTTTTTCCTATTAATGGATTAGTTGGGAATAAGTTAATATGATCGTTGATAATCATGATTTCTCCGATTTCAAAATCAGGATTCATGCCGCCACTTGCATTTGAAACACAAATGGTGTGAATTCCTAAAGCTTTCATCACACGAACGGGGAATGTAATTTGTTGCATGGTGTAGCCTTCATAAAAATGAAAACGACCTTGCATGGCCATTACTTTTTTGCCACCTAATTCACCAAAAATTAATTTGCCACTATGTCCTTCTACAGTGCTTACAGGAAAGTTTGGTATTTCCTCATAAGGAATAACAAATTCTGCGCTAATTTCTTTTACTAATCCTCCTAATCCAGTTCCTAATATAATTCCAATTTCGGGTTGAAAATTATTTGTTTTTTCAAGAATACTTTTTGTGGTAAAATTTATTTGTTCTAACATAGTTTATGATTGTTTCATTAAATTCTTGTGCTTTATCTTTAAAATCTACCTCTATCGGTAAAACGTACAAAGGTAATGTATTTGCTATATCCTGCAAGTCGCTTCCTTTTAATCGCATGGTATCTTTTTCGGTTGTTATTACAATTTTATTTCCTCCTTCAAAAGCATCCAATTCAGCACGTATGTCGGCAATGTCTTGGATGGTAAATTGATGGTGGTCAGGATATTGAATATGTTTTACATCGGATGCATACTCTTTAAGGTAAGTAACCATAGGTGTTGGATTACCTATGCCTGTAAATAAAACGATGCGATAACGGAATAAATCGTTTAACGTATCAATAGTTTCGTTAGGATTTTGAAAGCCTACTAATTCACCATATTTTAACCAAGTAAAAAATAATTGCTGATGAGCTAAAGGCTTTATATCCTTAATCACATTTCTTATTTCTATTGCCGTTGTTTTATCGGGTGTTTTGCTAATGATAATAATATCTGCACGTTTGATGCCCGCTTTAGATTCTCTTAAACTACCAGCAGGCAACATGCAATCGTTTAAAAATAGATTTGAATATTCGCTCACTACAATTTTTAATTCGGAATTTAATGCACGATGTTGAAAAGCATCATCTAGTATAATCACTTTTGGTGGCTCAGGAAATGATAATATTTTTTTTACACCGTTTACTCTGTTGGCATCCACACACACATCCAAGTTTGGATTTTTTGTTTTGTATTGTAAAGGTTCATCTCCAATATCAAGAGCGGTGCTGTTTTCATCAGCGTGAACAAAACCTGTTGTTTTTCGTTTATATCCTCTGCTTAATGTTGCTATTTTAACTTCATCTTGCAGTAGCTTAATTAAATACTCCACATGAGGTGTTTTACCAGTGCCGCCAACCGCTAAATTACCAACGCAAATCGTATGAACATCAAATGATTTAGATTGTAAAAATTTCCAATCATATAACAAATTACGCAATGAAGTGATGGTGCCATAAATTACAGCAAAAGGAAATAGAAGTATTTTCTTTAAAGTCACCTAAATAGTTTAAAAGTAGTGAATTTAGGAGGTTTTTATTAAAAAAGGAAATCTTTTTTGAGCTATTCTTTCACTTCAATCCAAAGTTTACAAGACTCTAATTGGCAGCCGTTTGCATCGGTTTCTGTAACTTCTAAATACCCACTTTGGTAATCGGCATCCAAGGTTATTGAATTTGTGTTTTTTCCTTTACTAATCCACATTCCAGCAGGTGTAATCCATTGGTATTTGGAACCTTGACGAAAAGGAACAGAATAGGTGAGGTTAGTGGTTTTGGGTTTAATTGATGTTGAACCGTCTATTTGATAAGGTTTTTTTATGATTCCAAAAAAATCGGCAGCCCAGTAGGTACTATGAAAATCTTTATCATATGAAAACATGCCAGTTTTACCTCCCTGAGTAGAACAATTTCCCGTATCAACCGCAATAGCATGTCCCATGCCTCTTACTCTAAAATAGCGAACAACTTCTTGTTGCTGCCTGTTTTTATAAATGGTTAATTCTACATCTTCGTTGTTTCTAAATTTTTCAAAATGTACATCTTCAACATAATCTGTATGATGAATATCTACCCATTGTTTGATGAGTTGATTCGCATTGTTGCTATTTACAATGGGATCTAAACCACCATGAAATACAATTAATTCGGGATACGACCCTTTAAAATGAGGATTTTCTTTTCTTACTAAATCTCCCCAATCTTCAGGAGATTTTGCCACAATTCCAAGCATAGAAGTGCCAGCATTTAAAACTGATTCAGTTGCTTTATAAGGTCCGCCACCAATAACTCCGCCTTTATCAAAAACTTCAGGAAAAACAGCCATCATAATGCTACTCATGGCTCCACCTGCAGATAAACCAATAATGTAAATTCTTGTAGAATCGATGTTTTTATTTTTCTTCAAATAGTCAATCATTTGCATGATGGATGCTGGCTCTCCTTTATCTCTACTTTGGTCGGCAGCACGGTACCAATTAAAACAATTCTCTACATTGTTTAGTATAATTTGTTCGGGATAGAGCACATAAAATTGATGAAGCTTAGCTAATTTATTCCAGCCAGTTTGCTCTGCACAACCTTTAGCCATTTGAGTACAACCATGCAATACAACAACTAAAGGAGCTTTTTCTTTAATATTACCTGGGTCGTAAAACATGAGTTTTAAATTACCTGGATTAGTGCCAAAAGGACGAATTTGAATAGGTTCTTCTTGAGCAAAAATAGAGGACGTTAGCATCAGATAAATAAAACTATTTATCAATAAAATAATTGAAGATTTTGATTTTATCATCTGAAAAGAGAGATATGTCCGTTACGAACTATTTTTTTGTCATTGCCTTTTTGAATAGCTTCAATACGATAAACATATACATCATCAGGACAAGGATTACCTTTAAATTTCCCATCCCATTTCCCATTCACATTATTAGACGTGTAAACAGTATTTCCCCATCTGTCCATAATAGTTAACGAAAAGTATGAATAATCACATTGAAAAATAGGCAAGAAATAATCATTTCTATCGTCATCATTTGGTGTAAAGCTATTTGGAATAAATACATCGCATTCGCAATTTTTGTATTTTACAGTAACGCTATCTGTTTTGATGCCACATACTTTAGAAGTACTCTTTACCCAATACACACCTTCTTTAGTTGCATTAATTGAGGAGGTTATAGCTCCTGTATTCCAATAAAACTTTACGTCATTTGGTGCCTTTACCGATAAAATTTTATTTGGTTCATTTTCACATACCAATAACTCTTTACCAAAATTAGGAGTGATTGAAAGCCCTGATGAAATTCTAAAAGTATCAGTTAAAGTACAGCCTTTATTATTTACTTTTACCCAATAAGTTCCTGGTTTATCAATCTTAACTTGGTCTCCAATTTCGCCATTGCTCCAAGTGTATTTGTATGCTTTGTTTTTTGAAGCAACAATAATAGGACCGCCACACAGCAAAGTGTCTCTAATATGAATTTTTGGTTTTTCATTTATTTTTAAAAATGTGGTGTCAAATATTGTTCTCTTACCATCTATAATTTTGATAGAGTAGACGCCTTTCTTTTTTATATAAAATTGTTTGGTATTTACAATGATGCCGTAACTGGTATTTAATTGATACGTAGCATTTTTACTTACTTGATCTTCAGAAAATTTTAATAGAAATGAATCCCCTAAACAAATAATAGTTGTATCAGGCAACAAATTAAGTGGCTTAACTTGTGCACTTAAGTTAAACAGCGCTAAACTGAATAATAATATAAATATGTTCTTTTTGATGTTCAAATGATTACAAAAGTTGTGCGCTTGTTATGGTGTTATTTGTTAATTTATGATAATATTATAAAGATTAAATCTGCAAAGAAATTGTGATTCTAGTGCCTTGTTCGGCGGTTTTTAAATCTGATTTGTCGATTATTTCTACCGTTTGTTTTTTGCCAGTTAATTTGGTGTTTAGTTCTAAAATGTTTTCTATGGTTTTGGTTCCCAAAGACTTATGCCCAACTTTTGCATTTTCTTTAGCCTTATTAAATCCAATGCCATCATCTTCAATGATAATCAGTAAGGTGGTTTCGTTTCCTTTTTTGAAACTGATACTTAAATTACCATGCTCATGTTTTGGCAAAATACCATGTATGATAGAATTTTCGGCGTAGGGCTGAATAATCATATTTGGTATTTTTATATCAAATGTGTTTATGTCTTCGGCAACATGTACATGGAAATCAAATTTCCCTTTAAAACGCTCCCTTTCTAAATCTAAATAATAATTTAGTCTTGTCAATTCTTCATGTAGCGATATTTCACTTTGAGAAGCTTTTTCGATAATCATTCGGATTAAACGAGAGAATTTTGCCAAGTATTCGCTTGCTTTTAAAGAATCATTTAAGTTGATGTAATTTTGAATAGAGGTTAAAGAGTTAAATATAAAATGAGGACTCATTAAAGAGTTCATTGCCTGATGTTTTAATAAATTCACCTGTCGGTCTTCTTGAACGCGACGTGTTGCTTTTACTCTCACTCGTTTTATCCAAATAAAGACGACTATTAAAATAAGTAATAGTAAGCTAAAAACGATAGACACTATAAACCACATGGTTTGCTTAAACGGTATATCTTTTTGAATTGAAATAGTGATAGGTTCAGACCAATTAATTCCGTCATATGAACAAATGATTTCTAATTGATGCGTTCCTCCGTCAATAGATGTTAAGTGTATTTGTCTGTTTTCTAAACTAAACCAACCTTTATTATTTTTGCTGTAATATCTATATCTGTAGTATTGTTTGTTTGGTTTTACATATAAGGGACTAGAAAAACTAATCATGACGTCGGATTGTGAACTGTTTAATTTTAGAACATTGTTTTCTAATTCCAATAAACTTCCGTCGGCATCAATTGTTGTAATAAATAATTTATTGGCAACTCTTACTTTGTTTAATAAGTCATCAATTGTACAAAGGGTGATTCCTTTGTCGCTGCAAATGCAACAGTTGTTTCCTTCAAATACAATATCGTTAATGGTGTTTGATAATAATCCATTTGACTTATTATAAATAACTATAGGATTGAATTTACTATCGCAGATGAAAAGTCCATCCAATGTTGCTATCCAAATACGATTTTGGTAAAATTTAATTTTCTTTACGGCGGTCAGTTGCTGTTCACCAATTTGTTGAATTAATGTAGAATCTTCAAAAATAGTAATGCCATTTTCATGAGCTATATAGGTTTTCTTATTATTATGTTCAATATGGTTAATGCCATAACTAAATAACTGGTTAGTGAAATTTTTATAAGACTTGGTTTTAAATGAATACAGGCTTAATCCGTCAGATGTACCTATAAATAAGTTGTCGTTTGATTCGTAAATAGTATTAATTCTAGTTCTATAATCAGGAAAAGAAACAAGGGTATCAATTACCGTAAATTTTTCGGAAGTGTAATTTTTTATTTTATATAAAGTGCCTGTCCCATCAGCCATGTAGGCTTCTGAAGGATTTTTACAATAATTAAATAACCTAGAGGCAATAGGAGAGAAATTGTAGTAGGAGTTATTTATTAAAAAAGAACGCTTGGTATTTGAAATGGAATTTATTTTTGAATACATGACACTGTTTACTAAAGGATGAATGCCGTAAACAGTTTCGTTAAATAATTCATCAGGCGCAATAACTGTTTGGTTGTTGTTATGATCTTTGTCGAAAATAAATAAGCCGTTATTTGTTCCAACAACAATACTGTTTTCGATAAATGCTGCGCTGCTTACTGGTAATATTTTTCGACCAGATGTAAAAGAAATATTATGAAGTTTTGGATTTTGTATAAAGTAAACACCGTCATTAAATGTTCCTATCCAAATATGATCATCGGTGTCTTTAAAAATGCAGTTAATTAAAACCTTATCAATACCTAGTAAATCAAAGGCATCGTAGGTAATATTATTATCAATTAAATATAAATTATCATCGGGATTGTTGGTAAACCAAATGCGATTGTATTTATCAACGATTAATTTACTTACTCGAGCTGTATTGTTGGCGCTAAAAAAACTGCTAGCTTTTTGAGTTTTAACAGGAATTGTTTTGATTATTTTATTGTCTTTTACGCAATAAATGGCATTGTCACTTCCTATATATAAAGTCCCAGTAATATCTTCTGTTATTGAGTATACCGCAACGTTTTTGTCGAGATTTATTTTTATCTGTTGGCCATTTTTAAATTGGTACAAGCCATCGCTTCTGCCAATTAAAACTTGATTTTGTTTGGTTTTGAAAACAGCAAATGCTTGGTTGTTTTTATCTTTTTCTCGGATGTTATCGCCACTTATTATGCCTGTTTTTAATTCGATGGCCGATACAGAGATTTGATCGCTTAGTGAATAACCATATTGATCATCTAAAATTAATTCATCAACAGAGTTATTAAAGACTAAATACTTAATATAAGAAACATCGTTTTTCTTTTTATTGTACTCATAAATTCCTTCTCTACGATTAATAATAACTAGGTTGTCGTTTTGATTAAAGCCAATGTTGCGAATGTAATTTGATTTTAATGGTGTTTTAGGTTTGATTTTTTCGAACTTATAACCATCAAAATTATAAACACCATTTTCGGTAGCTAAATATAAAATGTGAGTTTTATCTTGTTTAATTGCAAATACATTGGCATTGCTTAATCCATCCTCTGGTCCGTAGTGTTGAAACGAAAAACTACGATTTTGAGCTGATGCAATTTGAATCAGAATAAAAATGCCAATAAATAAAAGGTATAGTCGTTTTATATACATAATATATACTATAAAAATACGGAATTATTTTTGCAATTTAGATTAAATGATAATCGCGAGACTAGCTCGCGATTAAATATTCTTTTTGTTGGTTTTTGTTTATTTTGGGGTAACTGCTCTTGTTTTTAAAAACTCAGCAAATTCTTGAGAACGAGCTTTTGATACTTGAATGCTAGTCCCATCTGCCATAATGATTGTGCCTCCTTCTGCATTTGAATATTCTTTAATGAAATCAATATTAATTAATGAAGAACGGTGAATACGGAAAAACACATTAGTTGGTAAAATTGCTTCAAATTCTTTTAAGGTTTTTGAAGCCACAATTTTTTTAGCGTTGTTTAAATAGATATTAGTGTAGTTGTCAGATGCTTCTAACCAAACAATATCCTTGTAATCAATCAATGTAAATCCTTTGCTATGATTGATTAAAACTAAGTTTTTATCATTTCCTAAAGCGGGTGCAGTGCCACCTTTTTGTTCGTAGTGTTTTACTACTTTTTTAACGGCACCTTGCAATTCGCTTAATAATAATGGTTTTAATAAATAATCAATAGCCCCAGCTTTAACAGCATTAATGCCATGTTCGCTATAAGCTGTTAAAAAGATAAGGCAAAAATCACGATGAACAAGGCCATCAATCATTTCCAAACCATTCATGCCAGGCATATTAATGTCGCAAAAAACTACTTCTGGTTTTAGGTCCTGAATTAATTTTTTACCTTCCATACCACTCGAAGCCTCAGCAATTACTTCTATTTCTGGGCAATAGCTAGCCAACATACTTTTGGTATTGCTACGGCTATTTTCTTCGTCGTCTATGATAATGGTTCTGAAAGTTTGCATACATTAATTAATTGGTTACGCTAAGCTAATAAAAAATCAAATAACATTTTAGTCATTTATTTAACAATGCTACCGTTTGAGTAAAATAGTGTTTGTTAATAGGGAGTAAGTGTTTATCTTCATGCTTTAATTTTAAATAACTCTTTTTATGAAGTCTTTTTTTATTTCAATAACTGTTTTCTCTTTAATAGCGATAAATGGATTAGCTCAAAAATCAATATCGGTTGAGGATATTTGGAGCAAATATGCTTTTATGCCTGCTTCTGCAGGAGGTTTTAATGCCATGAAAGATGGATTGCACTATACAGATTTAGAGAAAGATGGTGATTTTGACAATATTGTAAAGTATGAATTAAAATCAGGTAAAAAAGTAGCCGTTCTTGTAAAAGGAGCTAATGTGAAAGTTGGTGATAAAACTATTGATATAAGTGGTTATTCTTTTAGTCCTGATGAAACTAAATTGTTTTTTGCGACAGATGCGGAGGGAATTTATCGTCGTTCATCTGTTGAAAATAATTATGTATATGATTTAAAAACTGGTAAAACCTCAGAGTTGTCTTCAAATGGTAAACAAATGTTTGCTACTTTTTCTCCAGTAGGAAATAAAGTAGCTTTTGTTCGCGAAAACAATTTATTTATTAAAGATTTAGAAAGCGGAAAAGAAACACAAGTAACAACAGATGGCAAGAATAATGAAATTAAGAATGGCTGGGCTGATTGGGTATATGAAGAGGAATTTAGTAAAGCAAATTATTTTGAGTGGAACGCTGATGGAAGTAAATTAGCCTTTGTACGTTTTGACGAGAGTAAAGTTAAAGAATACACCTTTGATACTTATAATAATAACTTATATCCAGACAAAGTAACTTTTAAATACCCAAAAGCAGGAGAAGATAACTCTGTGTTATCAGTTCATATTTATGATTTAGCAAGTGCTAAAACAATAGGAGTGGATATTGGAAAAGAAACTGATATTTATATCCCTCGTATTCAATGGACAACTGATAAAAACACATTATCATTACAACGTATGAATCGTTTGCAAAACAAAATAGAGTTAATTTATGCCAATGCGAACGATGGTTCTACAAAAACAATTTTAATGGAAGAAGCTAAAACTTACATTGATATTACTGATGATTTAACGTTTTTGCCCAATAATAAAGGATTTATTTGGAGCAGTGAAGCTGATAATTACAACCACTTATACTATTATGATAACACTGGCAAATTAGTGAATCAAATTACTAAAGGTAAATGGGATGTGATTTCGTTTAACGGTTATGACGAAAAATTAAATACTTTATACTACATCTCTACAGAGCAAGGACAAATAAATAGAGATGTATATAGTATTAAATTAGATGGTTCGAATAAAAAACGTTTGTCTACTGCAGATGGTACAACTAGTGCTGATTTTAGTCGTGGATTAAAATATTACGTAAGCTCTTATTCAAATGCAAATACACCTCCTGTTTTTGAACTACATAGTGCTGATGGAAAATTAATTAAAGTGCTTGAAGACAATGCTGATTTAAAAGCAAAAATGAAAGAGTATAAATTATCTACTAAAGAGTTTTTTACATTTAAAAATACAGATGGAGTTGAATTGAACGGTTGGATGATGAAACCGCAAAACTTTGATCCAAATAAAAAATATCCGGTATATATGTTCGCTTATAATGGACCAGGTTCAAACGAATGTAATAATGCATGGGAAACTTTTGATTTTTGGTGGCATTCTTTATTAAACCAAGAAGGTTATATGGTAGTGTGTGTGGATGGAAGAGGAACTCTTGGTCGTGGACGAGAATTTAAACACTGTACCTATTTACAGTTAGGGAAATTAGAAACCTTAGATCAAATTGACGCTGCTAAGTATTTAGGTAATTTACCTTATGTAGATAAAACACGTATTGGTTTCCAAGGTTGGAGTTATGGTGGTTACATGGCTTCTTTATTAATTACTAAAGGAGCAGATTATTTTAAATCAACCATTGCTGTAGCACCAGTAACTAATTGGAAGTTTTATGATAATATTTATACCGAGCGTTTTTTACGTAAACCACAAGATAATAAGAGTGGGTACGAAGATAATTCTCCTGTAAACTTTACAAAACAGATGAAAGGTAAGTTTTTATTAGTGCATGGTAGTGGTGATGATAATGTGCATTTTCAAAACTCTATGGAATTAGCAAACTCCTTAATTAAAAACAATAAGCCATTTGATTTTATGGTGTATCCTAATAAAAACCATGGTATTTATGGTGGTTACACAAGAACGCATTTGTATAACAAAATGTTGGCTTTTGTTAAGGAAAATCTTTAACGCTAGGCTTTTTTGAGTTAATCTGTCGTTATTTCTATCTCGTCTTAATTTATTTTATTAGTAAAGTTATTTTGTTATATTTGGTAGTCTATTGAAGTGCTAAATTGGTTTAACATTTATAAATAGTATCATAAAATAAATGAATAGTCCTGAAATTAAGAAAGTTGGAATAGCCTTACAGGGTGGAGGCGCACATGGTGCTTTTACTTGGGGAGTTTTAGATAGATTATTAGAAGCTGAACATATTGTGGCCGATGCCATGTGTGGAACCAGTGCTGGAGCGGTAAATGCCGTGGTTTGTGCTTATGGCTTACATTTAGGCGGACCAGTAAAAGCTAAAGAAATGCTTGAAACGCTTTGGCGCAAAGTGGCTCAAGCAGGTAGTTTTTTTCAGCCAAGTACATTTGATAGATTGTTTAGCGATGGTGATATTCATAATTCACCAGGATATATTATGTTTAATAACATGACGCAATATATGTCTCCTTATAATTTTAATCCTTTAAACTACAATCCTTTACGCGATATTTTAACGGATTTGATTGATTTTAAGGAGTTACACATGTACAGTAAAAAGAAATTGTTTATTTGTGCGACCAATGTAAAAACTAATAGAGCAAAAATATTTACTAATAAAGATATCACCGTTGATTCGGTATTAGCTTCAGCTTGTTTGCCTCAATTATTTCAAGCGGTGCAAATTGACGGAGAATATTATTGGGATGGTGGTTATATGGGAAATCCCCCAATTTTCCCTTTAATTACTAATACAAATTTGCATGATATTGTTTTAATTAAAATTAATTCAATCAATATAGGTTCTGTTCCAACGTCGGCAAGAGATATTGCAGATAGAGTTAATGAAATTTCTTTTAACAGTAGCTTAATAAACGAGATGAAGTTAATTCACTATCGTAATGAGTTATTGAGAAATGGAATTTTGAAAACGGATGACAAAGCTAATAGAGAGATTTTTGTTCATACCATTTCTGGATATGAAGCTCTAAGTCAGTTAAGCTATAGCAGTAAAATGAACACGTCTTGGGAATTTTTATTAACCTTAAAAGAACGCGGTCGTCAAACGGCTTCAAAATGGTTAGAAACTGATTACAAACAAGTGGGAATAAAGTCTACCTTTGACGTTGAAGAGCATTTCTTCGATAAATTTTAAGTTTCTATTTTCTGGGTTTAATGAATCAACATAAACATACTTTTTGTGGTAGTATACTGCTGTGTTTTATGTTTTTGTCGTGTGCATTAACGGCTCAGGTTAAATATCCGTCTGATAGTAGTTTTATTAATATATTGTCAAATAGCGACAAAAATAATTTATTGAATTTTAATTATTCAAAAATTGATAGCTCTATCACACATCTTCAAAATTATTTCCCTCGAAATACAAACGGACATTTAGGTCAAGCATCAGCTCCAATTTATATTGGTTATCAATCAAAACCTTTAGGATTTAATATGCTCATTGCTCCTTATCAAAATGATGTGATTAGCTCGCATGATGTTAAGTATTTTCAAACCAAAGGACCTTATGCTAATTTAACAGGGATTGCAGGAAGCAAACAAGAGCAGTTATTTAAACTACTGTTTTCAAATACATTTAAAAATAAATTAAATCTCACATTAGCTTTTAATCGTTATAGCGGTATAGGATTCTATAAACATCAACAAAGTTTTACAAATAATTTTTATACAAGTTCTAATTATACTTCTAAAAATAACAGAGTAGGGTATTACGCCTATTTTTTATTTAATAAATTAAAACATCAAGAAAATGGTGGCATCACAAATGATAGTTCTTTTATTGAAAATATTAGTATCAATAAAATGCTACTTCCTGTTAATTTAAACAATGCCAAACGAGAATATAGAAATACAACAGTAGATTTTAATCCTTGGTTTAGGTTAAATAAAAACGAAGATTGTGCTACCGTGTTATCTCATTTTATAGATTACCAATTTAATTACTCAGGTTCCTATACAAAGTATATTGATTTAAATAGCAGTTCAGAAGGTTTTTATAATGTATTTTATTTAGATACCGTTTCTACTCACGATTCTTCGCATTGGAGAGGAATTAGTAATGGATTGAATTATACACTTAAAATGAATTCAATCCATTCTAAAATTAAAATAGGGTATAAAAACGAAATTAATCAGGTGTATCAATATGCAGATTCAACTTTTATGAATCAAATGGCGAATGCAGGGTTTTATTTTAATGATAAAAATTACAATGGTTTTGTTAGAGTTAACTATGTTTTTAGTGGGTCAAACACAAATGATTATAGTTTAGAGATTAATAATAGATATTTTAAAAAGGTAGCAACTTTTCCTTTCGCATTAAATTTTAATGTGAATGTTGAAAAACGTCATCCTGATTTTATTTTCAATACCTGGACAAGTAATCATTATATCTGGAAAAATAATTTTTCTCCAACGGATAAAAC
>DIHL01000056.1 GCA_002420145.1 Bacteroidetes bacterium UBA5697
GATTATCAGTGTTTTAAATTTAAATAAATGGTTACCCATTTTTGACGAGGTAAATTGGATTGAAAATAAGAAAAAGGAGAATTATTTTGAAAGAAATTCGCTTACTACCTTTTCAGCTTTTATAAAAGCTTCTTCTAGTACTTCATTTAAGATAAAAACATCAAATAAATCGGCTGTTTTTAGCTCTTTTTCGGCTTTTTCCACTCTTCGAGCAATACTTTCTGGGCTATCGGTGCTTCTTGAGTTTAAGCGTTCTTCTAATATTTTAATGCTCGGAGGCATTACAAAAACTGCTAAAGCCTTTTCTCCAAACTGTTTTTTAAGGTTTAAGCCACCTTCTACATCAATATCAAAAATAACATGTTTGCCTTTTGCCCAAATGCGATCAACTTCACTTCTTAAAGTGCCATAATGCGTTCCAGCATACACTTCTTCCCATTCCAAAAACTCCTTATTATCAATTTTTTGCTTGAATTCATCAACTGTTAAGTAATGATAATCTTTGCCATTCTCTTCTACGCCACGTTTAGGGCGACTTGTAGCCGAAATAGAAAATTCTAATTTATCAGGAAAGGTTTTTAGTAAATGACGCACGATAGTGGTTTTACCAGAACCTGAGGGTGCAGAAAAGATGATGAGTTTGCCGTTTTCCATGGGCAAAGATAATAGTTTTAGTTAAAATAAAAATTAGGAAGGATTATTTTCCTGATTCTTAAAGAATTCATACACCAAATTAGCTTTTGAATTGCCAATAATAGCAGCTAATTCAGCTAAAGTGGCTTCTTTAATGCCTTTTACGGATTTAAGTTCAGTCAATAATTTTTGAGCAGTTTTGTCGCTGATGCCTTTAATTTCGGATAATTCCGTTTTAAAGGTTTCACGGCTTCGTTTATTACGATGATGTGTAATACCAAAACGATGAGCCTCATCACGAATGTGCTGAATGATTTTCAACGTTTCTGAACGTTTGTCCAAATACATCGGAACCGAATCTCCTGGGAAATAAATTTCTTCTAGTCGTTTGGCAATTCCAATTACAGTAACCTTACCCATTAAATCTAATTTACGCAAACTCATCACAGCAGCTCCTAATTGACCTTTGCCACCATCAATCACAATTAATTGAGGCATTGGCAATCCTTCTTCAATTACACGAGAATAACGTCTAAATATCACTTCTTCCATGGTTGCAAAATCATCAGGACCAACCACTGTTTTGATATTATAATGTCGGTATTCTTTTTTAGCTGGTTTGCCGTCAATAAAAACAGGCATGGCGCTCACCGCATAATCTCCCTGAATGTTGGAGTTATCAAATCCTTCTATTCTTCGAGGCTCTTCTTTCATTCTTAAATCTTTCATCATTTGTTGCATGATGCGATCAGTATGCCTTTCAGGATCAATAATAGCTAATTGTTTTTCGCGTTCTCGTTTATAAGATTCAGCATTTTTAAAACATAAATCCATTAAGTGTTTTTTATCACCAATTTTTGGAACCACATATTTGGCTCCCGTAAATTCAAACTCTGGTTCAAAGGGAACAAAAATTTCTTTGCTGGAAGAATTGTATCTGATTCGGATTTCATTAATAGCAAACACTAACATTTCTTCATCGGTTTCATCTAGCTTCTTTTTCAACTCTAAAGTTTGCGCTTGAATGATGGTTCCATTCATCACTTTAAAGTAATTGACGTAAGCCACTTTTTCATCACTTAAAATCGCAAACACGTCAGTATCAGTAATAGAAGGATGAACGATAGTAGATTTGCTTTGGTATTTTTCTAAGAGTTCAATTTTCTTTTTGGTATTGGCCGCATGCTCAAACTCTAATTTATCAGCATGCTCCAACATGATTTTTTTTAAGTCTCTGATGGCAAAATTAATATCACCTTTTATAATTTCTCTAATGTGATTAATACCTCTGTTATAATCTTCTTCACTTTGCTTACTCACGCAAGGCGCTTTACATTTACCAATTTGAAATTCTAAACAAGCAGTGTATTTTTTCTTATCAATATTTTCCTGACTCAAATCTAAATTACAAGTTCTTAAAGGATATAATTGCTTAATTAAATCCAATAAAATATACATGGTTGTTACAGATGGATATGGACCATAATACTCGCTGCCATCTTTTTTTAGTTGTCGTGTTTGAAACACTCTAGGAAAACGCTCATTTTTAATGACAATCCAAGGATAGGTTTTGTCGTCACGCAACATGATGTTGTATTTAGGCGTGAGACTTTTAATTAAATTATTTTCTAAAATTAAGGCATCCATCTCGGTATCTACCTTAATGGTTTTGATATCTACTATTTTTTTTACCATGATACGCAAACGATACGTATCATGTTCTTTGGTAAAATAGGAGGTGACGCGCTTCTTTAAATTCTTTGCTTTGCCAACATAGAGTAAATTATTATCCGCGTCATAATAACGATACACGCCCGGTGTTTCGGGTAAAGTTTTGAGGATACTTTGTATATGTTCTGAAAATGCTTCTGACACTTTGTAAAGTTAATTGTTTATAAACATATTGCTCCTAAAGGAGCAAAAAAATATGCTGGTTGTTATATCGCACCTAACTGCGCTATATACATATTGTTCCTAGTGGAGCAAAAAGGATATGTAGTTGTTGGTTATAAACATATTGCTCTTAATGGAGCAAAGAAGTTATTTTAATTATAGGCATATTATTATTAAAGGCACAAAGAGGCGTATCTATAGGTTTTTCGTTAAAAAATAATATATTTACATAGTAAGATTGCCTCAGAGAGGCAATATGTTTACAATAACAAAGTAGAGTAACAAAAAAGTAAAAGCCCCAGCGGGGCGACATGTTATGCCAAATACATACTCACAATTATATGTACAAATTGTTTTTGCGGTTAAATACCGTCAAAATTTAATTTCAAAAAATAATCGTGAAGAGTTACATAAATACATTACGGGAATAGTTCAAAATAGAGAACAAAAAATGTTAGCTATATTTTGTATGC
>DIHL01000036.1 GCA_002420145.1 Bacteroidetes bacterium UBA5697
ATGTAGCAATGGAGCATAACTACTCGCTAAGTACTACTCACTACATTAACTAATTGAAAATGAATACTAAAACCCTAGACAATACATACATCATAACCTATTCAAATCACTTTGAATTTAATGGTAAGGTATTAGCGTATCGAAAGAAGGTACTATTTGATATTACAAGTATTCCAAACGCTTTATTTTTAACCAATAACAACGGTTCAAACGGCTATTGGATTAATCGTAAGTGGTTAAGTGAAAGTGCTATTAAATGCATATTAAAAAAAGAACCAAAACAAGTTGATGTAAGTGATTTGCAATGGTATCAACAAGAGCAGTTAAACCATGTATTTAATTTAAAAAACCCCTGAGTAAATCGGGGGTTTCTTTTTGTAATCTAAATTCTGATTTTGTTTCAAATCTTGTCCAAATTATTAATTACAATACAAATATATTAAACATTCTCTTTAGTTGTATCTTCTTTTCTACTTTTTATTCCACTATATGTAGTCATTCCAAATAAAGCTGCTATAAATGTGTAGTCAATTATAAATACTTCACCTAACTGAGTTAAGTCTCCTATTGATAGCCATTTTACATGAGCTGCAATTACACATGAAACTATGATAAAAGCGGTTAATTTTCTACTCGAAAAGCCCTTAGTAGTTGTATCAAAAGAGTCAATTAATTTTTGTAGTATTTGTTTCATTATTTAGTAATTGTTATGTATATTTTTTGACCTTTTTTTTTAGCTCTTGCAATCTTTTCGTATAGCTTACTTGTTGCAATAGTACTAGCTATACCTAAGTTTTTAGAATACTTTGAACACGGAAGCAAACAGCCTAAAGAATCTTTATCAGTATTGCCAACGTGTATTCTTATTCCTGAGTAGCCTGGTACATTCAATAGTATAGGCATCATTTTCTTAAAACGTGCGGACATAGTCCAGTCTATTTCATAACGTCCATAAGGTATGCAAGTTTTTCCATAAACTTTAGTAGCTACTATTTCAGCTAATGGCATAGTATCTATTAAACCTCTATCTTTATCCTCAAGTACCCAACATTCTTGAACCCCATCAATAGTTAATTTACCTATTGTGCTTTCATCTGTAAACACCTCTCTTTTTAATACTAATTCCATATCTTTAAATAAATAGTTGTAACGTCTTTCAGTCATTAATCAAATACGTGGTTTTCTAATCTAGTAACTCTCTTTTCAGTTTCATCGTGTTTCGTTGCAACCTCTTTAACAGCTACCTTAATTTCGTTTAGATCTTTGCCCATACTCATTAGTGCTTTTACTCCTAAAGCTCCTATGAATCCTAAAACAGTAACCATTGTAAAGGCTGCCCAAATTAAGAAATGTGTTTCGTTTTGCGTTAGTATCATTATAAAATAGGTTGTATAATTGGATAAACAATTGAAGAAAGTAAATCATATCCGACATTATTTAAATGTATTTTATCAGTATGATAATAAGTAGCATCGTTAAAAGCAGTTGCAGAGCTAAAAGCTGCGTTTGCAGTTAAGTCAACATACGCATCGCATATAGTAGTTTGATTCGTTGCTATTAATGAATTGCAAGTATTTCTATCTGTATTCCAATTTGGATAAGTCCCAGTTAAATTAGCTGGTATTACATTTAACAAAACAGCTTTTGCTCCTGTCGCTCTTATATTTGAGCATATTGTCACTAAATTATTATACGCCTGTGTTCCATTTAATCCACCAGCTCCCATATCATTAATTCCCTCCCAAACTATTACAACATCACCAGCCCCAATAGGCTGTTGTGTCATTATTATAGACCATTCGGATATGATTTGTTGACCTTGTTTTCCAGATATTGCGTAAGCGAAAAACGAATATCCTTTGTTTAAAGATGCTACACTTGAATAAAGCGTATTAGGAAATCTATAAGAAAAATATACTATTCCTGCGCTACAATTAGATAAACTATTTCCTATAAATAATAGTCTTTTTATTTTATTTGCTCCTAAATTCATTATTGTATTTCGTATGTTACTGAAAATCGAAAATTCTTAGCTCCACTAGCAGTCCAAGAACCTCCAGTTATACTAGCATATAAATCAGCTACATTACTTCCAAGTCTAGTAACTAATAATCCTGTAGCGGTTGCTCCTGAGTTTGTCGCTTGAATTAACATATATTGCAAAGAAGAGCTACTAGCGTTAAATGGCAGTGTAACTGTTGTTGTTGTTGCGTTTGATGTTCCTGCCGTTGATAGATAGTAACAAGTACACATCTTACCATTAGCTAAATATCTAGCTGAAATAGCAGTAGGTAAAGCAGAAAATCCAGTTATTGTAGGTGACCAATCTTGGTATTGACCAGAGCTATTTGAAGATGTAACGCCACCAGTCCATTTACTTACACCATCAGTTACTAACTTAAATACTACATTTGGAGTGTATAAAGTAAAAGCAGTTGCTAATCCATTAATCGTGTCACTTCCTGCTCTTGTTACGCTTACTGTATTAGTTGACGTAATACCGCCTATTTCATCAATAAATATTAATTCTGTTCCAGCTGTAAAAGCACTAGCAGCTGGTAATGTTAAGGTTCTAGCAGCCGTTAAAGATGCTGTTAAATAAACCTCTGTTTTGCCAGCACTAAATGTTTTGTTAGCATCTGTCATTGTTTCTCTTTGAGGAAAAAAACTACCCTCTAAAACAGTTCCCGTTGTTATTCCAAAATCTTTATTATCTGCCGTTCCTTTTGCTACACTTACAAAGTTTTTACTTGCATCTAATTCTAATCTTTGCGAGGCTGTTAGTTGAGGAGCGTTAATTGTAGTAGCATTTAAATCAATTATATCGTGTCTTAATTCTATCTTATCATCTGCATTAATTATTGCTTTTAATCCAGATATTAATGAAGCGTTTGCTATTGATGATATTATTTTTTTTATACTAAATCCTGAACCCGCATATATTTGACCGCTAGAACCGTCTCCGTAAAAACTAGGAGCATCAAGCTCGTTACTGCCAATAGTTACAGTAGTTCCATCATCTGTAATACTACTATCCGTTGCCGTATCTGTTCCGCTACCTTTTAAAATAGTGTTATTTGTTATTGTGCCTTTTTTGACGAATAAACCAGTAGCCCAATCATAAACAGCCTTAACGCTTGGGTATTTTGTATTACTTGCTTGGTCTGTATTTACACTTGTACTTTTGTTTGCTACATCCTCTGGAGTATAAGCTAAACCATTACCACCTAAAAAAGACAAAGCACTTAAAGCAGTAACGCCATCACCTAGTTTATATGTTCCAGTTTGTTCTAAATAAACTATTTGACCTGCTAATAATACTAAACTAGCATTAGCAGTAAACCACGCTGTATCTTTATATCCTAATTGTAAACTACTGTCAACTATTGCCATTATATTATATCGTCTGTTATTGTTGTTACATTACTTGTAATAGTGTCTTTAATACCACTTAAAACAGTTACTACATACTCACCGCTAGTATTAAATGTCTGTAACACGTTTCCGCTTTGGTCTTTAATTTCTACTATGTAATTTCCTGACATTGAACCACCACCAACATATACATAGTTATTAGTTAAAATATTTCCTGCATCTATTGGTAAATTACAACTATCGTTTCCTATTGGAGAGCTTATAGTTAAATCAAAATAATTACTTGCGACATCATCATCGTTCCTTGCAACATCATGAGTAACGTTTACATTCATATTAACCTTAAAAGAACCCAATAATCCACTATTAGATACTTGTCTCATATATAATGGAATATCCCAACAAATACGCTCAGTATCGCTTAGTACATGATTTAAATTACTTAAATCCTTTTGTACTAAATCAGAAATAATAATTAAATAAGTACGAGTGATTAACCCATTTGCCATACTTTGATTCTGCAAAATGGCATTCATAAATGGATATACTATTTCAATATCAGTATCTGCCTCTGATTCGTTGCCAAAGTAAAATGAGTTAATCCCCTTATGCTTAATAGCAAATTGGTTTAATAATTCTATATCTTGATTAAGTGTTAACATTAGTCTAAATCACATCTATTATAATAATCGTTAATAGTACTTTCGTTATTTCTTATATAAATTCCGTTTGTATAATTCTTTCTACTTGAGTTTATTCCTGATTCTGTATTCTCTAAATACTTTGGAAAAGTTGTAGAATTAGCTAGTAAGTAATCCATTAATAACTGACCGTATGCTTTAGCTTTTAAAGTCCATTCGTCCTTTAATAACTGTACATCGTTAGTATCGGCTGCGTTTGAATTTGTGCTATTTTTAACTTGTATACCTTTATTTTGATAAGCAAATTTAAACGAGTAACTAGATTCTGCTTTTACATACCAAGCCAAACATTTAGCTATATAATTATTAATTAAATTCTTTTCATTTGTATAAGTCGATAAAGAAGGATTAGCTATAATCTTAGTTTTTAAATCCTCATATAATGGCGTTCCTAAAAGTGTTTGAATATAAATATCTTGCACCATAATAATAGTACTTTCAAGTTTTTTAAAGTCAACGTTCCCATCGACACCGACTAACTTTTTAAAATAGTCCTCTTGTATAAATAAAACATCTGCCATTATTTCTTAACTTTTCTTCTTTTAGTAATTGCATAAAATAAGTGTCTGCAATCAGGGTCTACATCTCCAGTATCTGGATTAGTATAATAACCGCCTTTATAATCCCAAACATTTGTACCTAAATCATTTTCCATATTATCTAAAGATTCGAAAGTCCAACTTTTAGTTTTACTTAATGACATCATTTTTTGACAGTATGGACGAGATGAACCGCCTTTTTTTAAACTAGGTTTTTCAGGATTAACATCGTATTTATAAACTGTATAAATCTCATCGCTTACAATAGGTTCTGTTGGTTTATCTAATGCCTTTTGAGTTGGTTTAAATCCAATGCTAGTATCTTCTAAAAAACCATTCTTTACAAGTCTTGAAATACTTTCCTCTACTTTAGTAAAATCACTTTGAGTTAATGTAGCCAACTCGTCAATAGTAAGTATAGGATTACCTTTTAAAGCTGTTAAAATAGCATTATCTAATTCTTCTATTGTAATAACTAAAGCATCGGCAAACTTCATTATATGCCTTTCGTATTTTAAAGCATCTTTTGAATTATGAATATGAGCCGCTTCGATTAATAAAACATCATCGTCGTTGTCATCTATTGCACACGCTTCTAAAGCCATTAAAACTTTATCTACTTGACTAGACATCTTAGCATCTAAACCGTCATTAATTCCTAAGAACTTTTTAGCCTGGCTAACTTTAAATCCATAAGCCGTTAAACTTGCAATAGCTAAATCTGGACTATCTGTTTTCCCTGCCTTAAACTTTCTTACAATTCTATCAATATCGTTACGCTCAGTTGCACTAAGCCCTGTTAACATTTCGTTATATTCGTCTGCCTCTGCTTGTACTGGCTGACCGTTAATATCCATTTGAACTGGTTTTAATGGCTCATATCCTTTTAATTTTCTTCGCTCGTCTTGAGTTAAATCGACATCATTACTTAAATCCGCACCAATTAAACTAATAGGCTCAAACATCATTTCTAAGTATTCACCAGTTTTTACAAATGATAAATAAGATATAAACTCTAGTAAATCCTCTTGTCTTGGTTCGATATATCCTTTTACGAATAATTCTTGTAAAGTCAATAAGTCAGGACTGCCAGTTAAGAAACTGTCATCAAACTTTATATTAAATAACTCAGGTGCCATTTCGTGGCCTGAAAATATTTTCTTTTGCGCTCTTTTAGATGTGTAAAGAAAACGCTCTGCCATATCAGTTGGCGTAACGTCTACAACCTCTGGAGCTTTATCGTCTTTTTCAGAGTGAACAATTAATACGCTTTCGCCATCTTCACCTGTGTAAGTCCCCTTAAAACCCTTGTCTATAATTGCTATCTGTCTATCGTCTGGCTTACCATTAAAGAAATTAATAATCTTACCCATCGATAAACCATTGTTTACCATTGTACTGTTAGCGACACTTATTGCAATATCTGTGTTTACATCTTCAACTATACTTTGATATTGTGGAGTAGGATAAACAGAATTAAGTCTACTAGCCGTTGCTGAGTAGTATTTGAAATCAATAAAGAAAGTTCCTATTTGTTTTTCTTTATCATTCCATTTAGAAATTTCGGTTATTTCTCTTTGAAAATTATTAGACTTATTCCAGTCCTTAGAAAAATATAATGTTTCAGCATCCTCTGATAAACGACAATTAGCAGAATTTAAGAAATACATTTCGATAGGGTCGCCATTTAAGTTAGTAATAACTTCTATAAACTGACCATTAAAGATTTCAGTATTCTCACTAATCTTTTTACCCACTTGGTTTAAAGTTTCTTTCTTATTGAAATTATCTATAAAAGCATTAACTTTAATCTCGTCCTGTTTATTAACAGCCTTTAATCCTTTGCCCCAAATATAACGAGCCTTTCTCTTTATAATTGCCCTGTGTTCTGGGTGTTCATCGTATAGTCTAATTAACTCTTGAGGATAAAGATTATTTTTACCGTACTTAACGAATCCTTTTGAATCAACGGTAAAAGTTAATTTAGGCATAGCCTTTAAATTAAACTGTATATTTGATATTGTTGTTTTATTATCCATTGAATACTATTGTATCGGTTTGATTACCGTTAAATTGTGTAATAGTTGTTAAAGTATCGACTACATTTAGTTTGCCAGTTTCTACTAAATTAGTAGCTAATGTAGGGTCTAAATTAGTAGTGCTAGTTTGTTCGTAAACATTGTAAGTATAAAATCCACTTAACGTTAATTCAAAAGTGCCATTTAATAAATCCTCTGTTGCATTTTCAATAAAATTAAATTCATTGTATCTAACAGGATTAGGGCTTATATCTTGGCAAATAAAACATTTAACTTCATTACTTGAATCATTTGTAACCTCAAACAAATAAACCACAGGGTCTAATGTAGTCTTTTCAGCTAGGGTTAAAATCCTATTATTAGTACTATTTTTGTTAATTAATATCACTAATATTATATACAAAAAAATGTATTATTTTACAAAATAAAGTGTAAATTTGATTTATGATAAAAATAGGAAAAAAATTTAAATTTAACGGAGGTAATGGAGCATTTAATATAATTTCCCAAAGTGGAACCTTTAAAGTAATTGACATAAAAGAAGATTTAATATCTTTTATGAGTATTCACGAAAATAAAGGCATTACATTACAAGGAGAATATTTTAAAATGTTTATGTAAGAATATTTGATTTATGGAAGCAAAAGAAAATAAGTACGCTTATAAACATTACTATTTTGATTTATATGATAAGTTTCATTCAGAAATAATAAAAAGAGTATCAGAAAATAACATTGAATTGAATGCTACTTTTGAATTAACTGAAAATGAATTTAATCAGATTATGAGAAGTAAAGAAGTATTATTAAGAGGTGAATTATATAATAT
>DIHL01000080.1 GCA_002420145.1 Bacteroidetes bacterium UBA5697
AATTTCTTTTTGTTTTTCTTCAATGATGTGTTTTTGATGGGTAATCTCTAAGTTAATTTTGTTTTTCTCTTTATAGATTTTAAATACGTAAAATGTAAATCCTAAAACCAATATTAAAACACTAACTATACTCCATAAAATAATTTGTTGCCTTTTCCTTTCAGCATTTCTAAAGGATTCAATTTTCTCCTGTTCTAATGTTTCTATGGCTTGTTGCTTTTCAAATTCAAAATTCATTTCTAATTGAACTTCTTTTTTAGTATTACCAACATTAAAAATACTATCCTGAACTTTCATATAATTTTCATAATTAATCAAAGACAACTCATATTTATTTGTTTTTTCATACAACTCACTTAATTTTCGATAAGCGTCTTTCATGTTGTTTAAATCACCTATATCAGAAGATATGCTTAATGCTTTTAACAGGTAGGTTTCGGCTACTTTGTATTCACCTTTTATCAAATGCAAGTCGCCAATATTTAATAATACATTACATCGAAGAACTTTATCATTGAGACTATCGGCTATTTTTAAAGATTTATCAAAATACTGAGATGCTAATTTTATATTATTTTGTTTTTTATAAATACTTCCTATACCTACTAAATTAAGGGCTACTAACCCATCATTATTTTGTAAAAGCTTGTCTTTTTCTAAAGCTTTAAAATAATAGTCCAAACCATTTTTAAAATCACCTTGATCATTAAATATCTGTGCCATGTTGCTTAAAATAATGGCTTCTGCTTTTACATCACCTATTCGTTGTTTTATGACTAACGCTCTTTGATAATAACTTAAAGATTTTTTGAAATCATTTTTACTAGAATACACTAATCCAATATTCGCTAAACATCTAGAAACGAATAATTGATTTTGGATTTGTTCAGCAACTTTTAATGCCTTAAAATAATACTCTAATGATTTGGGATAATTATCTTGATACCAAAATACAACCCCTTTGTTTGTTAAAGCATTAAATTGTCCTGTTTTATAATCTATTTGAACTGATAGATTATAGGCTTTATCAATTAAGGAATCTGCTTTTAAATAATCTCCTTTTGTAATGAATTCCCTTGCACTATTATTACATTCATTAATACGAAGAGTGTCTTCAGTTTTAATTCCAAAACATGGATTAATACTATTGACGATTAGTATAAAAGATATGATAAATGACTTTAACAACATGGTTCAAGTAAAAATACAAAAAAAACTGAAATTTGTCCTTATCACTATTGTTGATACCTTTATCATTATGACAAAATCAATACATACCCCCTTTATTCCTAAATCTAGTCTTGATTTTTTAAATTTATTAAAAAAGAATAATGATAGAGATTGGTTTAATAATCACAAAGAACAATTCATCAAAGAACAGCATTTTATTGAATTATTTGCCAATGCATTATTAGAAGAGCTCAATACACATGATGTTATTGAAACTCCATCTGGTAAAAAAAGTCTACATCGTATTTATAGAGATACACGATTTTCAAAAGAAAAAACACCCTATAAAACCAATTGGAGCGGCAGTTTTAGGAGAGCTACAAAATATAGGAGAGGTGGATATTATTTCCATATAGAACAAGGAAACAGTTTTATTGCAGGTGGTTTTTGGGGTCCAAGTCCAGAAGATTTAAAGCGTATTAGAGAGGATTTTGAATTTGATGATAAGCCAATGCGAAATATCTTAAAAGATAAAACTTTTAAATCAACATTTGGAACTTTACAGGGCGAACAATTGAAAACAACCCCAAAAGGATTTGACTCTGAAAGTTCTGCTATTGATTTATTGCGCTACAAACAATTTTTAGTCATTAGAAAATTCACAGATAAAGAAGTATTGAGCCATACTTTTTTAAAAGAAGCACATCAAACATTTAAAAACATGCGCCCATTTTTCGATTATATGAGCGAAGTTTTAACAACTGATATTAACGGAATTGAAATTTAAGCCTCTTACTTTTTTATTAGTTTTTCAATCTCAACTAATCTAGATGTCGATAGAGGGTCATTAGGTTTTAATTTTAAAGCTTCTTCATAAACAGGTTTAGCCTCGGTGTAACGTTTCATTTTAAATAATTCATTAGCACGTTTAATTGTTTCATTATACTTAGCGGAACCAAGAGCTTGAGGAATACTATATTTAGCATCTCCCGATCCTATTTTATTATTTGATGATTCTGAACCAGTATTAATAGGAGTTATGACTTTAGTATCCTTATTTTTTTCGGCAGCTAATTTATCCGCAGCTGCTTTTTCTTCAGCTGCCTTTTTTGCTGCTAGCTCATCGGCTGCTTTCTTCTCTGCTTCTGCTTTAGCGGCAGCCTTCTCTGCTGCTAATTTCTCTTGTTGAGCCTTTTCTTTTGCTAATTTTTCTTTAGTGATTCGCTCTTTCTCCTCATCAGCTTTTGCCTTTGCAGCAGCGGCTGCCGCTGCTTTATCTTGTGCGATTTTATCTTTTTGTGCTTTCTCTGCTGCTAACTTTTCTTGAGCTGCTTTTCCCTCCGCTGTCTTCTTTGCTGCCAGTTCTTCTGCGGCTTTCTTTTCTGCTGCTGCTTTTTCTTGTGCTAGTTTTTCTTGTGAAGCTTTTTCCTCAGCTGCCTTCTTTGCAGCCAACTCATCTGCCGCTTTCTTTTCTGCTGCTGCTTTCTCAGCTGCTAATTTTTCTTGCAATG
>DIHL01000075.1 GCA_002420145.1 Bacteroidetes bacterium UBA5697
CATTTTTTAGGTCAAAATTTTGCTAAAGCATTTGATGTAAAATATGTTACTAAAGATAACAAACAAGAATTTGTTTGGGCTACTTCTTGGGGTGTTTCTACGCGTTTAATTGGTGCATTAATCATGAGTCATAGTGATGATAACGGATTAGTATTACCTCCCAAATTAGCACCTATACAAGTAGTAATTGTCCCTATTTACAAAGGCGACGAAGGTTTAGCTAAAGTATCTGAAACAGCAAACGATATTAAAAAGAAATTACAAGCAAAAGGTATTTCTGTAAAATATGATGACAGAGATTCTCAACGTCCAGGTTGGAAATTTGCTGAATACGAATTAAAAGGTGTGCCAGTGCGTATTGCAATTGGAGAAAGAGATTTAGCAAACGGAACAGTTGAAATTGCCCGTAGAGATACATTAACAAAAGAAACGGTTAGCATTGAAGGAATTGATACTCTAATAGAAAATTTATTAAATGAAATTCAAACTAATTTATTTAATAAAGCAAAAGCACGCAATCAAGAATTAACAACAACTGTGAACTCATACGAAGAATTTAAAAAAGTATTAGACGAAAAAACTGGTTTTGTTTATGCCCACTGGGATGGAACACCTGAAACAGAAGAGAAAATAAAAGAAGAAACGAAGGCGACTATTCGTTGTATACCTTTAAATAATATACAAGAAGCTGGCGTTTGTATTTATAGTGGTAAACCTAGTACGCAGCGCGTTATGTTTGCACGGGCATATTAAAAATTAATTATTAAAAAAATATTTAGAATTATAAAATGGCAACTTTAATTATCTTTCGTCACGGACAAAGCGTTTGGAATTTAGAAAACAAATTTACTGGTTGGGTAGATGTTGAATTAACTGAAAAAGGAATTCAGGAAGCGAAAATTGCAGGTGAAAAATTAAAACCTTTCAAGTTTGATTTAGCTTATGCGTCTGATTTAAAACGCGCACAAAACACATTGAAATTAGCCTTAGAAGTTTCCAATCAACCTAATGTTTCAACAACATACAACAAAGCTTTAAATGAGCGTATGTATGGAGATTTACAGGGGCTTGACAAAACAGCAACTGCTGAAAAATACGGTGACGAGCAAGTGAAAATATGGAGAAGAAGTTTTGATATTGCGCCTCCAAATGGAGAAAGTTTAAAAGATACTGCTGCACGAGTAATTCCTTATTTTAAAGCAGAAATAGAACCAAAATTAAAAGAAGGAAAAAACATTGTTGTAGCGGCTCATGGCAATAGCTTACGTGCTTTAATTATGTATTTAGAGAATATGACGCCTCAACAAATTTTAGAATTTGAAATTGGCACAGCTATTCCTCGTCACTATGAGTTAGATGCAGATTTAAAAGTATTAAAAGCAGAAAATCTTTAATAATGACACAACAATTCATTAATAATAACAGTAAAACTATTGCCATTGATTTTGATGGAACCATTGTAGAACATCAATATCCAAGAATTGGTAAAGAAATGTTATTTGCATTTGCAACTATTAAGGAATTGCAAAAAAAAGGACATAAATTAATTTTACACACTTACCGCACAGGCAGCCTATTGGATGAAGCGGTTGAATACTGTAGACAAAATGGTGTGGAATTTTATGCGGTCAATAAAAATTATCCTGAAGAGGTAATTACTGAAAGTACTCCCAGAAAATTAAATGTGGATGTATTCATTGATGATAGAAATGTAGGTGGTTTTTTAGGCTGGAGTGCGGTTTGGCAAATACTTCATCCTGAAGGTGGAGAATTTAACCACACTTATAAAAATCCAGAGGCTCACCATAATTATAAAAAAGAAGAAAAATCTTTCTTACAAAAATTGTTCGGAAAATGATTATACTTAAAAATAGAGAAGAGATTGAATTAATGAGAGAGTCGGCACTAAGTGTATCTCGAACATTAGGCATCATTGCAAAAGAAATTAAACCAGGAGTTACAAGTCTTTACTTAGACAAAATTGCTGAAGAATACATTAGAGATAATGGCGGAGTTCCCGCTTTTAAAGGTATGTATGGATTCCCTAACACTTTATGCATGTCGTTAAATGCGTCGGTTGTTCATGGAATCCCAAATAACAAACCATTAGAAGAAGGAGATATTATTTCTGTAGACTGTGGGGTTATAAAAAATGGTTATTTTGGTGATCACGCCTACACGTTTGGTGTTGGACAAATAAAACCAGAAGTTCAAAAATTATTAGACGTGACTAAAGAATGCCTATATATTGGTATCGAACAATTTAAAGCTGGTAATCGAATTGGAGATATTGGATTTGCAATACAAAATCACGCTGAAAAAAATGGCTATGGAGTTGTAAGAGAATTAGTTGGTCATGGATTAGGTAAAAAATTACACGAAGATCCTGAAGTTCCAAATTATGGTAAACGCGGCGACGGACCCAAAATTAAGGATGGAATGGTGATTGCCATTGAACCAATGATTAATATGGGTACCAAAAACATTAAACAATTAAAAGATGGCTGGACTATTTTAACAGCCGATGGGCTTCCTTCTGCCCATTTTGAGCATGATGTGGCACAAATTGATGGAAAACCTGAAATTTTATCTACTTTTAAATATGTAGAAGAAGCTTTAGGAATTATCTAAAATTTGTCAATAACTGAAGTAAATTATTATTTGGCTATGTCGCTAAAATTTATTTACTTGCATAGGTTTTTTAGCAACAAACAATTAAATAAAGACGATGAATATCAAAAATTTTAAGTTGAATACAAAAATTATTGCTTTCGGATTAGCATCAGTATTATTATACTCTTGTGGCGACCCTAAGCCAACTGAAGGAGAAACAGGTGATGATTTAGCAGATACAGATACTGTTAAAGCAGTAGCCTTAAATGTAGGTGGTGAGCTATTTAGTGTGCCGTCTCCAATGCAAACAGCTATATTAATTCAAAAATCTGGAGTTGCTTACGATAAAGCAATTTTAAATGCTGGTAATAAAAATGGACAATACGCATCTGACTATACTAAGTCATTAAATTTAGGAATTTATGGTGCTGATTTAGGTTATGTAAGTATGTATAACCAAACTCAAGATGCTATTGGTTATTTAAGTGCTGTGAAAAATTTAGCAGATAAATTAGGAGTTTCAGCTGCATTTGATCAATCTACAATGAAGCGTATTAACGATAATATCTCTAACAAAGATAGTATGTTAATGTTAGTTGGTATTGCTTACAGAGCTAGTGACGCTTATTTAAAAACTAATAAACGTACAGAAATCAGTAGTTTAATTTTAACTGGTGGATGGATTGAAAGTATGCATTTCTCAGTGATGGCTTATAATAAAAAACCAACTGATGAAATTAAATACCGTATTGCTGAACAAAAACAAGCTTTAGGAAGTATTGTTAGATTAATTAAATCTCACAATTTACCTGATGCTGCTGAATTAGTTACACAGTTAGAAGACTTATCTAAAATTTATGAAGGAATTACTACCAAATACAATTTTGTAGAGCCTACTACTGATGAAGTTAAAAAAACAACTTATATCAATAGCACTACAGAAATTACAATCAGTAAAGAGCAAATAGAGCAAATAGCTGCTAAAGTATTAGCTATTCGCGACAAAATCATTAATGCAAAATCTTAATTAACTACAATAAATTATGAAGAAAAGTTTATACAAAGGCCTATTAATTTTATCTATTGTAGGTTTATCAAACACAGCGAAAGCTCAATGTGATTCAATCGCTAGTTTATGCTCAAAGCATATTATTGCTCAATTTATTTCTGATGGACAATCATACCGTTCATTATTATTAAATTCAGAAGAAATGGCTGAATTTCACACAACATTTTTTGGTGAAACAACATATCGTTTAGCTGCATGTAGTGGAAAAACAGATGGTAACTTAATTTTTAATATTTACGATCAAGATCGTCATTTATTATTCACTAATAAGAATTATGCAAATGCTCCTTATTGGGATTTTAAAGTAAAAAACACTTTAGAGTGTACTATCGAAGCTCAATTAGACGCTAACAAAAATGCTGGTTCTGGTTGTGCGGTTATTTTAATTGGATTCAAACAAAAATAATCATCGTATAAAATAAATTATAAAAGGATAAAGTGTTTTGCTTTATCCTTTTTTGCTTAACAAGTAAATCAAAGAATCATGAAGCAACTTTTTTTAATATGTTCGCTTACTTTTTCAATCGTAAGTTTTAGTCAACCTACTTGTGACTATAATTTTAAGGCAGATTCTTGTTCTATTCAAAGCCCAAGTAAAAAAGAGTTAGTGGATTTAATGGAAGTGAAAATTAAAAACAACTACCTTGTTCAATTCATCAAACAAGACAAAAAAAATTACTTAAAAATTATTGTCCGTAATGATTTAGGATTCGGCAAAAAAAGTTCTCTATTACTTTTATCAAACAAAAAACAG
>DIHL01000025.1 GCA_002420145.1 Bacteroidetes bacterium UBA5697
TTATTATCAATACTGTGCTCATTGTGAGTGATTTAGTTTTCATAAATGAATGATGTAGTATAAATGAATAATTTAATTGAGTTATATAAAAATAATATTTTTTTAGGATTTTAGTTGAAGTTAACTTCTTTTTAAATTAATTAATTTTAGACAATCGTGATTTTTTTTTCATATTAGGAGTGAAAGCCTTACAGGCTACTTATTAATTTTTTTCTTCTCTAAACGTAAAAAAATTGATTTATCAAAATAGTATTGAATTTGGGATAACTCTTTTGAATTATGCTTAATTTCTTTATATGATATTCCTTCTTTAAAAATGAGTATCACGGCATAACTTGATGATTGAAGACTTATGTTACAAAACAATGTGTCATGTTGAAATTTACATGAGTAATAATTACTAATTTTCATGTTTGGAAGTAATTCTAATTTTCTTTCACTTATGTTGATAATTCCAATATCATTACCTTTTGACTGAATCCTAATTTCTTTTATTAGAGAATCTTCTTTGATAAAAAACAAACTAATATTATTCGAAGGAGACTGAGAGTATAATCGGTATGCCATTGGATATTTACTCGTACTATCTGTATACTCTAGTAAGTTTTCTTCAATAAGTCTTTTAGAAAGAATCTTTTTTTTCTGCCCAAATGACAATATGCAATAGAACATGCTGCACAAGATGAAAATTATGTATTTTTTTCTCATATTATTTTTGTTCAAACTCTTCTACGGTACTATCACTAATGGCATGCGCTTGATTTTCAAAGTTTCTGCTTTCATAAGGAATTGCAGCGCCTTCGGTATACTTTCCGTTATCTTGTTTAATAGCCTCGTTAAAGTCGAATTCTGTTTGAGTAATATGAACACTTTCTTCAACAGATGTTGATACAACATTTTTAGCAAATTCATTACTAAATTGCTTGATATCGGCAACCCCATTAGAAAAAAGAATCATGTCTTCTGAAACAGCTTCGTTTTCAACTATTCCTTCTAAATTCAAGCCAATTACAAATGAATTAATTCCTTCTCCACGTTGCGATTTACCCTTGGGCGCATACGAAAGCATTTATAAGCAAACATAGTATTAATAATATTTTATGATTAATTAGAAAATTCATAAATTCGGCGTGATATTTTTAATTCTATTTAACTTGTTTTAGTGTTTTTTATTGATAACTAAATGCCCCGATAAAAATTCCATTAATTGTATATTTATAAAGAAAGTAATTGTCGTTTCTAAAAATATTATCATTGATTGTCATTGTTTTTTTTATTGGCACTTTATTTTTTTTTTCTACAAGACTAAAATCTGTTTGAAAAAGAATTGGTATACATCTTTTATTCTTTTCAAGAGCAATAAATCGGGTTGAATTTTTAAATAAAAACACTTCAATACTATCGTTTGTATTTAAAGGCACAATATCCAAATAAACAGTATCACTCTTTACATTAAATTTTGCATAACTTTTAATTTTAATATCTTTTTTCAGTAACGTAATTACTGTATCAGGAATATTGTTATAGAATATTTGAGCTCGAATGTAATTTGAACACATAAATAGAAGTAAAAAAAATGAAACTGTTTTTTTCATAAATTAAGCTATTTGGGTTTATTTCCAGATGTTTCAATTGCATCTCGACCAACATCTAAAGCTCCTGCTTTCACGGCATCAAAATCCATGTAGCCGCTTTAATTATTTTTTGACATGTACTTTGTTACCAAAATAATTGGTCTGCATAATCGTATAATATTCATATTAATTGTTCATTATTGTGTGCAAAAAGAATCTATTGGTTGCTGAATTGTAATTCCCTTTTTTATCCTTCTTGGTAAATTTTTTAGTATTTCTTTGTATAAGGGAGGATTTTGTTTATAAACATTCCCGTTAAATAAAAAATTTTGCAAATCTCCAACAATTATTGTTGTTTTATTTCCATTAAGCATGGTTATATCAATCAATATTTTTGGGTAAACAATCCCTTTATAACCAGCGCATATTATAGAAGTATTCATGTTTTCAAGTAAGAATTTTATCTTAGTTTGCTTGTATATTTTATGTTTGTATGCATTATTAAGATCATTACGAATATCTCTTTCACTCGGGGAATACGTTTTATTTTCATCAGATAATTTAATTGCAATTAACTCTACTGCGCTTATTGAGTCACAATTCAAAATTTGTGCAGCTATATATTGAGCATGTAAAAACAAACATGTAATAATACTATAACTATACTTAACCAATTTATTTTTCATCTTTATGTCTTTACTTTTCTGCTTGTACAAACACATCTCTTTATTTTTTTCTAATTACTGCCATACAGTTGGACGACTCCATACTCCATATAGAATTTCATTTTTAATACTGTCTATTTGACCAGTTCTAAAACTGTTGCCTAAAAACATTAATTGTTGATTTATTAAATTCTTTAAACCAATCGTATCGGACAATATCCGTTTTCCTTCATAAATTCTATCGTTAATTAAAATTGTATTCTTGACTTTTAACACAGGAACAAATAAGTTATATTTTTTGTCTTTCGAAATTAACGTAAAAAAATATAGTCCATCACATCCAACACACAATCCTTCCATTTTCCAAGGGTCAATCCCTCGTGTGCTATATTCATTAAAAAAAATAATTTTTCTTATAGCTAATTTTACTTTCTTAATCTCTGATTTTGAGATACAATTAGTCGTAGTGCTAAATGAACTCCCCATACAAAAAATTACTGCTATAAAAAAATACTTTTTCATGTTTCTATTTTTTCGGTTCGGCTTTAGGTTCATCATTCCATTTTTGATAATCTTCAGAAGCTTTCTTTTGATTTTCAAATGCTGGTTTTTCCGCATTATATGTTTTCATCTTTTCTTTTTGTAATAGATGTGTTTCTTCATGGGCTCCAGTATTATGTAATTGTTCCTCATTAGACTTCGGATTATTTTCTCTTCCCTGGCAGACCAACCGAAGTCGAAGTTTTTCATTTTTCATAATTTTAACCAATTTACAACTAATTTCCGCTTTTTCTGAATGCAAAACTTCGGTACACCGAAGTTTTCTAATGTGATAACCTTTTTAATTACAAGTACATTATATTTAAATAACTGATAATCAGTGTTTTGATTAGCGATAGATGTTGATGCTATTTTTTGGAGGTTTTATATTTTACTTCTTTTTTCAATTAAAAAATATGAGATTAAGTCGTACAGTATTTACGGAGGCTTTTTCGTTTTATTGTACTTGTATCAACTCTGTATTAGCAATCATTTCTTTTAAAGCATCATAGAGTGTATCTAAATCTTTCTGAGTATTAAAAACCTGTATGCTATATCTTAAATACACATCATTGCCATGTCTCATCATGGGTATTTCTATTTTGTAAGCTTCAAATAAATCTCGTTGAAGCGTTTCAGGTTCTGTTGTATGAATTGGGATACTAAACATTTGCCCTAAAAATTCATCAGTTAAAGGACATAAAGGTTTCGTTCCTAGTAACTCACAAAAACGCAAAGCGTTGTCTCTTACTAATTTTCTACAAGCAGCGGCCTGTTTATTCCAATCATGTGTATTTAAAAATTCAATAGCTTTTGGGATGGTTAAAAAAGCTGAAAAATCTCTAGTGCCTTGTAATTGATGATAGTCTAGAAATTGTGAATGCGAAGGCGTAGCACTTTCAAATCCCCAACTGATAATTAATGGATCTACCCATTGTTGTTGTTGTTTGCTGACATATAAAAATGAACAACCTTTTGGTGCCATCATCCATTTATGGCATGCTCCAGTGTATATATCTGCTTTTAACTCTGCTAAATTTAGTGGAATATGAGCGGGCACATGAGCTCCGTCTACAATAGTTAACAAACCTTTTTCTTTGGCAATTTCACAAATTTCTTTTACTGGTAAAATTAAAGCCGTTGCGCTAGTGATTTGACTTATGAAAATTACTTTAGTGTTTTTTGTAAGTCCTTTAAAAAATTGGTCAATAAAAGCTTCTTTCGTTGTTAAAGGCAATTCAATATGCTGACGAACATACTTTGTTCCTTTTTGTTTACAATAGTAGTTCCATGTTTTATCCATGGCTCCATATTCTAAATCTGTGGTTAATATTTCGTCACCAGCTTTTAAATCAATGCATTTAGCAATAATATTAATAGCATAAGATGGATTCATTGTAAATACCAAATCGTCTGCAGGGCAATTAATATAAGCTCCTAGTGCTTCTCTCGATTCTTTTAAATATTTGTAACCATTTACTGTAATAAATTGAACAGGTTCGGTTTCCAATTCTAATTGCCATTTTTGATAATCTTCAAAAATGGGTTTAGGGCAGGCACCAAAAGAACCAAAGTTTAAAAAGGTAATATTGGGGTTAATTAAAAATTGAGATTTTATGTTGCTAGTATTCATATGAATTATTTAATAAGTGATTATAAAATACCTTTAGGTATTATTTTCATGACTTTTGTTTTTAAATTTTTCTTTAAAGTTGCTTTGGCATCTGGATTAAAAATTAAAGTTGTTTCCCATGCATTTTCAGGCTTTATTTCTTCTTCCATTTCTAGTTGTACATCTTTTGTGATAGTTTCAGAATGAATAATTGTGACACATTCTGTATTTAAATTAGCACTTCTTGGATCTAAATTAAATGTTCCTATGACAGTTATTTTTCCATCAATCACCATAGATTTAGCATGTAAACCAAAGATGGGAGTATGGTGTAATTTTTTTTGTAAGGCTCCAGTTAATATTTTTAATCTTACGGCTGCATCGGGTTTAAATTCAAAAATACGAACCCCTGTTTCTAGTAACTGTTTTCTATCTCTTTGATAGCCACTAAAAGCTTCTAAGTTATCTGTTGATGCCATGCTATTGGTAAGAATTGTTATTTTCACACCTCGTTTAGTAGTTTCTTTAAATAATTGTTTTCCTACATCTGTTGTAATTAAATAGGGAGATTGAATGATAATAGATTCTTTAGCTTGTTTCACTAAGTAAATTAAAGCATCAGTAGTAAGGCCGCCTCCACTTAATCCTTCAGAACCATCGTTTTTTCCTGGAATGTCCGAAACAAACTCAACGCTATCAACCCATTGTAATTTGCCTGATTTTTGAATCATTTCAAAGGCCGAAGGAATCTGTTTTATTTTTTCTCGAACTTGAGGCCAAAAATTATTGGAGTCACAAGCGTATTGATGTAAATTATCAAAACGATTTGCTTGTGTATAATTATATTGAGTCGTGTCGATTAATGATTTTACTTCTTTCACATAGGCACTATTCCAAAACAATTCAAATGATTGTTGGATTTTATGAGTAACTCCACCAATTAATAGGACATCTCTATCTCTAAAATTATATTCATGGTCGTAATCAAAATATTCATCAGCTATATTTCTTCCACCAGTAATAACAACTTTACCATCAATTGTAAAGGTTTTGTTATGCATTCGTTGATTGGCACCTCTAAAATCATGTGTTAATTTCTTTACTTTATCACTTAAATTTTTACCAATATTAGTAGAAGGATTATAAATTTTGATAGAGATATTTTCGTGAGAATCTAAGGTCAGTAATTTTTGTTCATCAGCTTCAACCATAATATCATCAATTAGTATGCGAACTTTCACACCTCTATCTGCAGCTCTCACTAAATAATCTGCAGCAATTAATCCTACATTATCGGCAGTAAAAATAAAATATTGGATATCTATTGTATGTTCTGCATATTCACTTAACCAGGCTCGAGTAACCATAGAGCCGTCACCATCTTCTAAAACATAAACGCCAGTTTTGTCTTTCATTAAATCAGATAATGAATCTAGTTTTTTTGATAGGTGAATACTTGTATCTCTATGTATGGAAGAACAAAAATCTTTATTGAATTCGCCAATGGTAGTTTCTTCGTTTGCATTATTACATGCGAAAAATAGTAGTGAACTAATAAGTGAAATAATAGGTAACTTCATAAATTAAAAATACAAAAATATACTCAATTTTTAGTTTGAAGAGAATGTTTCCTTAGAAATTCAAAAAAAGTATTGCGAGAATAGTAAAACTGTTAAAAGTTAGTTTTTCAATTTTCTTAACAATACGCTTTGCCTCCGAAAAATTTCTTTACTTTTAAAACTAAAGAGAAACAATTATTTTATAGAAATGAAAAAACAATTATTACTAATTATAGTATTTATAACATTTACAATATCCTTATTTTCTCAATCGGCTTGGAGTTTAAGACTTAAAAGTAAAGTTGAACTTCGTTCATATAGATTAACCAATAAAGTTGAAATGGCAGAAGCTAGTTTAGCGGGTGCAACTATTACGTTGTACAAAGGATCAACAGTAGTGGTTCAAATGCAAAGTGATGGAAATGGGGAATTTATTGTAGAGGTGCCTGCCAACGGCGATTTTGTTTTAGCTGTTAGTTATGCAGGATGTAACACAAAGAGATTTGCTATTTCAACCATGGGAGTTCCAGAGGCAATCGCTAATGATAAATACACTCCGTCTTTTGGTATTGAAGGTGTAATTATGGCTAAGGCGTTTCCAACGATTGATTATTCAATATTATCTCAACCCTTAGCAAAGATTCGTTATGTAGATAAAGGGAAAAAATTTGATGATGATGAATTATACACAAATCAAATGTTAGGGTCATTATCTCAACTTAGAAATGCAGAAAATGTGTTACTAGAGAGTTTTACTTCTACAAATAATGCTGGAGATATAGCTTTAGCAAAAGGAGATTGTCCTTTGGCAAAAACTAATTATGAAAAAGCAATGACCATAATAACTGGTGAAAGATATCCAGCCGATCAATTAATTAAAGTAGGAAATTGTTTAAAAGAAAAAGAATTAGCGGCTAAGAAGGCAGCGGAAGA
>DIHL01000081.1 GCA_002420145.1 Bacteroidetes bacterium UBA5697
AATCAATATAATGAAGCAATACCTTTTTATTCTGTTCCAATTGGTGGTATTCCAAATTATAAATATAAAATAGATGTTCAAAAAGCAAAATAAATGATGTCAGGAAAAAAAATAAAATTTCTATTACTTTTATTATGTTCTATTAATTTAAAAGCTCAAATATTAAATTTAGCTAATTATAACCAAGACGATGGTTTGGAATCATCTTACATTTACGATATTGCTCAAGATAAAAATGGTTTTTTAGTTATTAGCACTGGAGAAGGACTTGTATATTCTGAAGGCATTAGTTTTAATAAATATGATAGCCTACAAAAATCGAATCAAAGTGTAATTTCAAGTTTATTTTTAGACTCACACGGTAAAATGTTTTTGGGAAATATGGAAAATGGAATTTCTGAAATTTCAACCAATAAAAAAATATTTCCGATACAGCAAACAAAGTCGATTGAAAGTCCAATAACTTGTTTTACAGAAAGAAATAATGGAATTTATTTTGGAACACGAATTGGAAAAATAGGAATATTAGAAAATAATAAAGTAACATATATACTGCTCGATGGAGCATCATTTATAAACAGTATGGTTAAATATAAATCTCTTATATATTTAGCAACAGACAATGGGATTTATGTTCTTAATGATAAGTTAAGTGTGAGTATCGTTGAGCAAACTCAAGGAGAAAATTATACTAGTATGTGCATGTATAATAGAAATAAATTATTTTGTGGAACATCAGACGGTACATTAAATTTATTTGAAATATCTGAATTTAAGACAAATATTTTAACAAAAAAGTATTCTGAAATATTGTGCAAAAATATCGCCATAAAAAGTATTATTCAATCTAAAATAGATAAGATATTTGTTGGGACTTGGGGCAAAGGAATTTATTCTTGCATTATTGATAATAAATCTTCCACTATCAACAAAACGGAGAATTTTATTGAAAAAAACGGATTGGCTAATTTATTTATTAATGCTATTTTTCAAGATAGGAATAGTAATTTGTGGATTGGAACTTTTGGAGGAGGGTTGTTCAAATATTTTAGCCAACATTTTAGGTTAATCAATAAAAGTACTGGTTTGACTAATGATTATGTGAAATCAGTTTGTATTGATAATGAAAAAATTTATATTGGTAGTTTAAATGGTCTACAAGTTTTAAATAATAGGAATCTTGACAGTTCAATTTTATTTAATTCAAAAAATAAGTTTTTTGATGATGAAGTGAATTCAATAAAAAAACTGTCTGAATCAAAGTTCTTAATTGGCACCACCAATAATTCTTTACAACTATTTGATACTAAGAATAAAACGTTTTCAAACTATTTTAAAAGAATTAATTTCCAAAAATACCCAAAAACAGTTAATCATATTCAAGTAATTGGTGATTCTATCATTTATGTTTCTTCTCTCGATGGTTTATTTGTTATTAAATTAAAGACTAATAAATGTACTTTACTTACCACAAATGAAGGCTTACCGCATAATAATATAACGTTTACTTATCTAGATAGAAAAAACAGATTATGGATTTTGGCTTCAAAATCTCCTCCAGCTATTTTTAAAAATGATTCTATTACATTATATAAAGACATCCCTAATTTTAAATCTTATAGCGCCTCATCTATTTGTGAAAATGAACATGGAGATTTATATATTTCTACATTAGGTGATGGTATATTTAAATACTCGAACGAAGTATTTTCGCAATTAACAACAAAGAATGGTTTAGCAAGTAATTTTGTAACCGGATTAGTTTATGTTAATAATAAAGATATTATTATTTCCAGTCATCCAAATGGCTTAAGTGTAATTAATAACGGTTCAATTATTCAATCTTACACAGACAAATCAATTTTAAAGGGCTACGAAAACACATTAAATTCAATTAGTTTGACTAACAATTCTATTTATTTTGGCTCAAGTCAAGGTTTAAGTATATTTCAATTAAATGATGAGGTGAAATTCTTTGCACCGCCTTCAAACTGTTTACTTAATATATCGATAAATAAGAAATCGTATTCAACTACTGACACAGTGATAAATTTACCCTATAACATCTATGATTTAAAATTTGATTACATAGGACTTGAGTTAACCTACCCTAAAAGTGTAACATATAAATATCAATTGGTTGGCGTTGATCCTGATTTTAACTACACCAAAGAAAGATCTATTGAGTACAATAAATTAGAAGAAGGTGAATATACTTTTATTCTAACTTCTATTAATTACAAAGGGAAGGAAAATGAGAATCTAATAAAAATTCATATTATAATAGATAAACCCATCTATAAAAAACTGTGGTTTATACTTTTAATATTCGCTCTATTTTCATTTTGTATTTATTTATTTATAAAAATCAGGACAAAAAAATTAATTTCTGATAATTTATTACTTGAGAAAAAAATCAATGAAAAAACAGCAGATATTGCAACCATGAATAAAGTGCTGGAAGATAAGAACCATGATATTACTAGCAGCATTGATTATGCAAAAAGAATTCAAACAGTACTTTTACCAGAAATGGAAAGTATCTCAAAACATCTTGATGTTTTTGTGTTTTATAAACCTCGAGATATTGTAAGTGGAGATTTTTATTGGTATTTCGAGGAAAATGATTATATCTATATTGCAGCAGTTGATTGCACCGGACATGGTGTTCCAGGAGCTTTTATGAGTTTAATTGGAACTACATTCTTGAATCAAATTATGATTGAACTTAATAATCCATTTCCGTCAGAAATATTAAGTGCTTTGGATAACAAAATAGTTAAATCATTACGTCAAAATAAAAGTGAAGATAAAATAGGTGATGGTATGGATATGGGCTTATGCAGAATTAATATCAAAACAAAAGAACTTATTTATAGTAGCGCAGGTAGACCATTATATTTTATTCAAAATAAAGTATTCAACGAAATTAAAGCAAACATTTATTCAATAGGTGGATTTAATGAAGGTGTGATAAAAGGATTTAAAGATCATCGAATAACTTATAATGAAAATGATGCATTTTATATGTTCTCTGATGGATACGGTGATCAATTTGGAGGCGAAAAAAATAAAAGGTTTTCTACTAAGAGGATGAAAGCATTGTTTTTTAATATTTATAAAGAAACTACCGATTTGCAATCAACACTAATTGATTTTGAATTTAATAGTTGGAGAGGGTCGCAAGATCAAATAGATGATGTGTTAGTTATTGGGATTAAATTAAAATAAATGGAAAAAGATGTTATTTTAAAATATGAAGGTTTAGCAAATGATTTATTATTGATTTCCATAATAAATCAATTAAATAGTTATGAAAAATACGAAATGATGTCCACTAAAAATAAATTAGTTCAGATTACTATTGAATTAATTAATAATATGATTTCCCATTCGGATTCCAGTGAGAATTGCAAATTTGAGATCTATAAAGAAAATAGTAAATTTATAATTGAAACTCAGAATTATTATGAAGGAAAGAAATTTAAGATTGCTAAAGCAAAATTTGATGATGTCTATAATTCAGGATCTATCGATATACTTATCCACGATACCTTGAAGAAATCTCTCCCAAACAAATCCTCGCATTTAGGAATTATTAAAATTTATGAGAAAACCCGGGGGAATTTTAAAATTGGAACTAATATTATAGATAATAAGGTAATATTTAAAACAAAAAGTGCTATTTATGAAAAAGATTGAATCAACCCCTAATTCACCTGAAATTGTTTTGGATGAAGAAAATAATTTATTGGAAATGAATGGGAACTCCTATCTAAGCAATCCAATAAAATTTTATCAATTTCTGTTCGATTGGGCTTCAGAACCAATTGGAAATCCAAATCGTACATTTAAAATCAGTATTAAAATAGATTATTGTTCATCATCAAGCACTCAAATTTTGAATAATTTGCTTAAATTAATAGGTCAAAATTTAAAATACAAAATTGAACTAGTGTTTTTTATTGATGAAGAAGATAAAGATGATAATTTACAAAAAGTAAATGAGATTTGTTTTAATACTAGCTTAGAGCCTGTCATTAATTATTATAATTTATAGTAAAGAAGTATTAATTGATATTTCAATTTTATTTATTCTGTTTTATGTAATATAGTTACATTAAAAGGCAGCTTGTACAGGTTTGTTGTTTAAGATCAGTTCTATTTTTTCTACTACTTCATTTGTTAGCAAGGGAACAACATCCAATGATTTTAAGTTTTCAATGAGTTGTTCTTTTTTTGAGGCACCTAAAATAGTAGTACTCACATTTGGATTTTTAATAGTCCAAGCAATCGATAATTTAGCAACCGATGTCCCTAATTCATTTGCCAATGATGCTAGTTTTTTTGTTTTTTCGATTTTCGATTCTTCACCTAAAGTGCGTTCTTTCAGCCAATCCATCCCTTCAATATGTAAGCGATTATCTTGAGGAATACCATTATTATATTTACCAGATAATAAACCAGAGGCTAAAGGACTCCATATTGTTGTTCCTAAACCAAAATCTCTAAACAATAATAAATAGTCCTTTTCTAATTTTGTTCTCTCAAATAGATTGTATTGAGGTTGTTCCATTGTTGGACCAATCAATCTATTACGTTCAGCAAAAACAAAGGCTGCCATAATTTCGTCATTAGCCCATTCGCTAGTTCCCCAGTATAAAATTTTGCCTTGTTGTATTAAGGTATTCATTGCCCAAACTGTTTCTTCAATCGGTGTATTTTTATCTGGACGGTGACAAAAGAATAAATCAATATAATCTACTTGTAAACGTTTTAAAGCGGCATGACAGCCTTCAATAATATGTTTGCGAGATAAACCAGTTTGATTTGGTTTTTTGTCTTCATATCCAAAATATACTTTACTTGAAACACAGTAAGAACTACGAGCCCAATTTTTTTGTTTTAAAATTTTACCCATCACTTCTTCCGATTTCCCTGCAGCATATATTTCAGCATTATCAAAAAAGTTTACTCCATTATCGTAAGCAATAGTTAATAGCTCATCAGCTGTATTGTTTTCAATTTGCTTACCAAATGTAATCCATGATCCAAATGATAACGTACTTACTTGTAATCCTGATTTTCCTAATCTTCTGTATTCCATAATTGTTTTTATTGCGATATTAAATATATGATTTAAATTTATTTATTGAGACTAATTGTCCCCCTCTGGAGGGGGTAGGGGGAGGATTTTTTTACTTTCAATTTGTTCTATACAATTTAAAATAGCGATACTTACTCTATCTATTTGATTTAGTATTTCGCTATCTTGAAATCTAATAACAGTGTAGCCTATATTTTCCAATTCCTTTTGCTTCTTCTCGTCTTTAATTATTATCTCATCTAAGAAATGTGAATAGCCATCAACTTCTATAATTATTTTTAATTCTTTGCACATAAAATCGGCAATGTAATTTAAAACGGGTCTTTGACGATTAAATGTATAGCCTAGTTTTTTACTTGATAGAACAAATTTCCATAAACAAGCTTCTGCTTTTGTCATTTCATAACGGTTTTCATGAGCAAAAGATTGTAAACGTTTATTATAGAAATTATTATTTTCGGTAGGCATTTTATATTTTAATATTGCTTTACTTTTCCTCCCCCTGCCCCCTCCAGAGGGGGATATGCGTTGTATGAAAATTACTTCACTAATATTTTTGGTTCTAACATATCAAGCATGGCATATTTTACACCTTCTCTGCCAAGTCCACTATCTTTAACTCCGCCATAAGGCATTTGATCGTAACGAAGAGTAGGTACGTGGTTATGAATAACACCGCCAACTTCTATTTGTTTAAAGCATTTGTCTAATTCGTTTTTATCGTTTGTGAAAACGCCACATTGCAAACCAAATTTTGTATGGTTGGCTTGTTGTATGGCATCTTCAATTGTATCGTAAGAATTAATGCAAATCACTGGTCCAAATACTTCTTCGGCATATACCTTCATGGTGTGATTACAATGAGTTAGTATAGTAGGTTCTATATAACTGCCAGTTCTTTTTCCACCACACACTAATTGCGCACCTTGTTGTATGGCTTCATTAATCCAATTCTCAACACGTACAGCATTTGCTTCATCAATCATATTAGAAATATCCGTAGCTGCATCTAATGGATCTCCTGATTTTAAATTAAGAGTCAATGTTTTTAATTCATTCACAACTATTTCGAACAACGACGAATGAACAATAAAACGTTGTGCATGAATACAAATTTGTCCGCTATAAGCAAAAGCACCCATTAAAGATTTAGGCAGTGCATCTTTTAAATCAGTACTTGCAGTAATAATAGTTGCTGCATTACCACCTAATTCTAACACCACTTTTTTCTTCCCGCTTTGGGATTTCATTTTCCAGCCAATATCTGGAGAGCCTGTAAAACTTAATAGTTTAAAGCGTTCATCGGTCACTAATAAATTACCTGTTTCTCTATCCATTGGTAAAATAGACACCGCACCTTTCGGTAATTCTGTTCTATCAATAATTTTCGCTAACTCTAAACACGATAGTGGCGTACGACTTGCAGGTTTTAAAATAATAGGGCAGCCACTTGCAATAGCAGGGGCAATTTTATGCACCGCTAAATTCATGGGGAAATTAAAAGGCGCAATGCCAGCTACTAATCCTATTGGGAAATAGTTTACAATACCTTCTCTTTGGTCGGTATTATTAATTCTATTTAAAGCAAGATGTTCTGTTCTATCTTTTATAGATTCTTCGGCGGCAATAAAAAAAGTGAAAGCAGAACGTTCTATTTCTGCCAAGGCGTAATTAATAGGTTTAGCACTTTCTAAACTTAAAATCTCTGCTAAATAATTTCTATTTGAATATAATTCGTCAGAGATTTGTTTTAATATGTTGTATTTATTTTGAGCAGATAAATTTTGTAATTCTTCTTTTACTGAAAGTGCTTTTGTTATAGCCTCTTCTAAAATGACTTTGTCAGCTAAATATGTTGATGCAACTAACATACGGTCAAATGGATTATTTACTTCAAGAATATGTTCAGAAGTAATAAATTTACCAGCAGAATAAATACTATAATTTTTTGGTTGCATTTATTTTTTAGTCAATGCTTTAAATACATCTTCTAATTTTTGCTCTTCTTTATTCATAGTTAACACACTTAAGTTGTGTTTTACAGCATAATTAAATAATTCCTTTCGAACATCATTTTCTACATCCGAAATTATTTTCCAAGTGTTGCTTTCCAATAAAATAGCATCTTCAACACCTTGAATTGATTTTAAAGTTTTTACAGAAACTTCTTTGTCAAATTCAACAGTAATCACTTGTTTAGTGGTGTTTTTTTGTAATGTTTCAGTAGTATCATTAGCAACAATTTCTCCTTTATTAATAATGATGACTCTGTCGCAAACAGCTTCTACTTCTTGCATGATATGAGTGCTGAGCATCACTGTTTTTTGTTTCCCTAATTTTTTAATTAAGCCACGAATTTCTTCTAATTGATTTGGATCTAATCCTGTGGTTGGTTCATCCATAATTAAAACTTTAGGGTCATGAATCATGGCTTGAGCTAAGCCAACACGTTGGCGGTATCCTTTTGATAAAGCTCCAATTTTTTTATTTTGTTCTACTTGTAATCCAGTAGCTTCAATCATTTCTTTTACGCGTTCTTTGGCGTTTTTGATTTTGTATAATCCACCAATAAATTCTAAAAATTCTTTTACGTACATATCCAAATACAAAGGATTATGTTCTGGTAAATAACCAATTTGTTTTCTTACTTCAATACTTTGTTCATTGGTGTCAAATCCACAAACCGTTGCAGTTCCTTCTGAAGGAGGAATGTAACAAGTCAAAATTTTCATCATAGTACTTTTACCAGCACCATTAGGGCCTAAAAATCCAACAATCTCATTGGTGCCTATTTCAAAAGAAACATTATTTAATGCTTTTTGAGCGCCGTATAATTTGGTGATATTATTTACTTTAATTGACATAGTGGTAGATTCTAATCCAAAAATACTGATTTTTTATTAGATTTAATAGAACACTGATGCCGCTGATAGTTATGATTTGATAAGATGCAGCGGTTAATGTTTGTTAAAAACAAAAATCATAATTAGTCATAGTAAATTTGTGTTATCTGCGTTCTTTCTATTAATTCATTATCTTTGTTTCAATGACAGGATTAGTTACAAAGTCTACAGGAAGTTGGTATGCCGTTCGCATTGAGAGCGGAGAGGTAATTGAATGCCGTTTAAAAGGTAAAATTAGGTTAGATGACCGTAAAACAACCAATCCTGTTGCAGTTGGAGATATCGTAGATATTGATAGAGATAAGGATGGGAGTAATCAAATTACAGGTATTCATCCCCGTAAAAATTACATTATTCGTAAATCCATTAATCTGTCAAAACAAGCACATATTATTGCTAGTAATTTAGATCAGGCAATTTTAGTAGCTACTTTGGTTGCCCCAAGAACATCCTTAGGATTTATCGATCGGTTTTTGGTAACAGCTGAGGCATATGGCATTCCTGCTAAAATTATTTTTAATAAAAAAGATGTATTGGATGAAGACATGATTGAGTTGCAAAATGATATCATGAAATTATATACTGATATTGGATATGATTGTTATTCAGTATCCTCTTTTGATAAACAAGATATTGAATTTATAAAAACATTATTGAAAGATAAAACAACTTTAATATCTGGGCATAGCGGAGTAGGGAAGAGCACGTTGGTAAATGCTATTGATACTGGATTAGATTTAAAGGTTGGTGATATTTCGGCGGCACATTTAAAAGGGATGCATACGACTACTTTTGCCGAATTGTTTCCTTTATCTTTTGGTGGAAATATTATTGATTCGCCAGGGATTAAAGAATTAGGTTTGGTTGAAATGAAGAAGGAAGAAGTGGCGCATTATTTTCCTGAAATGATGGCAAAGATGAATGACTGTAAATTTAATAATTGCATACATGTTAACGAACCAGGCTGCGCTATTTTAAAAGCTGTTGAAGCTGGAGAGATTTCTCAAGAGCGTTATCAAAGTTATTTGGGTATTTTAAATGGAGAAGAAATGGATTGGAAAGAATGGGAAATTAGATAGATTATAATTTAAAACAAAAAATCCCAATGTATTTTTACATTGGGATTTTTTATTGTTTTAAATTATTTTTGTTTTACTTCTTTAATCAATGTGTTTTCTTGCATAACTCTAAAAGCAGTTCTTCTGTTTTTTTGATGTGCTGCTTCAAACTCTGGGCTCTTAGGAACTAATTTCGCAATTTCAGCATCGCTTATTAATGGTTTCTTTTCACCATATCCAGTAGGTAATAATCGTTCTTTAGCTATGCCTTTACTAATTAAATAATCCACACAAGATTGCGCTCTAGCTTGAGATAATATTTGGTTAGCTTTATCGCTACCTCTAGTATCTGTATGTGCATTAATTTCGATACTAAAGTTGTCGTTTAATATTAGATAGTCATAAATTTTATCTAATATTTCCATTGATTTAGGTCGTAATGTCGCTTTGTTTAAATCATATTCAATTCCCTCAATGACAACATCTTCTCCAGGTATCACATCTAATACAAAATCTTGAAGCAAGTGAGTGGTTTCTGTTAATCCTTTTGTTGTTACACTGGCCGCACTAGCCTGATAGCTTTTCTTTTGAGCTTTTAAAAAAAATTGTTTGTTTTCTTTTAATGGGGTAAAGTAATGCCCTTTTTCGTCTGTAATTAAAAACAGTGGTTCTTCATCATTGGCCACGTCTTTAATTGTAATCAACGAACTTATAATAGGTTCACCTGTTGCATAATCTGTAACGGTACCATTTAAGTCAAAAAATATAGGTTCATTTTGGAATTCGTAAATGTCATAACAATTACCTCCTGGGCAATCTTCTCGGTCACTTGAAAAATAACCTTTAGTTTGAATTCTGTCTAAAATAAAATACGCATCATCTTTACTTGAATTGATGGGAGTCCCTAAATTTTTTGGTGCTGCATAAATAGAGTCATCAGTATTTAATGAACTTTTAAAAATATCTAAGCCTCCAATTCCTGTGTGTCCATTAGAACTAAAAAACAAAGTATTTGAAATGGTATGATAAAATGGAGTGACTTCATCTTTAGCTGTATTAATAGTGCTACCTAAATTCTTAGCTTCTCCAGTAAATCCATTTTCATCAATATTACACATGTATAAGTCAAATCCGCCTAGTCCACCAGGTCTGTTTGACGAGAAGTATAATTTTGTTCCGTCAAATGATACATAAGGTTGCATTGCTCTATAGCCAGGTTTATTGACTGTTTCATTAAGTTTATAGGATTCGTAAAATAAACCATCTTTCATTTTTGCCATGTAAATAAAAGCTTCGTTTCTATTGGCATCACTCCATCTCGTATAAAACATGATTTCATCTGAAGTAATAACACTAGAGCCTTCATGTAATCCTGTGTTAACAGGCCTACCAAAATTAATTGGTTTCATCCAGCCAGTATCTTTTAATTCAGTATAATATAAATCACAAAGGTATTTTGAGTCTTGTTTTTCAGGATTTAAAATAACTCCACCCTTTCTCGCACTTGTAAATAATAATCTAGTTGAACTATTCCAATACATAGGAGCAAAATTGGATGTTCCGGCATTAAAAATGGTAGTATCCATTTTTTTTACAATAATCAATTTTTTATTGCTGTTTGAATCAAGAGCAAAGTAGCAAGAGCTAATACCTTTTTGAACTAGTTTTTTTAAAGAGTCGTTTTTCGAAGATTCTAATAGCTTCTCTAAAATAGTCATCGACTTATTGTATTCTTTTAAATTCATTAATGCTAAAGCATAATGATATACATCCTCAGGATACGAACCATTATCTACAACAACCTTAAAGTATTTAACGGCATTAGGATAATCATAGTTTAAATGATATGAATGTGCCAATTGATGAGTAATATAATCAGAAGTTGAAATCTCTTTTTTAGCATTACTGTTTTTACCTTTCGAAGTGTCTTTTTTAGACTCTTTAATTTTAAGATTTACAAGTTGAACCTCATAAGGAAGTACTTGTTCTTTCAAGATAAGAGTATCATCAAGAGATTTTGTGTAATAATCAATTGCGGTTGTATAATCTCTTTTAAAGAATGCCTCGTCTGCGAATTTTAACCAAAGACGTTTAGATTGTCCAAATACCTGAACAGTTGCAAGAATAATAGTTGCAAATAATAATTTTCTCATAACTTTTATAATCTTGGACAGTGACGAATTACTTTAGCTTTAGATTTTTTAGCCATATAGGTGAATGAAATTTCGAAAGCGCCTCTATATTTAGAAACATCTTTTAAACTTGACGTATTAGCATCGTATGAAATTTTTGCGATGTAATTATTTTTTCTAGCACCTACATAAACTACTGCAGCATCCTTATTTCTATAATTTCCACCAGCTAATAAATAAAACTCTTGTTCTTTTAAGAAATATCCAATATCAATCGAATACAATTGCTCAGAAGCATTTTTCTGCATCATAACCAATACCTTTGGTAGCACATAAAATAACTCAGTAACATTTATTCTTAATCCACCATGAATGTAATGTCTGATAGGTAATTTATTACTAGTTGCAAAATAGGTTTCTTTTGGGCTAGTTAAATTAAATGCAGAGTATCCCAAAAATGGATTTAATCTCGATTGTTGTTTTGCATTATAATATAAAAAACCAGCATTCACTTGTTCGGTTACAAATGATTGTCTGTTAAATGATTCGCCAGAAGACATAGACTGATCAAAATAACCACCATTGGTATTATTATATTGATTGTCGTATGTATAAAGACCAGCCTCTATTTTTTTCTGTGTAGCACCTGCTTGAATTCCAAATGAAATATTATTGTATTTGTTCTTATCTAACGGAACGGCATAAGATAAAGACAGCATACCTTGTAATACATTATAGTTACCAACTCCAGCTCTCATGTTTATAATTTGTCCACCAAAGCCCCATTTACCTTTGGGCGCATCTAAGCTTAATAGTGCTGTATTGTATGGTTTAAATGCAACAGACTTCCATTGATTTCTATATTGAGCATGAACTCTAAAATTAGCATCAACAATTCCAGTTAATGCTGGATTTAAAAATAGCGGACCTGCATCATACATCGATAGATGAAAGTCTTGAGCTTTTAATGATGATGTCAATAAAAGCAAAATGCTGTAGGATATAAGTAATTTCTTTTTCATTTTATCTTAATAAGGTAACATCACCTGTCTTTTTAATTTTTTCGCCATTAAACATTTCAACTTCTACTACCCACACAAAAACTCCTATAGGTTGGTCAACCTCTTTAAATTTACCATCCCAACCATTTAATTGGTCATCAGTTTCAAATACTAATTGTCCCCAATTATTATATACTCTAACATTTATAGATTTAAATGGACCTCCTCTTACAAAAAATAAATCATTTTGTCCATCGCCATTTGGTGTAAATGCAGTAGGTACATCTGGTAATAAAATAACAGATATATCTTTCATAACTGAATCTACACATCCACTCAAATCTTTTACAACTAATAACACGGAGTTGTTTCCTTGATTACTGTATATGTGCGTTGGGTTTTGAACGTTAGCAGCAGTTGAATCACCAAATGCCCAATACCAGTTTACGATTGAATTTGGTCCAGTGGATAAATCTGTAAACGTAACTGTTTCTAGTGCCTCAACAGGATTAGGATTCATACTAAAGTCGGCAGTAGGACCAGAAATAACATTTACTGTTTTTTGAATGGTGTCTTTACATCCAAAAGAAGTAGTTACAATTAAAGAAACGGTATAAGTAGATGAACTACTAAATGGATGCGCTGGATTTTGTAAAGTTGATGTTTGATTATCTCCAAAATTCCATAACCAATTATTAATAGTTCCAGATAATGTTGAACTAGAATCTGCAAACTGTGTTGCGTTTCCAACACAAGCCGTGTTATGATAAAACTGAGCTTGTGGTAAGAAATAAATTTCTATTGGTTTTTTTATAGTATCACTACATCCGTTATCATTAACAGCTACATGTGTAACAGTATATGTTCCGGCACTTGCATAATTATGATTAGCGTTGGTTGTCGTAGAAGTTAGGAAATCACCAAAGTCCCAATGCCAAGAAGTGATAGTTCCTGAAGGAGTTGAAGATATATCTGTAAATGATGCAGATTGATTAGCACAAACGTTATTTGTGTTAAAGTCTGCATTTGGCGATACTTTAAAGCTTACATCTATTGTATCTTTTACAGCAGCACATCCTTTATTATTTGTGGATGTTAAAATTATTTTTACAGATCCATTTGCTAAATCTAAAGCTGATGGTTGATAGTTGGTGGTTAATAACGAATCATAAGGCGTAAATGCTCCAGTACCTAATGATGTCCAAACTCCGGTATTTGTTAAGCCTGTTACATTACCATTTAATGATACTAATTGATTATCGCATACTAATTTATCACTTCCTGAATTTACAGATGGAGCTTTTACAAGAACTATTAAAACAGTGTCTGTTTCAGGAAGACAGTTACCTCCTGTAGAGGTTAATACTAATTTTACTTGTCCTGCTAGTGTATCTGCTTGACCTAATGTGTAAATTGTATTCAAATTACTTGTATTGGCAAAAGTACCATTTCCTAATGTTGACCATACGCCTGAACTAGCACCACCAGAAACCGCACCATTCAACACATGGAAAATATTGCTTGAACAAATAGTATCATTTATACCTGCATCAACAATTGGTTCAGGTGTTACGTTGATAATTAAGCTATCAAATTCGGCATTACAATTACCATTATTTGTAGATGTTAATTTGATTGTAACACTTCCTTGAGATATATCCGCAGGACTTAATTGATATACTGTGTTTAATGAAGAAGTAGATGGTGAAAACAAACCAGAGCCAGAGCTCGACCAGTTTCCAGTTGTAGAGCCTACACTTACAGAGCCACTAACACTAACCGTTGGGTTATTAGCACATACCGAAACATCAGCGCCAACAGCAACAACTGGCGCATTAGAGAAAGTAAATAAAACAGTATCTGTTACTTGATTACAGTTGTTGTTGTTAGTAGAAGTTAGAACTAAGCTCGCAAACCCTGCAGCAAGTTCAGAAGGACTTGGTGTGTAGGTTGCTGTTAAAACTGAACTATTTGGATTATATGTTCCAGAACCACCAGACCAAATACCAGTTGTAGTTGGGCCAGTTACAACGCCAGAAAGAATAGATGTTGCATTGTTTTTGCACGGATTTAAATTAATACCTGCATTTACATTTGGTGCAGCCGTAAAATTTATAACAACACTATCCACCACTTGAAAACAAGTTCCATTATTGGTAGATGTTAATTGTAATGTAACAGATCCTGCATTTATTTCAGATTGACTTGGAGTGTAAATAGAATTTAAAGTTGTGTTACTAGGATTATAAGTTCCTGCACCACCTGTCCAAATACCTGTTGATGTTGCACCTGATACTAATCCCGAAAGAATAGTTGTTGGATTATTACTACAAGATGATAAATCCGAGCCTGCATTAACTTGAGGTGAACTTGTGAAATTGATTTGAATAATATCTATTACCTGATTGCAATTTCCATTATTTGTTGAAGCGAGTGTTAAGTTTACAAATCCAGCAGAGATTTCAGCAGCACTTGGAGTATAAGTTGTGGTTAATGCAGAATTCCCAGGATTAAAAGTTCCTGTTCCTCCCGTCCAAATACCAGTAGTTGTTATTCCAGAAACAGTTCCTGATAAAACTGTGTTAATGTTATTAGCACATGAATTTATATCGTTGCCAGCTAAAACAGTCGGTGCATTTGAGAATGTAATTCTAACAGTATCTACTACCTGATTACAAGTTCCATTATTTGTAGATGTTAAATATAACTCAGCAAAACCTGAACTCATTTCAGCAGCACTTGGAGTATAAGTAGCTGTTAAAATAGAATTGTTTGGATTAAAGGTTCCAGCTCCACCCGACCAAACACCTGTAGTAGTAGGACCACTTACAACTCCTGAAAGAACAGTGGCTGCATTATTTTTACAAGCCGATAAATTTGCTCCAGCATTTACAACTGGCGCATTAGAGTAATTAATTACAATATTATCA
>DIHL01000072.1 GCA_002420145.1 Bacteroidetes bacterium UBA5697
GAAACAAGTTCAGAATGACTTATATAAAAAAAGAGGCTTGAATTATCAAGCCTCTTTTTTTATAGTGTAACTGTAGGATTTAAGCTGACCTTTGAAGTAATAGAATTAGAAATCAAACAAGCCTTTTCTGATTTATCTAAAACTCGTAAAGCCTTTTCTTTATCCTCTTCTTTTTTAATCACTAAAGTTGGATTTAATATCACTTCAGTCATTAAATATTTCTCTTCTACCTGATCTAAAACACCAACAGCGTTGCAATTAAACTCTTTAAATTCTAATCTCGAATTTTCGGCAATTGCTAAAAAGGTTGTCATAAAACAAGAATTAACCGCTGCGGTAAAAAAATGCTCTGGCGACCAAACACCTTCTACTCCTTTAGGAAATTGGGGTGGAGTTGCTACTTGGATTTTAGAATTTAATTCAGGAGAAGACAACTCTCCTACTCTTTCTGCATTCCACTTAAGGTTTACATTATATTGATGTGACATAACTATTGAAATTGATTAAATAATTTAATTAATTCTTGCGTTGGCACAACTCCCGATTGTTTCCATACAGGTTGTCCTTTTTTAAACATAATTAAAGTGGGCACGCTTCTGATTTGATACATAGAAGCTACTTCTGGATTTTTATCGACATCTATTTTAATAATAGTGGCGTTGTCCTGTAATTGTGTTTTTACATCTTTTAAAATGGGAGCCATTGTTTTACAAGGTCCGCACCATTCAGCAAAGAAATCAACTAGTACAGGTTTTTCGGAATTAATAAGATTATTGAAGTTATTCATGATTTTTATTTTGAGAGATTTCACAATTACTACCAACACATGTTAGGCAGGCATTTAATAAAGCATGGCCTAATAAAAATACGCCACTTGCTAAAAGAATATAATCTAGAGTTATAATTCCACTTACGATAAACACAATAGATAAAACTAATCGTGTTATTCGCCACAAATTCCAATTAGAGAGCAGACGTGCTTTTATATTATTGATCATTATACTTTACCGTTTAAACTCATCCAGCCTCCTCCATTATATATTTCTTTAAAACCTAAAGAACTTAATGTTGATTTAGCTGAAGCACTTCTCATACCGCTTGCACAACAAGTGATGATGGGAATATTTTTCTTTATTTTTACTACACTCGAAGATAGTTCATTTAAAGGGATATTCACACTTCCTTTTACATGACCCGAAGCATATTCTCCACGCGTTCTTACGTCGATAATTTGAGCTCCTTTTTTCACTAATTCTTTATAATCTACTTTTGGGCCTAAACCTAAGGCACTTTTGATTGCATCTAACATATTTTATTTTTTAATGATTATGATTTACACTAACGTGTTGATGTTTTCTATTTTTATATTCCTTTTTAAACTTATAAAAAATGTTCAACCATATTAATCGCGACCATCTTAATGTTAAAGGAGCTACAGCTATAATAAATACGGTGATAAAAATAGCAAATGGCAATAAATCCCAATTTAAAAAATAGTTTTGAATGGCATACCAAATCATAAACCAACCAGAAGAAATAGCATACGATACATACATTGCTCCATAAAAAAAACTTGGTTCGTCTTCATATTCTAGCTCACAATGACTGCAGGTTTTATGCATCTTAAACATCTTACTTAAATTGTAAGGATTTTTAGATTCAAACACATCGCCTTGATGACATCTAGAACATTTGTTAAAGAGCATCGAATAAAGGATATTGAAAATTAACATAGTGATAGATTTTTAAATTAATTTCTTTTAAAATTTCACACTACAAAGGTACAATAGGAATAAGCCGAAGTGTGTGACATTTGTTACATATAACACTGACTTTTAACAGTATTTATAAATAAAAAAAGCCAGTAAAAATAACTGGCTTTTAAAAGGATAAACTAACCTTAATGACATTTAAATAAGTCAAACGTTTCTTTACAATCTTCACACTTATACAATGCTTTGCAAGCTGTAGAACCAAAACGACTTATTAAAGTAGTGTGTTTTGAATTACATTGAGGACAAATAACCACTTCGGCTGTACTAAATAATTTGGAACAAGATGAATGATTAGGTGGAGCAATTCCATAATTTTTCAATTTGGCTTTTGCTTCCTGACTTAACCAATCAGTTGTCCAAGCAGGGGTATAAGTCAACTCTACTTTAACTTTATCGATACCATGAGCAGATAAGATCTCTTTAATTTGACCTTCAATCATACCCATAGCTGGACATGCGGTATATGTTGGAGTGATGGTTACAATGTAAGTATCATCCACTAATTTCACATCTCTTAATATCCCTAAATCTTTAATCGTAATCACAGGAATCTCTGGATCAGGAATTCCTGCAATTAAATTATACACATATTGAGTATTTAAATCAACTGTTACCATTTTGCATCTGGATAAGCTCTTTGTAAATATTGCATTTCAGATAAAATATGTCCTAAGTTTTCGGTATGAATACCTTTTTTACTTCCAGTTTGCATATAAGTATCTTCAGGTAAAGTAAGAGTAGCTCCTCTTAAAACTTTTTCAATTTCGCTTTGCCATTTAGCTTTGAGTGCAATGGTATCTACTGCAATATGTTGGTGCAACAAGTATGTATCAAGAACATCCATTTCAAATAATTCTCCTGTGTACATCCATAAATCATTTAAGCCTTTTTGCATTCGCTTATGACTTTCTGCTGTTCCATCTCCTAAACGTAAAGTCCAATCAATAGCGTGTTGCATGTGATATTTTACTTCTTTAATTGTTTTAGAAGCAATAGCAGCTAATGTTGCGTCTTTACTTTTTTCTAATTCAGTAAAAAATAAATATTCGAAAACTGACAAATATAATTGACGAGCTATTGTGTGAGCGAAATCACCATTAGGTTGTTCAATTAATAAATGATTGTGATAATTAATTTCGGCACGGCGATATGCGATATCATCTTCTGTATGGCCTTTGCCTTCTAATTCTGCCGCATATTTTAATAAAGCCTGTGCTCTACCAATCATATCTAAAGCCACATTAGTTAAAGCTAAATCTTCTTCTAAAATTGGGCCTCTACTGCATAATTCTGATAAACGATGACCAAGGATTAATGCATTATCTCCTAAGCGAATTGCATAATTGTATGTAGCGTCTTTTGTAGTCATAATATTAAATGTTTTTAGCGCCTTCAGGCATTACATAAAAAGTTGGGTGACGATAAATTTTATCGTTAGATGGATCAAACAACATATCATTATCATCTGGGTTAGATGCTGAAATATGTTTTGCAGGAACTACCCAAATGCTTGTTCCTTCTCCTCTTCGAGTATAAATATCTCTTGCATTTTGCATTGCCATTTTCACATCAGACGCATGAACGCTACCTGAATGAATATAAGGAAGACCTGATTTACTTTGAATAAATACTTCCCATAAATCTAATTGTGTATCTGTTGCCATGATAATATTTTTTAAGCGGTTACTAATTCTTTTTTTGCTGTTTTTATTTTATAAGCATCTGCTGCTTCTCTCACCCAAGCACCTTCTTGATGATACTTGATATGATGATCTAAACGTTGCTTATTACATGGTCCATGACCTGCAACAACTCTATGAAACTCTTCCCAATTAATTGGACTTAGTGTATAGTGACCAGTTTTTTCATCCAATTTAAAATTCTTATCAGGAATAGTTAAACCTATTAATTCAGCTTGAGGAATAGTTTTATCAATAAACTTTTGACGTAACTCATCATTGGTTTCGCGTTTAATTTTCCATTTCACAGCATCACCACTTCTTGGAGAATCAGAATCATGAGGACCAAACATCATCAATGCAGGCCACCACCAACGATTCATAGCGTCTTGCGCCATTGCTTGTTGATCTTTAGTTCCACGCATCATAGTTGTCATAATTTCGTATCCTTGACGTTGATGAAAACTTTCTTCTTTACAAATACGAACCATCGCTCTACTGTATGGCCCATAAGATGTACGTTGTAAAGACACTTGATTAACGATTGCTGCACCATCAACTAACCATCCAATAGCACCAATATCTGCCCAATTTAAAGCAGGATAATTAAAAATACTTGAATACTTAGCTTTACCAGTTTGTAATTGTTCGATCAATTCCGCTCGTGAAACTCCTAAAGTTTCTACAGCACTGTATAAATACAATCCGTGTCCACCTTCATCCTGAATTTTCGCCAATAAAATTTGTTTAGATCTTAAACTTGGTGCGCGCGTGATCCAATTTCCCTCTGGCTGCATACCTATTACCTCGGAATGCGCATGTTGAGACATTTGACGAATTAAATGTTTACGATAGCCTTCAGGCATATAATCTTTAGGCTCGATGTGTTCACCGTTATCAATCCTAGATTGAAAATGTGTATCAGAATGTTCGTTATGCATAGTTAGATTTTTAGTGTAAATGTATTTTAACTAAAAAACAACTCACATGACTTAGGTCAAGAATAAAAGATGATTATTATCAGAAGAAAACTATCCAATGATTTCGTACAGACCCCAAAAGATAAGTAATAAGCCCACAGTACTTGTACTATACATCACAATAGTAAAAGACTGATTAGAGTGGAAGTTGATACAAGTAATTAAAAAGCCAATCACTAAAAATAAACAACCAAATCCAATTTTAGTTAAACCGTTTTTACGATGAACAGCATACTGCACTTTTTTAATCTGCTTAATAATCTCTGCTCTTACAAGAGGATCGTCGGTTTTTTTAGATAATTGTTTTTCAATTTCTTCGAAACTAGTTTTATGATCTGCTAAATCTTTAGCGAACACATATAACTCTTCCCAGTTGTCATCTTTTAAAATCATATTTTTTCGATAATCAATTTACACTAATTTACAAAAAAATTACGCTCAAAAAAATATGATTTTTATCAGTACTGATTAGTAAGAGTGTTACAAACCGTTTTGCTTGAAGAATTCCAATTTAGAATTAAAAATCGCCGCCATTAAAGTGCCTCGTTTTTTTGCTTCTTCTGCTATTGGTCCTACAAAAAATTCATCCACTGTTCCTGTCCAGTTTTGAACCCAAATAATAAAATGGCTTTCATCAATTGGCATAGTAGCATGTGGCGGAAAAGGTGCGCCACTATAAGTATGTTCATCAAATAAAATGGTTTGCCAAAAACGATACATTTTTTCTAAATGTTGTTCCCAACGCCCACCTAATCTTTCTTCGAATATTGGACCTAACACTTCGTTTTTTTGAATACGTCCATAGAATGTATTTACCATTAATTTTATATCATCTAAATTTTCAATATCTTTTTTCATGTCTTAGGTATTATGCAGTAGTACTAAATACATTTCCCTCAGGAACTTTTTCCCAATAACGTTTATCAAACGACAAACATACATTTCGCAAAAATAATTTTCCTATATCTTTAATCAATAATTTATCAGAAGTGACTTCTATCAATCCGTCTTTAATAAATTCTTCGAATTTATTCTTAGCTTGAAAATAATTAATGTCTAAGTTTGTTTCATGCTTACACATTAAATCTAGAATATGTTGGCGAATAATTAAATCATCTTTAGTTAAAGAATGTCCTTTAAAAATAGGAAAATGCCCTTCATTCACAGCATTTCGATATTCTTCAACAGTTTTAATATTTTGTGCAAAACCATCCCAAGTATCACTAATAGAAGAACAACCTAAACCAACTAATAATTTGGTTGTATTAGTTGTATAGCCCATGAAATTACGATGCAATTCACCTTTTTCAAATGCGTCAAACAATGTATCGTTAGGTAAAGCAAAATGATCCATCCCTATATCAGAATAATTTGCAGCAATAAATAAGTCTTTACCTGCCTCATACAAACTTCGCTTATATGAATCTGCTGGTAAATCTTTTTCAGAATATTTTCTTTGCCCTGGCTTTAACCAAGGCACATGCGCATAACTGTAAAAGGCAATGCGTTCTGGTTTTAAAGAAATAATTTGCGTGATGGTATCATTGATTGACTCAATTGTTTGATAAGGTAAACCGTAAACTAAATCAAAGTTAATAGAAATATAACCTATTGCTCTAGCATCTTTAACCACTTGATTAACTTCATCAAAGGTTTGGTAACGATTTATCGTATCTTGAACTTTCTCATCAAAATCTTGAATACCAAAACTCACACGTTTAAATCCTAAATTATATAAAGCTTGTAAATGTTCTTTAGTCGTATTACCAGGATGCCCTTCAAAACTAAAATCGTAGTCTTTTGCAATATCAACTGTGTCTAAAATAGATTTAAGCAAAAAAGATAAGTTTTCAGGAGCAAAAAAAGTGGGTGTACCACCACCTAAATGTATTTCTTTAATTAATGGTTTACCTTGAAACTGATTTAAATATAATTGCCACTCTTTCAATAAAGTTTCGATATAAGGTATTTCTACTTTATGATTTACTGTAATACGTGTATTACAAGCACAATAAGTGCATAAACTTTCACAGAATGGCAGATGGATATATAAACTAATGCCATCGGTATTATATTTAATAAAAGCATTTTTCACATGCTCAATCCACTTTTCTTCATTGATATTATTATCCCAATAAGGAACTGTTGGATAACTTGTGTAACGTGGTGCTTGAATATTATATTTTGAAACTAAATCCATAATGTGACCAAAGGTACTTTGAATACACACAATAAAAACTGACATTTATCAGTTAGATTTTTGACAAAAAACATTTGGAGAAATTAAAAAACTATTGTTCGTTTTTTAATTCAGATAAGAAATTATCTATAATTCCTGGTTTCACATGAGGCATAACAACAATTTTAAACCACTTCGACTGTTCGTCGTGACTATCAGGTACTAAATGGTATTTATGGGCTAATTCGGTACTAATATAATTAGCATCAATCGTTACAATATTTAAATCTGGGTGACGGTAATGTTTAATGCCCCACTCTGTTAATGTTTCGGAAATAGAAGCAGCTTTATCTACTAATTGTTTCATCTTTACGGTCCAACCTACTGAACCATGAATACGTAAAATCATCCACACACAAACAGCATTAGCGCCAGAGCGACTACCGCACAAAGTATAATCTTTTCCTTTTACATAACCTGCTTCATTCGTACAAACATACTGCATAAATTCTTTTCTTATTAAAAATATACCAGTCCCATAAGGTGCTTGTAACATTTTATGTCCATCAATAGAAAAAGAAGTAATGTTTTTATTTGTAAAAGAAAAAGAAGTTTTTAAACTTGTAAATGGTAAAATAAATCCTCCGTAAGCGCCATCAACATGCAATTTATAATTCACATGTAATAAGTTTAAAAAATCAGTAATCTTATCAATATCATCTACTGAACCAAACATAGTTGTAGACATATTTACATTTACAATAAAATATTTAATACCATTTGCTAAAGTTAGTTCAATTTTTTGTTCCAAATCTTTAATTAAAATTTCACGATTTGTTGGATGAACATCAATTTCAATCCCTTTTAAATGTAATAAATCTAAGGCTTTAGGAATAGAATAATGTGTATCTGCAGAATAAACCACAGCAATATCTTTCATCTTAGCTTTGTATTCTTGCAAATAAAAATTTCTATAAATCCAAATAGCTTCAATATTTGCTTCTGTCCCACCACTTGCTACATAGCCATCATAGGAATATGGTTCTGCACCAAAAATTTCTTCGGCACAAATTTTAATTAAATCTTTTTCAATCTCATGTGTGCCAGCAAAAAAATCTTCATGTTCATCACCTAAAGTATGAACACCAATATGATTTGGATTAGCAATTAAAGTAGATAAAAAAGGTGCATCTTTTAAAAAAGGAGCATCATCGTAAAAGATATCTATATCTAAAAAAGTTCCAGGTATTCCTAAAATATTTTCGGTGCGGTAATTTGTATTTTTGCTTAAAGCATCGAATACTTTACGCTTAATTAATGAATATGAATATTTTTCCCAGAACATAATGATTAATTAATGACATTTTTTAGGAGAACATTTAATGATTGGTTTTCCATTTTCTGGTTTTTCACAACAAGATACTTTATGTGTTTCTTTTTCGAATTGAGGACTTAAATAAGGAATTCCTAAATTCAATCCTCTGATGATTAATAAAACTGCCATCATAGAAACCACATAAGGCATTGCCTGACGAATATGATTACGATATTTTAAAGTAATAAACTGCCCTAAAAAAGCTACAGCATACATTACGGGAACAGTTCCTACTCCGAAATAAAACATAAACTCTGCTCCTTTTATATAATGACCAGTTGCAATAGCTCCTGCAATTCCTAAATACACTAACCCACAAGGCAATAAGCCATTTAATAAACCAATAAAGAATAGAAAGTGTAATCCTTTTTTATTAAACAAATTACCCAATTGCAACTTGACAGAATTAATAAATGAATAAATAAAGCCTAAGCCTTTGGTTGTATTTAATGCGTTTACGTTAGTAAAAATAACTGACAGTAAAAGAAGAACACCTATAGATATAGAAAGTATTTGCTGGAATCCACCCAAGAAAAAAGATTGACCTAATAAACCAAATACAACTCCTAAAAAAGTATAAGTAGCAACTCTTCCTAAATTATATAAAAAGATTCCTAAATATTTTTTTAATGTAGAATATTGATGAACAGGAAGAGCTAACGCAACAGGACCACACATACCAATACAATGGAAACTACCTAAAAGACCTAATGATATGGCAGCGATTACTAATTCCATTTTTAATTTACAAAAATCACTTCTTCTTTAAAGTAGTTTTTTTGATTACTAGTCCAAGATAATTGCAATTTATAAGCACCATGAATTAAATCTTTTGAATCAATAATTTGCTCATTGTTTACAAAATTCATTTTTAGTTGAACATCTTTACTAGAATCTGATGGACGAAAAAATGTGACAGTGCCTTTAAAATCATTGCTTAATAAAGCTGAATCAATTTTTAAAATAATTGAATTTCCATTTATTGAATGCGTAATACTTGCTCCGGCTAAAGATTTTTCGTTATTAGTTGCGTTAATTTTTTGCTGGAAATTAATTTCTTGAGCGTAGTAATCACTACTCACTAATTCTACTTTTTGTCCGTAGCTCATAAACACTAAAGTTAATATTAAGCCAACGAAGCTTAAATACAAGACTACTATTTTACCTCCAAAGTTCATGATATTTAATTTTAATGATTATTAAATTTAATAGGGCCTAAAAAATTTGTTTTGACTGTTTTTATTTTCTTACCATGAGAATAAACACCTATTACTAACTTTACTTTTCGTTCAACTATATCTTTTTTATTTAAGTATACAAAAAACTCTCCCATGGTAACACCTTCTGCTTTTACTTGAATATCCTTGCCTATTAATTGAATTTTATAATCTTTAAAGTTTTCTACTTTTAAATCTACAGGTAAATTCTCGCGAGTTTTATTGACTAGTTTGATTGTAAACAAATTACTTAGTTGATCATTAGGCTGTTCTTGATACAACATTCCTTTTGCTCTTAAAATTGTCGCATCATAATCAGAACGTGTGGTTAATAAAACAGTTTCTACTCCAATTAAAACCAATAATACAGCTGTATAAGCTTTCATTCTGGTTGTAAAAGTTAGTTTTACTTTATCCTTTATGCCATTTTCAGAATCATAGCGAATCAAACCTTTCTCTAAGCCAACACTTTCCATCATGTGGTCGCAAGCATCGATACAAGCTGTACAACTAATACATTCTAATTGGGTACCATTTCTGATATCGATTCCTGTTGGACATACTTTCACACATAAATTACAATCAATACAATCTCCTCCCGTTCTTACTTCATTCTTCTTAAAATGGTGTCTATCTTCTCCTCTCACATAATCATAAGCAACGACTACTGAATTTTTATCTAATAATACACCTTGCATTCTTCCGTAGGGACAAACGATTAAACATACCTGTTCTCTAAACCACCAATACACAAAAAAGAAAACGGTAGTAAATAAAATAATGCCAATAAATGATCCTAAATTTTCATTAATATTTTTAAGGATAGCATAAACATTATCTACACTAATCACATAACTAAGCAACGTAATGGATATAACAAAAGATATGCTGTAAAATGCTAAGAATTTTAATACTCGTTTTTTAATTTTATCAGCGTTCCAAGGTGCTTTTTTTAAAGCTTTTTGGTAATTAGCATCTCCATCAATCCAGTACTCAATCTTACGGAAAATCATTTCCATAAAAATAGTTTGCGGACAAGCCCAACCGCAAAATAATCTACCAAAAACGACTGTAAATAAGGCGATAAACACAATAAAGATGAGCATTCCTAATCCGAAGATAAAAAAATCTTGAGCCCAAAAAATTGAACCAAATAAAATAAATTTTTTCTCAGGAACGTTAAAAAGAAATAATGGTTCGCCATTATATTTAATAAATGGAACAGCAAAAAATACGATTAAGTAAACCCAAGTAAAATAAGTTCTTAAATCATAATATTTCCCAAAGGGCTTTGTTGGATAAACATAAACTCTTTTACCTTCTTCATTAATTGTAGCAATATGATCTCTAAAAGATTCGTCGTGTTTATCGTTTTGTTTATTTCCTTGAGTATCCATTTTAATTATAGTATTTAAACATGATAATTTACAGACTTATCTTTTAAAGATAAATTTATTTCTTCGCTGTGGTAACAGTTGCTGCAGCAGTCGATTTTAAACTATCCGCTTTAATTTGAATAGCTAAACTATCCCCAATTACAGCAGTAGAATCACTTATTGGAGCGGCACCGCCTTCCATATATAAATCGCCTTGAGGAGCTTTACCATTTGGAGGATTTGTTCCTTTTAATGATTTAATGAAAGAAGTTACTTGTGCTATTTGCATAGGAGATAAATCTTCTTTCCAAGCTTTCATTCCTTTTTCAATCCAACCATATTTAATTGATTTGAAAATATCTTGAATACTTCCACCATGCATCCAATATTCATCAGCGAAATTAGGACCTACAGTACCCTCGCCTAATTGCCCATGACATGCGGCACAATTAGCTATAAATACTGCTTTACCAGCTGCAATATCAGAAGCGTCTGTTAGTAATTTAACGGTACTTTCATCCACATTATTAGCAGAAGTTTTCATAAATTCTTCAACTTCTAACTTAGCTTGCGCTATTTCTTTTTCGTATTCTTTTGTTTGTAAATCACCAGTACCTAGTACATGAAAATTAAATAAATAAATAACTGAAACTACAATCGTTAAGTAAAATCCATATTTCCACCAAGGTGGCAAGTTGTTATCTAACTCTTTAATTCCGTCATAATCATGATCTAACATAATACTTTCTTCTTCTTCAACAGCAACAGCATCTGTTAAACTCATTATTATTTTAGACTCCACTTTCTTAGCTTTAGAAGTAGCTTCTACAACTGTATGAGTTTTTACTAAGAAATTAAATTGGTAAATAATTAAACCAAGAACAACTAACTCTATAAAAACTATTGCTAACATGAAGTAAAAGGTAAATTGATCTAATCCGCCAATTCTACCATCGTCTACTTTAGCAATTGCCACTACTTTTTCTTGAGACATCATAGCAAAAGATGACAACATCAATAACACAGTTGTTACATTTCTCATAGTAGAAGAGTTATCTTCTTTTTTATTGGAATATTTAGAAGTTAAATAATCGCTATCTGCAATGTTTTTGAACACGCTACTAAATGCTACAATTACAATTGCTAAAACTATGATAGTAACAAGCAGTGTTAAAAACAACACATTTGTAAAATAAGAACTACTTTCTTTGGTTGTTTGTTCCTGACAAAAACCCACAGCCGGAATTAACATTACAACGGCAAGTGATTTTATTTTATTAAAATTATTCATAAGCATAGATTAATTAGTTTCGTTATCGTTGATTGGAAGGTTGCTTAATTTCTCGAAATGTTTTTTATTTCCTTTGATTACATAGAAAGTAACTAAACCAAAAAACACAACAAATATCATTAATGAGATGAGTGGATAAATCCCGATTCCGGTGATACTTTCCAAATAGTTTTTAAATTTCATTTTAATACGATTAAATATTTATAAATTATTTTTGTGTTTTTAATCCTTCTGATTTAATATCTTTTCCTAAACGCTGTAAGTATGCTATTAATGCAACTATCTCTCTATCTGGCAATGTTTCGATACCATCTTTTTTCAAATTAGCTGTAATTTCTTTTGCTTGCTTTTCCATATCATTAATCGCAATTTTATCGTAACCTTCTGGATAAGGAACACCTAAACGTTGCATCGCTTTAATTTTTGACATAGTTGAATTTGCATCTAATTGATCTTCTAACAGCCAAGGATACTGAGGCATTACAGAGCCTGGTGACATTGAAGTTGGATCTAACATATGATTATAATGCCAGCTATCAGGATATTTACCACCTAATCGAGCTAAATCTGGACCTGTACGTTTAGAACCCCACTGAAATGGATGATCGTATACAAACTCTCCTGCTTTTGAATATTCGCCATAACGAGCCGTTTCACTTCTAAAAGGACGAACCATTTGTGAGTGACATGTATAACATCCTTCTCTTACATATATATCTCTACCTTGTAATTCTAATGGAGTGTATGGTTTCACACTAGCAATAGTAGGGATATTTGATTTTACCAAGAACACTGGAACAAACTCTATTAAACCACCAATAGCTACCACAACTAAACTTACAATCATTAATTGTATTGGTTTACGCTCAATCCAACGGTGCCAGTGATCTTTAGAATGAGATTGATATTCACCAACTAATGCTGGAGCTTGATCTTCTTCAATTTCTAAGAATGTACCAACTTTAATTGTTTTAATTAAATTATATGTCATTAAAATAGCACCTACTAAAAATAATGCGCCACCAACAGAACGAGCAATATAGAATGGAATCATTTTAGTAACTGTATCCATGAATTGCCATTTTAATTGACCTTCTGGAGTAAAATCTTTCCACATCGAAGATTGCATGAAACCTGCCCAATACATTGGAACTGCATATAAAACAATTCCTAAAGTTCCAATCCAAAAATGAGTGTTTGCTAATTTTTCAGAATATAATTTTGTTTGGAATAATCTTGGTATTAACCAATATAAAATACCAAATGTCATAAATCCATTCCATCCTAATGCACCAACGTGAACGTGAGCAACAATCCAATCAGTATAGTGAGCAATCGCATTTACATTTTTTAAAGATAACATTGGTCCTTCGAAAGTAGCCATACCATAAGCTGTTACAGCAACTACTAAGAATTTTAAACCTACATTATCTCGCACTCTATCCCAAGCACCACGTAGCGTTAATAAACCATTAATCATACCTCCCCAAGATGGAGCAATTAACATTACTGAGAATACAACACCTAAAGATTGTGCCCAATCTGGAACAGAAGTATATAATAAATGGTGAGGACCAGCCCAGATGTATAAGAAAATTAAAGCCCAAAAGTGGATAATAGATAAACGATATGAATAAACTGGGCGTTGGGCCATTTTAGGTAAGAAATAATACATTAAACCTAAATATGGAGTTGTTAAGAAAAATGCCACTGCATTATGTCCATACCACCATTGTACTAAAGCATCTTGAACACCTGCATACCAAGAATATGATTTCCAAAAAGAAACTGGAATTTCAATGGAGTTAACAATGTGCAACATGGCAACCGTTACAAACGTTGCTATATAAAACCAAATAGCAACATATAAATGGCGCTCACGACGACGAATAATTGTACCGAACATATTCCAGCCAAATACCACCCAAACTAGTGTAATTAAAATATCAATTGGCCACTCTAATTCGGCATATTCTTTACCTGTTGTTTTACCAAGAACTAAAGTTAAAGCTGCTAAAACAATAATTAATTGCCAACCCCAAAAGTGAATTTTACTTAATAAATCACTGAACATACGAGCTTTTAATAATCGTTGTAACGAATAATAAACACCCATAAAAATACCATTACCTACAAAAGCAAAAATTACAGCGTTAGTATGCAACGGACGCAAACGACCAAAAGTCGTATAAGGTAAATTTAAATTAGCTGCAGGTAAATACAATTGGATAGCAGCTATTAAACCCACTAACATTCCTACTAAACCCCAAAGAATGGTTGCATAAGCAAACATCTTCACTGTTTTGTTGTCGTACTGAAATTTTTGAAGTTCCATATTATTTTGTTTTTTTGGTTTTATTATTTGTTTCTTGTTTTTTTTCTTGAATTGTGGTGTTGTCAAACAACATTCTTACCGAGGGGGTGTAATCATCTTCGTATTGATTACTTCTTACCGACCAAATAAAGGCTATTAAAAACCCTATTGCAAGTAATAAACTGGCTCCTATCATGATGAAAATTGCGCTCATATCGAGGGTAAAATTAATTTAGTTAATATTTTTTATACCTGACTATTATCATTACTAATAATGACTTTTATCAGGTCTTAATCTTTTTAGTTTTATCTCATAAAACGAGCTTAATCCAGTAGTTAGTAAAACAATACTTATTGAACTGATTGGCATTAAGATAGCGGCAAAAACTGGCTCTAAATCGCCTTGTACGGCAAAAAATAATCCAACAAAATTATAAAGGATTGATAGAACAAAACTTGCAAAAATGATAGTTTTCTGACGTCTGCAATAATTTATTAATTCTTTTAAAAGAGTGAAGTTTTTACCAGACAAAACAGCATCACATGCAGGTGAAAAATTATTAGTATCATCACTGATTGCAATTCCTACATCACTTTGCTTTAAAGCCCCCGCATCATTCAAACCATCTCCAATCATCAATACTCTTTTATTGTGGTTTTGAAGGCGTTTAATGAAATTTAATTTATCTTCTGGTTTTTGTTCAAATAACATTTCTGATTTATTACCAAAAATGTTTTTCAAAAAACCTTCCTCTGAAGCATTATCACCAGATAAAATTTTCAACTCAAATTGCGAACCTAGAGATGAAACAATATTCTCTAATCCTTCTCTGTAAGCATTTTTCACAACAAAATATCCTACAAATTCTTCATCAATACTTACATAAACTCTACTTCCTGAAACTAATTGATGAGAGTCTTTTCCTAATACAAATTCCGAAGAACCCATTTTAAGAAAATGTTCATTGATAATTGCAGAAGTTCCAAATCCTTTAAATTCTTTATAGTTCTTCACATTCAACATTTTGGCAAAAGGAAGAAAAGAAACCACACTCTTACTAAGTGGGTGATTAGACTGATTTGCTAAAGTGCGAATTAACTGAGATTGATAAGAAGATAACTCTGTTCCTTGAAAAGTAATTTCTGATTTTCCTTGTTCTGTAATCGTTCCTGTTTTATCAAATACAATCGTATCAATCTCCGACATTTGCTCAATAACAGAAGCATTTTTCACATACAATTTGTATTTATTTAAAATACGAATCATATTACCATTGGTAAATGTTGCACTCAGCAATAAAGCACAAGGACAAGCCACAATTAATACCGCAGTTACAGCGCCCCATATTTTAGAAGGATCGTTTACTGACCAATAAATAGCTGCTGTAATAGCAACAGAGAATAAAGCATAAGTGAAATAGCGACTTATTCTATGAATAAAAGATACCTTAACTTCTTTTTTATTTTCTTTAAAAGTCTCATTATTCCATAATTGAGTTAAGTAACTTTGTGAAACTTCTTTTACGACTTCCAGTTCAATTGCTCCAGACGTTTGTTTACCACCAGCATAAACAATCTCTCCAATTGATTTTTCAACTGGTAAAGATTCTCCTGTTACGAAACTATAATCAATAGTTGCTTTTCCTAAAAACAAAATAGCATCAGCTGGAACAATTTCATCATTATGAATTTTAATTCTATCGCCTACCTTTAATTCAGAAACTGAAATTTGTTTTTCTGTTCCATTAGCATTAATGACACTAACTCCAAGTGGAAAGTATGATTTAAAATCTCGATCAAATGAAATAGTTTGATAGGTTCTGTTTTGAAAATAACGACCAATGAGCATAAAAAACACAATGCCACTCATTGAGTCCAAATAGCCTGCGCCAGTGCCTGATAAAATTTCATAAACACTTCTCCCAAAGGTAATTAAAACTGCTAAAGCAATCGGAGCATCAATATTTAAAAACTTTTGGCGTAATCCTTTATATCCAGAAATAAAAAACTCCGAGGCTGAATAAAAAAATACGGGAAGAGATAGTGCTAAATTCAAATAACTGAACCATGTTTTTAAGCCAATATCATCTGCTTTTCCTAACGAAAAATATTCAGGAAAACTAAGCATCATAATATTACCAAAGCAAAAACCAGCAATTCCTATTTTAACAATAGTAGTTGTATCATGTTTTTTTATTTTGCTAGAACTTACATCATTTAAACTAATGTGAGGTTCATACCCAATAATGGTAAGAGCTTCAGCAACTTTCTTTAAAGAAGTTTCATGATAATTATAAATTACAGTTACTTCTTTTTTTACAAAATTCACTTGAGATTTAATAATTCCTGAATCAATTTTATCTAAATGCTCTAAAATCCAAATACAAGAAGCACAATGCATTTGAGGCAAATAAAAAATAACATGTTGATGGGTATCGTCTTGAAAATGAATTAATTTTTTAATGATTTGAACATCGTCTAAAAAATCAAATTTCCCTTTTCTAACTTCTTGTTTTTGATTAATACCAGGACTATGTTCTAAATCATAATAAGAACACAAATCGCTTTTGTTAATAATTTCATAAACAGTTTGACAACCTTTACAACAAAATTCCTTATCTTCGATATGATAATGATGCTCTACCACGTCTTCTCCGCAGTGATAACAGGTTGTATTGACTTCTGATTTCTCTTTAACTCTCACGATACAAACTTAATAGTAGATCTGTAGAGCAAAACTGATATTTATCAGTTATAAAATTGATAAGGATCAAAGTAATTGTAAAAAAAATATTGAACTTAACAACAAAAATGATACACATGAATCCAACAGAAAATTTACACTATGCTATTGGGCAACTTGCTTTTGCTGTTGCATTTTCGGATGGTAAAATACAAAAGGAAGAGAGTGAGAACTTTCATAAGATAGTTTTAGAGGAATTGAATAATAACTCTTATGATTTTGACGTATCTGATATTATTTTTAAAGTCATGGCAAAAGACAAAATGGATTCAAACACCGTATATGATTGGGCCATGAAAGAAATAAAAACAAATAGTCATTATTTAAGTCCGCAATTAAAAGTCAAATTCATAACCGTTATGGAAAAAATTGCAGGGGCTTATCCTCCTGTCACGAATGAAGAATCAGACATCATTAATAGATTTAAAAAAGATATTAAAGATATACATGGAGACCCCGCATACTATTTAAAATAGAAAAAGCCCGCAAGCTGACGGGGTTTTTTATGTAAATGTTTTAAAGATTAGCTATGAATCGTTAAAACTGGAATAGGACTACTAAATGCTATTTCTTTTGTTGTACTAGGGTATATTAAATTATGAAGAAACGAATGTTTCTTTTGCTCTAACACAATCACATCAACATCATGAGTTTTTATAAAATCTAATAAGGCAGTACTAGCTTTATCTTCTGATAAAATATAAGTTTTATGCGATGTTTGTTCTAATTTTTGTTCAACAAATAAATCCGTTGCAGACTCTACTTCATTGATTAAGTGATTATCTGGTATAACATGTAAAACACTTAAGCTCGCCCCAAACATTGATGCAATATTTTTTATTTGTATTAAGCCTGTTTGTTCTGTAATATGCGAATCGTACTGGCTTGCATACGCAATACTCTTAATTTTTTTATATTGATGTTCTTTAGAAATAATAAATACAGGAATATTACTTTCTCTAGATATTGAAACAGCATTACTACCAAATAACACTTTGCCGATAACTGAACCATGACCTGTAATCCCCATTACAACCAAATCTATGTTTTTATTAGTAATATAGCTCAGCATGGTGTTTTTAAAATCACCTACTTCTGTAAAATACTCAACTTCTCCCATCAGAGCATTATCTTTTTTTAATAATTCTGCTTTTTCTTTTAATGAAGCATTGCTATCTGCAATACTATCATTAACGGTATAGGCAACCACATTATATTCATTATTGTATACTGGTATTGCACTCACATGCAATAAAACAATATTAGATGACAAATGATTAGCTAGATTTACCGCATACAGCAAAGCGTTGTCAGATGTTTCGGAGAAATCGATAGGTACTAAAATTGTATTCATAATATAAAGTTTTATACAAACCTAATTAAAATCAAGTTAGTTGTTTATTAATTTTTGTCAGATAAATTTATGACATATATCAGAATAAACGCAACATTTTTAATTATATTTGTTATTATGCAGGTAAAATTTATAGGAGCTACAGAAACGGTTACTGGAAGTAAACATTTAGTTCAAACAGACAAAGGTTTTAATATTTTATTAGATTGCGGTTTGTATCAAGGAATGGGAAAAGAAACAGATTCTTTAAACCGCCATTTAGGATTTAATCCATCCGAAATTGATGTTGTGATTTTATCTCATGCACACATCGATCACTCTGGAAATCTTCCACTTTTGGTAAAGCAAGGATTTTTAGGTTCTATATATTGTACGCCTCCTACACTAGAAGTGGTAGAAGTTTTATTATTAGACAGTGCCAAAATTCATGAATACGATATAGAGTATGTCAATAAAAAACGTGAACAAAGAGGAGAAGACCCTATAGAACCTTTATATACTAGCAAAGATGTTGAGCATTGCCTAAAACATTTCAAAACTGTTCCATATCATGCCGATTTTCATTTAAATGAAGAAGTCTCTTTTATGTTTACAGATGCGGGACATATCCTTGGAAGCGCTGCTATTAATTTAAAATTAAAAGATTCGAATAAAAATATTACACATCTTACCTATACGGGTGATGTTGGAAAATATAATGATATGCTATTGAAAGACCCTGAGTGTTTTCCTTTAGCTGATTATATTATTTGCGAATCAACTTATGGCGATAGGCTTCATGAATTAGATGTTGATGCTGAATTACATCTATTAAATGTAGTTAGAAATACTTGTGTAGAGAAAAAAGGTAAATTAATTATTCCTGCTTTTAGCTTAGGAAGAACTCAAGAAATTGTATACATTTTAGATAAACTTAAAAACAAAAAATTATTACCTAATATCAAAGTATATGTTGATAGTCCACTATCAACTAATATCACAGATATTATGAGAGAAAATGTAGATTGTTTTAATGAAAAACTTCAAGAGTATATTAAAACAGACGCCGATCCTTTTGGGTTTAGTAATTTAAAATACATACGAGAAAAAGAAGAGTCGATGGCATTAAATACTAGCCAAGAACCATGTATTATTATTTCGGCTTCAGGAATGATGGATGCCGGTCGTATCAAACATCATTTAGCAAATAATATTTCTAATCCAAAAAATACAGTTTTAATAGTTGGGTATTGTACTCCAAACTCATTAGGCGGAAAAATTAAAGCAGGAGAAAAAGAGGTTAAAATTTTTGGTGAATTTCATGAGGTAAATGCCAATATTGAAATTATTGATTCATATAGTGCTCATGCTGATTATAGTGAACTTATTAAATTTTTATCGTGTCAAGACAAATCTAAAGTCAAAAAAATATTTTTAGTACACGGAGATTTGGAAGCTAAAATCTCATTTAAACAAAAGTTAATGGCAGAAGGGTATAAAGAAGTCATTCTCCCTAATAAAACTGAAACTTTTATATTGAGTTAAATTCATTAATTGCTGGTTATCAATTAGTTAATATCTCGCCTCGTTTATACAGCTGATTTTTCTCAGTTCAAAAACTGACAAATGTCAGTTTTTGTTAAAAACTCTCTTTTACCTTTGGCAGTTGTTTTTATAAAAAATGAATACCTTGGGAAAAACAAATTCACTTATAATGGAAAGCTTAAACGCTTTATTCGAGTATACTACCGAAGGTATTATTATTGCCAATCAATCTGGTACAATTATTCGCGCCAATCCTAGTTCTGAGAAATTATTTGGATACAATAAAGGCGAACTACTCAATCAAAAAATTGAAATTTTAGTTCCTAATAAATTTTCACATACTCACGAAAAACATCGTGATAATTATAATAAAAATCCTCATCCTCGTTCGATGGGAAAAGGGTTAGATTTATATGGTAAAAAGAAAGATGGACATGAATTTCCTGTAGAAATTAGTTTAAGTCATTATAAAACTAATGATGAAATGTTTGTAATAGCATTCATTATTGATAGAACCGAAAGAAAAGAAGCTGAAGAACGGATAAAACGTGTAAATGCAGAACTTGAATTAAAAGTTGAAGAGCGAACCAAAATATTAAAAGAAACACTTCATCAATTAGAAGCATCTAAAGATGAGCTCAGTGCTGCTTTAGAAAAAGAAAAAGAATTAAATGACATGAAGTCTCGTTTTGTAACGATGGCCTCTCATGAATTTAGAACACCTTTAAGTACAATACTTTCATCAGCATCCTTAATTGGCAAATATAAAAACACTGAAGAAGAAGAAAAACGTCACAAGCACGTTGATAGAATTAAATCAGCTGTCACAAACATGACACTTATATTGAACGATTTTTTATCGGCTGGTAAATTAGAAGAAGGGAAAATAAGTGTGAACCTTGTCTCAATTGATATTCCTGCATATATTAATGAAAGTTTAAATGAGTTGAGCAATTTTTTAAAGCTAGGACAAGTAGTAAATTATAGTCATCAAGGAGATAAAAACTTTGTTTGTGATAAACAGTTTTTAAAAAACATGATTATTAACTTAGTTTCTAACGCTAGTAAATTTTCTTCTGAAAATAAGGATATAGATATTACTACAGTTAACGCAAATAATGAACTACAGTTAATTGTAAAAGATAGCGGAATGGGAATACCTGCTGATGAACAAAATGATCTATTTGAAAGGTTTTTCCGTGCAAAAAATGCTTTAAACATTCAGGGAACCGGTTTAGGACTAAGCATTGTTTCAAAATATGTAGAGGTGTTGAAAGGCACGATCAAATTTGAAAGCGAATTAAACAAAGGAACCATATTTTATATTAATTTACCATTACAAAATGAAGACAATACTTTTAATTGAAGATAATACAGAGGTAAGAGAAAATACCGCCGAAATTTTAGAACTTGCAAACTATAAAGTATTGCAAGCTGAGAATGGAAAAGTTGGTGTTGAAATAGCAAATAATAATGATGTTGATTTAATTATTTGCGACATTATGATGCCTGTATTAGATGGTTATGGAGTTATTCATTTATTAAGTAAAAATCCTAAAACTGCATCTATTCCTTTTATCTTTTTAACAGCAAAATCTGAAAGAGGTGATTTTAGAAAAGGAATGGAAATGGGAGCTGATGATTATATCACTAAACCATTTGATGATATTGAATTACTAAAAGCTGTTGAAAGTAGATTAAAAAAATCAGAATTATTAAAAGCCGATTACTCAAGAGATGAGGCTGGAATAAATTCTTTTTTAGACGAAGCTAAATCTTTAGAAGAATTAAAACATCTAAGTGACTCAGCAAAAGTAAAAAATTACAAAAAGAAAGAATTAATTTATACCGAAGGAAACAATCCAAACTATTTATACTTATTACAAAAAGGTAAAGTAAAATCTTTTAGAGCACATGAATACGGCAAAGAATTAATTATCTCATTACATAAAGAAGGTGATTTTTTTGGATATACTGCCCTATTAGACGAAACTCCTTACAATGAAAGCGCTGAAGCATTAGAAGATTCAAGTGTGGTATTAATACCTAAAGAAGATTTTTATGCTTTATTAAATAAAAATCATGGAGTAATGAAACGCTTTGTAAGATTATTATCTAACGAAATACAAGATAAAGAAGAACAATTATTAAAAATGGCATATAGCAGCGTAAAAAAACGCGTTGCTGAAGCATTATTAAAACTTCAAAAAAATTATCAGCAAAACGTAAAAGATAGTTTTAGTATTTCTATCTCTCGTGAAGATTTAGCTAATATTGTTGGCACTGCTACAGAATCTCTTATTAGAACCTTAAGTGATTTTAAACAAGAAGGTTTGGTTGAAATTAAAGGAAGTAATATTTCTATCGTTGATACTAAAAAATTTGAAGCCTATATCAAAAAATATTTCTAAGAATTAGAAGCTATAAAAACACAAAAGCCTTTC
>DIHL01000057.1 GCA_002420145.1 Bacteroidetes bacterium UBA5697
CACATAAATTTATTAATTGTGCTTATAATTGTTTTTTAATTGGAATATTGATGTTTTCTGGGTCTCTATATCTTTTATGTACCCGAAATTTATTTGGAGCTGAGTGGTTGAAAGTATTAGGCCCTATTACCCCAATTGGAGGTTTATTTTTTATTGCTGGCTGGATTCTCATCATTCTAGTAGGATTTAGTAGTAATAAGAAGGATTAAAATTTAACATTTTACTTTTTGTTGATTTTCTGAATATTTAGAAAAAAGAGAGATTTTTTCTTATCTTGTAGAGTTCTAAAAAGTATAAAAATGAAACGTATATACGCCCTTAGCTTAATTTTTTTAAGCTTTAATTTATTTTCTCAAAGAGGTAAAGATGGTACACCAACCATTGGTGCTGCGAATACAGTTGTAAATATTTACACTCCTGTAACCAGTAATATAATTGCAGGAGCAGGTTCTAGTACAATTAGTGTTGGCAATACTGCCGGTTTTGCTATTGGAGACCTGATTATGATTATCCAAATGCAAGGAACAAGTGTTAATGCATATCATGGAGGAACAACCGGCCCTTGGTTTGACGGAAATTCAGCATTGCCAACAGATACTACTTATGGGCGTATCACAAATTACAATAACTGTGGCATGAATGAATTTGCTCAAATCAGTTCAATTCCAAACAGCACAACTATTGTAGTTGACTGTGATTTAAAAAATAGTTATGATGTTACTAAAACTGTAAATATTGTTACAGGGAGCGTAAATTTACTAGGCAGAGTGCAAGTAGTGCGTGTACCAAGATATTCATCTTTAACTTTAAATGGTCCTGGAACGATATCATGTGCACAATGGGACGGAAGTACAGGAGGAGTTTGCGCAGTAGAAGTTGAAAATAGCATTACACTGAATACAGCAGGAGCTTTTAATGTTTCTGGAAAAGGTTTTAGAGGGGGGGCTGTTTTCAACTATACACCAACCACAATTATCAGTAGCGATAAGTATGGTTGCAATAAATCTCAAGAGGGTGGTGCAAAAGGAGAATCAATTGCAGGTGACTCTGCTTTTTACAGAAACTATGCATCTGTATTTTCAAGAGGAAATATGGCAAACGGAGGAGGAGGAGGCAACTCTCACAACTCTGGCGGTGGTGGTGGGGCAAATGGACACAATGGCGTTCCGTTTAATAGTTTAGGAAATCCTGCAACTGGATATAACACGATATGGAATTTAGAATTTGCAGGTATGGCAACCAATGCATCTTCGGGCGGAGGAAGAGGTGGCTATTCATTTTCAAACAGTAATCAAAATGTCTCGACTGTTCCTCCTGGAACATATAGTACAGCTACAAATGCATGGGGTGGTGATAAACGAAGAGCAGTTGGTGGGTTTGGCGGGAGACCTTTAAATTATACGAATGGCAGATTATTTCTTGGTGGTGGAGGTGGAGCCGGACAAGGTAATGACAATAGAGCAACCGCAGGAGGAAATGGAGGTGGATTAGTATATATTTTATGCTATGGTAATATAACAGGTTCGGGAACAATACTGGCAGATGGTGCCAATGCTTCGAATACAGGTGTCGGATGTTCATCCAATGATGGTGCCGGAGGCGGAGGCGGAGGTGGAGCCATTATTTTAAATGTAAATGGCTCTATTAATTTAACCGCAGCAACTGCATTAAGTGCTGTTGGTGGCAATGGAGGAAATGTCAATTTCAATTGTGGTTTTCCAAATGCTACAGCATATGGACCAGGCGCTGGTGGGGGTGGTGGATACATTGCCTCTTCAGGAACTTTACCTAGTAATGCAATTGCAGGAGGTAATAATGGAACAGTAACAGGTAATGCCAATAACATTGGAAATAACTTCCCTCCAAATGGCGCTACTAGAGGTGGAGCTGGAGGAACCGGCTCTGCAACTAGCTATACGTTAAATACTTCTGCTAGCCAAACAATTTGCACAAATCAATCCTTTACAGTAACAGCTTCTTCAACAGAGCCGAGTACTTCTATTAGCTGGTATAATTCAAATGTAGGAGGTTCTGCTATAGCAACAGGAACAGCATACGCTTCACCAGGTTATACAACCGCTGGAACTTATACGCTATTTGCAGGTGTCTGCCCAGGAACATATCGTCAACCTATTATTATTACTGTTAATTCAGGATTAACAATCTCTGCAAATAGTCCAACCATTTGCCCTTCTCAAACAGTTGTATTAACTGCAAGCGGAGCAACAACTTACACTTGGAATACAGGACAAACAACTAATACTATTTCTGTTTCACCCTCATCCACAACTATTTACACTATTAACGGAACAGCAGGTTTATGTTCAGGAACGCAAACAACAGCTGTCACTGTTTCATCACAACCAACTATTTCTGTTGCAAATACAACTATATGTGCTGGCAACTCGGCAACATTAACAGCAACTGGAGCAAGCAATTACACTTGGTCTCCTGGAGGGCAAACAACTACTAGTATCGTTGTAACCCCAACAACAAATACAACTTATACTATTATAGGTGCTAATGCAACTTGTACAAATAGTACAACAGCATCCGTAAATATTACCTCTACTCCTACTCTTTCAGCAAGTTCAAAAACTATTTGTGTCGGACAAATAGCTACATTTACTGTTAGTGGGGCAACATCCTACACTTGGAATCCAGGAAGTATTACAGGAAGCACTTATACAACAAATGCAACATCTTCTGGAACAGTTTCTGTAATTGGTGCTAGCGGAACTTGTACTTCTCAAATTACTACTTCTTTAACAGTAAATTCTAATCCTACTATTACTGTTTCTAACCAAACTATTTGTCCTTCACAATCCGTAACATTAACTGCAAGCGGTGCTTCCACTTACACATGGAATACAGGACCAAATACAAATACAATTTCTGTTTCTCCTTCCTCTACAACTGTTTATACTGTTAATGGAACAACTAGTTCTTGTAATGCTTCTAGAACAGTTACCGTAACCGTTGCTTCTCAGCCAACTATTTCTGTTTCAAATACTACTATTTGTTCGGGAAGCTCAGCAACCTTAACCGCAAATGGCGCAACTAATTATACTTGGGCTCCAGGAGGACAAATTACTAGTAGTATTGTTGTCACTCCAACAACTAGTACAACATATTCTATCACTGGCTCAAATGGAACTTGTACAAATTCAACAACAGCAACGGTTAGCGTAACAGCGACTCCAACTCTGGCTACTAACTCTTCGACTATTTGTCCTGGTCAAACAGCTACATTAACTGTGAGTGGAGCAACAACTTATACATGGAATCCAGGAAGTGTTTCTGGGACATCCTACACTATTGCACCTGCTTCTAACACAACTGTTTCTGTTATTGGTGCCAACGGGACTTGTACTTCTCAAGCAACGGCTTCAGTTACTATTGGTTCAGGTATTTCAATAACAGTTAATAGTCCTACCATATGTGCTGGACAAACTGCATCCTTAACGGCAAATGGAGCAACATCTTATACTTGGAATACAGGTGCAAACACAAACACATTAAATGTAAGCCCTACAAGTACAACTGTTTATACTGTTTCTGGAATTAATGGTTCTTGTTCAGGAAACAATACTGCAACTGTTACTGTAGCATCTCAACCAACAATTACAGTAGCCAGTTCATCTATTTGTTCTGGAAGCTCAGCTACTTTAACAGCTAACGGGGCAACCAATTACACTTGGACTCCTGGAGGACAAACTACTAGTAGTATTGTAGTAACTCCTACTACAAATTCAACATACACAATTACTGGATTAAATGGGACTTGTTCAAATACAACAACGGCAACCGTTAGCATAACCTCAACTCCAACCTTAGCTTTAAATTCTGTTACAATTTGTGCAGGACAAACAGCCACATTAACTGTAAGTGGAGCCACAACTTATACTTGGAATCCAGGAAATACTTCTGGCACATCCTACACTATTGCACCTGCTTCTAATACAACCGTATCTGTTATTGGCGCCAATGGAACTTGTACTTCTCAAGCAACAGCTTCAGTTACTATTGGTTCAGGTATTTCAATTGCTGTAAACAGCGAAACGATATGTACGGGGCAAACAGCATCATTAACTGCAAGCGGAGCAACAACTTACACTTGGAATACTGGTGCGAATACAAATACATTAAACGTGAGTCCAACAAGTACAACTATTTACACTATTACTGGCTCCAACGGATCTTGCAATGGTATAAATACAGCAACTGTTACCGTAAACGCTACACCTACATTAATAGCAAACGGTTCAAATATTTGTAGTGGACAAACAACTACTTTAAATGTAAGTGGTGCTAATACTTATACTTGGAGTCCTGGTGCTTTAAATGGCAATAGTCAAACAGTAACACCTACTTCAACAACCGTATACACCATAACAGGAACATCAATAAATGGATGCGAAAGTATAACAACAGCTACAGTTAATGTTACTTCTACTCCAACAATTAGTGTAAACTCTACTTCTGTATGCTCAGGTCAAACTGCAACTTTAATAGCAACAGGAGCAACAAACTATACTTGGAGCACAACTGAAAATACTTCCACTATTAACCCTTCTCCATCTGTAACAACAACGTATACTGTAACTGGCGATAATGGAGGATGCACTACATCTACTACAGCAACTATAACGGTTGACAACACAACCTTATCTACGTATTCGCTTGCCGTGAATACTTGCCCTGCGGATACAGTAACATTATTTGGGACTGGAACAAATTCGGCTACAACTACTTATACTTGGAGTAATGGAGTTAACACTTATTCTCAAACTGTTAATCCTGTTACCACAACAACATACGTAGTTAATAGTACTTCTTTTTCTGGCTGTCCTATTTCTTCAGGGACTGTGATTGTAAATGTAAATCCTATATCTGCAGACTTTAGTGGATTAAACTCGGATATTATGACTTTAGGAGAAACTTTAAATCTTACCGATATAAGTACAGGAGCTACTTCTATATTATGGGATTATTGCAACGGCTCATCTACTAGTAACCAAATTACAATTCCTTTAACTGATACAGGTTATTGTTGTATAAAATTAGTTGCAACCAATGCAGCTTGTAAAGACAGTGTTACAAAATGTGTTACTATTATTAAAGAAACCATAGTTATTATACCTAATGTATTTACTCCAAACAGCGATGGAAGCAATGATGTATTTAAAATTAATTCTGCTGGACTAAAAACTTTGACTTGTGCTATCTATGATAGATGGGGTCTAAAAATGTATGAATGGGACGGACTAAATGGTTATTGGGATGGAGCAGCCAAATCAGGAATAGCACCAGACGGAACCTATTTTTATATTGTTACCTATACTGATTTTAAAGACAAATCAACTACTGAAAAAGGCTTTTTAAATTTATTTAAAGACTAATTTGTTAAATGATTAATATCATTGCAAAAAAGAATAAAAAGTTAATTCAAAAACTGAAAGGCTTCTTATCTTTGAACAGTTTTTAAATTAAACTTTCATGAACGAATTTAGAGAAGAACTTCTTGTATTAATTTCTATACCTATTTACACTATCGTGATAGGAATAGAAATTCTATATAGCTATTTAAAACATAAACATTACTACAGCACTAAAGGCATATTATCTAATTTATATTTAACCTCTCTTAATCTATCATTAGATGTTTTGGTAAGAGGTGTTTGCTTAGCCGTACTTTGGTATTTTTATCAATTCAAATTTACTGGTATCGACAAATTAGCTCACCCAATTTTATACTGGACAGTGCTCTTGTTTGCTGAAGATTTTATGTTTTATTGGATGCATCGAATCGACCATTACTGCCGTTTCTTTTGGGCAGTGCACATCACGCATCATTCATCCGAAGAATTTAACTTAACGGTTGGATTCCGTTCTTCTGTTTTTCAACCATTGTATCGTTTTATATATTTTATTCCATTATCTATATTGGGGTTCGATCCATTAGACGTGATGTTTATGTATGCCGCTACTCAAATCTATGGCATTTTAATACACACTAAAACCGTTGGCAAACTAGGTCCGCTAGAATGGTTTTTATCTACGCCATCTCATCACAGAGTTCACCATGCTAGTAATATTAAATACTTAGATAAAAATATGGGGATGATTTTTATTATTTGGGACAGAGTATTTGGCACTTTTGCTAAAGAAGAAGAGGAAGTGGTATATGGTTTAACAACTAATATTAAAACTTACAATCCTATTACTATGGTATTTCATGAATGGAAAGCCATTTATGAAGATTTGAAAAAAGAAACCTCCTTAAAAAATAAATTCATGTATGTGTTTGGTCCTCCTGGCTGGAGCCATGATGGAAGCAGAAAAACATCTAGTCAATTACGTGCTGAAATAAAATCAAAATAAGCATTTTTCAAATCTACTGTAGATTGCTTATATTTACATCATATGGCAAACGTAGTTACACTTTTTAAGCGCGTCACGCATTTTTTAACACATAATCTATGGCGTGTTCGACTTGATAAACTTAATAAAAAGCAAGGCTTTTTAGTGAGACAGGTGCGTGTTTTTTCGTTAGCGATTAATGGATTTAATGAAGATAAATGTTTATTAAAAGCAACAGCTCTTACCTACTACACTCTTTTTTCTATTGTACCAATTATTGCCTTAGCATTTGCTATTGCCAAAGGTTTTGGATTTGAACAAAGCTTACAACAAGATTTGTTATTGAAATTTCAAGATCAACAAGATATTTTAACTCAAGCTTTTGTGTATGCTGATAAAATGTTAGCCAACACAAGAGGAGGATTAATTGCAGGTGTAGGTATTGTATTATTATTATGGTCAATCATCAGCTTATTAAACAGCATTGAAAACAGCTTTAATGAAATTTGGGAAATAAAAAAAGGAAGAACTTGGACAAGAAAAATTACGGATTATCTATCCATCATGTTAATTGGCCCAATCTTTATTATTCTTTCGGGAGGATTGACTGTTTGGCTAAAAACAGGATTAGACACCGTTGCTTCAAACATTGACATTATAAGTCCTGCTACTGCCCTATTTTTAAAATTATTTGCCTTTGCATTAATGTGGGGGATGTTTATTTTTCTTTACATGGCTTTGCCAAATACAAAAGTGACTTTTAAAGGCGCTGCCATGGGGTCTTTAGTTGCTGCTATATTATTCGAACTATTACAATGGGCATATGTATCATCTCAAATTGGAGTTGCTCAATACAACAAAATTTATGGAAGCTTTGCAGCCCTACCTTTATTTTTAATATGGGTACAATACTCTTGGTTTGTTGTGTTATTTGGTGCCGAATTAACCTTTGCTCATCAAAATGTAGATCATTACGAATTAGAAACCGAAATCAATAATATTAGTGATAGATACAAGCGTGTGATTGCCTTAATGATTGCAAATCTTGTTGTAAAAAACTTTAATGATGGGAAACCTGCTTTAACAGCCATTGAAATCGCTCATAAATTAGATTTGCCCGTGCGATTAGCAAGGGTAGTTATTAACGAATTTGCTGAAACAGGTATATTTAGTGAAGTTAAAATGGCAACTGATAAAGAAATAGGTTACCAACCTGGCATTTCTGATTCTAAGTTAACAGTGAAATTTATTATTGATAAACTAGATGAAAAAGGAGTTAACGAATTACCTATCGAAAATAGTAAAGAATTAGAAATCGTTAATCGCTTAATGAAAGACATGGATGAAGTATTAAACACCACTAAAGGAAATATGTTAGTGAAAGATTTAGTATAATTAAGTTTTGAAAAAAATTAAAATATTTATCATATCCATTTGTTTTATTTCATTTGCAGCTTTTTCAAACGATTCTCTATCTATATTTAAAAACCGAAAAATAGCACTTGGCGTTTCTTCTTTAGCATTAACTAGTGGCTCTTTGGTTTACCTTCATCAAGCTTGGTTTGCACAATATAATACATCTAAACTTCATTTTTTCAATGATAATGATGAATGGTTGCAGATGGATAAATGCGGGCATGCATTTACCAATTACCAAGTATCAAGAGTGATGATGTGCGCTATGGATTGGGCTGGCTACTCTACTAAAAAACAAATACTCATTGGCGGCTTAAGTGGTTTTACCTATATGACAGCTATTGAATTTATGGATGGATTTAGCGAAGGATGGGGATTTAGTTGGGGAGATATTGGCGCTAATGCTTTAGGAACTGGCATGGCTGTTGGACAAAAAATATTATGGAAAGAGCAACGCGTTCAGTTAAAATTTTCTTTTTATTCTTCGCCCTATGCTAAATATCGTCCTAATACATTGGGTGATGAAATGTATATGCAAGTATTAAAAGATTATAATGGCCAGATTTATTGGTTAAGTGTAAACCCTTCTTCTTTTATTAAAAAAGAAAATAAATTTCCTAAGTGGTTAAATATAGCTGTTGGTTATGGCGCCAATGGTATGATTGGAGCTAGAGATAATAATTTTTTAATTCAGGATGCGGATGGAACCATTCGAACATTTAATAGATATCGCCAAGGATACCTTTCTTTAGATGTTGATTTTACTCGCATTAAAACAAAATCAAAGTTTTTGAAATCTGTTTTCACTTGTATCAATGTTATAAAAATACCTTTCCCTAATTTAGAAGTAAGTGAAGGAAAATTAAAATTTAATTATTATTAAATCATATGCTTTGTCAGTTCGAGTATTTTTTGGTGTCTCTTTGCAAAAAATGTATCGAGAACTTTTAAAAGCATACTTCTCGATACAAATTTGCATAGTACAGGCAAATTTTACTCGAAGTGACAGGCTTATAAAAATTTTGGAACGCAAATCTTTTCTACATATCTTTAAATCATCAACTCATTAATTATTATGCAACTATATTCTATCAACACCGGACATTTTAAATTAGACGGAGGCGCTATGTTTGGCGTTGTTCCAAAATCAATTTGGCAAAGATCTAATCCTGCTGATGAAAACAATATGTGCAGCTGGGCGATGCGTTGTTTATTAATACAAGATGGTAAACGTTTGATATTAGTTGATAATGGCATGGGTAACAAACAAGACGATAAGTTTTTTGGTTATTACTATCTACATGGTAACGACACCTTGGATTCGTCATTAGCAAAACATGGTTTTCATAGAGATGATATCACCGATGTATTTTTAACGCACTTACATTTCGATCATTGTGGAGGAAGTATCTCTTATAATTCTGACAGAACAAAATTAACACCTGCCTTTAAAAATGCAACTTACTGGTGCAACGAAAAACACTGGGAATGGGCAGTAAATCCTAATCCACGTGAGAAAGCAAGTTTCTTAAAAGAAAACATCATGCCTATTAAAGAAAGTGGGCAATTGAAATATATAGATACATCAAAAGACTTCATGCCTGGCTTTAAAATGTATGAAGCCAACGGACATACAGAAGCGATGATGTTACCATTATTAGATTATAAAGGAACAACGGTGGCTTTTATGGCTGATTTAATTCCTTCTGTTGGACATTTGCCTTTACCTTATGTGATGGGTTATGATGTTCGTCCGTTAAATACCTTGAAAGAAAAAGAATATATTTTAAAAACAGCTGCTGATAATCATTGGACCTTATTTTTTGAACATGACCCAAGCATCGAATGCTGCACGGTTGCTCAAACAGAAAGAGGAATCAGAATGGATAAGAGTTTTGGATTAGTTGAATTATAAAAAAATTTGAATATGAAATCATTAATAATAACACTTCTATTTATTTCATTAAATATCTTCAGTCAAAATGTTTTTAAATTACATTTAGGTTGTTATAAAAGTGGTGATACTATTCCATTAGAGGAATTAAAAAAAATAAATTTCGTGGAATTATTTGACCATTCTCAAGAAAAACAAACTATAAGTTTGTATTCTTGGGATCTATCAATTGCTACAATAAACAATATTTACAAATCAAGTCCAAATAATCCTAAAATGTTAACTTTAGAAATAAAGAATACTTTGGTAGGACATTCGACTGAAACCCCAAAAAAAATTACTTTTAAAAACATTAAGACTGTTTCCCTTCAAGAATTTGATAACATTAGTTACGGCACAATACCAGACGTGACTTTTTATATCTCAAAAACTGGAAGAATGTGCAATGGTAATTCAAATAATAACAGTAAAACAATTACATATAAAGGAAAATTATTAACTGGAAAAGTAGAAAAAGAGCCCTTAAGTAATCAAAAAGTAATATTAAAGAATAACAAAAACATAGAGGTTCAAGCTACAACTACTGATAAATATGGGGATTTCAATTTTCAAACCGTAAATACTAAAAATTCCTATAAAATTGAAGTTGCCTCAGGCGGTCCAAATGTTAAAGACGATCAAATATATATCGCTAAACAAGATGGCTCCAACATACGCTCTCTTAAAAAAGTTGGCAACAATTTCGTTTACGAATTACTTTCTATCGAATTAACCAAATTATCTGAAGAAAAAATCGATGATACTAAAATCACATTAAAAGATTTTTCATCTTCTGCTAAAAAAGAATTAACTGTAACTAAAGATGTATATTATAAAGTAAATTCAGCTGATATTACAACTGATTCTAAACAAATATTAGATGATATTGTGAAATCTCTACAAGAAAATAAGACATTAAAACTATCAATTATAAGCCATACTGATTCTCAAGGTGATGACAATTCTAATTTACAATTATCAGAAAAGAGAGCAAAAAATGTAATGGATTATTTTCTTTCTAAAGGAATAGAAAAAAGTCGAATGTCATCTAAAGGCATGGGAGAAACAAAAATAATTAACCGTTGTAAAAATGGGATAGACTGTTCAGAGGATGAACATAAATTAAATCGACGAACAGAATTTATTTTTTCTAAATAAACATTAATTCATAATCAACTCAGGCAATCCCATTGGGGCAGAGTCGAAAAAGGCTAATTCGAATATCTCTACTTTCACATCCTTAATAATTGGGAAAGTAGCTAAAATATCCATCACGGTTTCTTGGTCTTTTGCTTGCATGGTTACCCAAAGCTGGCTACGTTCCATATCCAAAGCGTAATTCAAGATGGTTCTTTCTTCTAGGAGCTGATTTACTCGTTCACGTTGTTGAGGAATTAATGCCGCAAAACGACGGGTAAAAACGTCTGGTAAAGTTATATGTACTTGGAAGGTATTTAATGGTTGGAAAAAGCTCATTTTTGTTCTTAATTTATAGTAAATGTAGTGAAGCAATTGAGATTTTGAGTTAAATTTGTCGAAATTTAGATAATTTAAGATTTATAGATTATGGGACGTATTTTTGAAACCAGAAAAGCAACAATGTTTAAACGCTACGCTAAAATGGCGAAGCAGTTTACTAAAATAGGACGTGAAATTGTGATGGCCGTGAAACAAGGTGGGCCTCACCCTGAATTGAACCCAAAATTAAGAGCTTGTATTGCCAATGCTAAAGCGGTAAACATGCCTAAAACAAATGTTGAAAGTGCTATTAAACGTGCTTCAGAAAAAGATTCGTCGAACTTTGATGAAATTGTGTATGAAGGATATGGACCATATGGAGTTCCTGTTTTAGTAGAATGTGCAACAGATAACCCTACTCGTACGGTTGCTAACTTACGTGTGTATTTTAGCCGTAACAATGGTTCATTAGGAACTACTGGTTCTGTAAGTTTTATGTTTGAGCGTAAAGGTTTATTTAAAGTGGATTCTACTGGATTAAACCATGATGATGTAGAATTAGACATTATTGATTACGGTGCTGAAGAATTAACATGGGATGATGAAAACAACGAATTAATTGTGCAAGTAGCGTTTACTGATTTTGGTTCGATGCAAGCAGGCTTGGAAGAAAAAAAATACACTGTAAAAGAAACCATTAAAACGTATATTCCAACTACAACTAAAGAGTTAACGGAAGAAGAAGAAATTGAATTTAAAAAGATGATTGATAAAATGGAAGATGATGATGATATCATGACCGTTTATCATAACATTGCGTAACAGAAGTTTAGAAAGTTAATGAGTTATAAAGTGTAGAAAGTTATGTTTTGATTTTCTTCAATATTTTAACTATCTAACTTTCAAAAACTATCTAACTTTTAAAACTATTACCGTGCAAAAGAAATGGAACATACATCAAATACAACATGTAGAAGAAGTTTCTTCTTTGCAAGCCGCATTAGCTGTTGATTCTACTATTGCCAAATTACTTTCTTTAAGAGGCATTAAAACCTTTGAAGACGCAAAAACATTTTTTCGTCCGAGTTTGGATATGCTGCACGATCCTTTTTTAATGAAAGGCATGAACGTGGCTGTGGAGCGAATTGTAAAAGCTATTGCTAATAAAGAGAAGGTTTTAATTTTTGGAGATTATGATGTAGATGGAACCACCTCTGTAGCATTAGTTTATAGTTTTTTAAAAAAATACATTCCAGAAATACGTTACTATATTCCTGATCGTTATGCCGAAGGTTATGGTATTTCGTTTAAAAGTATTGATTACGCTGCCGAAAATAATTATTCTTTAATCATTGCATTAGACTGCGGTATTAAAGCCAATGATAAAATAGATTATGCGAATTCAAAAAACGTTGATTTTATTATTTGTGACCATCACTTACCAGGTGATGAAATACCGAAAGCTATTGCAGTACTTGATCCCAAACAAAACGATTGCCCCTACCCTTACAAAGAACTAGCAGGTTGCGGCATTGGTTTTAAATTAGCACAAGCTTTTTGCATTCAAAATGGAATTGATGAACAAGAAGTATTTGAATACTTAGATTTAGTTGTCACAAGTATTGCGGCGGATATTGTTCCGATTACTGGCGAAAACAGAGTACTCGCGCATTTTGGATTAAAAAAATTAAACGCCGATCCTCGTCCTGGTTTAAAAGCATTACTAGCTTTAAACAAACAACAGGATAGAGAGTTAGACATTAACACCTTAGTGTTTACCATTGCCCCTCGTATTAATGCGGCAGGACGAATTGAACATGGTTCTAAAGCGGTTGAATTATTAATTAGCGATACGGATGAAGCGACTGAGTTTTCTAAAAAAATAAACGAAACTAATTCTCAACGCCGAGATATTGATATTAGCATTACCGACGAAGCATTTGAAACCATGGATTTAGATCCTATCACACCATTCAAAAAATCAACGGTATTATTTAATCCTAGTTGGCATAAGGGTGTGGTTGGTATTGTGGCGTCTCGTATGATTGAGCGCTATTATAAACCAACCATTATCTTAACCGAATCTAACGGCATGGCAACAGGCTCTGCACGAAGTGTGAAAGATTTTGATGTGTACACCGCTATTGAAAATTGCTCTCACTTATTAGAACAATTTGGCGGACATAAATTTGCCGCGGGCTTAACGTTGAAAACAGAAAACGTGAAAGCATTTGCCGAAGCGTTTGAAAATGAAGTATCTCGCTCTATCACCGATGATATGCTTATTCCTGTTGTGGAAGTAGATTTGGAAATTGCTTTAGACGATATTAACGAAAAGTTAGTTCGTATCTTAAATCAGTTTGCTCCACACGGTCCACATAACATGACGCCTGTATTTGTAAGCCGTGGCGTGTTAGACACTGGTTTTGCAAAAATTGTGGGCAACAATCATTTAAAATTAGAAGTATATCAACCAAATACACAACTCACCAAAGTAGAAGCCATTGCTTTTAATAAAGGTGATTTTTTAAATTTCTTTAAACGCAACATTCCTGTTGACATTGTTTACAAAATAAAAGTAAATGAGTTTAGAGGTACTACCTCTATTCAATTGATGATTGAAGAGATGAAGGCATCTTAGATAGAATTAATGTTCCTTAAACCTTTTATTAAGCTATTACAATTAAAACGACTGTTCTTTAAAATATTTTTCATTATCACTTATTTATTACTATTTTTTTAATAAAAACACCTTGCTTTGTTTTTAGCAATACATTATAAAAACCATTTTGTAACGGCGTAGAAACCTCTATTTTTTGTACTCCAATAGCATGTGCTTTTATATTGCTTTCAAACACCACTCTTCCTAATACATCACTCACTTCAATGCTTTCATCCCCTGGATTAATTGATTCATAGTCAATATAAAAATGCCCATTTGACGGATTTGGATAAACAGACAAATTATGACTAGATGTTTCATTATCATTTAAATTTGTAATATTAGAACCAAGATTAATATTATCTATATATAAATTATTTCCACCATCAGTTACATTAACTATTTTGATAAGCACATTTGGATACGTTGTATAAGTTGCTAAACTAATATTAGCTATTTTCCATGTGGTGTTTGCATCGGGAATATATGGCGTTGTTTGAGTTGTACCTGTAATCATCGTTGATCCAGTTCTATAAAACACCTGAGTCCATGTTACACCACAATCTTTTGATACCAATACAATCAATTCATCTGAATAATTTGGATCTGATTTAGCATAAGCCCACTTAAAATTTAAATATGGTATGCCAACAAATGATGTAAAATCAAATCGTGGTAATATCATTGCGTCTGATTGACCGTAATTAATATTTATTAAATTATTTATTTTAGCACTAGCTGTGCCTTGATAAGCAATTGCCACAGTATCTCTTTCCCAGGTAATACCTCCATCCGGGTTATCAATTGTAATACCATTTGCAGGAAAACTATACGCTTCAAAACCTTCAAAATAAGGCAATGATTGCCCTATTGGTGGAGTTGTTACATTTATATAATTATTTAAAATTAAACTATCCACACCAATGCTATTAGTTGCAATTAATTTAACCTGAAAATTTCCTATTGAAGAATAAGTTACTGTAGGGTTAGCTACTGCAGAAGTAGCTGGAACACCCCCCTGAAAAAACCACTGATACGTCGTTGGATTATTTTGCGATTTATTATAAAACGTTATTGAATTACCAACACAAATATTTGGATTTAAGGTAACAAAATCAGCAATTACATTGCAATTATTATTTACAAAACCCGCACTACAACCTGTAGAATCAATATTCCAAGTTTGCCATATATCAATTCTAAAACTTGCTAAAGTGGCTTGCATACGTTGCGCTTGACCATTTGTAAACATGTTTTTACAATTATCATTTGAATAGTCTAAATAATTTTGAATCTGATCATTTACGTTAGGCACATCAATAGAACAACTATTAATAGTTGGGCAACCAAAGTTTGGATTAGCTGCAGGTGGTGTGTCACAAACATAATCACCATCTGCACAAGTATCCGCTCCGCAACCTCCGTTAAATGTATGATATAAACCAAACCAATGACCAACTTCATGTGTAGTTGTTCTTCCTAAAGTTGTTGAAGCTGTACCTGTCTTTCCAAAATAATCATGGCGAACAACTATTCCATCTTCGTCTGGCGGCCCTCCTGGAAATGAAGAATAACCTAAAGTGCCACTTCCGTTATTAATATTTTTAACAACGTATATGTTTAAATAACGTAAATTGTCCCAATAACTCAATAATTTCAACTGACTTCGTTGATGAGTTTGATGATTAGACAAAGGGCTTTTTATACGAACAATACCATTAGTACATTTTCCTTGAGGATCTTTTTTTGCCAAACAAAATTCTATTTCAGTATCCACGCCATTTCCATAACCGTTTGTGCCAATTATTTTTCTAAAATCTTCGTTTAAAACATCAATTTGACTTTGTATCTGGGCATCCGAAATATTATTAGTTCCTCCGTCGTGAACTACATGAACAACTACTGGTATGATTTTCACAGAAGGGAGTGTCGCTTTTTGCAGTTTTGACTTCTCTATTTCTTTTTTAATTTCAACCTCTGATTTATTAATAGCGACTTTATGTAAACGTTGATATTTATCAAAATAACAAGGTTCATTAAGATTTTGAGCTATAGAGCTAAAACAGAAAAATAGTAAAATAATTGAAGTAAATAATTTAATCATTATATAAGATTTAAAACATCCAAATCGAATGTATATCAAATATAAAAAAATAAAAGAAAATATATTTAATCTGAATTGAGATATAAGGAAAAAAACACTTTACAGAAATAAAACTTTAAATCTACTCCCTATTCTTACTATCCATTAAAATAGTAACAGGTCCATCGTTTACTAAACTTACTTTCATATCGGCTCCAAATTGTCCTTTTTTGATAGGCTTGTTTAGGAGTTGAGATAATTGCTGAATACAATATTCGTAAAGTGGAATGGCAATATCTGGTTTAGCTGATTTAATAAAAGAAGGTCGGTTGCCTTTTTTAGTAGAAGCAAATAAAGTAAATTGAGACACTAATAATACATCGCCATTAATATCTTGTATTGATAAATTTAGTTTATCATCGGCATCTGAAAAAACACGCATACCTATTAATTTTTGGCACAACCAATCAACATCTTCTTTGGTATCGTTTTCTTCAACACCCACTAATACTAAAAAACCTTTTTGTATATCAGAGTAAATAGCACCATCTATTTTTACAGAGGCCTCAGATACTCTTTGAATAACAAAACGCATAATTACTTTTTGTATTTACTAATACCGTCTTGTAACCAGTTGATGTATTCAGGAATACTAGGATTGTAACCACGAATAGGCGCTAACACTTGTTCGTTACCATCTACTAAAACATACAATGGTTGCGTGCTTTGTCCGTAAATTTTTTCTTGCATGTATTTAAACTTATCACCTATATCAGTAATTTGTCTTTCCTTACCATACCATTGCACAGTCATATAATCTTTAGGATCTAATTCACGTTTATCATCTACATATAAAGATACAAGCACCACATCGTTATTTAATCGTTTAGTTACTTCCGCATCTGGCCATACATAATCTTCTGTTTTACGGCAGTTAGCACAAGCATGTCCCGTGAAATCAATTAATAAAGGTTTACCCACTTTTTTAGCATAAGCCAAAGCATGTTCGTAATCGTTTTTAAAATGAACGATACCGTTTTTATTAACTTCCATGAATTTGCTAAACTCTGCATCTTGCGGAATAGAAGCTTGGGCTGTAGCACCAGCATTAGAGCCACCAAAACCATGTGGAGATTCAGAATACTCTAATGGAGGTAAAATACCTGAGAATAATTTTAAAGGAGCTCCCCACATTCCTGGAATTAAATAAACAACCACAAAGAAAGAAGTAATGGCCACAAATAATCGCCCAACTGATACATGTTTTAAATCGCTATCGTGTGATGTTTTAAACATGCCTACTAAATACATCGTTAATAAAGCAAAGATGACAATCCATAAACCAACAAATACTTCGCGAGTTAAGATGCCAGCTTGTACTACTAAATCAGCATTAGATGCAAATTTTAAAGCTAAAGCTAATTCTAAAAATCCAAGTGTCACTTTTACGGCATTTAACCAACCACCTGATTGAGGTAAAGAATTTAACCAACCTGGGAAAGCGGCAAATAATCCAAAAGGTAATGCTAAGGCTAATGAGAAACCAAACATCCCCCAAAACGGACCAGAGATATTACCTGTAGAAGAAGCTTCTACTAATAAAGTTCCAATGATTGGTCCTGTGCAAGAAAAAGAAACTAATGCTAAAGTAAAAGCCATGAAGAAAATACCAACATAACCACCTTTATCTGATTTAGCATCCATTTTATTAACGAAGCTGCTTGGTAAAGTAATTTCAAAAGCTCCTAAAAACGACATTGCAAATACTAATAATAATACGAAGAAAGCTAGGTTAAACCATACATTGGTTGATAAAGAGTGTAAGGCACCTGCGCCAAAAATTAATGTTACTCCTAAACCTAAACCAACATATAATACAATAATAGAGGCTGCATATAATAAAGCATTTTTTATTCCCTCTGCCTTTGTTTTACTTTGTTTGGTAAAGAAACTTACATTCATTGGAATCATCGGAAACACACAAGGTGTTAGTAATGCTAAAGCACCACCGATAAAACCCGCGATGAAAATAGCATACCATGATTTTGGTGTTTCTTTTATTTCTTTAGGAATTCCTTGCGAAATAACAGGCGGATCTTTCACTTCTCCAACAGCTGCATTAATTGTATCTTCTTTTGAAATAGAATCCGTTATACTTGGAACTGTGAAAGTTGTTCCTCCACTTACAATTTCCATTTTTACAGTTCCCACACAAGCTGCACTTCCTTGCACTTGAAATTCAAAATCATCAGCAGGAGGAAAAATACATTTCTCTTCGGTACATGCTTGAAACTCTAATTTACCTTTAATAGAAACTTTTTTATCAGACTTTAATTTAATACGTTGTGTAAATGTGGCTGTATGTTTAAAATACTGCACATCCATTTCAAACACTTTATCAAATTCTTTGATGGGTTTACTTTCGGTTGTTTTTCCAACTATTTCATAATCTGCCGATTTTGTAAACTTAAAAACGGTTGGGTTTGGCGGAGTATCTTTTGGATCTTTTACTTCGTGTAGTGAATACATGTGCCATGTATCTTCGATGGTAGCAATAAACTGCAAATCATATTCGCAATCCGAAATCTTTTTTGTAGCAAATTTAAAATGCACTGGATTGTCTTGTGCTGTTAATAAGGAAATGCTTGTAAATAGCAATAAAAAAAGGGAGAATAATTTCTTTAACATAGGATAATTTTGTTTTGTAAATGTAGAGGTATTTTCAAAAAAACAGATTTGAGTTTACCATTAAACTCAAACGATTATATGATTCCTAAATGCCTATTTTTTCACCTGAGAATCTGGCACCAAAACCGTAAACTCAAGTATAGTAGGTGGTAAGCACTGAATATCGTTACACGTCATAAACTCCAAAGACGTTTTTATGGTAAAGCTTTTTTGATTTTTTAACTTAATCTTTTGTTTAAAGGTTGCTTTTTCGGAAAATACAAACACTTTTGCTTCAAATGCCGCTACGTATTCCTCATGGGCTTCCCCCTCCTCTACTTTACCAACTAAATCAAAATCAGCGCTAGTAGTTACTGTAAATGAAGTAGGAATTGGCCCAACATCCGTAGGACGTTGAGAATAGATATGCCATTTCTTTTCAATCGTTGCTGTATATTGAATTTCACCTTCAGTGGCGCTAGTTGGAACATAAACCACATTCCAGGTAACTGGTTTTAAAGGAGTTTGAGCAAATCCAGTAACAGTAAATAATGATAACAAGATTAAAAATAAATTCTTCATAGGTTCTAATTTTCAGTGAAAATAACAATTATAAATAAGCTAACGAGAACCGATTTCTTAAAAAATGTTAGATGAGAATATTGTTGTTTTTTAACCACATAGTAACATAGAGTTTTAATAAGTAAAATAGAAATGCATCAGAAGCTGTTCTTTTCACATAGTAAAACTATGTGAAAAAACATGTTTTCTATATTCAAATTTTTACGCCTATTTTTCTATGTGTCTATGTGGTTAATTACAAACTATTCAATAATCATTTCATAAGGCAATCTTGCTTGAACACCTTTTAAATTTAAAACATTTTTAAGGTGTTTCATATAAAGGTATTGTTCTCCTAAATACGATTTCATGGTACGAGCTTCCATTTCGTCTTGTGAATTTGACAATAATTCTTGTAAAGGATCTTTTTGTTTAGGGAAATCTACCAATTTGTATTCCTTTAACTTAGCTTGTTTTGCAGCATAAGCAATAGCATCATTAATACCACCTAATTCATCCACTAAATTTATTTTAATAGCATCTGCTCCACTCCACACTCGCCCTTGACCAATACTATCAATGGCATTTTTGCTTGTTTTTCTTCCAGTAGCTACTTTAGTAATAAATACATCATAAATATGCTCTACACTTTGTTGCACATACTCATACTCATCCGTTGTTACCCCTCTTAAGATTGTCCCAACATCACTATGCTTATTAGTATTTACAGTATCAATTGTAATTCCTAATTTTTCTGATAATGCTTTTTGAGCATTTGGAATCATACCAAACACACCAATTGAACCTGTAATTGTGTTTGGCTGAGCAAAAATTCTATCAGCCGAACAACTAATATAGTAACCTCCACTTGCTGCTACATCTCCCATGGATACGATAAATGGTTTTGCTTTTTGAGCCAACACAGTTTCTCTCCAAATCACGTCAGATGCTAATGCACTTCCACCTGGTGAATTAACACGTAATACAATTGCTTTAATGTTTTTATCTAATCTTGCTTCTCTAATCGCCTTTGCAATTCTTAAGCTTCCAATTTTTTCATCATCACCTTCTCCACTTTCGATTTCGCCAATCGCATAAATCACAGCAATTTTATCTTTAGATAATTTTGAATCATGAACAGACGTTGAGTATTTATTTAAGGACACAAAATTAATTTTATCCTCTTCTTTTAAATTAATATTCTTTTTAATGACACTAAATACTTCATCTTCATATTTTAATTCATCAACTAGTTTATATTTTACTGCATCTTCTGGACTTCTAATGGCTAAATGATCTGCCATATCATTAATGTCTTTTACCGAAATTTTTCTGCTGTCGCTAATTCCTTTTGTTATATGATTCCATAAAGAACCTAAATAAGTTTCCACTTGTGTTCTATTAGCATCACTCATTTTATCTAACATAAATGGCTCAATCGCGCTTTTAAATTTACCATGTCTGAAAATTTGAACTTCCATATCCATTTTTTCCAACATCTTTTTAAAGAACATAATTTGAGAGCTTAATCCCTTCACTTCTAAAGCGCCTTGAGGATTTAAATACAATTTATTAGCTGTAGTGGCTAAGTAGTAAGCTTTTTGAGAAAACCCTTCTGAATAAGCATAAATAAATTTACCAGATGATTTAAAATCTAATAAACCATTTCTTACCTCTTCTAAAGTAGCAAAACCAGCAACAGGCTCGCTGATTTCTAAATAAATACCTTTGATGTTTTTATCCTCTTTCGCTTTTTTAAGGCTTGCTAAAATATCATTTAAACCTACTGATGCTTTTGGCATGAATGGTCCTAAATCAATATCTCCAAAAGGATTTTTAACTTCACGTTCTTTAATATCTCCGTTTAAGTTAATTCTTAAAACAGTATTTTCTTTTGGCTTATACGCCTCATGCTCATTCATTTTAATAGCATCCGAAAACACACTAGTAATTGAGGCAATCACAATAATAATAATGACTACTCCTGTCACTAAAATCCCTAAACATGAGCCAAAAAATGCTCCAAAAAATTGTTTCATCTCTATATATTTAATTATTTATTCATTTGAATAAGCCAATTTAAGATACATTCTTGTATTTTTACCAATAATTATATGAACGTTACGTATTTATGTTTGGGCGGTAATATTGGAGACAGAGAAACGGCTCTTAAACTCGCTTTATCGAAAATTGAAGAACAAATTGGGGAAATCACTTCTCAATCAAGTATTTATGAAACAGAAGCTTGGGGGGTTGAGAATCAGCAAGCTTATTTAAATCAATGCATAGAAGTTAAAACAACTTTATCGGCCTCTTCCTTAATTGAATCTCTTTTATTAATCGAACAAGAGTTGGGAAGAATGCGAACCATTAGTAAAACTTACGAACCAAGAACCATTGACATTGATATTCTTTTTTATAATCACGATATCATTCATGAACCTAAACTTATGGTGCCGCATCCAAGATTACACCTAAGAAAATTTGTATTAATACCTCTAAACGAAATTGCATCAAACTATTTGCATCCTTTATTAAATAAAACTATCTTTAGTTTATTATCAGAATGTGAAGATTCGTCGGATGTTAAGCAATTTTAAGAGTATTTAATATGTTTATTTGTATAGAAGGAAATATTGGTTCAGGAAAAAGCACCCTAGCTCAAGCATTAGCTAAAAAATTAAAGGCAACTTATTTACCAGAGCAATTTGAAGACAACACCCTATTGCCTTTGTTTTATAATGACAAAGAAACCTTTGCCTTTCCAACTGAATATTCGTTTTTAATTGATAGACAAAAGCAACTCACTAATTATTTTAAAAACATAAAAAAAGGAACAACCACTGTTAGTGATTTTCATTTTGATAAATGCTTGTGTTTTGCCAAAACAAATTTGTCATCTGACGATTATTCATTTTTTAAAAAACATTTTAAACCCTTACGAAAAACTATTCCTACTCCCGATTTGGTAGTTTATCTAGATACCTCCACTGATTTATTACTTAAAAATATACACAAGCGCGGAAGAGAAATTGAACGCAGTTTAAAACAAGGATACTTGAGTCGTTTAAAAAAAACTTTAGATAAATATTATATGGTAGATGGAAAGATTAACACTTTAGTTTTAATCTTAACTATTAAAGC
>DIHL01000039.1 GCA_002420145.1 Bacteroidetes bacterium UBA5697
TTAAATCAAATTTGATTTAAAATTTTCAGTCTCATCGGTTCAATTTTAACTTTTTTTCGTATACAAAAAAGGATATTGAAAATCATTTCAATATCCTTTAATTTAAAGTTTTAAAAATTATTTAGAATTCGGCTTAATAATTAATTTATCTCTCACATTTAATATAGGTTTTTCAAAATAAGTATAAACAAAATAAGAAGTAATATATGTAAATATTATTGCAATTGAGTACTTAAAAAGTAACGAATAGCTATAAAAATATTCTGACTGAACAAGGCTATAATAAAATGGATGAATCAGATATAATGCAAATGTAAATACACTGGTATAAGTAATTACAACAAATAAAAACTTCTTTAATCTTGTACTAATATGAAATTCTTTAAACTGTTCGACAAAAGGTACCATTAATGTAACAGTAAATGGCAAAATTAAAAAACCTAATGTTCTTGGAAGCAATAATTCATCGACTAAATAAATTGGTGTATTAATTTCCACAATCCAATATAAATAGCTTAAAAATAATATAAATCCAATCAGAAACACATAAATATTTTGCATTTTATCGTATGTTTTAAATTTATTAAATTTCATAAAAGCAAGTGTAACTCCTAAAAATAAAGAATCAAATCGAAAAGGAAAATTCCCATTAACGCCTTGATAAGGCACATTAAAATGGTAAACATATACAAAACGTAAAATATTAACTACCAGTATAAATAGTATTAAAAAAAGTACTATTAGATTTTTATCTCTAAAAGATCGAGTAATTATAAACAAATAAAGTGGCGCAAAAATATAAAACCATTCTTCTATCACTAAGCTCCATGAAACTTCTAAAAAATCAATTCCATAAAAATTATTTTGAAGAAAAAAGAAATAATAAAAAATATTTGCTCCAATACCATTATCAATCAACGCAAACTTAAAAATCAAAACCAAATAATACAGTGGTAATATTCTAAACCAACGTCTTGTCCAAAAATTCCAAAGTGTAACAATAAATGGTTTGTTATAATTTAAATCTTTAAATAAAATTCCTCCTATTAAAAACCCACTCAATACAAAAAATATTTCTACACCAACTCCTCCAATCTTCATTGGATCTAATCCTGAAATAGCAATACCAGCATGTTGAAGAAGTACCAGCCATATTGCTATAGTTCTAATAATATCTAATCCAAAGTTTCTATTCATTTAAAATTATAATCTCATGATATAAATAATCATTTAATCGATAGTTATTACAATTATTTACTAATATTATTTTTTTCAATAATATAAACAAATCCATTCGATTGTCTCAAGCATTCTACCTTATAATATAAATCAGAGGTTTCCTTTGCTTCTTTACTATTTAATTTCCTTTTGTAACGTAAGCCTAAGTATGCAATTTTTGATTTTAGTTTTATAATACCTCTTATACAACTTGCTATTATTCGTCTAGAAAAGTTGAATGGCAAAGGATAAAAAAGAACTTTTAAATGATAATCAATTCCAAAACGTGAACCGCCAGTTATTTTTTTCAAACGCATTCCGTAAGTTTCGGCATAGTGTTCAAGTGCCTTAAAAGATAAATGTGAATATGAGATTTCGTGAAAACATTCCATGAAAGCGACATAACCAATAAACAACCCACCTGGTTTTAAAACTCTAGAAACTTCGGATATAGCTTTTTCAACTTCTGGAATATGCTCTAAGACAGCGTCCATAATAGCTATATCAAAAGTATTATCATTAAATGGAAGATTTTGAGCATCTGCAACTACAGTATGAGCGCCACCTTCAAATGGCTCTACTCCTGTCCATTCACCTCCAGCAGCCTCAACAATTTCTTTATTTCTTCCATAACCACAGCCTATATCTACAACTTTCTTTCCTCTACAAATTTCTTTTATGGTGTAGATAGGTTCATTAATAAATATTTCGCAGTTTGGTGCTTGGTCTTTTAAGGTCAATTTTCTAACTCCTTGCCCTAATACTGGCTTCGACTTGTTTTCCATTATTGTTATTTGAATTGATTAAATATAATTAATGCGTTTTTAAAATATCCACCAGTTTTTGATAAGAGTATGTATTTATTTTCGACTCTTTCATGAAATCTCTTTTTGCTAATAAAAAACATTTTTCTTTTGTTTTTGTATCCGTTTTTTTTAGTAAAAACCAATCTGTATGCTCTTCATTGACTATAAAACCACAATCATTTTCAACAACATATTTACTGAAATCTCCTAAATTTTCAGTAATTAATACAGGAAGTCCAGCATATAAATATTCTGCAAACTTAACAGGTGAGGCGACTTTGTTTGTATAAGATTGTTCACGTAACAACAAACCATAATCACAACAATGTAAATACGAAAGTACATCTTTATGCTCTAACCATTTAATAAAAACTCTATTAGGATATTTTTGTTTAAAATATTTATTATCTATATTTTCTTTTGAAAGAAACAAAACTTTAATCCTTTCATCTTTTTCTAATAAAGGTGATAGTATTTTTTCCATTAATTCAAAAGATTGCCAAGGTGCTGCTGATCCAGCATAAACTAATATAATATCCGTTTGCCTAATCCCTAACTCTCTTTTAATAAGTTCTGTTCTTTCGCTTAAATTAAATGTATCGTCACTAAAGAATTTATTATCCAAAGTACATGGTATAACAACTTCTTTTCCTTTCACATATTTGAAATTTTGTTCCCAATACTTTACCAATTGATTAGAAACTGCAATTCTAAAATCACTGTTGTTTATCGCATAGCTTTCAATACGATGAATGTTGCTACGTAAATAATCTACTGGAAACACATCGTATTCTCCTATCTCTGCCGTTAAAGCACTTCGTCCATCCACAACAATTTTTTTAAGTAATCCTGTTTTTTTAATACGTAATGCCATTTTAGCGCAAAACACATTGCGGCAAATGGCAATACGTTCACCAGTAAATAAACAAACAAAAAATAAGAGTAATGCTGTCCACTCAAAATTTTTTAAACCAGGAAATGCAGGAAGCACTAATGCATTTGGGGAAAGTTGCTTTATCTTTTTTTTGGCATTACTTCGCAATAACTCTTTAATGGAAAGAAAAGCTACCAAACGTATTTTAGCATAATGTTTTTTATTCAAATAATCGCATACGTCAATTACTTGACTCGAATAAATACCAGGATGAAATTGATCTAATAAAGTAATATATAACATCAACTAAATGATCTGAGATAAAACTCTTAAAATTCGTTCAGTTGCTTTTCCATCCCACCATTCAGGAATTGCTCCTTTTTTATAAGTTCCATTTTCAATTTCGGCAATATGTTTCTTAACCAGTTCTAAATCAAATGGCAATAATGTATTTGTACCTTCATCAACCGTAACTGGGCGTTCTGTATTTGGACGAAGTGTTAAGCAAGGCTTTTGACGGAACGTAGATTCTTCCTGAATACCACCACTATCAGTTAAGATAAATGCACATTCTTTAATTAACTTTTGAAAAGCAAAATAATCTAAAGGATCTGTACAAATTAAATTTGAATTTGATACAATGCGCTCAAACAAATTAAACTCTTTAGCATTTTTAACCGTTCTGGGATGAATCGGAAAAATAACTTTGTAATTCTGTGTAATATATTCAATAAGGGAAATTAATTTTTCTAATTCATTTTTATTATCTACCGTCGCAGGACGGTGCATTGTCATTAAAACAAACTTATCTTTTGCGATATTTAAGTCATTTAAAACCGAAGAGGTCTCAATTTCTTTTTCAAATGATACCATTGTATCAATCATTGTATTACCAACGTAATGAATAGCATTTTGATTTTTACCTTCGTTTTTCAAATGGGTTAATCCACTTGGCTCAGTTACAAAAAACACATCACTTAACTCATCAGCAATTAAACGATTAAATTCTTCGGGCATTGTCCGATCAAAACTTCTTAAACCTGCTTCAATATGTGCTAATTTGATATTGTGCTTATTTGCAAATAATGCGCCTGCTAATGTAGAATTTACATCTCCTGGAACAAGTAATACATCAGGCTTACCAATTTCAATACTTAAATCTTCCAGCTTTATCATAATCGCAGCAATTTGCTTATTTGCTGATGCAGGAGCTATATTTAAATAATAATCAGGCACCAAATTAAACTGACGAAAAAACACATCAGCCATTTTCTCATCATAATGCTGTCCTGTGTGAATAATTGAGATTTTGAACGAAGGGTAATACTGAGCTGCTAATTTTTTAAATTGCGTTACTTTAATAAAATTGGGTCTAGTTCCAATAAGAATGTGAATATTCATCATAATTTATTTACTAATTTATTAGTTTCCAAAATATTTTCCACTGTCATAATACCTCCAGGGATGTTGATAGTTTCTTTTGCAAACGTATCTTCAATTTCCTCTCCTGAAATTAATTTATCAATCCATTTATGATAATAGCTTGGCGTATCAGAAGATTGTTTCATTTGTTTTAAAAACTCAAAGTCTTTAAAACCCATACGTTGCATAAATGCAAACAAAGTTTGCACTGAATAATTATCCACTTCTGCACCCACCTGTGAGCGTGTTAGTGCAAAATAGTCATCTTCTAATACTGCATAAAACTTATTATTTTTAGTATAAAACTGGTAAGTGTTTTGTGCTGCAATTCCAACTTTTTTATCCAAACCTAATGCATAAATAATTTTTCTTAAAGGAGTTTTTAAAGCTTTTAAAATAGGGTTGCTACGTAAGCCATCTGTTGTTCTTTTTTTATCAGGACTCCAAATATGCAATGTAGCAGATAAGGAAGCGGGATTAATAACCACGTGTGGCTCCCACGCATCAATCAAATGCACATTCTCATCCCTTTGGTGAAAATGTTTTCTAATCTTCAATTTTGTTTCTTTAGAATGAGGATTAACTTGTAAGTCTTTTTCAAACAACATTGTTTCGTACCCAGATCCAAAAGCAGCAAAGGTAGTTAGCATATAGTTATTATGGTGGTGAATAGCAGAGGCAGCAATATTTAAAGCGTGATTTTTCAAAGGGACAAACAAATGTACCTTAATATGAAAATCATCGCATTCATAAACGTATAAAAAAGGAATTTCATACATCGTCCATTTTCGTTGCAAATAACCTTTATCAGTTAAATTTTGTTTAAATATCTCGTTCCAAAAGTTTTTATCTTTCCCCATTTCAGGCAGTACTTTAGCAGCTTGTGCATGAAATTCTTTCCTATCAGGAAAATCTCGATTCAATTGAATTATTTTTTGTACGAATGAATTATTAATCATTTTCAATATTATTATTTTTAAAAGGCGTTTCTGTTATTTTTACACTAAACTTATTAATACAATTTTGATTCAAATGGTTTGCGTCATAAAATCTATTGAATCGTTCAACGCAATCGACTCATTAAAACTATAACAATATGATTGATCATTTGCATTAAACTATCCACAGAACATTATTAATATAAGAATTATACAATTTGTCTTTAATGTGGGCTCAACCTGAAAACGCATGAAAGCAAGATGCCAAATAATAAAGAGCATGTCTAGATGAAAAAAGATGTCAATTTTTCTGTCATTTCTTTGTATGAAAATTCATTCACGCTGAAATTCTTATTATAAATTAATTGATTTGGGTCATCAATTAGCTTCTGCAATCCTTCACTTAAATTGTGTTGGTTAAAATGCATTCCTAATTTATTTAATAAAACATAATTAGATGTAACCCCTTTTTCAGCAATATAAATTATTGGGATTTTTGAATGGATGACCTCATAAAACTTAGTTGAAAGATAATCTTTTACATAATCTGGGTAAATAAAAACAATATAGTCGTACTGAGACAAAGTTTCAAAAAGTGCCTTTCCAGCTATCGTTTTCTTATATTTTACCCATTTGCATGCACCATTATCTTTGACAATATTCTTATATTTTACTATGTCCGTATATACATCTAAAGTAATTTTTCCTTCATTTTTTGAAATCACTCTACACAAAACATCATAATAATTTTCAATATCAGCATACATTGTTCCAAAAAAAACACATTTGAATCCTTCTTTACTGTATTCTTGTTTTACAACAACTTCTTCTTCATCAAAAGCATGTGGAAGTACGTGTATTTTACCTGAACAAGTAGGATTATTTTCCGATAAATAACTTCTCATTGGTTCAACAGGAACGGTAATAACATCAGATTGCTTTATTACCTGACTCAACATTTCCTCCTCGAATTTCATTCGCTGGCCAGTTAATTTGCTATATTGAATGCCCCAAGTCCATGGGTCTCTTAAATCCTGTATTAAATTTATCTTAGGAAAACTCTTTTTGAGCATTAAAGCAAAATAATTTATTCTAAAGGGAGCGCCTGTTGCTATTACGTTTTTAATGCCGTGTGTTGTTATAATTTTCCCAGCAATAGATAAAATTTTCTGTTCGTCGAATATTGCTTTATCAAAAAAATACCCTTTAACTGAAACCGCCAATAATTTCGTCCAGAGCTTGTACCTAATTCTTTCTATTAGACTATTTGGTTCAAAATTCTGCAATATGGTGGGGAAACGAGAATTAAAAATATATAGCCTGATATTTTCTGATTGTGTATCAGCTGAAAAAAGAGAAATATTTTTGTGAGTATTTTTCGCACAAACAACATGTACGGTGTAGCCTGACTTCGCCAGATATTTGGCGAACTTAGCCCATCTTCTTCCTCCTATTCCTGGATAAGGAGGAAATGTATAGGATATTAGTAAAATATTTTTCACTTTTTAAATAAAAAATAATCGTAAAACAAATTCATATTTAATTGTTGTAGAAAACGATATATTCTTTCTTTTAGAGGATATTTAAGCTTAGAGTTAGTGCTTTTTTTTTCGCCATATATGTTTTCAAATGTCTTGAACTCAATTGATTTCCAATATCCAAATTGTTTCATATAAACTTCATAATTAAAACTATTTTTTGCCGTAATAGATTCTTTATTTAATACCCTTAGATACACTGGATTATTACGACTAGCATAAATAATTTTTTTTCCTTTGTAATATGAATGAATTTTTGAATGATCATTTTCAATCAATCGAACTTGCGCATTAATTTTTTTGATATTTAAATTTGCTAGTGTTCCATGAACAGCCATTGCATGTTCAAATTTGTGAATACAAGTATTAGGAAACCATAAACGTATTTGCTGAGATACTGTTTGAGTTTCGTATTCGAAAAAAGCATGAAACTTATCGGTATAAATATCAAAATCTACATTTGTCAATTCTTCCAAAATGTAAGGATTAAAAAAATCATCATCATCTAAACTAATAATATAATCAGGCGTTAATTTATTTTCAGAAATAAATTTAGTTGCAATTTGTAGCTTTTCTTCTTTTATGCCTTCATATTTTACATGAATAAATTTTTGGTTGTTTTTTACAACATTAGGCAACTCACTTCCAATTAATAATGCCTGCCAATTTGTATAATTTTGAAGCATTAATGTTTTAAAACATAGCTCTTGTATAGCTTTCCTGTTATCATTTAAAAGAGATATTGGTGTGAGAGGAATAATAAATAAAAAGTTTTTCATTATAATTTATTTTTCTTCAAATATTAATATAATATTATTTAAAAAATCATTCACGGAATATGATTCTACTGTTGCAATAAAAGAATTAATGTTTTTCTGTTGTTCTTCTACACTTAATTTAACGTTTCCTGTTTCTAAATCCTTTTTCAAATCATCAATTTCACTTATTAGAAAACCTTTTGATATTAACCATTGATAAGTTGAGCATCTCTTATTTAAATAGATTTTACAACCAACTTCAATTGCCATAAAAATATTCCCCAAAGCATTTTGCCTGTAACTATTGATAACCAAAGCGGCGGCTGATTCATAAACAGATTCAAATTCGTTCATTGAAAGAAAATCTTCAATTAGTGTTACATTTTTAATTTCCTGAGCGATCTGCTTTATTTTTTTTGAGTAATTGCTTGTGTTACCATAGTTGAAAAACAATTTGAATTCGACTTCCCCTTTATTATCTGCATCTTTAATAATATCAAGAATATCAATATGATTATTTATTTCCGCACCATGATTTCCTACAATAATTTCATTAGACTTTTGTGCCATGATTTTACACTTATCAATATCTCCAACTTGATCAACAAGCTGTCTTTCTATAAGTTTAGGCATATAAAATAAGCTTTTCAACTCATCATATTCAAATCTATTAACTACTAAAATAGCATCTAACTTTTGGTAAATTTTTTTTTGGTTATCAAGTTTTACAGAATAATCCAGGTTCATTAAAATCTTTAATTTCCTTTTAAATGAATTAATTAATGAAAAATGTTCTTGCTTTTTCTCACACATTTTTAGTGTCTTATCGCTCAAAAATTTGTCCATCTCTAAATTGTATAATTCAAAGCCGAAAAACTTTAAAAAAGTTTTTACTTTAGGACGAATACCATACAAAATTTGCACTTGAGGTTCGGCAATACTATGAAAAATTACACCATCAAATTGATTAGCATATTCAATGGTTAATTTTATGCCATCTTTTGAGTTTTCAAATATTTTATAATTAATTCCATATTCCTCTAATTTAGTAGCCGTATCATTATTGTTTTTTCCTAGGAATGCTATCTCGTTATGTATATGTTCACTTATATATCTCCTCGAATGATCAATGAAAATAATATTAGCGTGAATATGAAGTAATTTATACATGGTATTTTTAAGCCCATTTAGGAAAGCATGTTGCTATTCCTTCTAAAGGGTTACTTTTAAATTGCTCATCATTATTGATTGAAGCATTGATTTTTAAAATTTCTTCTACTTGTTTTATAGTTCTAACACCAATAATAGCGGAAGTTACCGCATTATATTGCAAGCAATATTGAGTCGCTATTTTTACGATTTCAGTGGGTGCAATTCCGTTGGCGTTTAACTTTCTTAACGAATCCAAGGTCCATTCAACCCAATCCAGAGGCAGTGTTGAGCGAAAATCATCCTTACCGAATTCAGGTTTAGTGATTAAGTATTTCGGATTGATTAAGCCACGCGAAAGCGGGCTTCGGGCAATAAAATTAAACTTTTGTTGTTCGATAAGAGGAAAAAGAACATCAACTGGCCTTCTTTCAAAAATATTAAATACCCATTCCAAAACTGTACCGAATTTAGCTTCGACAACATTTTTAGCCGCGCTAAGGCCTCTAGTACTTACGCCAAATGTTCCTATTTTTCCCTCCTTTTGTAATTCAATTAATTTTGACTTATTAAATTCTTTCCAATTAATATTGTCTGGTGGATTATGAATTAGCAAAATATCTAATCTGTCAGTTCCAAGTCGCCTTAAGCTTTCATTCACTCTTTCCGAAAAACCATAACTCAGATTTTGTTGTTTTACTTCATCATCAGTTAAAACAATTTTCGTACAAACTACAATGCTCTCAGACGTTTGTTTTATAGCTTTCCCTAATAATTTCTCACTTCTACCCTCATTATAACCTTGCGCGGTATCAAAAAAGTCAATGCCCGACTTAATAGCCGTTATTAGTATGTTCAGAGCTTCTTTCTCTTCAATATTACCCCAGCCATTTGGTTTACCGTTAATAGAATGGGCGCCAGCAATTTGCCAACAACCTATACCAAGAGGATTAGTCTCCTTATTCAACCCATACCAATAGCGTTTTTTCATTTTATGCTTTAAAAAGCCTAAATTCTAGTGCCACTCGTGTCATATCGGTTTCGTTATTAAGAGCAAGCCCATGGATAAGATGTGATGAGAAAATCAATACTTGTCCATATTTTACCTTCGAACGGATTAATTCATTTTTTCCATCCCATGTTTTAATCACACAAACTCTGTATTTATTCCCTTCTACTTCACTACCACCAATTGTTCTAAGAACTTTACTTTCACTTAGTAAATGACTTTTAGGAACAACAGGTAGATTGGATTTATTTGTAGAGCCACATACAGGAATCCAAAAATTAACAAATAATGGAATGTAATTATCTATATCTACACCGTGATAAACATCTTTATGAGGAGGATTAAAATCATTAGATTGAGGGCGATTAATTCTCACAATAATGTGCATTTTTTCCTTTGTTTTCGGATCAATATCACTCAATTTAAAATTAAGGATTTTTTCTAAACGTGGTAAAAGTGTCATAACTGGAAAATTAAAATCATCCGAAAATAAATCTCTTGTTCTGGAAACAACCTTAAAATGATCTTCATTACTTTTTACATAATGGTGATAGTTTTCTAAATTAAATCCTTCGGTGTTTATAACCGTTTCTTCACGCAAAATTCTCTTAACGCTTTCTGTTAAACCATCTTTTAAAGCGTTATACTCATCTGGATTTAAAAAATCAGATTCCGTGTAACCTTCATTATACCAAGGTTGATCATATACAACGTCTGTTTCTTTCTGAGAAAGAACTTCTTCTTTCCCCAATGAAAAAGATTGTGAATCGCTGGTCGTAAAATCTCTTTTTTCACCATCAACAAAAAAACTTATAACACTCATATTATTTTATTTATATAGCTTAACAAATATACAATATACTTTAATTCTCTTAATAATTTCTAAGATGATAAAAATCATTCTTACTAATGAACTGTGGACAAAATGATTTCTTTTTCATTTTAATAAAGCCTATACTAATTCAAAATTATCCAACATTCTGTTGATTTCCTCAATGTCGTTAAACATCATCACATCAATAATTGATAAACCAGGTTCAAATGGATTTCGTTTTTGATGATATGATTCTAAGTGCATTTTTTGGAAATAAATTTTAATATTATTATTAGAATATTTTTCTCTGTCAAAAAAATCTAATCCTCCTATTGGATTTATATAAGTTATATCGTTTCCAAGCTTTTTACATATATTTAAAGCCCATTCATCCGGCATTTTTGCTTCATCAATCTCCAAATTCATTTCCGAAAATACAGGCAGGGTTCTTGGAAATCCTAAATAAGCAGATATCTTTTCAAGTAAATCTTTATTCAACTGAACGATTGAGTCGTATTTTTTTTCAAAAACTTCATTTAATAAATTATTTACTTTGTAATAATTAGGCGCCACTTTTTTATAAATAACCAACTGTGACAATATTTTCTTTTTCCAATCGGTCTCATTATTAATGTTTACATCTTTAATTAATGTTTCACGCGAAAATTTTTCTAATGGAACCTGAATATACAACCAACCTTCATTTTGTTTCAATACTCTGTTACGCTCAATCCATCCATGCCTGATAAATTGTACTGTATCAAACAAGATAAATTCATCGGAATGCTTAATCAAACTGATATAACCAAGATACGGTAAAAAATATGGCTGCATAATAGCTATTTTCTGCATTTTACAAGCTTAATTATTTATACTATAAGTTTAAAGACATTATTAATCAGAATAAGCTCAAATATTATCAACTATCAATTTCTTCAAATCACTTTTGCACTCATTAGTGCCAGGATAACTCAAATCATCATCATCATAATACAAAACATCCTTATTCAAAATAATTTTCACTTGATTATTCTGAGTCATTTTATTGAATACGTCATAAACAGAAATAAATTGATATTTTTTTACAGGGTTTTCAAGTAAGCGTTAAAGTCGATGACACTAATCTTTTTAGTTAATATTTTTGTGATTAAATAACCTGATATTACAAAAAACACATCCACGCCATAAAATCCGGCGCTAATAAATCCGTATCCCAAATGAAACAGACCCAGGTACTACCGCCAAAGTTCTTAATCCGTCTATTTCTGGTTTATATTGCAAATTTTTAATTTCGATTGTTATCTTATTTGTTCTTTAATTACCTTGAGAAAGCACTCAATATCATTAATTATTCCTGCTGACTCTCAGTCTTAAAAAATAACCTTCAAAATACTTGAAGGAGAGATGGGAAATAAAAACAGTACCGATAAATGACAGTATATAAATAATTGAAGTCGAACCGAAAGACAGTGCCACTTTAATAGCGATGAAAATAATAATGGGGTGATACATGTACATTCCGTAAGAAATCGTCCCAAAGTAATTTGTTGCCTTATTTTCTAAGACATTTGAATATTTGGGATTGGAGGCTAAATTCAAAATTATAATTCCAAAAAGAACTGAATACAAATCATAATGGTAAATTGTAAAACTCTTAATGACAAAACTCAATAAAACGGATGCTATAAGCGATGTATAAAATGTTATTGGATGATGCAATATATTCAAGAGCTTCATCTTTCTGTTTAAAACCAATGCAAAGATACCTCCGAATGCCATGCATTGAATGTAAACACCCGATAAGAAACTAAAAATATACCTGTTATACGGAATAACATAAGCATATTTTGTTACTAGGAAATAGCTCGTAGCATGGTATAAAAGTATAATCAGCAGCATTGCTACCAAGAGCCTCTTTCTGCAATATATAAGTACGAGCGGCCAGAGTAAATAAAATAATTGTTCAGTAGCTAATGTCCACGTATGCGATACAAAAGCAATATCACCAAAAAGTGTTCTGGCCATACTGGAAATACCAAAAAAGTATAACATGAAATTCGGCAAAAACGTATTTCCATTTGCCTCACCAAAACGGTGTTGCACTTCTGGCATCTGAAAAAATTCTATATTTGGCAACACAAAAAAGCCTAGAAAAATGATTAAATAGTAGAGGGGCCAAATCCTAAGAATCCTTCTGCCATAAAAGTTTTTCAGGGAAATTGTTCCAGTACTTTTCTGCTCATTTAATAATAAGGTTGTAATTAAAAAAGAACTCAATACGAAAAACATGGCTACACCAAGACACCCGATTATTCTAAAAAAAGGAATATGCCAAAGACTTTCACTATAAAAGGAGAATTTATACAATTCAATGTGTTGTAAAATTACCAGGGACGCAGCAATAAAGCGTAATGTATCTAGATTTGGAATCTTAATTCGGATCATTTAATATACTATACCTGCAATTTTATCTATTTCCTGTTTTTCTAAACCAACATAAAGCGGTAAACATAAAATGCGTTTAGCAATGCTTTCAGAAACAGGCATTGATTTTCTATCAACATATGGAATAGTGTTCAACGAAGGGTAAAAATAGCGTCTCGGAAAAATATCCAATTCATTGAGTTGTTTTTGAACTTCGAGCAATCGTTCTTCCGATTGAAATACCACTGGGTAATAGCTGTAATTCCATTTTGTGTTCTCGCGAATTTTAAGCTTCTGAAGACAAGAAAAATCCAATACACTGTTATAATAGTCAACGCTCTGTTGTCGTTCATCTATTATATGTTGAATGTAAGGAAATACAGCCATGCCCATGGCAGCTTGTAATTCAGAAATTTTACCGTTAATTCCCAAACCATGAAAAGCCAGGGGACCATCATGTCCGAAATTATGACTGTAAAACAATTTCATTTGCAGATCCTTATCCTTTGTGAACATAGCTCCACCTTCGGCCAAATGGAATAACTTTGTTGCGTGAAAACTACACGTGCTTATATCTCCGTAATCAAAAATGCTTTTGTCATTATAATTTACTCCAAAGCAATGCGCCGCATCATAGATTACCTTTAGTTTGTATTTTTTTGCGATATTTTCTATCGCTTCAACATTACATGGGTTACCAAAAACATGTGTAGCCAAAATACAAGTTGTTTTATCAGTAACCGCGGCTTCTATCTTTGTCTCATCGATAGTTAGATATTCGGGGTGAATATCCACAAATACAGGAGTGCAATTTTCCCAAACGATAGCTGCAGTAGTGGCTACATAACTGAAAGGTGTTGTAATTACCTCGCCACCTTTAGCTAATAATTTTAAAGCTATTTGAATTGGGACTGTTCCATTATTGGTAATGGTTAGCCAATCAATATTCAAATAAATTTTAAGTCTATCTTCCAATAAATTTACCAATTCGCCCCTGTTGGTAAGCCATTGGTTATCAAATACTTTTTTCACCCATTGATTGTATTCTTCAATAGGCGGTAAAAATGTTTTAGTAACTGGTATCACGTTAATGTTATTATGTTTAAAAAAATCTTAAATAGGATAGTAATTAGTTTTTATCAGTCTGAGTTTTATTAAAGTGTAAAAAACAAAATGAGCATTATAAAGTCCGAACCATTTTATTATCCAATAATATTTCCAACTAGATAAAAAAAATGGAGATTTTATGTCATCAAATCGCTTGGCAAAAATTTTAGCATACTTTATATTGCTCCCCATAGTCATTCTATAATTAACAAAATATCCCTTTTTTGGATATGACAGCAAAGTTTCGTCGTTTTCATTCAAAATATATTGATAGATTAAATCCCAACTTTTTAATGCAGAGTTCGCCTTTGAGTCAGTGTTTACGCTACTTAAAGTGTCCGATTTGCCAACTCTATGATACACTAAACTTTGTTTTATAACAGATACTTTTTGAGACTTTAAATACGCTCTGGTAAAATATTCTCCATCATCATTATTTGTAAGTTCCTCATTCCACTCGCCCACTTTTTCAATTATATCTCTTCGAACTAACATCGCATGAATCGCTCCAGATATACCCTTCATGCCATAACTTCTCATTATGTCTTTGCCATTGTGAATATCTGAATAATCAATATGTTTAAAAACAAAAGGTTTAGTTTCCAGCACATTATCAGTAAACTGCTCCCAAAAACAAAACGACAAATCAGCACCATCTTTTTGCATGATTTCTAACTGAATTTTTAATTTATCCTTATGAAGAATATCATCCGAATCTAAATATTGTATGAAAGATCCTTTCGCATTTTTTAAACCCAAATTTCTAGCGGCTGCAGCTCCTTTATTTGACTGCATATAACATTTTACTCCTCGTTTTTCAAAATCAGGAAACAATTCTGCTGTACCGTCAGAAGAACCGTCATCCACAACAATTACTTCTATATCAGTATAACTTTGACTTAAAGCACTGTTAACCGCACTCTCAAGATATTGTTTTGAATTGTATGTTGGAATGATAATGCTAACCAGACTAGACTTCATGATTTAATTTAGTGTCCATAATTTTAATTTAAAAATACGATTAGCTGCTTTTATAAAAAAAAACAGAAACTTGTTTTCATTAAGTTTATCGTAAAAACTTATTTTGTATTTGTTTTTATTCAAATGATCAAGATATATATAATC
>DIHL01000059.1 GCA_002420145.1 Bacteroidetes bacterium UBA5697
AAATAAAAATATTTGGTGAGGTAGCTCAGTTGGTTAGAGCATCGGATTCATAACCCGAAGGTCAGGAGTTCAAATCTCCTTCTCACTACAAAGCCCTGAAGCGATTCAGGGCTTTTTTGTTGAGATATGTTTACAGTATATGTTCTATATTCAGAAAATTACAATAAAATTTATGTTGGATATACGTCCAATATAGAACAACGATTATTAGCACATAATCATTTAGAAACAAAAGGATATACTTTGAAATATAGACCCTGGAAATTAATTTATACTGAAGTTTTTTCTGAAAAATCAGAAGCCATGAAAAGAGAAAAGCAGTTAAAGACGGCGAATGGTAGAGAGTTTATTTGGAAATTAGTTGGTTAGAGCATCGGATTCATATCCGCCAGCTGGCGGACAGGAGTTCATCACGCTATAGCTTGACCTTATCATTACAAAGCCCTTAAGGTGTTCCGAGTTTTTTTATTAAACTCTTTTTAAATGAATTTGTACTTTTGACTAAATCTTAAAGTATGACTAAAACAATAAATTCTGAAAAAACTGAAGAAGTTGAGTTAGTTGTACTACTAGCCAAACAGCTCCAAAACAATGGTATTCCTGCTCATCGTATGGAAGAAACGTTTGCTACTGTGTGTAAAATTTTAGATTTAGAGGGTGATGTGTTTTCTTCTCCTAATGGCTTAATGATAAATGTAGGTCAAAAGGGAGACCTTAAAACCTTTTTTATTAAAGCCCCTTATGGTGATTTGAATTTTGAAAAGCTCGATAAAATCGACAAGGTTTATGAAGATATTATTAGCCAAAAAATAACTACATCACACGCAATAAAAATTCTTTATTTAATTGAGAGTTCACCTAAACGTTACCATTCTTTAATAGAAATTTTATTTTTTGGAATTTCTACAGGTAGTGCAGCTAGGCTTTTTGGAGGAGCTTATGCTGAAATTTTTGTATCTTTTATCATAGGTTGCTTTATTGGTTTTTTGATTGATTTAACGACGAAGCTTCCTAGAATAGGGAGGATGCTTATTGTTATTTCTGCTTTATTTGCTAGCGCCTTTGCTAAGTTATCAGTCATGTATTTAGGCAATTATTCTGTGGATGTGGCCACAATCACAGGGCTTATTATTTTAATTCCAGGCTTTTCTTTTACTGTATCTATTATCGAATTAGTAAATGGCCATGCATTGGCGGGAACGGCAAGATTTTCAAACACGATGATTACATTATTAATGATAGGTTTAGGAATTGGAGTAGGAAGCCAAATAGATAAACTAGTTGAAGTTAATGCATCGTTAGTTTCATTGCCAATATTGCCACAATGGACTATTTATATCGCTCTTTTAACTGTTCCATTAGGATTTGTTGTGCTTTTTAAAGCATTGCCCAAAGATTTTGTTTGGATATTATTAGCATGTTTATGTTCCTACTATACTTTAAAACTGAGTTCAGATTTAGGAAGCGCACCATTTTCTATCTTTTTAGCCTCTTTTATATTGGGGTTAATAAGTAACGTTTTCGGAATGCTAACTAATAAACCAGTTACAATTATGTTGGTTCCCGGAATTATTTTGTTAGTTCCTGGTTCTTTAGGATTTCAAAGTATCACAAATTTGTTGGATAATGAAACACTTCGTGGAGTTGAAACCGCTTTTTCCATGACAATTACAGCCGTTTCTCTGGTAGCTGGCTTAGTTTTAAGTAATATTGTATTAGCTCCCAAAAAGAGTTTTTAAACTAAAGATTATTTCCTAGTCTTTTAGTAGGCTATGATTTTAGTCAGGATTTGATTTAACTTATTTATTAAAATAACTTAAAAATAATGCAAATTAAATTTGTTTAAATCAATACACTGCATAAATTTACAAGGTTTTAAAAACGATTATAAACATGGATAGATTAAAAGATAAGTTCCGCGAGAAAGCAGTGCCTTTAGCGGCTGAGATTAAAGATATTATCAAAAATCATGGCGATTTAAAGTTAGGTGAAATTACTGTAGCTCAAGTGTACCAAGGAATGAAAGGTATGATTGGTATGGTAACAGAAACATCTAAATTAGATGCAGAAGAAGGAATTCGTTTTAGAGGATATTCAATCCCTGAGTTACGTAAGCATTTACCAAAGGCACCAGGAGGAACTGAGCCTTTACCTGAGGGAATTTTTTATTTAATGTTAGTAGGTGAGTTACCAACTCAAGAAGATGTTAGTTATATTACTAACGAGTGGCAAAAACGCAGTAATGTTCCAAAGCATGTATTTGATGTGATTGAAAAATTACCTACAGATACGCATCCAATGACTCAGTTTGTAATTGGTATTATGGCTATGCAAACAGAAAGTTTATTTGCAAAAGCGTATGCAAAAGGAATTAATAAAAAAGATTATTGGGATTATGTGTATGAAGATTCAATGAATTTAATTGCACGTTTACCAAGAATTGCGGCATACATCTACCGTCGTAAATACAAAGGTGGTGTTCATATCGAACCAGATCATAAATTAGATTGGGCAGCAAATTTTGCTCATATGTTAGGCTACGAAGATTTTGATATGAAACGATTAATGCGTTTATATTTAACGATTCACGTCGATCATGAAGGTGGTAACGTTTCTGCACATGCTACGCACTTAGTAGGTTCTGCGTTATCTGATCCATATTTAGCATTTGCAGCAGGTATGAATGGTTTAGCAGGTCCTTTACATGGTTTAGCAAATCAGGAAGTATTAAGCTGGATTATGGAGTTGAAAGAAAATTTAGGAGGAGGTTTACCTACTAAAGAACAAATTGCAGAGTACATTAAGAAAACTTTAGCTGAAGGAAAAGTAGTTCCAGGGTACGGACACGCAGTATTGCGTAAAACAGATCCACGTTTCACGGCACAACAAGATTTTTATAAAACATACATCAAGCACGATAATATTTGCGAAATCGTTCAAATGGTATATGAAGTAGCACCTCCAATTTTAGAGTCAACAGGAAAAATTAAAAATCCTTGGCCAAATGTAGATGCACACTCAGGAGCTTTATTAGTCCACTACGGTATGCATGAGTATGATTTCTATACTGTATTATTTGGTGTGTCTCGTGCTTTAGGAGTATTAGCTAGTTTAGTGTGGGATAGAGCAACTGGTTCTGCAATCGAAAGACCAAATTCTACAACTACAGAAAATATCAAAGCAAAAATTAAAGCAGCCCAAGAAGCAAAAGCTTAATTTGATTTTATAATTTAAAAAAGTCCATTTGTCAACTGACAGATGGACTTTTTTTATTTTCTGAAATTGAGGGGGCGCCCCTCTATTTTTTACTTTTTTGATAAACTAACTTTACACTATCAAATTTAAACTCAACAAAAAATGAAAAAAGTATTATTATTATTAGGGGGAGCATAGTTTCTTTAACATTTAGTGTTCTTTTATCAAGAATGATATTTAGTAATGCTCTCTATTTATTCTTTGGATTGCTGGTCATTAATAAGTGACTAGATAATAATCTTTTCGTTTCGATAATATTTTTATATCTTTAATGATATCGATTTTAATCGTGTCATTTTTCTATGTTAAAACGTGTTTTATTTTTTATCCTTATTTGTTTTGGATTAATTATTATTATTCCAAAGGAGTCTTCGCAATCTTGGGGTTTTTATGGTCATAAACGAATAAACAGAATGGCGGTGTTTACTCTACCACCCGAAATGGTTTCGTTTTATAAAAAACACATTGAGTTTGTTACAAACCATGCGGTTGATCCAGATAAACGTCGTTACGGAGTAGAAGGAGAAGCCCCAAGGCATTATATAGATATAGATCATTATGGAGCTCATGCATTTGATAGCGTACCAAAATTTTGGAAAGCCGCTATCGAAAAATATTCCGAAGATACTTTAATGGCTTACGGCATAGTTCCTTGGCAAATAGAAAAACATTATTATAAATTATTAAACGCCTTTAAGGATGAGAATTTAGATAGAATTCTTCATTACAGCGCAGATTTAGGGCATTATATTGCAGATGCTCATGTGCCATTGCATACTACTGAAAACTATAATGGACAGCTAACTGGACAAAGAGGAATTCATGGATTTTGGGAAAGTAGAATACCTGAGTTAAAGGCCGAAGATTACGATTATTTTGTTGGTAGAGCCAAGTATGTTGATTCTCCTCTAAAGTCAGCATGGAAAGTAGTTTACGACAGTCATATGGCGGTTGACAGTGTTTTGAAATTTGAAGCCATGTTAAATAAAGATTTTCCAACGGATAGAAAATATGCTTTTGAAAATAGAGGAAATGTGATGATGAAAACCTATTCGGTTGAATACACCAATCGTTATGATTTGATGATTAAAGGACAAGTGGAGCGAAGAATGCGCGAGAGTATTACGATGGTTGGTAGTTTATGGTATACGGCTTGGGTAAATGCTGGTAAACCTAATTTGGATAAATTGGGAGAGAAAGATATAAGCGATTCTTTGAAAATTGCCATGCAAAAAGAAGAAGAATTATATCTACAGCAAAAAATTAAAAATGCAAAAGGGCATGAAGATTAACTGAATACAATGATGCTTATTTAGTCTATTATGTCTCATATTATATTCCATTTTCACAAGTAGTTTTATTAATATTTCGTTTTGAAGAGTTTCAAGTTCTTCTAATGTTTTTTCATTTAGATATGAGAAACTAAAAATCTCTGAATGTTTAATAATTCGTTTGATGATTTTTTTTCGCTTTATTTCAAAATCGTTATGCATGGTATTTTTTTGCACAAAGTAATTGCAGAAAAAAATAGGATACACCTTCTTTTTAGAGAGTATAATTCACGTGTAAGTTTTTTTATTTTTTTGTTATGATTTTAAGTAACAAGAAAGCCCATTCACCTTTAGGTAAATGGGCTTTCTAATTTAGATATATGATATTTATTTTTTCTTACCTAACATCGTAAATTCATTCACGATGATATTGGTTACGTAGCGTTTCACACCATCTTTATCAGTATAATTGTTATTTTGAAGCTTTCCGTCAATAGCGACTTCAACACCTTTTTCTAAAAACTTTTCTGCAAAAGCCGCTTGACTTCCCCATGCAGTTACATTATGCCAAGTTGTTTCAGTAACTTTTTCTCCTTTTTGATTTTTGTATGTTTCGTTAGTTGCAATGACTAGCTTTGCCATTTTTAATCCTCCATTCAACGTTTTCACTTCTGGAGCTGTTCCTAAATTACCAATTAACTGTACGCGGTTTCTTAATGTGTTCATGATTTTTTCTTTTTTAAATTATTATACTTTCTACAAATTAAATTTTTGCCGTGTTTTGATTTTGAAGCGCTTCATCATTTTCGACGACACAAAGGTAATAGCAACACAAAAAAAGATTCGGTTAATAGTCGTTTAGATTCGTATACAGTTGTTTGTAATCGTTTGTAGTCGAAAAAAGTCGTTTTTTATAAACATAGAATTGTGTTGTTAAGCCAATAATCGATAAAAAACATGAATTTTATGGTTAATTACTCTTGTTTTACTCAGTAAAACGCTTATTTCACCCAATTCTGATTTTTTGTTAATAACGAGTTTATTTCTTTACAAAAAAGTGTTGTTTGAGCCGTATTAATTGATTTTTATCAAATTAAATAGTATATGATTTGTGTAGACAAGTTCAATTTTTTTTAAGTATTTAATAATTTCTTAATATTTGATTGATATATATAAATTCATTTGTTAACTTTAACTTACTAATTCGTTTACATTTTTTATATGATGCAACTTAAATTCATATTGTGTTTCATAATTCCTTTATTTTTTTTAAATAAAATCAAGGCTCAATCATCAGATACGCTTCAAATTATTATTGGAGATAAATCAAACTTATCTTCAAATGAGATATTAGTTAAGCAGAAAATTTCTAGTATGCCTAATGTAAGATACATGGGTTATTGTTCAAATCATTCACTGTACTTAATAAAAGTGCCCGTAAAGTCTTATTCAACTAAAGTTGAATTTTATGATGCCTTGATTATTTTAACTGGTTCAACAGATTTGTTATTAAAAGTTGGCGACTTTAGTGATATCATAGGCTCTTGTATTTTTGATAGAGTTGAGGATAATGAACAAATTAAAAAAGAATTAGGAAAATAGATTATGGTTAAATTTTTATTTAATATTTTTTTTGTAGCATTAGTAGGAAATGCATTTTCTCAAAATGTTGCAGGTAATTACGTGTTTTCAAATCAACCAACTGCTGCATATACTGCCATTGCTGGAACAACTGTTCATGCAGTAGGTGTTGATGATGCTATCTCAGCATCTATTACTTTGCCTTTTACTTTTCAGTATGGTTGTTCAAATAAAACAACAATTAAAATTTCATCTAATGGTTGGTTAACCTTTAACACTGGTCTAACAGGCTCATCTAATACTAACGATTTAGATAATGCATCTAATTCTTTAACTAACCCACTTATTGTTGCCCCCTTATGGGATGATCATGCGGTTGGTACTGGTGGTGCAGTGAGATACCAAACAACTGGTACAGCTCCTAATAGAATATTTAAAGTAGAGTGGTTTAAAACGGAGTGGAGTTATTCTGCAACTAATCCTGTTATATCTTTTCAAGCATGGCTTTATGAAACTTCTAATCTTATCGAATTTAGATATTTACAAGAGGCAGCTGCTGTTTCTGGAGGAGGAGCTTCAATTGGTTTAATGGGAGCAACAAGTGGAGATTTTATCTCTATTAATACTACGCCTGCAGCATCAACAGTTACTGAAACTAGTAATATAACTACAAAACCTATCAATAATGCGGTTTATCGTTTTACTCCTAATTCATGTTCAGGAGCTCCAACTGCTGGAACTGCTGTTGCTAGTCCATCAGCCAATTGCGGTCCTTTTACAACTACCTTGTCTTTAACTGGTAACACTGCAAGTTGTGGTATTACGTATGAATGGTATCATTGTAATACAGCAGGTGGGACCTATACATCTGTTGCTACAGCAACTACTGTTTCATCACAAACTTTTGCAATTACCTCAGCAACACCTAAATTTTTTAAATGTGTGGTTACTTGCGGTGCCTCTTCGGCAACGACAGCGGTCATTTCTGCATCTGTAAGTGCTTCTGCAGCTGGGGCTGGTTCTTATTCAGTTACATTGCCATATGCCGCATCTGGATTAACAAATTGTGGTGCTGGTAATGATATTACCTCTACAAATGTTTCTGCTTTGTGTGGTAGTAATAGTTACTTAGGTGGAGAGGATGCTGTTTATATATTTACGCCTACTATAACAACTGCTTTTAGTGGTAGTTTAACATCTGCTAGTTCTTGGGTAGGAATGACTTTGTTTCAAGGTTGTCCCACAACAACTGGAACTTGCGTGGATTATTCTCAAGGTTCATCGGGTAATCAAAGTATTACAAGTTGTACCAACGTTTTAACTGCTGGGCAAACTTATTATTTGGTTGTTGATGCATTTCCATCGCCAACTTGTCACCCAACATATTCACTAAATTTATCAATGAGTGGATGTTCAGGAATGCCAATAGCAGGTACAGCAGTAACATCACCATCAGTAAATTGCTCTAGTTTTACAACAACCTTGTCTTTAACAGGGTCTACAGGCGGCTGTGGTTTAACCTATGAGTGGTTTCATTCTAATGCAGCAGCTGGCACTTATTCATCAATTGCTGCATCAAGCAGCAGTTCTACACAAACCTTTGCGGTTACTGGCACAAAATATTTTAAAGCAGTAGTTACTTGTGGAGCTTCATCGGCAACTACAGCGGTGATATCAGCATCAATAAATCCTAACTCTGTAGGTACAGGAGCATTAAACGTGTCCTTGCCATATACATCTGGAGCACAAACAACTTGTGGGAATGTTGATGATATTACATCTACAAATGTCACAAACATCTGTGGTAGTTCGAGTTATTATACAGGAGAGGATGCTGTTTATATTTTTACACCCACTGTTACAGCGGCATTTAACGCAACATTAACTTCTGGTGGTTCTTATACTGGTTTAATGTTGTATAATGGATGTCCGACAGGTACTGGAGTTTGCGTGGCAAATAATCAAAGTTCAACAGGTACCAAAACTTTAGCAACAACTTCAGGCTCATGCGTCACTACTATAACTGTTACGGCAGGTAATACTTATTATTTAATCGTAGATTCTTATGATGCTCCAGATTGTAATGCGTATAGTATAGCAATGGCTACAACATCCTTGTCAGCGTCATCCGGCACTATTTGTAACTTGAATTATTCGGCAACTTCCACCACTTTTAGTTTTGAAGTCTTTACAGGAACTTCATTGCCAACAACCGATGATGTATTGTTTGCTGATTATATTGATCTTGGATTTCCATTTTGTTATGATGGACAATCATATTCAGGTGGATACGTAGCCTCAAATTCATCTTTTGTTTTTGATGCTGTACCTTGCTTTCCTAATATTTCAACTTCTACCTATGCTGCAGGAGGAGTATCTACTGGATATAGTATTTCAGGTGCTGCACCAATAAATGGAACATCAGTTCCTAGAAACGCAATTTTAGCACCTTGGCATGATATTAATCCGGCATCATCAGCAACGGTTGCTGCTTCGAGAATACAATATGCCATTACTGGAACATCACCGAATAGAAAGGCTGTTATTAGTTGGGAGGAAATTCCAATGTATTCTGGAGCTTGTGAAACAATTGCAGCATCAAGGGCTTCTAGCCAAATAAAGATTTTTGAAATTGATGGTTCAATTGAAATTCATATTAAAAATAAACAAGTTTGTGCCTCTTGGAATGGTGGAGACGCTATTTTAGGGTTACAGAATTATAATGGAACTATTTATGTGCCTGCGGTTAATGTAACAGCCCATAACTACCCAACGGATTGGACAATGACTAATACTGCTTATAAATTTACTTCATCATGTAGTGGCACTGGCGCTTGTTTAACAGTTTTGCCAATAAACTTTAAGGAGTTTCATGGAGATCATATTGATGGAGTAAATACGGTGTGGTGGAGCACGGCTTTAGAAGAAAATCTTTTGCACTTTGTTGTTGAGCGTTCTCAGGATGGAATTAATTTTACAGATATTGGAACCGTAATTGCTGATAATAAAGCATCTACATATACATATAAGGATTATCAAGCTCCTGAGGGGATTATTAATTATTATAGAGTTAGATCTGTCGAAATGAATGAAAAAACTGTTTCTACGAATATAGTGTCTATAAATGGAGGAAAAGATGATTTATTGACCACTTGGCCAATTTATCCAAATCCTGCAAAAACTGAAGTTAATGTTAGATTAAATTCAAAAAAAGAAGGAAATGCTATTGTTGTTGTTTATGATGTTTTTGGTAGTAAAGTAATTGAAGAACATGAAAAACTTGGAGTTGGAGTTAGAGTTTATGGAGTAAATGTAGAAAAACTTTCAAAAGGGGTATATTTTATCGAAATTCAAAATGATTTGAATGAGGTAATAACCAAACAAAAATTAGTAATTGAATAGCAGCGATTTTTGATTTTAAAAAGAGTATT